>NZ_JBIRHK010000006.1:280649-312491 GCF_044328485.1 Streptomyces sp. NPDC017936 | reverse complement strand
CCCCGGGCCCCCCCCCGCGCGGGGCGCGCCCCGCGCCCCCGCGGGCCCGGCGGGGGGGGGCCCCCCCCGCCCCCCGGGGGGGGGGGGGGGGGGGCCGGGCCCCCCCCCCCGCCGCACGCGTGTGCGCGCCCTCGGCCGCCCGGCGATCCGGGGGGACCGGCAGGTTCGGGCTGCCTCCGACCTGCCGGGCCGTCTGCCGTCCGGTGCGGCGCGCCGTACCTAGCCTCGTGCACAGCGGCAGCCCCGCCCGTCGACCCGTCAGGAGGAAGCGCGATGCCCCCATCCGGCACCACGGTGACCACGGCCGGCCGAGCGCCCGGCCGGGCTGCCCCGCGGCCCTCCGCCGTCGTGGACGGCGGCGCCCCCGCTGTCCGGCCCCGCCCCGTTCTCGACCTGATCGGCGCCCACGCCGCGGCCTCGCCGCACCGCACCGCCGTGGTGGACGCCTCCCGGCCCGGCGTCCGGCTCACCTACCGTGAACTGGCCGACGCGGTCGCCCGCAAGGCGGAGCGGCTGCGCGCGCTGGGCGCGGGGCCCGGCCGCCTGGTGGCCGTGCGCCGCCCGCGCGGCATCGACGCGATCACCGCGATCCTCGCCACGCTGCGCACCGGTGCCGGATACCTGCCCCTCGACGTGAACGCCCCCGCGGCCCGCACCACCGCCGTCCTCGCCGACGTCTGCGCCTCGATCGCCGACGGGCCGGAGCAGCCGCCCGCGGCCCGCCCGGGCGAGACGGTCCTGCCCGGCCGCCCGGTCCCGCCGGACACCGCCTACGTGATGTACACCTCCGGGTCGACCGGTACGCCGAACGGCGTCGTCGTCGGGCGGGCGGCCCTGGACCACTTCGCCGCGGTCGCCGCGCCGGCCTACGGCATCGGTGCCGACGACCGCGTCCTGCAGTTCGCGCCGCTGCACTTCGACGCGAGCGTCGAGGAGATCTTCGTGACGCTCGGCGCCGGGGGCACCCTGGTGCTGCGCGGCGAGGAGATGCTCGACGCGGCGACGCTGTTCACCGGCTGCGCCGCGCACGGCGTCACCGTCCTGGATCTGCCCACGGCGTACTGGCGGCAGCTCACCGAGGTGCTGGCGGACGGCACGGCCGTGCTGCCGGACTGTGTGCGCACCGTGGTCATCGGCGGCGAGGCCGCCCTGCCGGAACACGTCGCCCGCTGGCGCCGCGCGGTGGGCGACCGGGTGCGGCTGCTGAACACGTACGGGCCGACCGAGGCCACCGTGGTGGCCACGTTCGCCGACCTGACGCACCACGAGGGCGGTCCGGTCCCGATCGGGCTGCCGCTGCCGGGGGTCCGGGCGGCCGTCGTCGAGGGCGAGCTGTGGCTGCAGGGCCCGACGCTCTCCGACGGCTACCTCGGCCGGGCCGCGCTCACCTCGGAGCGCTTCACCCTGCTGGACGGCTCCCCCGCCTACCGCACGGGCGACCTCGCCGCTCTCACGGCCGACGGGCGGCTGGTGCACCGCGGGCGCCGCGACGACGAGGTCAAGATCAGCGGGCATCGCATCGATCCGGCGGCGGTGGAGGCGGTGCTGTCCGAGCACCCGGTGGTGCGGGAGGCCGCGGTCGTCGCGTCGCTGCTGCCGGACGGGGACCGCGCTCTCGCGGCGTTCGTCGTCCCGTCGCCCCGTGCGGGGCACGTCCCCGTCGCCGCGGTCCCCGGCCCGCTCCCGGACGAACTGGCCGGGGAGCTGCGCGCCCATCTCGCCGACCGGCTGCCGCCGCAGGCCCTGCCCGGCGTGTTCCACGGTGTCTCGGCGCTGCCGCGCACCAGCACCGGCAAGACGGACCGGGCGCTGCTGCGCCAGGTGAGGCCGGCGCCCGCCGCCGCCACGCCGCCCGCGCCCGCCCCCCTGGACGAGGGCGTCCCCGCACCCGACGACGAGGAGCGCGTGCCGCTGTCGTACGCGCAGCGGCGGCTGTGGTTCCTGAACCGGCTGGAGGGGCCGTCGGCCACCTACAGCGTGCCCGTCGTGCTGGGCCTGGACGGCGTGCCCGATCCGGTGGTGCTCGCGGCGGCGCTGCGGGACGTGGTGGAGCGGCACGAGAGCCTGCGCACCGTGCTGCCGGCCGGCCCGGACGGCGAGCCCTGCCAGCAGGTCCGGGCGGCCGGGGAGCCCGTGGACTTCGCGGCCGTCGTCTGCGAGGGCGGCACGGCGGACCGCGACGCGCGGGTCGAGGAGTTCACCGCGGAGCCGTTCGACATCTCGCGTGAACTGCCGCTGCGGGTGCGGTTGTTCACCACTCCCGGCACAGCGGGGTCGGTGCTCGTGCTGCTGCTGCACCACGTGGCCACCGACGGCTGGTCCCTGCGCCCCCTGCTGCGCGACCTGGGCGAGGCCTACGCCGCCCGGGCGACAGGCCACGCGCCCGCCTGGGAGCCCCTGCCGGTGCAGTACGCCGACTACACCCTCTGGCAGCACGACATGCTCGGCGACCCCCACGACGGCAGCGGCGTCCTGGCGCGCCGACTGGACTTCTGGCGTACGGCGCTGGAGGGCCTGCCCGGGGTCACGGAGCTGCCCGCGGACCGGCCGCGGCCCGTGGAACCGACGTTCCGCGGCGCCACGCTGGGCGCCCGGCTGGACGCGCGCGTCCACGCCCGGCTGCTGGACGTGTGCGCGGTGCACGGGGCGAGCCTGTTCATGGCCGTGCACACGGCGCTCGCGGTGACGCTCGGCGCGGCGGGCGCGGGGCAGGACGTCGCCGTCGGCACACCGGTGGCCGGCCGCGGGGACGAGGCCCTCGACGACCTGGTGGGCTTCTTCGTCAACACCCTCGTCCTGCGCACCGACCTGTCCGGCAGCCCCCGCTTCGACGAACTCCTCACCCGCGTCCGCGACACCGACCTCGCCGCCTACGCCCACGACGACCTCCCCTTCGACCTCCTCGTCGAACACCTCAACCCCGAACGCTCCCTCGCCCACCACCCCTTCTTCCAGGTCATGCTCACCCTCCAGACGGCCGCCGGCGCCGGGGACACGGTGCGGATCGGCGAGACGGCGGGCGAGGTGCTCCCGGCCGGGACGGAGACGGCGAAGTTCGACCTCAGCGCGTCCTGCGTGGAGTTCCGGGACGCCGAGGGCGGTCCGGACGGCGTCGAGGTGTGGTTGCAGTACGCGGCCGACCTGTTCGACGAGTCGACGGCCCGGCTGCTGCTGGACGTGCTGGTCCGCACGCTGACCGCGCTGGCCGAGGACCCGGCGGCGCCCGCCGGCGCCCCCCTGACCGAGGAGGAGCACCGCGGCCTGCGGGAGCGGCGGGAGCGGCTCGTCGAGGCCGCCGCCCGGACGCGGGAGACGGCCGCCCCCGGACCGCTGACGACGGAGTCCCGCACGCCGCGCGAGGAGATCCTGTGCGGGCTGTTCGCGGACGTCCTCGGCCGGGACCGGGTCGGTCCGCACGACAACTTCTTCCGGATCGGCGGCCATTCCCTCCTCGGCATCCGCCTCACCCACCGCGTCAGCACCGCGCTCGGGGTGCCGCTCACGGTCCGGGACCTCTTCCTCGCCCCCACGCCGCACAGCCTCGACCGGCGCCTCGGCGAGCACACCGGCCGGCCCGCCGTCCCGCTCACCCCTCGCGATCCGGGACGGACCTCGCTCCCCCTCTCCCACGCCCAGCGGCGCCTGTGGTTCCTCGACCAGCTCCAGGGGCCCCACCCGGGCTACAACATGCCCGTGGTGCTGCGGCTGGACCGGCCCGTCGATCCCGGTGCGCTGGCCGCGGCCGTCCACGACGTCACCGAGCGCCACGAGATCCTGCGCACCACCTACGGCGACGCCGACGGCCGGCCGGTGCAGACCGTCCACGAACGGCCGACACCCGACCACGCCCACCGGCACACCACCACCGCCGAACTGCCCGCACTCATCCAGCGGACCACCCACCACACCTTCGACCTCACCCGCGAACCCCCCCTGCGCACCCGCCTCCACACCGACGAACACGGCCACCAGACCCTGATCCTGCTCCTACACCACATCGCCGCCGACGGCTGGTCCCTCGACCGCCTCCTCGACGACCTCAACACCGCCTACACCGCCCGCACCCAAGGACACCGACCCGACTGGCACCCCCTCCCCGTCCAGTACGCCGACTACACCCTCTGGCAACACCACACCCTCGGCGACCCCACCGACCCCGACAGCCACCTCACCCACGAAATCACCCACTGGAAAGAGGTGCTGGAGGGGGCGCCGGAAGTCCTGGAGCTGCCCGTCGGCCGGCCTCGGCCGGCGCAGCCCAGCGGCCGGGGGGCGGTGCTGCCGCTGACGCTGGACGCGGACGTCCACCGGGCGCTGGCCCGCATCGGCGCCCGCCACGACGCCACGCTGTTCATGACGCTGCACGCCCTGCTCGCGGCGACGCTGACCCGCCTCGGCGCGGGCACCGACCTGCCCATCGGCACGGTCACCGCCGGACGCACCGATCCCCGGCTCGACCCGCTGGTCGGCTTCTTCGTCAACACGCTCGTCCTGCGCACGGACGTCTCCGGAGCGCCCCGCTTCGGCGAGCTGGTGGAGCGCGTGCGCGCCACCGACCTGGCGGCCTACGCCCACGACACCCTCCCCTTCGACCTCCTCGTCGAACACCTCAACCCCCACCGCGGCGCCGGCCACCACCCCCTCACCCAGATCCTGCTCCAGCTCCACCCCGCGCCCGCCGGCACCGCCGGACCCCGGCCCCTGGACGGCACGCCGGTGCCGTTCGCCACGGACTTCACGAAGTTCGACCTGACGCTGTCGCTGCACGACCGGCGCGACGCCGAGGGCCGCCCGGCCGGCCTCGACGGCGTGCTCGAGTACGCCACCGACCTCTTCGACCCCGCCACCGCCCGCCTGGTCACGGAGGTGTTCGAGCACGTCGCGACGCAGGTGGCGGCCGATCCGGAGCGGCGGATCGACGAACTGGACCCGCTGACCCCGGCGCAGCGCCGGATGCTCGTGGACGAGTACAACGACACGGCGGTGGACGGGCTGCCCACCGGCTGCGCGCACGAGGTCTTCGAGGAGCAGGTGCGGCGCACCCCGGAGCGGACGGCTGTCGTGCACGAGGGCGTGGAGCTGTCGTACGCGGAGCTGAACCGGCGCGCGAACAGGCTCGCGCACCGGCTCCTGGCGGCCGGTGTCCGGGAGGGCGGCCGGGGGGCCGATCCGGCCGTGGGCGTGCTGATGGACCGTACGGATCTGCTGGTGGTCGCGACGCTCGCGGTGCTCAAGGCGGGGGCGGCCTACGTGCCGATCGACCCGAAGCTGCCGCCGGCCCGGATGCGGATGATCATGGAGGAGGCGGGGGCCCGGCTCCTGCTCACGGACTCGGGGCTCGCCGACGGGCGCGCGGTCCGCGACGAGGAGGCGGCCGGCGCCTCGGTGCTCGTCGCCGACCGTCCCGGGCCCGCCGAGCCCGAGGTGCCCGACACCGACCCCCGGGTGCCGGTGTCCCCCGAGTCGCTGATGTACGTCATGTTCACCTCGGGTTCCACCGGCCGGCCGAAGGGGGTCGGCGTGACCCACCGCAACGTGGTCCAGCTGGCTTTCGACCGGTGCTGGGACGTGGACAACCACCGGCGCATGCTCGTCCACTCGGCCTACGGCTTCGACGCCTCCACCTACGAGCTGTGGGTCCCGCTGCTGCACGGGACGTGCCTGGTGGTCGCACCGGGGGACGGCGCCGACGTGTCCGAACTCGCCCGCGCGATCGAGCGGTACGACGTCACCGCCGCCTACTTCACCATGGGCCTGTTCCACATCATGGCCGACGAGGGGCTGGACACCCTGGCGCGGCTGCGCGAGGTGTGGGCCGGCGGCGACGTGGCCTCCCCGGTCGCCCTGCAGCGGGTCCTGACGCACTGCCCGGACACCGTGGTCGTCCACTCGTACGGGCCGACGGAGGTCACGTTCGCCTCCCACCACCAGCGTTTCGGGGCGACCGGCGGCGAACGGGTGCTGCCCGGGGTGTTCCTGGGCCGGGCGATGGACAACACCCGCGTGTACGTGCTCGACGAGCGGCTGCGCCCGGTGCCGCCCGGCGCCACGGGCGAGATGTACCTGGCCGGTTCCCACGTGGCGCGCGGTTATCTGCTGCGGGCCGGGCTGACCTCGGAGCGGTTCGTCGCCGACCCGTTCGACCCGGACGGAGGCGGCGGGCGCATGTACCGCACCGGAGATCTGGTGTCCTGGACGGCGGACGGCGAACTGCGGTTCCTGGGGCGGGCCGACGGACAGGTGAAGCTGCGCGGGTTCCGCATCGAGCCCGCGGAGATCGAGGCGGCGTTCGCCGCGCACCCGACCGTCGGACAGGTCGCGGTCCTGGTCCGCGAGGACCGGCCCGGCGACAAGCGGCTCGTGGCCTATGTCGTGGCCCAGCAGGGTGCCGACCTCGACGAGGCCGGGCTGCGGGGCGCGGTGGTCGGCGCGCTGCCCGCGCACATGGTGCCGTCGGACGTGCTGGTCCTGGACCGGCTGCCGCTGACCGTCAACGGCAAGCTCGACCGGGCCGCGCTGCCCGCGCCGATCCGCATCGCGGCGTCGGACGGGCGGGCCCCGCGCAACGCCCGCGAGGAAGTGCTGTGCGGGCTGTTCGCGGAGGTCCTGGGCGTCGACCGGGTCGGCATCGACGACAACTTCTTCGACCTGGGCGGCCATTCGCTCCTCGGCGTGCGGTTGATGAGCCGGGCCCGAGCCGTCCTGGGCGTCGAGCTGGCCGTCCGCGACCTGTTCCGGGCCCCCACCGTGGCCGGGCTGCTCGACGACGGCACTGCCGACGACAGCCTGGGCGTGCTGCTCCCGCTGCGCGAGGCGCGGGCCGGCACCGGACTGCGGCCCCTGTTCTGTGTGCACCCCGGCTCGGGCATGGGCTGGCCGTACGCGGGCCTGGCCCGCCATCTGACCGGCGGGCGTCCCCTGTACGCGCTCCAGACGCGGGCGCTGGGCCGGCCGGACTACCGGGCCGGGAGCATCGAGGAGATGGCCGAGGACTACCTGGAGCAGGTCCGGCGGGTGCAGCCGGAGGGCCCCTACAGCTTCCTGGGCTGGTCGTTCGGCGGTTACGTCGCCCACGCGATGGCCGTGCGGCTCCAGGACGCCGGGGAGCGGGTCGAGGTGCTGGCGCTGATGGACGTGTACCCGATGCCCGCCGAGGACGTGGGCCGGCCCCTCACGGACCGGGAGATCCTCCAGATCCTGGTGGGGGTCGACGAGGACGCGCCGGACGAGGAGCTGCGCTTCGATCCCGCCGAGACCGCCCGGCTGCTGCAGGAGCGCGACCCGGTGCTGGCCGGCTTCGGCCACGCGGAGGTGACCCGCCTGGTCGGCACCTCCGTGCACCACGCCCATCTGATGCGTCATCACCGGCTGCGCCGGTTCCGGGGGGACCTGCTGTTCTTCACGGCGGACCGGCATCGCGGCACGACGCCTTTCACCGCGGAGCAGTGGACGCCCTACACCGAAGGCGCCGTAGAAAACCACCCCGTGGATTCCGTCCATCTACGCATGGCCGAACCGGAACCGCTGGAACACATCGGCCGAGTTCTCGACGAGAAGCTCTCCCGCACCGCATTCACCTTCGAGAAGAGGAATGGAACATGACGAATCCGTTCGACGACAACGACGGCACGTTCCTCGTCGTGGTCAACGACGAGAACCAGCACTCCCTGTGGCCCTCCTTCGCTCCCGTGCCGGCCGGATGGACCGTCGTGTTCGGGGAGAGCAGCAGGCAGGAGGCCTTGGACTACGTGGAGGAGAACTGGCGGGACATCCGCCCCAAGAGCCTTCTCGCCCAGTACTGACACCGTTTCACCGCCAGCGGCCGGCGGCACCCCGACGGGTGCCGCCGGCCGCTTTTCCCTTCCCTTCCCGGCATTCCTCGCAGGCGTTCTCCGCTGCCGCTCTTCTGCCGCTTCGACTTCCGTTCCGGAACGCGTCCGACTCCTATATTCAAAGGGCGACATGAGAAATCGTCCACGTCCTTCCGGAGAGAGCATTCCATGGTTCATTCCCAGCACGGACTCCATGTTCTGGTGTGCGGCGGCGTCTCCGACGCGCACACCTGGAACCTGGTCTGCCTCCAGCTCCTGCTCGAGGAGGCGGGGCACCGGGTGACGAACCTCGGTCCCTGCGTCACGGAGGAACTGCTCGCCCGGGAGTGCCTGGCGCACGGGCCGGACGCCGTCGTGATCGGCAGCGTCAACGGTCACGGCTACCAGGACGGTCTGCGGGCCGTGCGGCGCCTGCGCCGCGAGCCGTCGCTCGCGACGGTTCCGGTCGTCGTCGGCGGCCGGCTCGGGGTGGCCGGGGTCCGTGACGCCGACGCGGCCGACGCGCTGCGCACCGCCGGCTGCGCCGCCGTGTTCGACGACGGGGACCTGGAGGCGTTCCGCGGCTGGATCCGCCGGCTCGCGCAGCGGCGGACGCAGGACCGCGTCGCCGTCGCGCGCGTGACGGGAGGGACACGGTGACGAGCACGCTGCCGAGCACTCCGGCCGGCGCCTGCGCCCCGTCGGGAACCGCGACGGCCACCGCGCCCGTCCCGCCCGGAACCGCGCCGGACACGCCGTCCGTCCCGTCGGGAACCGGTCCGGCCACCGCGCCGGCCTCGCCCTTCGGCCGGTTCGTCGCCGAGGCGGCCGCGGCCGGCCGCCTGGTGGTGCAGCCGCGCATGGGCTTCAGCGACCCCGACCGCATGCGGCAGGGCCTGGAGCGCACGCGCTTCGCCGCCGCCACCACCGTGGGCACCCTCACCCTCGACAGCTACACCCGTCTGGGCGACCACGCGGCCGTACGGCGGGCCCTGGACCGGCGCGTCCCGCTGAACGGCTACCCGCTCGTGGACCTGCCCGTCGAGCGGACCCGGGAACTGCTCGACGGCGTGCGCGGACCGGACTTCCCCGTCCAGGTCCGGCACGGCTCCCCCCGGCCGGACGCGATCGTGCGCGCGATGACGCGGGCCGGCCTCGACGCCACCGAGGGCGGGCCGGTGTCGTACTGCCTGCCCTACGGCCGCACCTCGCTGCGCGACGCGGTGGACAACTGGGCGCGGGCCTGCGACCTGCTGACGCAGCGCGTACCGGCGCCGGGGCTGCCCCATCTGGAGACCTTCGGCGGCTGCCTGCTGGGCCAGCTGTGCCCGCCGGCGCTGCTGGTGGCGGTGAGCGTGCTGGAGGCCCTGTTCTTCACCCAGCACGGCATCCGCAGCGTGTCCCTCAGCTACGCGCAGCAGGGGCATCCGGGGCAGGACGAGGACGCCCTGCGGGCGCTGCGGCGGCTGGCCGCCGACTTCCTGCCCGCGGGAACCGACCGGCACCTGGTGCTCTACACGTACATGGGTGTCTTCCCCCGCACCCGGGGCGGTGCGCGCCGGCTGCTGGAGGACTCCGCGCGGCTGGCGGTCCGCTCCGGTACCGAGCGGCTGGTGGTCAA
Organism: Streptomyces sp. NPDC017936; assembly: GCF_044328485.1. Taxonomy (NCBI): domain Bacteria; kingdom Bacillati; phylum Actinomycetota; class Actinomycetes; order Kitasatosporales; family Streptomycetaceae; genus Streptomyces; species Streptomyces sp. NPDC017936. Next base: position 303,059 of record NZ_JBIRHK010000006.1, on the reverse strand, counting down.
GACCACGGCCGAGGCGCACCGCATCCCGTCCGTCGAGGAGAACATCAGCGCGCTGGAGTCGGCCGGCACCGCCGCCGAGCTCGCCACCGCGCGGCGGCCCGGTGCCGGGGGCCCGCCGCGCGGGGCCGGCGCCGACTCGGCGGTCCACGCCCAGGCGCGCACGTTCGTGGAGGCGGTGCTGGAGCTCTCCCCCGACGTCGGCCGCGGCCTGCGCACGGCCTTCGCCCGCGGCCTGCTGGACATCCCGTACTGCCTGCACCCGGACAACGCGGGCCGCTCCCGCAGCTTCGTCGACGCCTCGGGCCGACTGCGCTGGTCGTCCGTGGGCGCGATGCCCATCACCGCCGACGGCCCGCCGGGCGGCCACGAGGCCATGACCTCGGACCGGCTGCTGGCAGCCCTGAACGGCGTGGCCCTCCGATACGACCGGGAGTCGACATGAACCACACGGCCGTCATGGACCCTTCGGCCCCGGCCGGGGCCGTCCGCCCTCCGGACCTGGAGGTGCACCTGACCTCACCGCGTCTGCGCTCGGCGATGCTGGTGCAGCAGGAGGCACTGGCCGCGGCCCGCGCCTACCTGCGCGGCCTGGACTTCGTCGAACTGCTGCCGCCGTTGCTGGGACCGGTCACGGACCCGGGCGGCCGCGGCGCCAAGGCGCTCGACGTGGACTACTACGGACAGCGCTACAAGCTGATGACCAGCGCGATCCTCTACAAGCAGGCGTCCTTGCGCGGCTTCCCCCGGCTGTTCTACGTGGCGCCCAACGTCCGCGTGGAGCCGCCGGAGACCGCGGGCACCGGACGGCACCTGGTGGAGTTCCACCAGATCGACGTCGAGATCGCGGGAGGCTCGCGCGAGGACGCCATGCGGACCGCGGCCGGACTGCTGACGCACGTCGTGGAGCAGGTCGTGGCGCGGGTGCCGCGGGAGCTGGCCGCGCTGGGCCGCGATCCGGCCTTCTTCGCCGGCCTGTCCTCCGCCCCCTTCGGTCGCGTGTCCCACGCGGAGGCGGTGGCCCGGCTGCACGACGACGGCCGTGCCCAGAACCCGGACGCGGAGATCGACTGGGCCGGCGAGGAAGCCCTGTCACGGGCGGCGGAGCGGCCCTTCTTCATCACCGACTACCCCAAGGGCTCGCGCGGGTTCTACGACCGGGAGGACCCGGAGCGCCCGGGCTCGCTGCGCAACTTCGACCTCATCGCGCACGGCGGCTTCGGCGAACTGGTCAGCGGCAGCGAGCGCGAGTCCGACTACGCCACGATCGTCACGCGGATGCGGGAGAGCGGCGAGAACCCGGCCAAGTACGCCTGGTACCTGCGGGCCGCCCGCGAGGGCGTCCCGGCCAGCGCCGGCTTCGGCATGGGCCTGCAGCGGCTGGTGCGGTTCCTCACCGGCCTGGACGCCCTGTGGCAGGTCACCGCCTACCCGAAGCTGCCGGGGGTGATCGCCCCGTGACCGCCGGACCCGACACCGACGCCCTGCGCGCCGCCGGATTCCCCGAAGGGGAGGTCCGCGCCCGCGCCCGCACCGGGACCGCCGCCGTCTTCCCCCACCCGGGGACGTACGGGCGGGACCTGTTCGGCGCCCACGCCCCCGAGCGCACCGCCGGCCCGGCCGGCGCCGACCCGCTGGACCACGCCCGTCTGGTGCCGCCGGTGTTCATGCCGCAGCGGCTGGAGAAACTGATCGAACTCGGCCGGGAGCCGGTCCACGACGACGTCGACCTGCGCACCGACATCGGCGGGTTCGCCTCCGCGCTGCCGCTGTTCCTGTCGGCCTTCGGCTCCACCCGGGCCGGCAGCGGGGACCTGGCCGTCGCGGCGAGCGCCCAGGCGGCACGGCTGGGCATCCCCATGGTGCTGGGCGAGAACATGGTCCCGGTCCACGGCTACGGCGCCGCGTCGGACGACGGGCACGCCGCCGGTGCGCTGACGGCCCGCATACGGGCCTACGCCGACGCGTCGGACGGTGCGTCCGGCGGGGTGGTCGTGCAGCAGAGCACGCAGGACGCCGACGCCGAGGTGTGGAACCTCCTCTACAGCGACCCCGCGGTGCTGCCGCTGGTGGAGTCCGGGCGTCTCGGCTTCGAGCTGAAGATCGGCCAGGGGGCCAAGCCCGGCCTCGGCGGGATGACCGTGGTGGACGGCGCGGAGGCCGGCCGGCTGTCGGACGCGTTCACCGTCCAGGACGTCTTCGCGGCGGACGGCCCGGCCCGGCTGCGCTGCGCGACCCCGGGCACCTTCACCGAGGAGATCGTGCGGCAGCAGGTCCGCTTCATGCGCAACAACTTCCCGCGGGCCCGCGTGTGGGTCAAGCTGCCGCCCGGACGGGACGTCGCCCTGGCCGCGCGCACCGCGTGGCAGGCCGGCGCGGACGCCGTCACCGTCGACGGCGCCGAGGGCGGCACCGGCTGGGCGCCCCGGGCCTTCCTGGACCAGGTGGGGCTCCCGCTCGCCGAGTGCCTGCGCCGCATCGGCACTCCCGAAGGATGTCTGCTCGTCACCGGACGCTTCCACGAGGGGGGCCGGACCGTACGGGCCCTCGCCTCCGGGGCACGGGCCGCCGGACTGGGCCGGGCCGCGCTGCTGGCCGTCGACGAGGACCGCGAGCACGGCCTGGTCCGGCTGGCGCGGAGCATCGCCCTGGAGTGCCGCCTGCTCATCAGCGCCCTCGGCAAGTACGCGCCGGCCGCGCTGACCGCCGACGACGTGTGGTGGCCGGACACGGCCGCCGCCCCGGCCGCCACCCCCGCCCCGGCCCCCGCGGCCCCCGCCCCGGCCGCCGCCCGACGCGCGGGAGGCGCCGCATGACCGCGCTCGCCGTCCACCCGCCCGCCCGTGCCTTCCCCCACCCGCCCACCCGTACCGTCCCCCACCGAGCCGGAGGACCCCGATGACCGCCCTCGCCGAAGTCGGCTGCCACCTTCCCGCCTCCGCCGTCTCCATCGACACGGTCGGCGCGGCCGCCGGCGCCGACGAACGGCAGATGTGGACGTTCCGCCGGTTCTACGGGCTGAACGAGGTGCGGCGCGCCCCCGACCTGGATCTGCGCGACGCGCTCGGCGCCGCCGTCGGCGCGCTGACCACCCTGCCCGGCAACGAGCACCGCGTGCGGTACGTGCTGTACGCCCGCACGGTCTCCCAGGTCGCCCCCGCCGGCGACTGCCCGGTGGAGGACGTGTGCGCGGCGGCCGGCCTGACCCGGGCGGTCGCCTTCACCCTCACCCAGCACGGCTGCGCCACCGGCCTGCTCGCCCTGGACCTGGCCGGCCGGCTGCTGGAGGACGACGGGGACCCCGACGCCCTGGCCCTCGTCCTGAGCGGGGAGAAGACCTTCAGCACGGCCCTGCAGCTCATCCCGGAGAGCACGGTGATGGGCGAGGCGACCGCCGCCGCGCTGGTCGCCCCGCACGGCGAGCGGGACCGTCTGCTCGGCTACGCCTGCCGCACCGAGGGGCGCTACGCCGAGGACTTCCCGCCGGACGCGCTGGACCCCGCCTTCCTCAAGGAGCACAACACGCTGCTCGCCGAAACCGTCCGGGAGGCGGTCGAGGCGGCCGGCGTCACCCTCGACGACCTCGCCGTGGTGCTGCCGCACAACGTCAACCGGCTGTCGTGGTCCTGGACCTGCCGCGAGCTGGGGCTGCCCCTGGAGCGGGTCTTCCTCGACAACGTCCCCGTCACCGGGCACTGCTTCACCGCCGACCCGTTCGTCAACCACGTGCACGCGCGCGCCGCGGGCCGGCTGCGCCCCGGCGACCTGTACCTGATGGCCGCCGTCGGTCTCGGCGCCACCTTCTCGGCGGCGGTCCTGCGCCACTGAGACGACCCCCGCCCCCTCCGGTCGTCACCCCCGCCCCCTCCCGTTGTCACCCCCGCTCCTCCCACCGAAAGGACGCGCCATGTCCCCGCCCCTGGTGTCGCCCGCGCGGCACGCGTCGACGACGCCTCCCGCCGCCGGATTCCTCGACGGCGCACGACGGGCCCTGACCGGCTCCGCCGGCACCCCGCTGGTCCTGCTCGGCAACTTCGAGGTGGAGGACGAGTGGGCCAAGGGCGAGTCGGGGCTGCCCATGCTCGCCGGCCGCGGCTCGGCCGCCATCGTCAACCGCATGGACGAGTTCGCCCTGCTGCTGGCGGGGCCGCGCGACCACGTCGTGCTCAAGTCCCCGCCCGACCCCGACTACCTGGAACACCTGGCGTCCCTGGGCATCGCCCTGCCGGCCGTCCTCGTCACCGACGTCCAGGACCCGGCGCACTCCGTCACGGTCGACGCGCTGCGCTCCCCGAGGCTGCTGACCGCGCTGCGCGAGCTCGGCGGACAGGGCGCCCGGCTGCTGCCGCACGGCCAGTCGGCGCTGGAGGACGAACTGTGCGCGCTGACCGGGCTGGCGTCGGCGCTGCCGCCGTCACCGCTGGTGAAGTCCGTCAACAGCAAGATCTACAGCCGCCGGCTCGCGGCCGAGCTGGGACTGCCGCTGGCGCGCGGCTGGGAGTGCGAGACCATCGGCGAGTTCGAGGCGGCCGCCGGGGAAGCCGCCCGGCTCTGCCTGGAGCAGGGCCGCCGGGTCGGCGTCAAGGACGCCTTCGGGGTCTCCGGCAAGGGCATCGCGGTCATCGACGACAGCCGCCGTCTGCACCAGCTGGTGCGCATGGTGGCACGGGGCGCCGCACGCCGCAGCGACGACCGCGTCTCCCTGGTGATCGAGGAGTGGGCCGACAAGATCACGGACCTCAACTACCACTTCACGGTGGGGCTGGACGGCCGTGTGCGCTTCGACTTCGTCAAGGAGGCGCTCACCGAGAACGGCGTCCACAAGGGGCACCGGTTCCCGGCCCGGCTGCCCGCCGGACACACCGCCGCCGTCACCGAGGCCGCGACGCGGATCGGCGAGCGCCTGGCCGCCGACGGATTCCACGGGGTGGTCGGGGTCGACGCGATGGTCACCCGCGACCGGGGCCTGCTGCCGGTCCTGGAGATCAACGCCCGCAACAACATGTCGACCTATCAGACCTCGCTCCAGGAACGGTTCATGCGGCCGGGCACGGTGGCCCTGGCCCGCCAGTACGAACTGTCGCCGGCCTCCCCGGTGTCCTTCGCCCGCCTGCGCGACCGCCTCGGCGACCTCCTGCTCGACCCGGCGACGGGCCGCGGGCTGATCGTCAACAACTTCGCCACGGTCAACGCCGCCGCCACCGTCGAACCGGACGGCCGTCGCTGGAGCGGCCGCCTCTACGGCCTGCTGCTCGCCCGGTCCGCCGCCGAACTCACCGCCTACGACCGCGCCGTCACGGACGCCGTCCGGAAGGAGACCCACCCCGATGACTGAGGTGACCGAGGTGACCGAGGAACACACCGTCCAGGGCATCCCGTTCGGCGAACTCGCCGAGAACTTCGGCACCCCGCTGTACGTGTACGACGGCGACGAGATCGCCGCCCGGACACGCGGGCTGCGCGACCGGCTGCACCCCCGGGTCGAACTGTTCTACTCCCTCAAGGCCAACCCCAACATCAGCGTCTGCGCCCTGCTGCACTCCCTGGGCGCACGCGCCGAGGTGTCCTCCCTGACCGAGCTGATCACCGCCCAGCGGGCCGGGGTGCCGGCCGGGCAGATCATGTTCCTGGGCCCCGGCAAGAGCCGCACCGAGATCACCACGTGCGTCAAGGACGACGTCCTGCTGATCTGCGAGTCCTTCGGCGAGCTGGCGCTGATCGACGAGGTCGCCGCCGGGCTCGGCGTCACCGCCCGGGTCGTCCTGCGCGTCAATCCCAGCTTCGCGGTGAAGGGCAGCGGGCTCACCATGGGCGGCAAACCGCGCCAGTTCGGCATCGACGAGGAGGCCCTCCTCGCCGAACCCGGCCTGGCCGAACGGCACCCGGCGGTCCGGCTGTGCGGCTTCCAGGCGTACATGGGCACCCGCATCCTCACCGAGGAGGTGGTCGCCGAGAACACCGGCCGCATCCTCGCCCTCGCCGAACGGCTCTCCGACCGGCTCGGCGTGCCCCTGGACGTCGTCGACGTCGGCGGCGGGCTGGGCGTCGCCTACTTCCCCGGCGAACGCGACCTCGACCCGCGGACGGTCGTCGACCTGCTCAACCCGCACTTCGAGGCGTTCGCCGCACGGCACCCCGAGACCCGCCTGGTCATGGAGCTGGGCCGTTACCTGGTCGGCCACAGCGGCACCTACGCGGTACGGGTCCGCTACGTGAAGGAGTCCCGCGGCGAGCACTTCGCCGTGGCCGACGGCGGCACCAACCACCACATGGCCGCCGTGGGCATCGGCTCCTTCGTCAAGCGCAACTTCCCCATGCGGCTGCTGAACCGGGCCGGCTCGGACGAGCGGCGCAAGTGGAACGTCACCGGTCCGCTGTGCACGCCCAACGACACCCTCGGCAAGGCGGTCGAGCTGCCGGCCGACCTCGCGCCCGGCGACCTGGTCGGCGTGGAGCGCTCCGGCGCCTACGGGCCGACGGCCTCCCCGGTGCACTTCCTCAGCCACGGCTACCCCGCGGAGGTGCTGGTCCACCGGGGCCGGGCCCGGCTGATCCGCTCCCGGGACGACGCCGAGGAGATGCTCTCCCGCCAGATCCTGCACGACTTCACCGCGTCCGGCTGACCCCCACCCGTACGCCGGCCGCGCCACCCGCGCCACCCGCACGTCGCACCACGCATCCCACCCGCTCACCGACTCACCGACTCACCGACTCACCGACTCACGGAAACGGACACGTCATGACCACCGTCGCCCCCACCTCCTCCACCGCCTCCTCCACCGACACCGCCGCCGACCCGCAGATCGTCGCCGCCATCGTCACGGCCCTCTGCGAGGTCGTGGGGCAGGACCTGACCGACGTCACCGCGGACACCCGCCTCTTCGACGACCTGAGCCTGGACTCCACCGCCGTCCTGGGCCTGCTGATGGCGCTGGAGGACGCCCTGGAGATGGAGGTCGACCCCGAGAGCCTCCAGCAGCACCACCTGGAGAGCGTCGGCGCGCTGGCCGGCTTCATCGCCGAGAGCCGGTGACCCGGTGCCCGTCATCCGCCGCGCCCGCAGCGCTCCCGTACCGGACCGGGGCCGGCCGTCCGGGCCCCGCCTCGAACGCGTCGTCCCCTTCCGCTTCTCCGCCGCCGACCGCTTCCCGGGCCCCCGCGACCAGCGGCCGTACGTCGACCACGTGCGGGCCCTGCACCGCGCCGCGGGCGCCCCTGACCCCACCGAGGACCTGGGCTGGCTCACCGGGGGATCCGGGGTGAGCTACCACGACATGGTCCGGGTGGTCGTCGAGCGCCTCGCGGACGACCTCGCCGGCGTCGACCTGGTCGTCACCGTCGATGCCGGCCCGGACTGCCGCCACCAGAGCTTCCCGGCCTGTCTGCTGGGGGCGGCGCTGCCGGGCGATCCGCTGGTGCTCGGCATCTCCGAGCAGGGCGTCGCGGGTCCCTTCACCGCCCTGCGCATCGCCCACGACCAGTTGCGGGCCGGTCTGCGCCGACGGGCCCTGGTCCTCGTCCTGGAGCAGAGCACCCTGCCGCCCGGCAGCCCGGGCCGGCCCCCGGAGGACGTCGCGGTGGCCCTGCTGCTCGGCGACGGCGCCGGTCCGCGCCTGGAGCGTCCGGAAGTCGACGTCGTGGGACGCGTGGCGGACGCCGTCCCCCGGCGGGAGGCGCTGCACGCCGTCGGGCGGCCGCGGGCGTCGGGGCCCGCCCCCGCGCCGGAGGCGGCCGTCCACCGCCCGTGCACCGGGGTGTGGCTCGCGCTCGCGCACCTCATGGAGCACTCCGGCGGCCGGCCGCAGCCCGCCGACGGCCGGCTGGTGGTCGCCGAGCGGGACCCGGTCCTGCCGTACGCGTGCCGCCTCACGCTCACCTGGCCCGCACCGGCCCGGGAGCCCGGCCCGTCCGCCGCCCCCTCCGCCCCCTCGGTCCTGGAGCCGGTCGCATGAGCCTCACGACCCCGCGGACGCGCCCCGAGGCCGACGGCCGCGCCCTGCCCGCCACGCACGACGCCGTCCGCGAGGCCGCGCGGGACCACGGCGTCGCGCGCGCCCTGACCCTGCTGCACGCGGCCACGCTCCCCGGCCTGCTGCCGGCCGGACACGGCGGACACGTCCTGGTACCCGCCGCCGTGGAGGCGACGAGCCCGTCGTACGACACCCCGGACGGGCCGCGCGCCCGCCGGTCCGGCCCGCACGAGGAACACCTGGCACGGCTGCCCCTGCCCGACGGCGACACGCTGGTGGCCCTGCGCATCCCCGGCGCGGGCCCCGGCGCGCGGGGCGCCACCGGCTGGGCGCACGGGCTCGTCCACCTCCGGCTCGGCCTCGCCGAGCGCGCGCTGCGGGAGGCCACCGGCCATCTGCGCGGGCGCTCGGTCCAGGGCACCGTCATGCTCCACCTGCCCCTGGTGCGGGCCCTCGTGGCGGACGCCGCGTGCGGCCTGGCCGAGGCACGGGCCCTGATCCGCGAACCGGACACGGACGGCGCCGCGCTCAGCGGCGCGCACCGGGCCCTGGACGAGGCCGGGCGCGTCTGCCTCCACCTGCTCGGTGCGACCGGCTTCGCCACCGGGGGCCCGGGGGACACGATCCGCGCCTCCGAACTCCTCGCCGACACCTACGCACCGCCTCCCCCGGTTCCGGAAGGAGACCGCCCATGACCGAGCACTCCGAGTCGTTTCTCCGCCGACTGCGCCACCAGGCGCGCGAGTTCGCCGAGACGGCCCGCTCCACGTCGCTGGAGCTCGACCGCGCCCCGTCGCGCGCCGCCGAGCTGATCCTCGGCGGTCCGCTGCCCTGGCGGCAGTTGGCGGGACTGCCGGCCGACCACGCCGACGACCCGCTGCGCGTCGACGGCCGTCCGGCGTACCTGGACCGCTGTGCGGAACAGGTCGTGGTCTTCGAGGAACTGGCACGCGGGGACGCGGCAGCGGTGCTGGCGCTGCCCGGCCCGTCGATGTCGGGTCACGTGGTGGCCGAACTCGCGGACCCCGAGCAGCGCGACCGCTACTACCGGCGGCTGGCGGACCACCCGACCTGGACCTTCTTCGGCATGACCGAACCCTCCCACGGTTCCGACCCGTCGAGCATGACGACCGTCCTGCGCGCCGGCGACGACGGCGCCTTCCGCCTCGACGGCACCAAACGCTTCGTGGGCAACGGGGCCCGCGCCGGCCTGGGCGTGGTCTTCGCCCGCCGCAACGCCGGACCGCTGGGCGTCACCGCCGTACTGCTGGACACCGACCGCCGGGGCTTCTCGGCGAGTGCCCTGCCCACCTCGGGCCTGCGCGGCCTGGAACTGAGCGAACTGCGGCTGTGCGACGTCCCGGTGACGCGGCGGGACATCCTGGGTCACGGGCGCAGCGCGACCCGCCAGGGCATGTGGGCGGCCACCCGGACCTTCAACCGGTTCCGGCCGGTGGTGTCGTGCCTGGCCCTGGGCGTGGCCCAGGCGGCGTACGACTACGTGCGCGAGCACCGGCGGCGGCTGCGCGCCGACGAGGACTGGGCGATGGCGCGGTTCGCGCAGCGACTGACGGGCGTACGGGCCCTGGTGGCGTCCGCGGCACGGTCGGCGGACCGGGACCCCGCCGACGGCACCCTCGCCTCGGCCGCGAAGCTCCGGGCGACCCGGCTCGCGGAGGACCTCACCACGACCGCGGTGGGCCTGTTCGGGCCCGGCGCCCGCTGGGACCACCCGCTGCTGGACAAGTGGGTGCGCGACGCGCGGGCCTTCGAGTTCATGGAGGGCACCGGGAACATCCAGCGCCAGGTCCTGGCCCAGGGCTATCTGCACGGGCGGTTGACCGATGAGCGCGCGGCCTGAGGCGGCGCCGCCGCGCGGGCCGGAGGCCGATGTGTGGCGGATCCCGCTGGACGGCGGCGGACGGACGGTGCGGCAGGCGGTGCGGCTGCTCGACGCACGGGAGCGGCAGCGCGCGGACCGGTTCCGCGACGCCCTGGCCGCCGACCGCTTCGTCCTGGCCCACGCGGCGGCGCGCAGCATCCTGGGCCGCTACCTGGGGGTGTCCGGGGAGGCGGTGCACTGGTCGGTGGGGCCGCACGGCAAGCCGTACTTCACCGGCCCCTGGGGTGAGTGGCAGTGGAGCCTGAGCCGCGCCGACGGGCTGGCGCTCCTGGCCGTGTGCGCGGCGACCCCGGTGGGAGTGGACCTGGAGCGGGTCGGTGAGCAGACCCGGGCGCTCGCGCTGGCCCGGCGGTTCCTGCCCGCGCGGGAGGCGGCCGACGTGGGACGCCTCCTCGTCCCGGCCTCCTCGGATCCGGCCTCCTCGGATCCGGCCGCCGACGGGGCGGCCGAAGGGGCGGCCGCGCGCCTCGCCTACCACCGGTTGCTGTCCCGCAAGGAGGCCTGCATCAAGGCCAGCGGCGGACGGCTGCTGGACGGGCTGCACCTGGACGTGCTGGCGCCCGGGCCCGTGCCGGGCGACGGGGCGTTCGCGGGGCACCGCTGGTTCCTCCGGGACCTGCCGGCTCCGCCCGGATTCGTGGCGGCCCTCGCCACCCTCGGCGACGCCGAGCCGGGGCTGCGCCTGTTCGACTGGGAGTGGCGGGCCGGACCGCCCGGCACCCCGGCCGACCCGCACGGCATCCTCGCCCGGGGGGAGGGGCCCGGCACGCCGGACGGGGCGCGCCCCCCTCGCCCGCCGGCCGGCGTGGCACCCGGGGGGTGGGCGCGATGAGCCGCCGCCCTCCGCCCGGGGGCCGGCCCGTCCCGCCTCCGCCCTCCCGGACCCCTGACGTGCGCTTCATCCCGTCGGACGTGCCCGTGCTGACGTCCACCCCGCCCCGGGCCGACGACGCGATCCGCGCCGCGCGCCGGGCCCTCACCCTGCTCGGCCGGTCCCACACGGGAGGTCACCTCCTCCTCCCGCAGGGGCCGGGCGTCGCCGCACGGGACCGCGCCGCGCAGGAGCACGCCGTGCGGCGGGCCGTCGCGCGAGCGGTACGCGACGCCCCGTCCCCGCACCCGCCCACGCACACGCACACGCACCCGACACCTGACGCCTGACGCCTGACGCCTGACGCCCGGCACCCGACGCCCCCGGATGACGTCCCCCCCCCTCCTCCCTCAGCCCCTACGGAACAGGCCGGCCCATGGACACCGAGAACGAACTCGCCCCTTCGGACGACACCACCGACCCCGCCGCCGAGCACCGCCCCGTCCAGTGGGGCAAGGTCATCGCCCTGGTGGGCGGCCAGGGCATGTCGCTCAGCGGCAGCTACATCCTGCTGATCGCCATGAACTGGACGGCCATCGGGCTGGGCGGCTCCTCGGCCGTGACGACCCTGATGCTCGCCGCGACCGTGCCGCGGGCCCTGATGCTCGTGTTCGGCGGCGCGGTCGCGGACCTCTTCGGTCCGCGGTTCGTCCTGCTGCGCACCACCTCCGCCCGCGTCGTGGTCCTCGTCGCCGGCGCCGCCGTCGTCGCCGGCGCCGAGTCCCTGTGGCCCCTGGTGGTGATCGCCGTCCTGGACGGCGTGCTGTTCGGGCTGGCCAGTCCCGCCGTCGGCTCGATCGTGCCCAAGCTCGCCCAGCGCGCCCATCTGGCCCGCGCCAACTCCCTGTACGCGATGGTGCTGCGCGTGGCGCCGATCGTGGGCTCGCCGGTCGGCGCGTGGCTGATCGCGACGGGCGAGCTGTGGCAGGCGCTGCTGGTGACGGCGCTGACCACCGTCGTGTGGCTGGTCTGCCTGCTCCACGCCACCAGGGACCTGGCCCGGCCGAAGAACGCGGTCGCCGACCGGGGCCTGCTGAAGACGTCCGCGGACGGGCTGCGGCTCCTGGCCACCCACGGCCGGCTGCGCTGGATGTTCGTCGCCTCCCTGTGCCTGGACATGGCCTTCGGCTGGCCGATCGACGTCGCGCTGCCGCTGCTGGTGGACGACCGGGGCTGGGGCGTCGCCGCCGTCGGGGTGATCATCGCGTCCTTCAGCGGCGGAGCGCTGTGTGCCAGCGCCGTCGGCGCCGTGCTCGCCCACCGCATCCCGGTGCTGATCCGCCTCGTGGTGTCGGGGGCCGGCATCGCCGCCGGCATCGCGCTGATGGCGCTGATGCCGTCCGTGGGCTCCCTCGCCGTGGTCGCCGCGGGGGTGGGCGTGATGTCGGGCTTCAACGGGCCCGCCGTCGTCACGGTCTACCAACAGGCCGCGCCCGCCTCCCGCATGGGCGCCGCCATGTCGACCCTGTCGCTGGCGAGCATCGGCACCGGCCCCGTCTCCATCGCCCTGTTCAGCTCCCTCGCCGCGGGCCTGGGCCTGCGCACGACGTGGCTGCTGTGCGCCGTGCTGGCCCTCGCGGCCCCGGCGGCCGTCCTGCTGGCCCTGCGCCACCCCGAATCGCCCCGGAACACCGGGACCGAGGCCGACGGGGCCGAGCCCGCCCGTCCCGAGGACAGGGCGCCCGACGCCCCCCGGCCGAGCGCCCCGCACCCCACTTCGGCGCCTGCGTGAACCCCCTGGCCGGCCGTGCGGGATGGAAGCCTCGTCCGCTTCCGCCGCCCCGCACGGCCGGACGCGTCACCCGCACGATGCGCCCCGGCTCAGGTCGTGCCGGTGAGGACGGGGAGCTCCGGATCAGCCGTCCACTCCTCCAGGGAACCGTCGTACATGACGAGTGCGTCGGTGCCTGCCAGAGTGAGGGCGAGGGCGCACAGGGACGCGGAGATGCCTCCGCCGCAGTACAGGACCACCGGACCCGTGTTCCGGCCGGGAAGCCGGTCCGCGTGGGCGCTGAGCCGGGGACCGGTGACGAGGCGGCCGTCGAGGCCCAGGAAGTCCTTGGCGGGCAGGCTCACGCTGTGGGGGATGCGGCCGCGCCTGCTGTAGCGGGTGGGCGCGGTGCCCTCGAACTGCGCGGTGCCCAGTGCGCACACCAGGATCCCGGGCGCACGCCCCTCACTGACGGCACGGACGCCTTCCTTGTCGATCCACAGCGACGGCCGCGCGGCGTCGCCCGCCGCGGCGCGGGGGAACGGGTCGTCCTTCGGCGGCCGTACGGTTTCCGTCGAGGTCGAGGTCGAAGGCGAGGGCAAGGCCGAGGTCGAGGCGACCGGCAGGCCGGCCTCGGTCCAGGCGGGCAGCCCCCCGTCCAGGACCCGGGCCGCTACGCCGGCGTCGCGCAGTACCCACCACAGGCGCGCTGCCCACTGCAGCGAGCCCTGGTCGTAGAGGACGACGGCGGTGTTCTCGTCGGCGCCCAGCGAAGCCAGTTCGCGCCGGACCGCGTCACGGGACGGGTGGGCGAAATGGTGGGGGGCCGTCAGGTCGGTGAACCGGGTCAGCAGGTCCACGTGCCGTGAGCCGGGGATGTGGGCCCCGGCCCAGCTGTCGGCCGCGGAGACGGCACGGTGGTCGCCGTCGTGTGCGGGCGGTGCGAGGACGACGGTGGCGTCCAGCACCAGCACCGGCACGGGGCCCGCGCCGTCCACGGGGAAAGGGCCGGCCGCGAGCAGGCGAGCGAGTTCGCCGGCGTCGATCAGTACGTCTTCGTGAGGTGCACCGGGCGCGCCCAGGTTCATGCGGAGCCGCCTTTCGGTAAGCCCGGTCGGGGACCGAGGGAGTGGTGTGCGGCGGCTGGTGCCCGCCGGGTCGGGTCGCGTGTGCGCGACGAAGGAGGAAAGCCGGAATCGAAGCGTATACGCATGGATACGTTTCCTGTACGGTGAGGTTCTCACGTATCCGTACGCTTCGGATCGGTGCCGCCTCCGCTCTCGGGCGGGCGCTCCGTTCCGGCCGACCGAGGACCGCCATGCCGAGACACACTCCGTCCGCTCCCGTCCCCGGGGCACAGGACGCACCCGCGGAGGTGCTGCCCTCGGGCTCGGAGCTGTACTGGCGGCTGCGCCGTGACGTCATGGAGGGGCGCTTCCCTCCGGGAGCGGCACTCATGGAGACCGTCCTGAGCAGCGATTACGGCGTGTCCCGGACACCGATGCGCGAGGCTCTGGCGCTGCTGGAGCACGACGGTCTGCTCGAGCGCGCCCAGCGCGGCTTCAGGATCCGCTCGGGCACGGCCGAGGACGTCGTGGAGATCTACGAGGCGCGCATCGCGCTGGAGTCCGAGGCCGCCGCCTCCGCGGCCCTGCGGGCCACCGAACTGGACCTCGCCCGGCTGCGCCGGCAGCACGAAGTGATCCTCGCCGCGGACACGGACGACGCCGGAGCGACCGCCCGCGCGGCCAGCTTCCGCTTCCATGAACTGCTCTGGCAGGCGGGACACAACGCGACCGTCACCGAGTTGCTGGTGAAGCTCACGGCGCGACTGCGGATCTACGACAACGGACCGCCGTCCCCCTTCGGCGGGACCGAACCGCTGCACCAGGAGCACGACGCGATCCTGCGGGCGCTGCACGACCACGATCCCGATCGTGCGCGCGAGGCCGCCCGGGCGCACCTGCGCCGCAGCCTGGAGCAGCGGATCAACGCGCTGGTGGGAGGCGGCGAGGAGGCCCCGCCGTGACCGGTGGACAGGGTCGGCGCGGCCTCGCGGCAGCGGCCGCCCGGTGCCGCGCGGCCGGACGCACGAGGCGGCGGCGAGGCTTCGGTGCCGCCATGCGGACAGCCGGTTGACCGCACAAGCAATGATGTTAGGCTCACCGCCACCACATCAGACGATGTAATGACAAACGTACTTATAGCGCTTTTGTGTGCCTCTCCGTGCCACACACGCGCATGCCCTGACAGCCGGGAACCACGACTGTCATCCATCAGGCCGTAGCCACGCCTCCAGGCGACCGGGCGACAGGAAAGGAGCAGCTCATGCGCACGAACCCCCTGCGCGCCCCGCTGCTCCTTCGCTCCCCCTCCCCCGGCCTCGACCGCCGTCTCACCGTGCGCCGCCACGTCGATCTCGGACGCTGCGCCAGCGCCTTCTGTACCGCCGGCTGACCCGCGCCCGCCACGCCGGCGACGTGCCCTGTCTCCGGGCCTCGCCGCTCGCGCACAACGCCCGGCCGTGAACCGCCGCCCGGGGACCGGACGTCCGTCCGCCGTCCGCGCGCCGCACCGGGCTTCCCGCCACACCCGGCGTACGGAAACCGGCTCCGGGCCACAGCACGGCCGTACCCCGGCCTCACGTCCTCGCTCGCCCCGCCCGGCCGCCCCTGCGGCTGCCTCGTCCATCGATCCGGAGCGTCCCGTGTCACCCTCCCCGTCATCCGCCCCCGGCGGCGCGCCCCGCCGCATACGCCTCAACGGCCTCCGTCAGTCGACGGTGGGGCACACCGCGATGGGCCTGTGGCGGCACCCCGACAGCCAGGCGCACCGTTACCGGGACCTGGCGCACTGGATCGAGACCGCCCGCATCCTGGAGCGCGGCCGGTTCGACGCCCTGTTCATCGCCGACGCCCTCGGCCCCCTCGACGTCTACCAGGGCTCGACGCGGGCGGCGTTGCGCGACGGCATCAACACCCCCACCGACGACCCGCTCCTCCTGGTCAGCGCACTCGCCGCCGCCACCACGCGTCTCGGGTTCGCGGTCACCG
The DNA here is from genome assembly GCF_044328485.1 of Streptomyces sp. NPDC017936. NCBI lineage: Bacteria > Bacillati > Actinomycetota > Actinomycetes > Kitasatosporales > Streptomycetaceae > Streptomyces > Streptomyces sp. NPDC017936. Next base: position 287,554 of record NZ_JBIRHK010000006.1, on the reverse strand, counting down.
TCTCCTCCACCTACGAACGCCCCTACGCGTTCGCCCGGAAGATGACCACGCTCGACCACCTCAGCGACGGGCGGATCGGCTGGAACATCGTCACCTCCGCCCTGGACAGCGCCGCCCGCAACCTCGGCCTGCGACGGCAGATCCCCCACGACGAACGCTACGCCGTGGCCGAGGAGTTCATGGAGGTCGTCTACAAGCTCTGGGAAGGGAGCTGGGAGGACGACGCCGTGGTGCGCGACACGGCCTCCGGCGTGTTCGCCGACCCTTCCAAGGTGCACCCGGTCGACCACAGGGGCACCTACTTCACCGTCCCGGACATCGCCCTGTCCGAACCGTCCGTCCAGCGCACCCCGGTCCTCTACCAGGCCGGCACCTCGCCCGCGGGACGGCGTTTCGCCGGACGGCACGCCGAGGGCGTCTTCCTGTCCGCCTACAGCCCCGCCCTGGCCCGCACCCTCGTCGACGCCGTCCGCGCCTGCGCCACCGAAGCCGGACGCGATGCCCGGGCCCTGCGCTTCTTCGCCATCGCCACGGTCGTCGTCGCCCCCACCGACGCCGAAGCCCGCGCCAAGTACGAGGAATACCGCTCCTACTCCTCGCTGGAGGGCGGCCTCGCCCGCTACAGCGCCCTGCTCGGCATCGACCTGTCGGAGCTGGATCCCGACACGCCCCTCGAATACGCCGACACCGAGGGCATCCGAGGCCTGCTGGAGGTGTTCACCCGGATGGACCCCGACCGCACCTGGACGCCCCGCGAGATCGCCGAGTTCGTCGGTGTCGGCGGCGGCGGCCCGGTCCTCGTCGGTTCCCCGCGGACGGTCGCCGACGAACTGGAGCGGTGGGCCGAGGAGGCCGACCTGGACGGATTCAACATCGCCGACCCCGTTCCACCGGTCACCCTGCGGGACTTCGTCGACCTCGTCGTCCCCGAGCTCCAGCGCCGCGGCCGGGTGTGGACCGAGTACGAAGGCGCCACCCTGCGCGAACACACCCACGGCCCCGGCCGCACCCGGCTGCCCGAGGACCACCCCGGCGCCCGCCACCGGCGCACCTGATCGCACCCCCTCCCGCCCTCTTCCCTCCCCGGTCCGCGTCCCACCCCTTCCGGAGCCCCCGTGTCCCACATCCGCGTCATGCTCGACTACTTCCACCCCTGGCCCAACTCGGCGGGCTTCTTCGTCGCCCGCGACCGCGGCTGGTACCGGGACGCCGGACTGGAAGTCGAGCTGTCCGTACAGGATCCGGGACGCGGCGACACCCTGGAGTACCTCGCCCGCCGCCAGGCCGACTTCGGGCTCTTCCCGCCCAACCGGCTCCTGGTGCGCCGCGCCCAGGGACAGCCGCTGATCGCCGTCTCGGCCGTCAACCACCGCGCCCTGGAAGCCGTCCAGACCGTCACCGGCCGCGGCATCGAGCGCCCCCGCGACCTGGCCGGACGACGCCTGGCGTACAATCCGACCCCTCGTGGCCGGGCCCTGGTGCGCCACCTGGTCGCCGCGGACGGCGGCGATCCCGACTCGGTGGTGACGGTCGACGCCGGCTGTCGCGAACTGACCGTCGACGACCTGGAGTCCGGAGAGGCGGACGCCACCTTCGGCGTCTACTGGTCGTGGGACGCACTGCGCGGCAACCTGCCCGAGGAACGCCGCCTGACCTGGCCCGTCGACGAAATCGGCGCCCCTCGCTACCACAGCTACCTCCTGGGGGCACACGAGGAGACGGTGCGCTCCGACCCCGAGACCGTGCGACGGTTCCTCGCGGCCACCGCGCGCGGCTTCGCCGCGGCCGCCGCCGACCAGCCCGCCACCCTGGCCCTCCTGGAACGCGTCATCCCCTACTTCCCGCGCCCGCTGATCGCCCGCTCGCTGGAACTGGTGGCGCCGACCTGGACCGACGAGGACGGCCGCTGGGGCACCGTCTCCGAAGACCGCATGGGCCCCTACGCCCACTGGCTCGCCACCCACGGCGTCCTGCCCACGGCCGACGGCTGGCGCACGGCGTACCGAACCGACCTGCTGCCGGGCACCGGCCCGCGGGACGCCGCCGCGGTCCCGGCCGCCCGAGCCGGCGCATGAAGCCGCCACCGCCCGGCGTCCCGCTCCGCGACGACCACGGCCACGGGCCGTTCCTCGGTCCGGCCCGCGCCCGAGCCGCCCTGCCGTGTCCGGGCCCCGCGCCCGGCGCCCCGTCCACCACCTCCTTGCCGCGTCCTCCCCGTACCGGGCAGAACCCGCCCGCCGCCAGAAACGAGCCCGTCCCGTGAACCTGCTGCCCCCGTCGTCCCGAGCTCCGCGCCGGGCCGTCCGCCTCGCGCTGACGGCCGCCGCCGTCGGCACCCTGTTCGCCGCCACCGCCTGCTCCTCCTCCGGCTCCTCCCAGGACGGCGCCGAGGGGCCGGTCGAGGTCACCCTCGCCCTCGACTGGACACCGAACACCAACCACACCGGCATCTACGTCGCCCAGCAGCTCGGCTGGTTCAAGGACGCCGGGATCGACCTGAAGATCGTCCCCTACGGCACGACCTCGCCCGAGACCCTGGTCGCCAACCACAAGGCCGACTTCGGCATCTCCTACCAGGAGGGCCTCACCACCGCCCGGGCGGCCGGCCAGGACATCACCTCGGTCTACGCCGTCACGCAGAAGACCAACGTCACCATCGCGGTCTCCGCCGACCGCACCGACATCACCTCCCCCAAGGACCTGGACGGCAAGACCTACGCCGGCTTCGGCGCCGCCTACGAAAAGCCCCTGCTGCGGTCCGTCATCAAGAACGCCGGCGGCAAGGGCGACTTCACCTCCGTCGCCCTCAGCACCTCCGCCTACTCGGCCCTCTACGCGGGCAAGGCCGACTTCGCCATGCCGATGCCCACCTGGGAGGGGCTGGAGGCGAAGCTCAGCGGCAAGCCCCTGAAGAACTTCGAACTCACCGACTACGGCTTCCCGCAGATCTACTCCACCCTCATCGCCTCCTCCGACCGGTACCTCAAGGCCGACACCGCGACGGCGAAGAAGTTCATCGGCGCGGTGGAACGCGGCTACGCCTACGCCGTCGACCACCCCGCGAACGCCGCCGACCTGCTGATCAAGGCGAACAAGAGCACACTGACCAACACCGAACTGGTGCACGAGAGCGAGGAACTGCTCGCCGCCTCCTACTACCGCGCCGCCGACGGCTCGCTCGGCACCCAGTCCGCCGAGCGCTGGAAGGCGTTCGCCGACTTCGCGTACGAGTCCGGGCTGCTGAGCGACGCGAACGGCAAGAAGCTCACCACCGCGCCGGACACCTCGTCGTGGTTCACCGACGACTACCTCACGGAGAAGTCGTGATCAGCACCTCCACCGACGTGCTCGCCACCGCCGGGGAACCGGCCCCGCCGCCCGCCTCCGGGCCGGGTCCGGCGGCCGCCGAGCCCTCCGCCCGTCGCGGCCCGCGCTCCTCCGCCGTCGTCCTCCCCCCGCTCCTGGTCGTCGCGGCGCTGCTGGCCGTCTGGCAGACCTACACCAGCGCCGCCGCGGTGGACCCCACCGTCCTGCCCAGCCCCTGGCGCGTGCTCTCCCAGGGCTGGCAGAACCGGCAGGACCTCTGGAACGCCACACTGCCCACCCTCCAGGAGACCGCCGCCGGCTTCGGGATGTCCTTCGCCGCCGCCTGGCTGGTGGCCGTCCTGCTGGACTTCTCCGTCTGGGCCCGCCGCGGCCTGTACCCGCTGCTGGTCGCCTCCCAGACCATCCCCGTCGTGGCCGTCGCCCCGCTGCTCATCATCTGGTTCGGCTTCGGCCTGTTCCCCAAGATGCTGGTGGTCACCCTCGCCACGTTCTTCCCGCTCACCGCCAACCTCACCGCCGGATTCGCCTCCGCCGACCCGGAGGCCATGCGGCTGCTGCGCTCCCTGGGCGCCGGACGCCTGCGCGCGTTCGTCATGGTCCGCGTCCCCAGCGCGATGCCGTACTTCTTCGCCGGACTGCGCGTGAGCATCACCTACGCCGTGGTCGGAGCGGTCTTCGCCGAGTACGCCGGAGCGGAGAACGGACTCGGCATCTACATGCAGGCGCAGAAGAGCGCCTTCCGCACCGATCTCCTCTTCGCGGCCGTGGCCGTGACCGCCGCCCTGAGCATCGCCCTGTTCGCCGCGACCTACCTCGCCCAACGCCTCGCCCTGCCCTGGGAGCGGACGACCCGGCGGAAGGAACGCCCATGACCACCTCCGGCAACCCCGCCGCTCCCACCCCGGACCCGACCGCCCCGGACCCCCGGCTCCTGCTGCGCCGGGTCGACAAGGGCTACGACGGACTCGACGTCCTGCGCGGCCTCGACCTGACCGTCGCACCCGGCGAGTTCGCCGCCGTGATCGGCCCCAGCGGCAGCGGCAAGAGCACCCTGCTCAACCTCGTCTCCGGACTGGACCGCCCCACGGCCGGCGAGATCCTCGTCGACGGAGAACCCCCGCGCACCCGCTCCGGCCGCGTCGCCTACATGCCGCAGAAGGACCTGCTCTTCCCCTGGCGCACCATCCTCGCCAACACCGCCCTCGGGCTCGAGGCGCAGGGCGTGCGCAGAGCGGACGCCCGCCGGCGCGCCGCCGCCCTCTTCGACGCGTTCGGCCTCGACGGCTTCCAGAACAGCTACCCCGCCCAGCTCAGCGGCGGGATGCGGCAGCGCGCCGCGCTGCTGCGCACCGTCGTGCTGGAACGCCCGCTCCTCCTGCTCGACGAGCCCTTCGGCGCCCTGGACTCCCTCACCCGCAGCGACCTCCAGCGCTGGCTCGCCCACATGTGGCACACCTACCGCTGGACGGTGGTGCTGGTCACCCACGACATCCGCGAGGCGGTCCTGCTCGCCGACACCGTCCACGTCCTGTCACCGCGCCCCGCCTCGGTGACCGCGCGCATCGAGGTGCCCCGTCCTCCGCACACCGGGGACGGACCGCGCACCCTGGACCCCGTCACCGCCGCCGCGGTCGAGGGACGCGTCCTGGCCGCGCTCGCCGCCCCCGCAGGAGCCGCACGATGACCGCACCCCACGAGGACACCGAGCCCCGCCCGCCGGCGACCCACGGCCTCGGCCACGAACGCGTCGAACCCGACTGGGCACCGCTGACCACCGAAGAGGCGGCGGACGTGCTCGGCGGCCCCGCACGACTGCACTGGCACAGCCCCCGCCCCCTGTCCGCCGCGGCCGTCGTCGAGCACGACGGACGGCGCGTCTTCCTCAAACGACACCACGTCAGCGTCCGCACGCCGGAGGGACTGGAAGAGGAACACGCCTTCCTGCGTCACCTGCGCTCCCGCGGAGCCCCCGTCGTCGACGTCCTCGCCGGCACGGCCCGCGGTGAGTGGACCTACGAGGTGCACTCGCTGGGCACCGGCACGGACCTCTACCACGACGCGCTGTCCTGGACCCCCTTCACCTCCGCCCACCACGCCCGCGCGGCCGGCGCCGCCCTCGCCCGCCTCCACCGGGCAGCCCTCGGCCACCACGCCCCGGCCCGCCGGGTCCAGCCCCTGGTGTCGTCCTTCCGCATCTTCCGCTCCACCGACCCCCAGGGCGCCCTCGCCGACTACATCGCCGAGCGGCCGGCCCTGGCCGAAGCCCTGCGCACCGACCCCCTCGACGCCGACCTGGCCCGCTGGCACCTGCCCCTGCACGCCGAGCTGGTCCCCTTCCTGCACGAGCTCGAACCCCTGTGGACGCACAACGACTGGCACGCCTCCAACCTGCTGTGGGACACCACCGGCGGCGCGGACACCGTCTCCACCGTGCTCGACTTCAACCTCAGCGACCGGACCACGGCCGTGCACGACCTCGCGGTGGCGCTGGAACGCAACGTCTTCGGCTGGCTGGACCTGCCGCGCGGGCACGTACCGGTCCAGTACGCACACATGACGGCCCTGCTGGAAGGCTACGCCGCCGTCCGCCCCCTCACCGACGCCGAAGCCGAGGCCCTGCCCGCGCTGCTGCCGCTGGTCAACGCCGAGTACGCGCTGTCAGAGATGCACTACTTCCACGACGTGACCCACTCCGCCGCCAACACCGCACTGGCCCGCGCCTACTTCACCGACCACACCCGCTGGTTCACCACGGAACCAGGGCGACTCGCCCTGCGTCACCTGCGCGGCACCACGCGAGGACTGACCACGCGCTGACCTCGCGAGCCAGGGCGCCCAGGGCCGAGAGCCGGTGCACGGCCGCCGACCCACCCGTAGAAACGAAAACCATTTCACGGCTCCCTTTTCGGGACAGCCCAGAACTCGCCACATCGGAGACGATTTCCGTGCCGTCGGCATTGCCTCCGGCCACGGCGAGCCGCAATTCGGAATCACCGCCCCCGCATTCGCAGACCTCACCCGTACCTCGCCTTCTTGACAGCCTGAAGCCCGAGCGGGACCATCCTGCTGACCCTCCGTGAAATCCCACGGAGGGGAAACAGAATCGGGAGACAAGTTTCCCGACAGGCCGGAAGCGGTGGACAATGGATTTCGCGGGCAGATTCGAGAATTCGACTCAGCAGGACGAAACAGAGTTATCCGGCCGGCGAGCCTTCCTCTCCAGAGCCCTTGGCGTGACGGCCGGTCTGGCTGGAGCCGCAGTGGCGGCCGGGACGTTCGCCTCCCCCGCTTCCGCCAAGCCCGCCGGAACCCAGGCGACCCAGGTCAGCTGGCGTTTCTGCCAGAAATGCTTCTCCATGTTCTACTGGGGCTACCCGACCGACGGCGTGTGCCCGGCCGGCGGTGCTCACAGCGCCCAGGGGTTCAACTTCACCCTCCCGCACAGCGTGCCCGAGACGGCGACCGCCCAAGCCAACTGGCGCTTCTGCCAGAAATGCTTCTCCATGTTCTACTGGGGCTACCCGACCGACGGCGTGTGCCCGGCCGGCGGTGCTCACAGCGCCCAGGGGTTCAACTTC
>NZ_JBIRHK010000006.1:269797-280550 GCF_044328485.1 Streptomyces sp. NPDC017936 | reverse complement strand
CACCCTCCCGCACGACGTGGCCGAAACGGCGACCGCCCAAGCCAACTGGCGCTTCTGCCAGAAATGCTTCTCCATGTTCTTCTCGGGCTACCCGACCTACGGAGTGTGCCCGGCCTTCGGCGCCCACAGCGCGCAAGGGTTCAACTTCGTCCTCCCGCACCTGTAGGCAAGGCACGAACTCGCCGCACGCGATGCACGGCCCGTCACCACCGCGGGGCGCGTCGGGAATTCACCCGTCACCGTCCACCTCGCCTGCCCGGCTCCGCTCGGACACGCGGCGACGGACCGGGATCCGGAGGTCCCGCGCCGGTGGGCCGAAGACACGGCCCGCCGCGGGGCCGCCGGGGCGGTCGCCCGGTCGGCGCGAGCCGGCGGGGACGGGCGCGAGCCGGCGGGCGCCCTGGTGGGTGACGGCGGGCGCCCTGGTGGGTGACGGCACGGCCGGCTGCGGGCGGGCGTCGGGACGGCCACGATCTACCGTCACTTCCCGACCCGGGCGGATCTCGTCACGGCCGTCCACCGCCACCAGATCGAGGCATGCGCCCAGGCCGGCCCGGACCCGCTGGCCGGCGCCGACTCCCCGTTCGACGCACTGCGCCAGTGGATCGACCTCTTCGTCGACCTCCTCGTCACCAAGCACGGCCTCGCCGACGCCCTGCTGTCCGACGACGACCGCTTCGCCGCGCTGCACGCCTGCTTCCTCGACCGCCTGCTGCCCGTCTGCGTCCACCTGCTCGACGCCGCGGTCGAGGCCGGCGACATCAGACCCGGTACGCAGCCGTACGAACTGATGCGCGGCATCGGCAATCTCTGCATCGGACGCGACGACGACCCCCGCTACGACCCCCGACGCCTGATCGCCCTCCTCCAGGGACTCCGCACGCCCGACGCGCCCTGACGCCGGCGAACGGGCCCATCGTCCGCCGTGCCTGTTCCCGGGTGAGCGAGAGGGCGTGGACCCCGGCACCGCCGCCGCTTCCGGCCCGGGCGATGCGCGCGACCGCTCAAGATCGAGTACGGCCTTGCCGAGCTCGTGGGAAAAGGGTTTGAGCGAGGCGGAGCCCCGCTGCTACTTTCGCGGCGGACCGTGAAGTCGTCGTAGGGAGGTGAGCCCCGTGCACACAGTCACCCATGGGTGCTCCCTCCATCCGTCACGGTCCGGCGGCTGACGTCCGGTGTCGCCAGGAGCGCCTGAGATCGAGGCACTCCCAGGAGGAGACTCCGATGAACACGAAGCCTTTCCCCCCTGGCCTGGGCGAGAACGCGGTGGTGGTCACGCGCGTCGCGGACAGGCAGTGGCACGCGCTGGACGACGATCTGGTGGTCGGCCGCGGGCATGCGGAACACCGGCCCGACGGACGCCTGTTCGTCAGCATCGACGCCTGGCACGACGCCGCCTTCGACCGGCTCGCCGAGGCGATGTCGGCGCAGCTGCCGGCGCCGCTGTACACGGTGGTCGACGAAGCCGACGTCGAGCTGACGGCCGGCTGGCGACGGGCCGGTTTCACGATCCGGCGCCGCGAGTGGGAGTACGTCGTGCCGACCGACCCGCGGGTCACCGGGCTCGAAGCAGTCCTGCCGCCTCCGGGCGTGACGATCGTGCCCGCCGGTCAGGCGGACGAGAGTCTGCTGCGGGCGGTGGACCGCGCGATCCGCGACGAGGTCGAGGCGACCGTCGGGTGGCGGTCGATGCCCGCGGAGGTGATTCCCCGCCCCGAAGGCGACACCGTCGTCGACCCGTCGGCGTACGCGGTGGCCGCGGCGCCGGACCGCTACCTGGGCCTGATCCGGGTGGTGAGGGTGAAGCGGCCGCGCATCGGGCTGGTCGCGGTCCGGGCCGGCGAGCAGCGCCGCGGCATCGCGCGGGCGCTGCTGGCCCACGCGCTGGGGACGCTGCACCGCTCCGGGTCCACCGCGGCCTGGACCGAAGTCCACGCGTCCAACCGGGCGGCCTCGGCGCTGTTCGAGGGCGTCGGCGCCCGGCCGCTGAGCAGCAACCTGGAGCTGGTGCGATGACGAGGAACAAGAACGTCATCGAAGTCGAGGGCAAGGTCGTCGAGTGCCTGCGCAGCGCCATGTTCACCGTGGAGCTCGAGAACGGCCACCAGGTGCTCGCGCACATCAGCGGGAAGATCCGCAAGAACTACATCAAGATCATGCTGGAGGACCGGGTGCTGGTGGAGCTCCCGCCGTACGACCTGACGCGCGGCCGGATCGTGTTCCGGTACCGGAACTAGCGGCGGTCGGCGCCTTCCGCGACAGCTGACCCCGGGGCCCCGGTCACGGCGTTTCCGTGACCGGGGCGCCGGTGACGATGCCGCCGCCCGGGACGACGCTCCCCTGCGCCGGTCCCGGGCGGAGGGATCCAGGACGTCCTGACCCCCTCCGCACCGCGGCCTCCGCCTCCCGCAGGAACGCGCGGCCGGCCACGGTGGGCACCGGTCCGGTCGGCGTGCGGGCGAACAGCCGCACGCCGCGTTCCCGCTCCGGGCCGCGGATCCGCTGGGACCGCCGGCGCGGGACGCACCCGCGCACCTGCCTGCTCGTCGGCCTGTGGCACCCGGAGACCACCGTCCCCGAGCGGAAGGCGCTCGTCGCGGCCGTCACCGAGATCCGCGAGCTCCTGGGCGAGGAGTGACCGCGAGGAGGGAGGCCGAGGCGGCGGCCCCTCTCGTCACCACTCCACGGGCACGGCCACCGCATCGACGCTCACCCTGCCGGAGTCGCGGAACCACAGGTCGAAGCGGACCGTGTCCCCGGCCTTCAGTTCCGGCGGATCCATGACCATCACGTCGACGCCGTACGGGGTCATGTTCACGCGACTCCGGGCCGGGATCGTGAGGGCGTCGAGCGGTTCCATGCGTCCCGCCCCGTCCTTGGTGACCCGCCGGCCCAGCATGGTGACCCCGAGGTCCGGTGAGGAGACGGACGTCAGCACATCGCCGGCGGCCCCGGCATTGCTGATGTCGAAGAAGGCCGCCGTGCTCTCGGAGTTGGGCGGCACGAAGATGCGGGCGTTGCCGACGCCGATCCGTGCCGGCGGTTCGCCGGCCGCGCCCGTCGTCGTGTAGGCCGTCAGCAGCGCCAAGGCCGTCGCGCAGGTGACCACGGGTACCAGAGCGGCGCTCAGCGCACCGGCGGTCACCCGGCGCCAGGGCGGCGAGGAGCGTTCGGCCGGATCGGTGGACGAGGCGGAACTCATCGGATCTCCTCCAGGGACGAGACGGTGTCGCCGTCCGCCGCGGACGGTGGTGGGGGACCTCCCTTGCCGGCGGAGGCGGAGCGGTAGCCGTGCCCGGCGGGCGCATAGGTCCGTAGCCGCAGGCTGTTGACCACCACGAGGACCGAGCTGGCGGACATCGCCGCGGCGGCGAACATCGGGGTGAGCCAGCCGGTGGCGGCCAGGGGAACGGTGACGACGTTGTAGCCGAAGGCCCACGTGAGGTTGGCGCGGATCGTGCTCAGGGTCCGACGGGTGAGCTGTACGGCCGCCACCACCGCCTGCATGTCCTCGCGCACGAGGGTGATGTCGGCGGCGCCGATCGCCGCGTCGGCTCCGCTCCCCATGGCGATGCCCAGGTCGGCCGTGGCGAGGGCGGCGGCGTCGTTGACCCCGTCGCCGATGACCGCCACACGGCTCCCCTCGTCCCGCAGTTTCGTGACGATGTCGGCCTTCCCCTCCGGGGTGACCTCGGCGTGCACCTCGTCGATGCCGACCTGCTCGGCCACGGCACGGGCGGCGGCCTCGCCGTCGCCGGTCACCAGAACGGGCTCGATGCCCAGCTTGCGCAGGCGCCGTACGGCGGACCAGCCGGAGGGCCGCAGTGTGTCGCCGACGGCGAGGACACCGACCGGGCGGCCGTCCTTCTCGACGACCACGGCCGTGCGGGCGGAGGCGCGGGCGTCGTCCAGGGCCTGCCGGAGGGGGACCGGGAGCGGGGTGTCGGGGCGCGGGCGGCCCACCACGATCTCGTGGCCGTCGACCCGGCCGCTCACGCCGGCTCCGGGAACGGCGCGGAAGCCGGCCACCGGCGGCAGCCGGTCGCCGTCCGCGGCCCGGCGGGCGGCGGCGGCGACGGCCCGGCCGATGGGGTGCTCGGAGCCGTACTCGACCGCCCCGGCCAGTCGGAGGATCTCGTCCGCGTCCTCCTCGGCCACCACCGTCGTCCCGGCGAGCGTCATGCGTCCGGTGGTGAGGGTGCCGGTCTTGTCGAAGACCACGGTGTCGATGTGCCGCAGCCGCTCCAGCGCTTCCGGCCCGCGGAGCAGGACGCCGAGCTGGGCGCCCCGGCCGGTGGCGGCCATGAAGGCGGTCGGGGTGGCCAGGCCGAGAGCGCAGGGGCACGCGACGACGAGGACGGCGACCGCCGCGGTCACGGCCGCCGAGGCGTCCGCCCCGGCGCCGAGCCAGAACCCCAGCACCGTGCACGCCACGGTCACGATCGCGGGGACGAAGACCCCCGCGACGGCGTCGGCCAGCCGCTGGACGCGCGCCTTGCCCGCCTGCGCGTCGCTCACCAGCTCGGTGATCCGGGCGAGCTGTGTGTCGGCGCCGACCGCCGTGGCCCGGACCACCAGCAGCCCGCCCGCGTTGACGGCACCGCCCACCACGGCCGATCCCGGCCCGACCTCCACCGGGACGCTCTCGCCCGTCACCAGTGAGAGGTCCAGGGCGGAGCTGCCGTCGGTGACCACACCGTCCGTGGCGACCTTCTCCCCCGGTCGTACGAAGAACTCCTGACCGGCCCGGAGCGCGGAGACCGGCACGCGCCTGCCCTGGTCCCCCTCCCTCAGCTCGACGTCCTTCGCGCCGAGTTCGGCGAGCGCCCGCAGCGCCGATCCCGTTCCCCGCTTGGCGCGTTCTTCCAGGTAGCGGCCGGCCAGCACGAACAGCGGCACGCTCACGGCCGCTTCCAGGTACAGATGCGCGCTTCCGCTGCCGGCCTCGGGCACCAGGCTGAACGGCATGCGCATGCCCGGCTGCCCCGCGCCTCCGAAGTACAGGGCGTACGCGGACCAGGCGAAGGACGCGAGCACGCCGAGGGAGACCAGGGTGTCCATGGTCGCCGTGGCGTGCCGCAACCCCTTCAGGGCCCGCTCGTGGAACGGCCACGCGCTCCAGCCCACGACCGGGACGGCCAGGTTGAAGCACAGCCACTGCCAGTGGGTGAACTGCAGGGAGGGCACCATGGAGAGCAGGAGCACAGGCAGCGACAGCAGCGCCGTGAGCAGCAGCCGTCCCCCGTCGCCGACGCCCGCGCCGGTCGTCCGCTCCGCGCGGGCCGCGTCCGCGTGCTGCTCCTCGGCGGGCGGCGGCGGGAGTTCGGCCGTGTAACCGGCGCTCTCCACGACGGAGACGAGCTGCAGGGCGGTCACCGACGCGGGATGGGTGACGCGGGCCCGCCCGGTGGCCAGGTTGACGGTCGCCGTCACGCCCTCGACGCGGCCCAGCTTCTTCTCGACCCGGCCCACGCACGCGGCACACGTCATGCCGCCCACCAGCAGATCGGTGGTCGCGTCCGGCTCCTCGGCCGTCCCGCGGGGATCGGCGGTGGTCATCGGTTCACCCGCACTTCGCGGTCGACCGGCCCGAGACCGTGCATCCCCGGCATGTCCGGCTCCCGCGGCTCCTCGGACGCCGGCACGGTGCGGTGCATGCCCGGGGCCACCGGACCCGCCATGCGTCCCACGGCGTACGACACCGCCGTCAGTGACACGAGCAGGACGACGAACCCGAGCAAGGCCGGCGGGACGAACAGAGCACGCTTCCACTTCTCCATGCGCACATACGGTAGGGGGGTACCCGCCCCCTCGCCCGCATCGGGCGTGTGACAAAAAACGTCGGCATCGCCGGGAACCAGTCGGCCCCACCGTCCGACTCCCTTTGAATGCGCGTTTTTCCGCCCATTCGAAATATCGCACAGCGCATCGCCTCGGACGATATCGAAGGACGACTCGGCCCGTTTATACAGGTGTCGAATCAGCCATCCGCGATCCGGCGGGATTCGACCGGGAAGGCTGGAACTGGCGGACACCGCCGGCCGGCCCGCCGCACGGGGAACCCGGCCGTCCGCTCTACGTGCACATGCCAATCACTCCCCTCGGCCTCTCCATCCTCGTGTTCACCTGGCATGTTCCAGGCCCGGATTCACGAGCAGTCGTCTCGGGAGTTCGACCTTCAATGAAGAGGTGAACGACTCTCACAACCAACTCACAAGCCAGTCCGAAAGTGAGGGGAGAGCGGTTGTGGCGGGCACAGGAGGTGAGCCACGATCCCGGGGTGAGCCGCCGCCCTGTTTCAGGGGACGGATTCTTAGGGGGAATCTTTCCGCAATGCCTGCAGTGAATTCGCCGTCCGCTCCTTCGCACCAGCGCCTCGGGTGGCCGCTTCTCGTCCTGGCCGCCGCGCAACTGGTCATCTCGCTCGACTACAACATCGTGTACGTCGCCCTCCCCGACATCGGCAGCGCGCTCGGTTTCTCCGGGCAGGACCTGCAGTGGGTGGTCAGCGCCTACGTCGTGACGACCGGCGGGTTCCTGCTCCTCGGCGGCCGGGCCACGGACCTGCTGGGCCGGCGCAGGGTCTTCGTCGTCGCCGCCCTGCTCTACGCGGTCTCCTCGCTGGTGGGCGGGTTCTCGGAGTCGGCGGGCGCGCTGGTCGCGGTGCGCGCGGTGCAGGGCATCGGTGGTTCGCTGCTGTTCCCCGCCGCCCTCTCCCTCGTCAACACCCTGTACGAGGAAGGTCCCCGCCGTAATCGGGCGCTGGCCGCGTGGGGCGCCGCGGGGGCCGGCGGGCTGTGCTTCGGCTCGCTGCTGGGCGGAGTGCTCGTCGACGCCTTCGGCTGGCCGGCGGTGTTCCTCGTCAACGTCCCGCTGGCCGGTGCCATCGCCCTGGCCGGAACGTTTCTCTTCCCGGCGGACGGTCCCCTGTCCCGGCAGCGGGACTTCGACCTCCCGGGCGCCCTGACCGCCACCACGGGCATCACGCTGCTCGTCTTCGTCCTCATCCACGCACCGGAGGCCGGCTGGAGCAGCCGCGGCGTCCTCCTGTGCGCGGCGCTCGCGGTGGTCTCGCTGTCCCTGTTCGTCCTTGTCGAGACCCGATCCCGAGCCCCGCTGACGCCGGGGCACCTCTTCCGCCACCGCGGCCTGCTGGGCGCCATGGCGCTGACCGCGCTGTTCAGCGCCACGTTCAGCTCGCTGCCGTACTTCCTGACCCTCTACTTCCAGACCGTGCACGGCTACAGCGCGACGGCCACGGGGGCCGCCTTCCTCGTGCCGGCCGTCGTGGTGGCCGCCGGAACGAAGGCGGGCGAGAGGGCCGTGGCCGCGCTGGGCGTCCGGACCATGCTGCTGGGCGGCATGGCGACCGGCGCCGTCGGCGCCCTGCTGCTCGCCCTCGCGTTCGGCGCCGACGGCTCCTACGCGCGTCTGCTGCCCGGCATCGTGCTGATCAGCCTGGGGCAGGGCGCCACCTGGACGGGCATGTGGATCGCGGCCGCGACCGGCATCCCCGCCCGGGACCAGGGCATCGCCTCGGGCCTGGCCTCGACCACGCTGCAGGTGGGCGGCGCCGTGGGCCTGGCCGTCCTGGTGGCCGTCGCCGGCGCCGGCGGCCACGGTCCGGCGTCCGCCGGTCTGCTGGACGGAATCCGGACCGCCGTCTACGTCATCACCGCCGGAATCTGTCTCGGCGCCGTGGCACTGCTGCCCTTCCGCAGGCGTGCGGACGTCTGAGCACGCCCGTTCCCCCTCTCCCCCGACCGTTCCGTCCCCGACATCCCTCCCCCGTGCCCGGAGACCTAGGAGCCCCTGTGCCCAGCACCCTCGACCGACCGGTCGGCATGCCCGCCCCTCCCGCCCCGGCTCGTGATCGTGCCGCTGTCCTGTGCGGGCTCGCGGGCTGGCTCCCGCCGCGTGTCGTGACCAACGAGGAACTCTCCCGACGGCTCGACACCAGCGACACCTGGATCCGCTCCCGTACCGGAATCGCCCGGCGCCACTTCGCCGCACCCGGCCAGGCCACCTCCGACCTGGCGGTGGAGGCGGGCCGGCGGGCCCTGCGGTCCGCAGGCGTGGCCGACGTGGACGCCGTCGTCGTCACGACGACGACCCCCGACCGCTCCTGCCCCGCCACCGCCCCTCTCGTGGCCGACCGTCTCGGGCTGACCGGGGCAGCGGCCTTCGACGTCGGCGCCGTCTGCACCGGGTTCGTCTACGGGCTGGCCTCGGCCGCCGGACTCGTCGCGGCCGGAGTGGCCGACCGCGTACTGCTGATCGGCGCCGACACCTACTCCACGATCGTCGACCCGCACGACCGGACCAACGCGATCATCTTCGGCGACGGCGCCGGAGCCGTCGTGCTGCGCGCCGGCCACGCCGACGAACCCGGCGCCGTCGGCCACTTCGACCTCGGCAGCGACGGCGCCGGCGAGGACCTGATCATGGTGGCGGCCGGTGGTTCACGGCAGCGCTCGGCACCGGGTCCGGTCGCCGCGCCGGATCACCACCTGGCCATGCGGGGCAGGGAGGTCTTCCGTCACGCGGTCACCCGCATGACGGCCTCCGCCCGCGCCACGCTCACGCTGGCCGACCACAAGGTCGACGACGTCGACCGCATCGTCCCCCACCAGGCCAACCTGCGCATCCTGCGCTCGGTGGCGGAGGACCTCGGACTGCCCCCGGAACGACTGGTGACCAACATCGAGTCCGTGGGCAACACCGGCGCCGCGTCGATCCCGCTCGCCCTGGCCGATGCGACCGCCCGGCACACCATCCACGCGGGCGAACGCGTGCTGCTCACCGCGTTCGGCGGCGGGCTCACCTGGGGGTCCTGCCTCCTGACGTGGCCCGCTCTCGCCCGGACCGATCACCCGCACGACACAGGAGGAACACAGGAGCCATGAGCACCACCTACGACCACCTGGTCGAGATCGTCTCGAAACTGCACGACGCGCCGCGCGACCGGATCAGCCCGGACATCACCTTCGCCCAACTGGACGTCGACTCCCTGACGATGGTCGAGATCAGCATGCGCATCGAGCGCGAACTCGGCGTCCACATCGACGACAACGTCCTCCAGGAGGACCTCACCCTCGGCGCGACCACCCGACTCATCGACTCGAAGCTCGCCCCGTAGCCACCGCCACCACCGCCACCACGACTCCACCGAGAGCAGGGACCATGCAGATCAAGGACGTCACGGGCCAGCAGATCGGCGCCACGGTCGAAGGGTTCGACCACGCCGCCGCCTCCGCGGAGGACATCGACGCCATCAAGGCGGCCGTCTACACGAAGAAGATCGTCGTCCTGAAGGACCAGGACCTCGCGCCCCGTCAGTTCCTCGAACTCGGCCGGCGGTTCGGCCGTCCCGAGACCTACTACGAGCCGATGTACAAGCACCCCGAGGTCGAGGAGATATTCGTCTCCTCCAACGTGCCCGAGGACGGCAAGCAGATCGGCGTGCCGAAGACCGGCAAGTTCTGGCACGCCGACTACCAGTTCATGCCCGACCCCTTCGGCCTGACGTTCATCTACCCGCAGGTCGTCCCGGAGAAGAACCGGGGGACCTACTTCATCGACATGGGCAAGGCCTACGAGCAGCTTCCCGAGGACCTCAGGAAGGAGGTGGCGGGCACCTTCTCCCGGCACTCGGTGCGCAAGTACTTCAAGATCCGGCCCTCGGACGTCTACCGGCCGATCTCGGAGGTCGTCGAGGAGGTCGACACCAAGACGCCGCCGGTGGTGAAGCCCAGCACCTTCGTCCACCCCATGACCGGCGAAACGGTTCTCTACATCAGCGAGGGCTTCACCATCGGCATGGAGGACGAGGACGGCAAGCCGCTGGAGACCGACCTGCTCCAGCGCCTCTTCGAGGCGACCGGCCAGCTCGACGACTCCTTCGATCACCCCAACATCCACCTGCAGACCTTCGAGAAGGGCGACCTCCTGGTCTGGGACAACCGCAGCCTGATCCACCGCGCCCGGCACACCACCACCCCGGAACCGACCGTCTCCTTCCGGGTCACCGTGCACGACGAGCACAAGCTCTACGACGAGGCCGCGTGACATGCGGACGTCCGCACCGCACAAGCCGTCGTCGCAGGACTACGACAACGACGACGCACTGCTCCCCCAGGTCCTGCGGCCGTACAAGGCACACTGCAAGTACCTCCGCTCCGCGGCGGTGAGCACCCGCTCCAGCCTCGTGTCCGCGCGCTGCGAACTGGCCATACCGGAGTCCTGCTACATCGACGACACCGGCCACCTCAACGCCGTCGAGGTCAACATCAGCTACAACCAGATGATGTACTACACCGTCGCCAAGGCGGTGAAGGAGGGGCTGCTGGAGGAGTTCGCCGGCTGGACCCTGGACGACTACTGGCGCCATCAGCTGCCGGACATCCTCATCGCCCGCTTCAGCGGCAGCTTCCGGCGCCCCATCGACGCGCGTTCCTTCTCCGGGGAGATCGAGTTCCTGTCCGTCGAGCGGCGCTCGCCGGGCGGCGAACCGCTGCTCGTCGCCGACACCGCCTACCGGTACTGGGACGACGCCGGCGGGCGGTGCGACGGCACCGTGAAGCTCGCCTTCGTCAACGCCCCGTAGACGCACGGCAACCGCACCTCGGCGTGGGGCCCCCCCCGCGGGGGGGGGCCCCCCCCCCCCCCCCCCCCCGACCCCCGCCGCCCCCCCCCCCCCGCGGGCCCCCCCCCCCCCCGCCCCCCCCCCGCAAAAATAAACCACCCCCCCAAC
>NZ_JBIRHK010000006.1:0-269787 GCF_044328485.1 Streptomyces sp. NPDC017936 | reverse complement strand
GTTTGGGGTCCGCCGGGGGGGGGGGGGGCGCCGCCCCGGTGCGGGGCGCCGCCCCCCCCCCCCGGCCCCGGCCCCCCACCCCCCCGGGGGGGGCCCGCCGCGGGGGGGGGGGCCCCACGCCCCCCGGACCGAGAGCAGAACGAGAGGCAGGCCGCACATGGCCGAACCGTCCGCGCCCGGGACACCCGGCGAAAGACTGCACCACCCCCAGCTCGAGACCCTCGTCGACACCGCACGCTTCCACGCCGCACACAGTCCGCAGGTCACCGCGGTCGTCTGCGAGGACCGCGACCTCACCTACGCCCAGCTGCACCGTGAGAGCAACCGCATCGCCCACGCCCTCCGCGAGGCCGGGGCCGCTCCCGGCGCCCGAGTCGCCTACCTGGGCAAGGAGTCCGAGCACTACTACGAGATCCTCTTCGGATGCGCCAAGAGCGAGACCGTCCTGGTGCCCGTCAACTGGCGGCTGACCGCCCCCGAGGTCAGCCACGTCCTCCAGGACTCGGGCAGCGAACTGCTCTTCGTGGAGGACGAGTTCGCTCCCCTCCTCGACCGGCTGCCGACCGCCCCGCCGAAGACGGTGGTCCGGCTGGGCGCCGGAAACGGCTTCGCCGCCTGGAAGGCGGACCACCCGGACGCCGGACCCGTCTCCTCCCCCACCCCCGACACACCGGTCGCCCAGCTGTACACCAGCGGGACCACCGGCCTGCCCAAGGGAGTCGTCCTCGCCCACCGGAGCTTCTTCGCCATCCGCGACGCACTGGCGAGCGAGCGGCTCGACTGGATCGACTGGCGGGTCGGCGACGTCGCCCTGGTCGGCATTCCCGGGTTCCACGTCGGCGGCCTGTGGTGGGCCACCCAGAACTTCAACGCCGGGGTGACCGTGGTGGCGATGCGCGCCTTCGCTCCCCGGGACGCGATCGACCTCATCCGTGACAGGGGCGTCACCACCGCCTGCGTGGTCCCCGCCATGTTGCGCATGATGCTGGCCGAACCCAGCGTCGAACCAAGCGACTTCACCACACTCCGCAAGATCGTCTACGGCGGCTCGCCGATCTCCGAGGCCCTCCTCGAAGCGAGCCTGGCCCTGTTCGGCAGCGAGTTCGCCCAGATCTACGGCCTGACCGAGACCGGCAACACCGCCGTGTGCCTGCCGCCCGCCGACCACGTCCCCGGCCACCCCCGCATGAAGGCCGCGGGCCACCCGTACCCGGGGGTCGCCAGCAAGGTCGTCGACGGGGACGGCAAGGAACTGCCGACGGGTGCGGTCGGTGAGATCTGCCTGGCCACGCCGGCCCGCATGGTCGAGTACTGGGGTCTGCCCGACAAGACCGCCGAGACCCTCGTCGACGGCTGGATCCACACCGGCGACGCCGGATACGTCGACGACGACGGCTACCTCTTCATCCAGGACCGCATCAAGGACGCGATCCTCGTCGCGGGCGAGAACGTCTACCCCGCCGAGATCGAGAACGTCCTGGAGCGCCACCCCGGGGTGGCCGAGGCGGTGATCGTGGGCGCCCCCGACGAACGGTGGGGCGAGCGCGTCCACGCCTTCGTCGTGCCCGTGACCGGGCACGAGCCCACCCCACGGGACCTGCACCGGTTCCTCGTGGACCGGCTGGCCCCCTTCAAGCTCCCCGCGGCCTACGAGTTCGTCGAGCACGTCCCGCGCAACCCCAGCGGCAAGATCCTCCGCCGTGAACTGCGCGACCGCTTCTGGAGCGACGCCGACCGCAAGGTCAACTGACCGGCACCCGCCACCCCGTGCGGCTACCAAGAGAGACCACCATGCCTGAGCCCCTGACGCTGGACGCCTTCCGCGCGGATCTGGCGGAGTTCCTGCACCAGCAACCGGACGAAGTCGACCTGGACGAAAACCCCCTGGACGCGGGCCTGGACTCGCTGCGCCTGACCACCCTCGCCGAGCGATGGCGGAGCGCCGGCGCGGAGGTGAGCTTCGTCGAGCTCGCCGAGCGCACCTCCTTCGGCGCGTGGTGGCAACTGCTGTCCGAACGCCAGGCGGGAGCGGCTCATGCCGACGCCTGACCCGCACGCCGAGCGCCACCCCCTCCTCGCCGCCCAGGAGGGCATCTGGACCGGCCACCACCTCGATCCGGACAGCCCCGCCTACAACACCGCCGAATACGTGCGCATCCACGGCCCGGTCGACCCGACGGCCTTCGAGAAGGCCCTCCGGCACGCCGTGGCGGAGACCGAGGCCCTGAACGTCCGCTTCGTCACCGACGAGACGGGCCGGCCCTGGCAGGTGGGCGTCCCCGGCATCGAGTGGGAACCGCACATCGCCGACCTGACCACCGCCGCCGACCCGCACCGGGCCGCCCTCGCGTGGATGGCCCAGGACCTGGCCCGCCCCCTCGACCTGGAACGCGACCCGGTCTTCGGCCACGCCCTGCTGCGCACGGCCCCCGACGAGTTCCTCTGGTACCACCGCGTCCACCACATCGCGCTCGACGGATTCGGCCTGTCCCTGGTCGCGCGCCGCGTGGCACAGGTGTACACGGCCCTGGTGGAGAACGCCCCGCCGGGCGAGAGCGGGTTCGGCACCCTGGAGTCGGTCCGGCGGGAGGAGGCCGCCTACCGCGCCTCGGAGCGCTTCGCCGAGAACCGCGCCTACTGGACCCGGCGTTTCGCGGACCGCCCGGCGGTCCCCAGTCTCGCCGCCGGACAGGCGCTTCCCGCCCGCACCTTCCTGCGCCGCGTCGTCGACCTGGATCCCGACGAGACGGAACGGCTGCGCGCTGTGGCCGGCGACCTGTCGGTGACCTGGTCCGATCTCCTGCTCGCCGTCACCGCCGCCTACGTCCACCGGGTCAGCGGCGCCCCCGAGGTCGTGCTGAGCCTTCCCGCCATGGGCCGCCTCGGATCGGTGTCCCTGCGCGTGCCCTGCACGGTGCGCAACATCCTGCCCCTGCGCGTCGCGGTGGACGAGCAGGACGGCCTGCGGGACCTGGCCGCCGAGGTGGCCGCGGAACTCCGGGCCGGCCGGCCGCACCAGAGGTACCGCTACGAACAGCTGCGGCGGGACCTGAAGCTGGTCGGCGGCGGGCGGCGGCTGTCCGGTCCGGGCGTGAACATCATGCCGTTCGAGTACGGCCTCCGGTTCGCAGGCCACCGCAGCACGGTCCACAACGTCTCCGCGGGGCCCGTCGACGACCTCTCGGTCAACGTGTACGACCGCGCCGAGGGCGCGGGCCTGCGCATCGCCGTCGACGCCCACCCGGACCTGTACGACGAGGCGGACCTGGTCACCCACCAGCAGGGACTGCTGGCGCTGCTGCGCGAGGCCCTCGCCGAGCCGGACCGTGCGATCGGCCGGCGCCCGTGCACCGTCCTGGACGGCGGGCCGCTGCCCGGCCCGGCCCGGCCGGTGCTGAGCCTCATCGCCGGCCATGCCGCCCGGCGCGGTGCCGCCCCCGCCGTCGAGCACGACGGACGGAGCATCACCTACGCGCAGTTGTTCGGCTCCGCGCGACAGCTCGCCCGACGGCTCTCCGCCCGGGGTGCGGGCCCCGGTGCGGTCGTCGCCGTCGCCCTGCCGCGCGGCGTCGACGCCGTCACCGCCATCCTCGCGGTCCTGCTCTCGGGCGCCGCGTACTGCCCGCTCGACCCCGACGCCCCAAAGACGAGGACGCGAGCGCTCCTGGAGAGCCTCCACCCCTCACTCGTCCTCACCCACAGCGCACACGCCGCCCGCTTCGCCGGCCGGCCCGCCCTGCTGCTGGACGCCCCCGGCGACGACGCCGAGGCGCCGCTCGCTCCGGCCGGAACGGCGGACGATCCGGCGTACCTGATCCACACCTCGGGATCCACCGGCCGGCCCAAGGGCGTGGAGATCGGCCACGGCGCGCTGGCCACCTTCGTCGCGGGTGCCGCGCACCGCTACGGCCTGCGCCGCGAGGACCGCGTCCTGCAGTTCGCACCCCTGCACTTCGACGCCAGTGTCGAGGAGGTCTTCCTCACCCTGTGCACGGGCGCCACCCTCGTCGTGCGCACCCGCGAGATGACCGACTCGGTGCCCCGGTTCCTGCGGGCGGTGGACCGGCTGCGGATCAGTGTGCTGGACCTTCCCACGGCCTACTGGCACGAGCTGGCCTACGCGGTCTCCACCGGTGCCGCTCCCCTGCCCGACGGGGTGCGGACCGTCATCATCGGCGGGGAGGCCGCCCTGCCCGAACGCGTCGACCGCTGGAGGGACGCGGTCGGCCCGTCGGTACGGCTGTTCAACACCTACGGCCCGACCGAGGCGACGGTCGTGGCCACGGTCGCCGCACTCCACGACACTCCCGCGGAACCCGGCGACGTACCGATCGGAGTCCCGCTGCCCGGCATGCGCGCGGCCGTCGTCGGCGGCGAGCTCCACCTCCTGGGCGACGCGCTGGCCCTGGGCTACCGCGGTGCGGACGCACCGGACGACGCCCGGTTCGCACCGCTCCCCCAACTGCCCGGGAGTCCGCGGGCCTTCCGCACCGGCGACCTGGTGCGCCTCGGCGACGACGGACAGCTGCGGTTCCTCGGGCGGGCGGACGACGAATTCAAGATCAGCGGACATCGCGTCCATCCCTCCGAGGTCGAGGCCGCCCTCCTGGCCCAGCCGCGCGTCCGCGAGGCCGCCGTCGTCGGACAGGTCCTGCCGGACGGGACGAGGCGGTTGGCGGCCCACGTCGTCCCGGAGGGACCCCCGCCCACCGCCACCGAGGTGCGGGAGGGGTTGCGGAAGGTCCTGCCGGCGGCGATGGTCCCGTCGGCCGTGGAGTTCACCGACCGGCTGCCCCGCACCAGCACGGGGAAGATCGACAGGAAAGCCCTGAGCACCGTCGTGGAGGACGGGGCCGTCCCCGCCGGGGCGGCGGGCGGTCTGCAGGCAACCATCACCCGCGTCTGGGCCCAGGTCCTGGGCGTCGACCGCATGACGCCCGACGACGACTTCTTCGACCTCGGCGCCCAGTCGCTCCAGGCGATACAGGTCGCCAACCGGCTCGGCGTCGAACTGGAGCGGGAGGTCCGCGTCGCCTGGCTCTTCGAGCACCCGACGGCCGCCGGCCTCGCACACCGCATGGAGCACCACGAGAGCACCCCGGCATCCACGCCCGCGCTGCCCGACGCCGTCCTGGACGACGCCGTCCTGGACGACGACGTCCGGCCCGGCGCCTCGCCCCGCACGACCGGTGCACCGCGCACCGTTCTGCTCACCGGCGCCACCGGCTTCGTCGGCCCCCATCTGCTCGCCGAGCTGCTCACCGCCACCGACGCCGAGATCATCTGCCCGGTCCGGGCCGCGACCCCCGCCGAGGCCGCCGACCGCATCCGCCGGGCCCTGGCGGATCAGGAGATCCCGCTTCCGGCGGGCGCCGGACGGATCACCGCCGTCCCCGCCGACCTCGCCCGCCCGGACCTGGGGCTCGGTGCGGCCCTGCTCGCCGAGCTGGCCGGGACCTGCGACGCCGTCATCCACAACGCGGCGACGGTCAGCATCCTGCGCGACTACGGCAGCCTGCGCGCCGCCAACACCGACTCCACCCGCCGGCTGCTGCGGATGGCCGCCGCACGCTCGGTCCCGGTCCACCTGGTGTCGACCCTGTCCGTGGCCCCGCCCCGCAGCAGGAGTCCGGAGGTGCCCGAGACGTTCTTCCCGCCGCACCCGGGTCTGGTCAGCGGCTACCAGCAGTCCAAGTGGGCGTCCGAACGCCTCCTGGAACAGGCGGCCGAACGCGGTCTCCCCGTCACCCTGCACCGCCTGGGCCGTGTGACGGGGGCGCCGGACACCGGCCGGGTGAACCGGCGGGACTTCCTGTGGAGCGTCCTGGCCTCCGGCATCCCCGCCGGCATCGTGCCCGACCTGTTCGAGGCCGAGGTGTGGACCCCGGCGGACCACGTCGCCCGCGCCGTCGTCCACCTGTCCCTGACCGCCGCACCCGGCACGGTCTTCAACCACGCCCCTGTCGCCCCCGTACGACTGGCCGACGTGTACGACTGGGTGCAGCAGTACGGGTACGCGGTCAAGCAGGTCCCGCTGACGCAGTGGCGCAGGGAACTGCCCCGCTCCGCCGACGTGGCGGCGACGACGGGAGCGTTCTTCGACTCCCTCACCGACGACGAGGACGCCGAGCCGGAGCTCGCCCTGGGCCGCGTCCGGGCGGACAACGTGCTGCGCGGGCTCGAGGGCACCGGCATCACCTGCCCGCCGGCCGACCGGGCACTGGTGTTCCGATACCTGGACCACTGCGTGGAAAACGGGATCCTGCCGCCTCCCGGAGGGCGGAACGTCTGATCTCCCGGGAACTCGGCCCCACCCCGCACCGACTACTTGAGCGGAGTCCTTCCCGTCCCAAGGAGATCGTGTGCAGACGAAACGGCCCGCTGCCGTGGCCCTGGCCGGCGCCCTGTGCCTGGCCGCCACGGCATGCGGGGCCTCGTCGTCCCCGACGGCCGAGGCCGCCGCGGACGTGAGCGCCCCCGGATATCCGGTCACCCTCGAGAACTGCGGGCGGACCACCACCTACACCGAGGCGCCCGGCAGGGTGGTCGTCATGAACGGCGCCTCCGTGGCCGAGGTCTCCTCCCTGCTGGCGCTGGGGCTCGGTGACCGCATCGTGGCGAACGCGCAGTCCTACGGCCGCTCCGAAGTCCCGGGCCGGGCCGCGTCCATCGAGAAGCTGCCCACCGGCGGCATCGAGCTCAACGACGCCTACGACGTCCCCCGCGAGGCCGTGCTGGGCCTGGACCCGGACCTGGTGATGTCCACCACGTCGTACGGCTTCGACGCCCAGAACGGCTTCGCGACCCGCGACGACCTCGAGGCGGTCGGCTCCCACACCTATGTGTCTCCGCAGGGCTGTGACCAGGACACCTCCCGGATGACCATCGACGACAGCCATCGACTGCTGCGCGATCTGGGGAAGATCTTCAACGTCGGCGACCGCGCCGAGAAGCTCATCGCCGCGTCGCGTCGGCGCATCGACGACGTGTCGGCCAAGGTGAAGGGCGAGGAGAAGCCCGACGTCATGGTGGTCTTCTCCCACATGAGCATGGGCGGCAACGACTTCAGCTCCATCGCGGCCCACGGCATCTGGAACGACGTCCTCGCCCGAGCCGGAGGCCGCAACGCCTTCTCCTCCGCTTCCGAGTCCGCCTTCGCCGACCTGAGCAAGGAGAAGGTCGCCGCCGAGCAGGTGGACGCCCTCGTGGTGATCAGCTACAACGACCCGGACCCCGAGGCGTACGCCCGCAAACTGCTCAAGGAGTTCCCCCAGTGGCCGGCCGCGAAGAACAGGCGCTCCCTCGTCCTGTCCGACTCGATCTACCTCGGGCCCAGCAACGACCTGGCCGTGGAGAAGATCGCCGAGCTGCTGCACCCGGACGTCTTCCGACGCGACGGGGCCGGCCGGAACGGCTGAAGTCCGCGCTGGTGCCGGTGGTGCTGTCGGCCGTGCTCCTGGGCGTCATGATCGTGGCGGTCAGCATCGGCGCCGTGACCGTGCCGGTGGGCGACGTGTGGCGGATCGTCTGGCGTCATCTGACCGGCGGCGGGGCGGTCGCCGACCCCGCCGTGGACCAGATCGTCTGGAACTTCCGTACTCCGCGCGTCGTGCTGGCCGCGCTGGTCGGCGCGGGGCTGGCCGTCGCCGGTGTGGTGCTGCAGGCCGTCGTCGCCAACCCGCTCGCCGACCCGTACGTGCTGGGCGTCTCGTCCGGCGCGTCGCTCGGCGCCGTACTCGTCATCACGCTCACCGGCGGCGCGCTCGGCGGACTCGGCGTCTCCTCGGCCGCCTTCCTCGGAGCCGCCGCGGCGGCCGCCCTGGTCTTCCTCCTCGGCCGGAAGCAGGGGCGCCTCGTGCCCACCCGTCTGGTCCTGTCCGGTGTCGCCGTGGGCTACTTGTTCCTGGCCGCCACCAGCTACCTGCAACTGCGAGCCACCCCGACCGAGCTGCGCACGGTGATGTTCTGGATGCTGGGCAGCGTCGCCGGCGCGCAGTGGGGGCAGCTCCCCGTCGTCACGACCGTCGTCCTCACCACCACCGTGGTCCTGGCTCTCCTCGGCCGGCGGCTCAACGCGCTGCTCGTCGGCGACGAGCCCGCCACCGCCCTCGGCGTCGACGTACACCGGCTGCGAGCCGTCCTGCTGGCGCTGTCCTCCCTGGTGACCGGCACGGTCATCGCCGTCGCCGGCGGGATCGGCTTCGTCGGCCTGATGATCCCCCACCTGGTGCGCCTCACGACCGGCGCCGACCACCGCCGGCTGCTCCCCCGGGCCGCCCTGGTCGGCGCCGTCTACCTGGTCGTCGTCGACCTGCTCTCCCGCACCGTCGACCGGCCCAACGAACTGCCCCTCGGAATCCTCACCGCCCTGTTCGGGGCGCCCTTCTTCCTGTGGCTGCTGCGCCGCAACAAGAGCCTGGACACCGCATGAAGCTCACCGTCGAACAGATCCACGTCGAGCTCGGCCGCACCCCGATCCTCCACGACGTGAACCTGGAGGCCCAGCCGGGCGACATCGTCGGCCTCATCGGCCCCAACGGCAGCGGCAAGTCCACGCTGCTGCGCACCGTCTATCGCTCGCTGCGCCCCCACCGCGGCGTGGTGCGGGTGGACGGCGACGACGTGTGGGGGCTGACCGCACGCATCGCCGCCCGCCGCACCGCCGCCGTCCTCCAGGACGCCGGCGGCGGCCCGACGGGCATGTGCGTCACCGAGGCCGTGGCCCTCGGCCGCACCCCGCACCACGGGCTCGTCGGCCGCGACAGCACCGAGGACCACGAGGCCGTGGACGAGGCCCTCGACCTGTGCGGCATCCGGCACATGGCCGAACGCGAGGTCACCTGCCTGTCCGGGGGCGAACGCCAGCGCGTGCTGCTGGCGCGCGCGCTCGCCCAACGGCCCCGGCTCCTCGTCCTCGACGAGCTCACCAACCACCTGGACATCCGCGCCCGCTTCGAGCTCCTCGACCTCATCCGGGCGACCGGCATCACCACCCTCGCCGTTCTGCACGACCTCGACCTGGCCGCCCGCCTGTGCGACCACCTGGTGGCACTCCACGCGGGCCGGGTGGTGGCCGCGGGCCCGGTCCTGGAGGTGCTGACGCCCGGTCTGCTGCGCGAGGTGTTCGGCGTGTCCGCCACCGCCGACCGCCACGCCGACGGGGTCGTACGCATCACCTACGGAGCCCAGCCCCTCGCTCCGGAACGGCTGTCGGGGGCCGAAGTCGGCTGACGGGACGGTCGTACTGCGTCCCCCGGCGGACCTCGGCCGCCGCCTCCGCGCCGTCGAGCCGCTCCACCAGGCGGAACGCCATGTCGATGCCGGCGGACACCCCCGCGCCGGTGACGACGTCGCCGTCGTCGACGTACCGCTCGGCGGCACGGACGTCGATCGTGCCGTCGACGGAGCCGGCTTCCCGGCGAAGTCGCGGTGCGTGGTGGCGGGGCGGTCCTGCAGCAGCCCGGCCGACGCCAGCACGAGCGAGCCGGTGCACATGCTCGCCAGGAGCACCCCCCGGCCGTGCAGTTCCCTCAGCCGGTCCAGGTGCGCGCCGTCGTCCTCCAGCGAGCGCGTGCCGTCACCGCCCGGGTGGATCAGCACGTCGAGCGCGGGGGCCGTGCCGGGGTCGTGGTCCACGCCCAGGCGAAGTCCCTTGGCGCAGCGCACCCATCCCTCCTCCCGGCCGACCGTGACCAGGCGGACGGGAGCCGTGGCGACGTGTGCGGCCCGGAAACCGAGGACCTCCCACGGGCCGACGACATCGAGTTCCTCGGCGTCCTCGAACACGAAGACACCGACGGTCAGCGACGACTTCATGCCGACGAGCTCACCCGCTCTCCTCGCGAGCCGACCGGTCCGGGCCTGACCTTGTCACGGGTGCCGGCGACGGATTCGACGGACGCGACCCGAAGGAATGACGTGCGCGTGGCGGCCCCGGTGCCGCGTCCGGTCCCGCGCGGTCCACCGTCATGTCCGGTGAGCGGCGGGCGAGTCACCCGGACGGGGCCCGGCCCGTGGTGACCCCGCCGCCGGCGGGCACGGCCGCCTCCGCGACCGGGAGGGCACCCGTGCCCACGGACGCGGCCCGCCGGTGTCCCGGGCGAGGCCCGGGGGCCCCCCCCCCGGGGGGGGGGCCCCGCCCCCCCCCCCGGCCCCCCCGGGGGGCCGGGCCCCCGCCCCCCCCGGGGG
The DNA here is from genome assembly GCF_044328485.1 of Streptomyces sp. NPDC017936. Taxonomy (NCBI): domain Bacteria; kingdom Bacillati; phylum Actinomycetota; class Actinomycetes; order Kitasatosporales; family Streptomycetaceae; genus Streptomyces; species Streptomyces sp. NPDC017936. The sequence continues at coordinate 259,599 of NZ_JBIRHK010000006.1, read as the reverse complement.
CGGCCGGCCCGGCCCCCCCCGGGCGCCCCCCGCCGTGCAGGGCCGCTCCGGCTCGGCGAGCAGATCCAGCAGCGTCGCACGGGCCCGGGCCACCCGCGAACGGATCGTCCCGACGGGGCAGTCGGTGACGTCGGCCGCCTCCCCGTACGACAGACCCAGCAACTGGGTGAGGACGAAGGCCTCGCGGCGCTCGTCCGGCAGCGTGGCCAGCAGGTCGAGGAGCGCTATGCCCTCCTCGAACCCCGGCACGTCGACCGGCTGGGCCTGTTCGGCGGCCCGCCGCCAGTCATGACGATCGGCCAGGCGGGGCCGCGCGGCGGCACGCCGGAAATCGTCGATCACGGCCCGACGCGCGATCGACAGCAGCCAGGCACGGGCCGAGGAGCGTCCCTCGAACCGGTGCAGGCTGCCCAGCGCCCGTGCGAACGTCTCCTGGGTCAGATCGTCCGCCGCCTGCGGGTCGGCGCTCAAGTGGGCGACGTAGCGAAGTACGTCGCGGTGCAGGGCCCGGATGAACCGCTCGACGGCATCCGCATCGCCGCCTCGGGCGGCCAGCGCCCATCCGGTGATCAGTCGGTCGGCTTCTTCTGTCGTGTCGTGCTTCTTGTGTTTCTTGCGGCGCCCGCGTAATGCGGGCAGGGCAGGAGCAAGCACCTGGTGTCCTTCGCGAATCACGCATGGAACGGCGGCACGCGGACACGCCGGTTCCAGCAACAAAGGGGACGGCGACCGTGCGCGGGCACGGCCGCGTACCGAGGCCGGGCGTCGACGACACCCGAAAGGCGGCCTCGGGAAACCTGCTGTCCTAGACGACAGCCGGTTCCCCGGGCGGGCCTCTGGTGGTGATCGCGTGAACGAGAGGAAGGCGGTACGGCGCCCAGCGCGAACGGGTCCGCCGCACCAGACGGCGCGGGCGACGCGGCAGCGGAGGCAGGGTGCGCGCCCACCGCAACGGCGCGGCCAGCCAGCCGGCCACGGCGCGCAGCAGACGGTGGGCGGCGCGCTCGCCGTACCCCAGCCACAGGCCGCACAGGACGGCGGCCACCAGGTGGGCCCCGGACATGCCGAGCGACGGCAGACCGCTCACCAGCCAGTGCCCCGGGCCGGCCTCAGCGCCTGCGCCCGGGTGGGCCGAGTGACTCATGCCCGTGTGCGTCCGCATGAGCACGGAGTGCGCGTGCATGCCGCTCATGTCCATGGAACCCATGTCGTGCCCCATGGACCCCGTCGGCATCGCGCCCGTTCCGCCGCCGGCCGTGCCCGGGGCCGTGGCCCCTGCTGCCGACTGCGCGAGCGCGAACCCCCAGTGGAGCGCCGTCTGGGCTCCGACCACGAACGACACGATCAGCGTCAGCCCGCGTTCCCGGCCGGCCGCCGTCCAGCCGACGCCGCCCGTCGCCACGACCCCGGCCAGAAGTGCCCACCAGGGCACGGCGCAGCCCGACATCATGAGGTGCCCCACGGCGGCGAGCAGCACGCACACGACCGCGAACATTGCGGCCCGTACCGTACGCGCGCACCACCCGGAATCCATGACGGGCTTCATCCTCGCACCCGAAGTGCGCTCGTCATGGATCAGTACGCACATTTCACCGAGTGCCCCACTCGAAGAAACACAGGTGGTTCAGCACTTGGCCGATCCGGGGAACTCATCGCGTCTTCGAGCCGACTTCTCAAGGGGAATTGCATCTCCTGGGAAGTGCCTCCCGGATTTCTGTTTCACGAACTCACGGAGGCGAGGGGTCAGCGGGTGGGTGGGACGAACTCGGGCCGGTCGAGCAGGCGGAGCCAGCTTCCGTCGGGCTGGCGCCGGACCACCTGGGCCCGGGCACCGGCCCCGTCCTTCGGCGGGGTCGAGGTGAGGGCGATGCCGTCGCTGATCAGCGTCGGCAGCGGTTGCTCCGGCTCGAAACGGGGACGGTCGGCCAGCACCTTCTCCCACAGCGAGCCTTCGCCGAGCCCGGCCCGGTGATCTCCCCGTGAACCCGCGGGACGCCCCCCTGACCGCGCCCCCGTCCGCTCCAGGGTGCACGTCCTGACCTGGGCCCGTCCGGTGGAGCACGCACCACGGCCCTTACGCTGGACCTCATGTCCCCTCATGATCATGTTCGACTGCGCCCTGTCGCCGAGAAGGACCTCGATCTGTTCGAGCGCCTCCACGAGGATCGTGCCGAGCTCGGAGAGCACGGCTTCTTCGGCTACCGCAATCCGGGGCACCTTCGTCGGCAGTGGGCCGAGCACGGTTTCCTCTCCGCTCAGGGCGGACGCCTGACGATCGCCGGGGAGGACGACCGGTTCGTCGGCGAGGTGCAGTGGCACGAGGTGCTTCAGGGCCCGGCGTCACCTTGCTGGAACATCGGCGTGTCCCTGCTCACCGCCGAACGCGGCAAGGGCTACGGCAAGCAGGCCCAGCGTCAGCTCGTCGAGTACCTGTTCGCTCACACCAAGGTCAACCGGATCGAGGCGAGCACCGAGGTGGCGAACGTCGCCGAACAGCGCGCCCTGGAGTGGGCGGGCTTCACCCGCGAGGGCGTCCTGCGCGGCGCCTGCTTCCGCGCCGGCGCATGGCGCGACATGGTCATGTACTCGGTGCTGCGCGCGGAGGTCGTCACCGAGAAGTGAGTCCGCGGGCGCACGGCCGCGCGGAGCGGTCCCGGCTCGACCGGACGGCGTGACCGAGGACCGCGCACCGGACCACCGCTCGGCGCCGTACTCCTCGAACCGCTCCCCCTCGGTGAACCCCGGCTTCGCCGCGAGGCGCATCGCGCGGCCGCGGGCCACCGATGCAGGTGCCGACCTCCGGCGAGGCGAACAGCATGTCAGGGGGCCTGCGGGGCGGCACCGGCCGCCTCCGGGGACCTGCCGGTCCCGGCGGCGCGGCACGGGCGCACCGACGTCGACCGCCGCCCGTCATGGAGCCCCATCTTCCGCTTCACGCCCGGCAGTTCGCCGCTTGCGGCGCCACCCCCCGGGGCACTCGGAACACCCGACACCACGAACTCCGAGGAGGCATCCATGACGCGATCGGACACACCGCACCGGCCGGGGCTCGGCACACTCGAGGCCGGGACCAGACAGCGTGCGCAGTTGCCCACCCGCATCGCCGACATCGCCTGGAGCGCGTTGTGCGTCGTGGTCGCCCTGTGGACGGTGTGGGCCTCCGTCGGCGCCGTGCGGGGGACGACCGCCTGGGGGTACTGCGCCGTGTCCTGGGTTCTGCTGGCCGTCGCCCTGGCCATGCGATTCGTCGTCGTGCGCCGTCGGGCGCGGCTGTGACGGGGAGGCACCCCTGTGGAACGCGTCAACCACTTCTTCGGCAAGCACCTGTGGCTCCAGGTCGTCCTGTCCGTCCTCGTCGCCTGCGCCTGCGTCCTGCTGCTGTTCCCGGAGCGCTCGGTCGCCTCCGTACTGACGCGCACGGCCTTCGCCTCGCTCGGCGGGGTCGCCGTGCTGATCGCCGTGCGGAGGAAGGAGAAGCGGGCCGCCGGAGGGTCGGCGGACAGCCTCGTGTCGTTGGACGAAAAACTGCGGCGGGGTGAGGTGCCCACCGCCCCGCAGCAGCGGCAGGCCATGCGCGATCTGGTCGAACAACGTCTGCACCGCATCCGGCACCGCAGGGTGGCCCAGGGCTTCCTGGCCCTCCTCTTCTGCGCCGTCGTGGTGCTGACGGCGCTCACCGCGGGCCCGCGTCAGACACTCGGCATGGCCCTGTTCAGCGGGGGCTTCCTGATCTGGCTCGTCCTGTACGGCAACCTCCAGCACAAGCGGCTGCGCAGCATGCACGAGGCGCTCACCGCCGACGGCGCCGTCCAGGACCGTCCGCAGTGAGCGTCCGAAGCCCGCGCCCGAGCCGGCCTCACCCCTGCGCGGGCGGCTTCCCCGTTCGGTGTCTCACCTGGCGTCGAAGGTCTCCCGTGCCCGTTCGATCCGGGGCAGGTACGTCCGCGCCCAGTCCAGGAGGGCATCGACGGGAGGGCGCATGGTCTTGCCCAGCGGAGTGATCCGGTACTCCACCGCGACAGGCCTGGTGCTCACGACCTCGCGCTCGACGATGCCGTTGCGCTCCAGCCTGCGCAGGGTGGCGGTCAGTGACTTCTGCGTGACCGCGGGAATCGCGCGACGCAGGTCGTTGAACCGGCGCGGCCCTTCGCACAGCTCACCGAGCACGCTCAAGGACCACTTGTCCAGCACTTGGTCGAGCAGTTCGCGGTGCGGTGCCGGAATGCTCAGCTCGCTGTCACGGGAGGCGGTGGTATCGGTCATGAAACCTGGTCTCGTTGAAGTGTCCTGCGTCTCCTAGGTATCAAAGCTATACCAGATCCGTCACCGGAAGGAGACCGCCATGCCCGTTCAGCGCTTCACCCCCGAGGGCTTGCTGCAGCCCACGCCCTACCACCACGTCGCCGTCGGCACGGGCCGCAGGCACGTTCACGTCAGCGGGCAGACCTCCGCCCTCGCGGACGGGACGCCCGTCGCGGAAGGAGATCTCTCGGGGCAGGTCGCGCAGGCGCTGCGGAACACCGCACGCGGTCTCGCCGGCGCCGGCGCGACGTTCGACGACGTACTGCGGCTGACGATCTACGTCACCGAATGGAAGCCGGAGAAGATGGGCGCCTTCATGGCGGGCGTCGAAAGCGTCGCGGACGAGATCGGACTGCCCCGCCCCCTCCCCCCGTCGTCGCTCATCGGCGTCGACTGCCTCTACGCGCCCGGTGTCCTCGTCGAGATCGAGGCCACCGCCCTCGTCGACTGAACCGACCGCTTCCACGGGCCCGCCCGCGCGGGTGAAGGGACCGCCCCCTCGGCGGCGCACCCCCGCGGGCCGCGTCCGTCACGAACGCTCCTCGGGCCGCGGAGGCGACGAGAACCCGCGACCACCCTCCGCACACCCTCGCTGACCGACCGCGAAGCGCCCGAACCGGCTTGCTTAAGCACAGGTTAAACGGGCCTTAAGCGTGCTTCGGGACGACGCGGTTCCTCAAGTAACCGCAGGTCAGGGGGATTTGAAGGCTTCACGTTCCGGTTGGCGGGAGCAACGGTCATGCGTATCGTCTGGCCCACCGCCGGCGCCCACGGTGCTTCAGAGAGCGCTCTCAGACCCAGGTCTGTCCCCGCCCTCGGCAGGCACTGCCCGGCGCCCGGTCCGGAAGCCCCAAGAAACCGAGGTGTGTTCACCCATGGCCGCTCATCGCGCACGCAGATGGTCATTCGGAGGACTGGCGGTCCTGATGTCCGCCGCCCTCGCCTCCGCCGTCCTCATCAACACGTCCGACGCGGCGACGAACCGCGCGGACGCCGCTACGACGACGACGTGGTCCGACGACTTCGACGGGGCCGCGGGCAGCGCGCCCAGCTCCTCGAAGTGGACCCTGGAGACGGGCGGCGGCGGCAACGGCAACCACGAGCTCCAGTACTACACGAACAGCACCGGCAACGCCGCCCTCGACGGGAACGGCAACCTGGTCATCACCGCCCGCAAGAACACCGACTCCGGCCTCCAGTGCTGGTACGGCACCTGTCAGTACACCTCGGCGCGGCTCAACACGGCGAGGACCTTCACCCAGAAGTACGGCCACTTCGAGTCCCGCATCAAGGTCCCCCGGGGCCAGGGCGTCTGGCCGGCGTTCTGGATGCTGGGCGACGACCTCGGCACCGCCGGCTGGCCCAACAGCGGCGAGATCGACATCATGGAGAACGTCGGCAAGGAGCCTGGCACCGTCCACGGCACCCTCCACGGCCCCGGTTACTCCGGCTCAGGCGGCATAGGCGCCGCGTACACCCTGCCGAACGGAAAGTCCTTCGCCGACGACTTCCACGTCTTCGCCGTCGACTGGAGCCCCTCCGCGATCACCTGGTCCGTCGACGGTCAGGCCTACGAAACCCGCACCCCGGCCGACGTCAACGGCAACAAGTGGGTCTACGACCACCCGTTCTTCCTCATCCTGAACTTCGCGGTCGGCGGTGACTGGCCCGGCAGCCCCGACGCCGGCACGGCCTTCCCGCAGACGATGACCGTCGACTACGTGCGCGTCACCACCTCGGACTCCGGTTCCGGCACCGGCGGCACGACCCGCACGGGCGCCATCAAGGGCATCGGCGGCATGTGCGTGGACGTCGCCGGCGCCGGCACCGCGGACGGCACGCCGATCCAGCTGCACGACTGCAACGGCAACGACGCCCAGAAGTGGACCCTGGGCAGCGACGGCACGGTGCGGGCCCTCGGCAAGTGCCTGGACGTCCAGGCGGGCTCCCACGACGACGGAGCGGTCGTACAGCTCTACACCTGCAACGGCACCGAGGCCCAGCAGTGGACCTACACCGCCGCCCGTGACCTGACCAACGTCGGCGCCGACAAGTGCCTCGACGCCAAGGGCAACTCCTCGGCGGACGGCACCCGCCTGCAGATCTGGACGTGCTCGGGCAACGCCAACCAGAAGTGGACCATCGGCTGAGCCCCCGGCACGGCGCCCCCACCACCACAGTCCCCGCCCCTTTCCCCACGAGCGCCCCGGCTCCCCCATGGCCGGGGCTCCAAGGAGCACCCCTCATGGCACCCCGTCACCAGCGCAACCTGACCCGCCGGAAGATGCTGTTCGCCCTCGGCGGCGCGGCCGTCGGCGTCCCGGCGATCGCCGCCGTCGCCCCGCACGCCCTCGCGGGCCAGAGCGACGGCTCGTCGACGGCGGCGAGCGGCTCACTCCCGGTGACCGTCGTCAACAACAGCGGCTCGTTCAGCAACACCTCGGTCCACCTCTACGTCGTCGGAAACCTCGACGGCAAGCAGGTACGGCTCACCGCGGACGGCACCGTCGTCCCCGTCGCCCTGTCCGACAACGGCGCCGACGGCTACACCGACTACGCCGTCCCGCTCGCGAGCAGCGGCGTGACCAAGCTGTCCCTGCCCTACATGTCCGGTCGCATCTACGTGTCGCTCGGCGCGAAGCTCAAGTTCAAGGCCGTGGCCGACGGCAACGGCAACGCCGCCCTCCAGTACCCGGCGGGATGGGTCGCGTCGGACCCCAACTACGGCGTCCTGCACGACTGTGCCGAGTTCACCCACAACGCGGCCGGCATGTTCTGCAACACCACGATGGTCGACATGTTCAGCGTCCCGATGAGCATCCGCCTCACGGGCGTCAAGGACCAGACGACGGGCACCCTGCGCGACGGCGGCCGGGCCGCCGCGTTCGCCGCGGTCAAGCAGGTCGAGGAGTTCGCCCGGCTGGTCGTGGACGACACCCGCGTCATCGCTCCCGGCCACGGCCTGGACGCCGGGCTGTTCCCCGAGGACTACTTCGCCCCGTACATCGACGAGGTGTGGAGCACCTACACCGGCAAGGACCTGAAGGTCACCACGAACGCCGGCACGTTCACCGGCCGTGTGCGCGGGGACCGGCTCACCTTCGACGGCCCGGCCTCCGTCTCCTTCGCCAAGCCCTCCACGCGCGACGTCCTCTTCTGCGACGGCAACCTCGCCGCCCCGAACGACGGGACCACCGGCCCCGTGGCCGCGGTCCTGGGCGCGGGCTTCAACCGCTCGACGCTCCTGAGCCACCCCGCCCAGCCCACCACCGACCCCGCCGCCTTCTACCGGGCCGCCCTGACGAACCACTACTCGAAGGCCGTCCACGCGGCCACCGAGGACGGCAAGGCCTACGGCTTCGCCTTCGACGACGTGGCCGACTTCGCGTCCTACATCCAGGACACCGGCCCGACCGGCTTCACTCTGACCCTGACGGCGTTCTGAGGTCCGGCTCGCCCGGTACTGCCGCAGCGGCCGGTACGGCACCGCACTCCGGGAGTGCGGTGCCGTACCGCGTTCCGGACCGCCCGGAGAAACCCGGTGGATCGGCTTCGGTTCCGCACGCACGGGCCTCAGACGTGCAGCTCCTGCGGGAAACCGGTCCAGCGCAGCTCGGCGGGGAGGTGGCCGGTGTCGTTGAACAGGAGGACCGCCGGGGGGCGGTCGGGTGCGTAGCGGATGACGGTCAGGGCCGCGTTGGCGTGGTTGATGCCCAGCCACCGCCACTTCGGCGCGTCGAGGGCGGCCCGGACGAGCCAGCCGACGAGGAAGTTGTGGGTGACGACGAGCTCGTGGCGCGGTTCGTCGCCGACGACGGGCCCGGTGAAATCCGCGAGCGCCGCCGCCGCGAGCCCGGGGCCCCGCTCGCGTTCCTCGGCCGGGAACCGGTCCAGGAACGCGAGCCAGGCGTCGACTGCCTCCGGCGGCAGCTCCTCGCGCGTCGGCAGGTGGGGGATGTAGTCGCCGGCCGCTTCCGAGCGACGGCGGGGGACGCCGTCGAGCCGCTCACCGACCAGCCGGGCGGTCTGTTCGGCACGGGCGAGAGGCCCGTGGTGGATCGCCGCCAGCGGGACCCCGCGGAGCCGCTCCCCCAGCAGGGCGGCCTGCCGGCGGCCCGCATCCGTCAGTTCGCTCTCGTCCGGCGACGCCTCGCCGTGGCGGGTGAGATAGAGGTAACGGGCGGCCGTACCGGTCATGAGCGCGTCCTTCCCTGAAGTCGATCTTGCGGACTCCCGGAAGGACGCAGGCCCGCACGACCGGGTTCCGGGGAGGCCGGTGCCGGGCTTCGAGCCGGATCAGCGTCCCCGGTATCCGGGCAGCGGCCGGCGAGGACCCCGAGAGGCGGGAAGCCGGAGCGGCCGCGGTGGGGGCGGGGTTCGCCGTCACAGCCAGCCGTTGCGGCGGAAGGCCCGGTACAGCAGTCCCGCCCCCAGGACCATCACGGCGAGCACGCACGGGTAGCCGTAGCGCCAGTCGAGCTCGGGCATGTCGGCGAAGTTCATGCCGTAGATCCCGGCGACCATGGTGGGGACGGCGAAGATGGCGGCCCACGCGCTGATGCGGCGCATGTCGTCGTTCTGCCAGGTGCTCACCTTCGCCAGGTGGGCGTCCAGGACGGAGGCGAGCAGGTCGTCCATGGCCCGGACCTCCGTGTCGGTGCGGGTGAGGTGGTCGGTGACGTCACGGAAGTACGGCACGACCTGCCGCGGCCAGTCGTCCCGCGCCGTGGTGAAGGGCTGCATGACCGGCACCAGGGGCTGGATGGCGTCGCGGAACTCCACCACCTCGCGCTTGAGCGAGTAGATCTGCTCGGTCAGGTCCTCGCGGACGGGGGAGAACACGCATCGCTCCAGCTCCGTCAGATCCGTCCGCACCTGGGCGGCCGCCTCGGCGTAGGCGTCGACGATCACGTCGGTCAGCGTGTGCAGGACGCCGACCGGCCCGAGCCGTGCCATCTCCGGCTGCTGTGCGAGCCGGCGCGCGGCCTCCACGGTGGGGTCGTTCGCCCCGTGCCGTACGGTCAGCGCGAAGGAGGAGTCGAGGAAGATCATCACTTCGCCGGTCTCCACGTCCGAGGTCCGCTCCACGAACCACAGCGTCTTCACCGCGACCGCCAGCACGTCGCCGAAGCGCTCCTGCTTGGGCCGCTGGTGCGCCTGGACCGCGTCCTCCACGGCCAGAGGGTGCAGCTTCAGGTGCTCGGCGAGCCGCTGCAGCTCCTCCTGGGCGGGTTCGTCCATGCGGATCCAGGCGAACTCGTCCTGCTTCAGCACCGCCAGGCGGTCCAGGGTGACCTGGCACCCCCCGTCCGCCTGCCGGCAGTCGATCTGCTCGCTCTCACCCGTCTGCTGCTGATAAATCACGCACTCCATGCTCTTCGGATGCTTCCGGCACACCGTTCCATGCTTCCGGGAGCGCCTTTTCGCAGCACTGACCTGGCCCTCCTGCCGGATCGGGGGGCGTCGCCGGGACTCGTACGCCGGCGGGCCGTCGCGGGCGGCCGCCCGGGCGGGGCGTCACGGGCGGCCGCCCGGGCGGGGCGTCACGGGCGGCCAGCCTCGCGACACCCGGAAGCGGGCCGAGGAGGGCCGGAGCCGCCCGGGGGAGCCGCACCCCACCGTCAGTGATCATGGGTGTAGGTCGTCGACCTGCGGGATACCTGCCTGTCATGACGTTCTTTGCGGGACTGTTCGCGGGATTGCGCGACGCCGACCGGTCCCTGACCAAGCAGGCGGCCTCCCGCATACCGCCTCGCGCCGGCAAGGTGCTCTCGGCCGTGGAGGAGGTCGCGGAGAACTCGAAGCTGTGGTGCGGCGCCGCCGCCGCGATGGCGTGCCTGGGCGGCCGGCGCGGCCGCGGGGTGGCGGTCTCCGGCATGGCCGCCCTGACCGTGGCGCAGCTGATCTCGAACGGCCTGTGCAAGCACCTGGCCGACCGGCCCCGGCCGCCGAAGGACTGGTTTCCCCACGACGAGGTCGACGACCGGCCCGACTCGTCCTCCTTCCCCTCCGGGCACACCGCCGCCGCGGTGGCGTTCACCGCCGCCGTGGCGTCCACGGCGCCGGTCGCCGGCGCGGCGTGTGCGCTGCCGGCCGCCATGGTGGCGCTCGAGCGGGTGCAGAGCGGCGCCCACTATCCCAGCGACGTGGTCACCGGCGCCGCCATCGGCCTGGCCGGCGCTTGGCTCACTCGCCACGCCCCCCGCCTCGTCCTGCGCCACCGGCTCGCGCGGTGAAGGAACGGCGCCCCCGGTCCGTCATGCCGGTCGTGGAAGCTGTCGCCCCTCGCTGATCTCGTATGCGGCAGGCCGAATGGGGCAGAATGACGCGGAACGCACACGACACAGCGGCGCTTCGGGGGTACCCATGACATCGGCAGGCGTACCGGCACAGGCGAGCGGCACCCCGGGGCAGGCCCCGTCGCGCGGGGCGTCGCAGGAGATCGCGCTGCTCCTCGAGGAGTACCGCACGCTGCGGGAAGAGATCATCCACCGGGTCGCCGGACGCATGCAGATGATCGGCTTCGCGGGCATCATCTCCGCTTTACTGGTCATCTCGGACAAACCGAACTTCGGAGCACCCGCCGTCTACGTGGCCGTCCTGGTCCTGGTCGTGGCCCTGCTCTGGCTGCGCGGCATCAACCGGGCCATCCAGCGCATCGGCCGGCACCTGCGCACCGTGGAAGAGCGCATCAACGCGCTGGCGGCACAGGGATACGGCAGCACGGGCCCGGTGCTGACGTGGGAGACGACGGCACAGGACAGCCGCATGCGGGTTCGTGGCGTGCCCGGCCTCGTGGGCCGCTCCGGTGGCTGGTACGTCCGCACCGGCAGCTGACACCGGCCGCACGCACCTCCCCACCCCTACACTCCCCGTCCCATGAGCCAACTCCTGACGGCGACGCTTCCCGACGCGGTCGACCGCACCAGCCTGCAGACCGGCCGAGGCCCGTTCGCCTGCCTGGAAGCACACCCCCCGCACGACGAGCGCAAGGGGGCCGTGCTGTTGCTGCCGGGCCTCACCGGCAGCAAGGAGGACTTCGCACCCTTGCTCCCCCCGCTGGCCGCGGCCGGATACCGCGCTGTGGCCGTCGACGGCCGAGGCCAGTACGAGACCGACGGCCCGAGCTCCCCGGCCGCCTACACCCCGGCCGAACTCGCGGCCGACGTCATCGCGCTCACGGCAACGCTGGGGGACGAACCCGTTCACCTGGTGGGCCACTCGTTCGGGGGATTCGTAGCGCGTGAAGCGGTACTCCGTGCGGCCGCTTCCGAACCCGCCATGCCCTGGGCCAGTCTGACCCTCCTCAACTCCGGCCCCTCCGCTCCCTCGACCGGCCAACGCCGGCGGGCCCAGCTCCTCATCGACGCGCTGGCGTCCCTGCCCAAGGACGACATCTGGAGTTACGTGCGCCCCGCCCAGGCGTGCCGGGACGCCGAAGCGCTGATGCGCGAGCGGTGGGCACGCACCACCGCTCAGAGCCTCGTCTCTGCCGCACGGTGGTTGCTCGATCCCCCCTCGGGCATCAGCGACCTGGCCGCCTGCGGAATCCCCGTGCTGGTCCTTGCCGGTGAGCCGGACGACTCCTGGTCCGCATCGGAACTCGACGCGATGGCCGTGCAGTTGAAAGCCGAACGCCTCACCATTCCGAGCGGCGGCCACTCCCCCGGCATCCATGCTCCGCGGGCGACCGCCGAAGCCCTGGCCGAGTTCTGGGCCGGGAGAGGCCGGTCCCGCCCGCAGACGCGATGACCGGCCGGTGCTCCCCCTCGCGCCCGGGGCCGTCCCGGTCGATCGCACCCGGCGAGCCGGCCCTCGGTGCCTCTCCCCGCGCGGGCGGCGGCACCCGGCCGGGCACGGTTCCCCGTACGGCGGGAACCGGTCGCCCCCGACGGGGTTCCGGACGCCTCGCCCCAGCGCGTCACCGTGCCCTGCGCTGCCGCCTGATCGGCTCTCCCACCCGGTGCAGGTGGGTCAGGGCCTCGCGGTAGGAGCGGATCAGTCCGGTCTCGTGGTAGGGCACCCCGATGTCGGCGCAGTACTGCCGCACCACGGCCTGGGCCCGGCGCAGGTGGGGCGTGGGCATGCTCGGGAACAGGTGGTGCTCGATCTGGTAGTTGAGGCCGCCGAGCATCACGTCGGTGAACAGGCCGCCGCGTACGTTGCGGGACGTGAGGACCTGGCGCCGCAGGAAGTCCGGCCGCTCGTCACCGGTGAAGGTGGGCATGCCTTTGTGGTTCGGGGCGAAGGTGCAGCCGAGGTACACACCGAACAGGCACTGGTTCAGCGCCAGGAACGCCACCGCCTTGCCCGGCGGGAGGACCAGGAACAGGGCGGACAGCAGACCCACGATGTGCAGCAGGAGCAGGACGCCCTCCAGCGTCCGCTCCTTCATGTGGGGCGAACGCAGCGCCCGCAGGCTCGCGACGTGCAGGTTGAAGCCTTCGAGGGTCAGCAACGGGAAGAACAGCAGGGCCTGGTGACCGCCGATCAGGCGCGCCGCACCGCTGCTGGCGCGCGCCTGGTCGGTGGACCACACCAGGATGTCCGGGGCGACATCGGGGTCCAGGTCCTCGTGATTGGGGTTGGCGTGGTGACGCGTGTGCTTGTTCATCCACCAGCCGTAGCTCATGCCGACGCCCAGGTTCCCGAACAGCCTGCCCATGATCTCGCTGGGCCGGCGCCGCCGGAAGACCTGCCGGTGGGCCAGGTCGTGCGCGAGCAGGGCGACCTGCCCGAACACGAAGGCCAAGAAGGCCGCCACGGCCAACTGTCCCCAGGTGTCGCCCAGGAGGAAGAAGGCCCCCCACCCTGCCGCGTACAGGGCGACCACCAGGCTGATCCGTGCCGCGTAGTAACCGGGACGCCGACGCATCAGACCGGCCGCGGCTATCCGTCGGGAGAGCCGCGCGAAGTCGCTGCCGCCGTCGGCACCGGACCCTTCCACGACAGCAGGAGCGGAGCGGGGCGCCACGAAGGCATCGGGAGAAGTCGTCATGGCCCGAAGTCTCCCGCCGGCCCCGCGACCTGCAGAAGCCTGCCAGCCACCCCCTGCCCGCGAGGCGTTCCCCCCGGGCGCCCGGGGGTTATCCCCCGGGCCCGCCGGCGCGCCGCCCCGGTACGGACTCACGCCGGATCGGGCAGGTCCGTCCGCGCGAGCTTGACCGGGTCGGTCACGATCATGATGTCGGTGATCCGGCCCTCGACCACGGTGAACGCGACGACCGAGAGCGGGGTGCCGTCCTCGCGCCACGACACGATTCCCGGGAGGCCGTTGACGAGCACCGCCCGCCCCTGTGCGGCTGCGCCGGCGGACAGCCGCGCGCCTGCGGCGACCTTGGTGGCGCCCAGGGCGACGACCACGCCGGACGGGGTGTCGGCGGTCAGTTTCACCTCGGGGTCGAGTACGCGCAGCAATCCCTCGAAGTCGCCGCGGCGGGCCGCCGCCAGGAAGGCCTGGACCACCTCGCGCTGCTCCCGTCCCGCGCCGGCCGGCCGCTCGGGCGCCTGCACCTTCCTGCGGGCGCGGCTGGCGAGCATCTTGGAGGCGGCGGTGGACTTGCCCAGGATCTGGCCGATCTCGTCGAACGGGGCGGGGCGCCCTCCTCCCCGGAAGCCGCGCCTTCCCGGCGCCCGGGGAGGACGCCCCCGACGGGCCGGCGGCTCTCGCGGTTCTCGCGAGAGCCGCGGATCGCCTGGCGCGTTCCTCACGGTGCGCTGCCGGAGCCAGGCTGTACTACCCTTCGACCCGTCAGCGTCACACACCACGTCGGGGGCGTGCATGTCGGTGCGGAGCGAGGCCGTACTGGCCGAACTCGGCTCTCTTCCAGCTCCCGTGCGCGCGGACTACCTCCGCGTCCTCGAGACGGTGGTGCGGGTCGCCCCGAGGGCCTGGACCCGTCGCCGGGGCGTCCGGCTGCAGTGGATCACACTCCGGGACAGCGACGAGGTCGTGGTGCAGGTGGACTCCGGCGAACTGAGCAAGCACGTCGACTGGGACGGTCCGCGGTCCGCCCGTTCCTTCGCCGGCGCCCTGCGGGAGAAACGGGGAACGAACCGGTGCGCCGCCCTGGTCTACGGCAACGCGATCGACTCGCGCACCTGGGGTTGGATCATCCCGCTCCTGTTCGGACAACTGCCCAGGCTGGACTCGGCGGTGATGGTCGACATCGAACACCGCACGGGAGCCCGGTCCACGTTCTGGCTCCCGATCAGGTACCGGCGCTTCGTCGTCCGACGCCTGCGGTTCGAGGACGACGTACGCGCGATGCTCCAGCACGCCAAGAACCCATGACCCGACTTCCGCGACTGCTGGACGCCGGCCGTTCGGACAGGGGTGCTCCGACCACGGCGTGGACTCTCCTGTCTGCAGGGGTGAGTCCCTGTTGGGCGGCGCGGCAACGGCGCACGCCGCCCGGCCCGCCTCCCCTCTCAGGCACCCGTCTTCACAGAACCTCCGCGATTGAGCTCCGTGCGTATTACAGTTTTCCGCGCGCGACTCGTCATCTTGTGTCGCGCAAAGGGGCATGTGATGCGGAATCCTCCGCATGCCCAAGGTGCGCCGTTGGGGGGCTTTGTGCAGGAAATGATCAAGGGTTCGAACGTGGCCCTGGCGGACCTGAGCGACGACGTCGGTTCAGTGATCGTCAGTCTGGGCTGGGTCAGCCCCACCGGCGAGGGCGACGCGGACGTGTCGGTCCTGCTGCTGGACGCGAACGGCAAGGTGCGCAGCGACGACGACTTCTACTTCTACAACCACCCGGTGGCCGCGGACGGAAGCGTGCAGCTTCTGGGGAAGACGCCGACGGCGGACGGCAGCGAGGACCGGATCAGCTTCGACCTCACCGCGGTCCCGTCCGGGACCGACCGCATCGTCGTCGCCGCGAGCAGGTACGACGGAGCCCGCTTCGGTGAACTGGAGGACGTGAGGATCACACTGGCCGACGCGGCCGGTGAGAGCCTCCTCCGGTTCGCCGTCGATGACGCCGACTCCATGACGGCGGTCATCTTCGGCGAGCTGTACCGGCGGGGGGAGGAATGGAAGTTCCGCGCCGTCGGGCAAGGCTACGAAACCGGTCTTGCGGGGCTGGCGACGGACTTCGGGGTCGACATCGAGGACGACGCGGCCGCGGAGGCGGAAGCAGCACTCGAAAGCACCGAAGGCGACGAGCAGGCGGATGCGACGGAGTCGGCGCCGGCCGAGGAGCCGGCCACGCGAACGGTGCTGGAAGCCATCCCTGCTCCTCGCCGGCCTGAGGGCGAGGCTGTCGGGCCGAAGAAGCCGGCCGCTCGTCCTCGTACCGCGAAGAAGAAGATCACCCTTCCCAAGGCGGTCAGGAACACCCTGGCGGAGAACGACTCCTGGAGGCAGGCCAGGCTTTTCCCGGTCTCGGTGCTCAAGAGCGACCGGGACCGTGAGATGCGTGCCACTTCGGTGCTGCTGTCGGTGATGGCCCAGGTACCGGAGTTCAGCAGGAGGCTCACCGCCGGATTCGGCGCTCCGGCGGGTCGCATGGAGACGTTCACGGAGGTCTCCCTGCCCCATGGTGACAGCCCGCGGCGCCCGGACGGGGTGATCCGTGTGGAGCGGGCCGGCAAGTTGTGGACCGCGCTGGTCGAGACGAAGACCAACGGCAACGCGCTCAAGGCCGACCAGGTGCAGGCGTACATGGACATCGCCGCGCGCCGCGGTTACGAGGCCGTGATCACACTGACGAACGACGTCGCGCTGGAGGGCAGTCCGCTCGTCGACGTCAAGATCGACAAGCGGCGCAAGCACAAGGTGGCCCTCTGTCACCTGTCCTGGGCGGAAGTCGCCTACCAGGCGCAGATGCTGATCAGGCACGAGGGGGTGAGCAACGCGGCACACGCCTGGCTCCTCCAGGAACTGCTGCACTACCTGCAGCACGAGAACTCCGGCTGCCACGGGTTCCAGAACATGGGCCCCGCCTGGGTCCCCGTACGCAACGGAATCGACGACGAAACCCTCTGCCAGGGCGACGCACGGGCACTGGAGGTGGTCGAGAACTGGGAGCGGCTCATCCGCCAGGTCTGCCTCAGGCTGGGCGGCGAACTCGGACAGAAAGTGCTGCCCGTCCAGCGCGCCAGGCGCGGAGCGGATCCCAAGGAGCGCCGGAACCGCCTCGCCGACCAGCTCTGCCTCGACGGACGGCTCCAAGCGGAGCTGCGCATCGACGGAACCCCCGGCGTCCTGGCCATCAGCGCCGACCTGCGCACCGGCAAACTGCGCACCGGCATCGACGTCCCGGCGCCTGAGCAGGGCTATCCCCTGAGCTGGGCCAAGCGACTCGTCCGGCGCCTGGCCGAGGCACCCGCGGACCTCCACGTCGAAACACTCGTCGACAGTGACAGCGGAGGTCCACGCGGAACGCTGGAGCGGCTCCGCCCCGAGCCGGCGGACCTGCTCCCCAAGGACAACGGCACCAGGATCACCGGGTTCCGGTTGTCCCTGCTCAAGAACATGGGAAGCGGCCGCGGCAACGCCGAGTCCGGCTTCATCCGCAGCGTCGACGACGCCGTACACCGCTTCTACACCACCGTCGTCGTCCACCTGGACGCCCCGGCGGCACGCCGGACGCCGTCCAAGGAACGCACGACGACCGGATGACGTCCGGGCGCATGGAGCGGCCCTGACCCCGTCCGACGCGGAGCCGTCCTCTTGCACGAGCCCGATCCTGGAGCCGCGCGAGAGGACGCTCACGCGCCTTCGGCGGATACTTCCCCGAGGCAGGCGCGTCGTCGGGATCCTCCGCGTGAACTCCGTCTGACCGGCTGTCGCCGCTCTCCTCGCCTCGGGGGAACCTCGCCGCTGAGCCGCTCCGGCCGTGGACCGGCGCTGGACGGTCACGGGCCGGCCACTGCGCTTGCGCAGTCCGAAGAAGTCGGCGAGCACTACCCGGGCGTCGATCAGGACGTGTTGCGCGAGTGCCGGATCCTCGTGCCGGCGATGATCACGGCGTGGCGGTGGGGTCGGGGCGACCAGTTCCCGGACGGGCGCCGGATGGGCGCGGAGTGGCTCAGCCGGATGCGGGTGGCGCTCGCTCGCGACGGCCTGGACATCCGTGGCTGATGGCGGATTCCTGGGGTCATGGCCGACTGGCGGTTGCTGTCGGTGAACCGGTCTTGAGGTTTCCGAGCGCTCAGAGGCTCTTGCTGGCAACCTACTGCTGTGGATGCGGGGACTTCAGCGGTTCTGGGTGCCGGAGTGGGAGTGGTGGGGACGACCCTGGCAGCGGTCGTCGCAGGGGTGGCGGGGCAGCGACAGGTACGGGCTGAGCATCGTCACTGGCGTCGCCAGCTGCGCCGGGACGCTTACGCCGCCTTCACGGTCAAAGCCGACGAGGTCTACGAGGCGCTGCGGAGCATCGAGGCCGAGCTGGCCAGGCCGGGCCATGACCTCGACGGGCTGCGCGGCGCGCTCGACGAGACCCGGAGGCTGGTCCGAGGCGGTCTGGCCGACGCTCAGACCGCGGTCGAGCTCGAAGGTCCGGAGGAACTGGCGCGCATGGCGGGCGAGTCGGCCAAGTCGCTGTCGGCCTGCGTCGCAGCGATCCAGGCGAGAACCATCGGCCGCGAGGGCGGTGACGCGCTCGCGGCGAACGAGTCCCATCGCATCCGGCGTTTCCTCAACCACGCGTCGAACAAGCGGGAACAGTTCGTGCGCCATGCCCGCAAGGCCATCGATGTGTGAGCGTGGGGTCGAGCAGCGTTCGCGTCCCGCGACCAGTCCGGCTCCATGGCCTGATCGTGAAGGAACCGCATGCCGAACACCCCCGCCACCGCCGACTACTGGGAGCCGCTCTGGGCCGGCGGACGCCGGTACCGGGAGGTCACCGGAGCCGAGGCCACGCTGCTGGCCGATCACATCGGGCCCGGTCGCGGACGCCCGGCTCTCGACATCGGCACCGGCGACGGCGCACTCGCCCGCCGCCTCCACCAGCTCGGCTACCGCACCACCGGCATCGACTTCGCGCCCAGCGCCGTCGCAGCGGCCCGGGCCACTCCCCTTTCCGGGCACGGCGCCGGGCCGGTCCTGCGTCTCATGGACTTCGTCACCGACGACCTCAGCGCCCTGCCGGATCCCGCGTACGCGGTCGTCACCTGCCGCCTGGTCTACCGGTGGTCGGAGGACAAGCCGGCCTTCCTGGACCGCGTCAGGCAGGTCCTCGCCCCCGGCGGGACCTTCTGGGTCGTCACCGAGGTCGCCGGCCGCCGCGAGACCGGTGATCCCCGCCAGGGCCTCGGGATCAGCCCCGCCGAGGCCGAGGTCCTGACCGCGGGCTGGTCCGTCGTACGCGTCGCCGATCTCGACGTGCTGCGCTGCTACGCACTCCGCCCCTGAACATGGGCAGGCCCGCTTCGCGTGCGAGGCGTGATCAGCGGGGTTGTCCGCGAACTCCCCTTGATGTGTCCGTATTCGGTAACGGACGCATCCCGTGGCCACCGCGCCCCGTCCTGCCAAGTGGTCACCAGTGGCCGAGGAACGGCGAGCAACTGCGGGAGAGGACGGTCGACATGGCACGGCACGGCGGCGGGCGGGGCTGGTACGGCAAGGTGGTCGGGGCGGCGCTCGGGGTGACCGTGCTGGCCGCGGGCGCCTCGGTGTGGGCCGCGCAGGCCGGCGCCGTGAGCGACTCGTCGCCCCGAGCGGCCGCGCCGGCCACGTCGGGCAGCGACGTCAAGCCGGTGACGGCGACCATCGCGCACGCCTCGGACAAGGGGGCGCGCGGTGTCAACATCACCATCGACGACGGACCGGACCCCGTGTGGACGCCGCAGGTGCTCGACGTGCTGCGCGAGTACGGGGTGAAGGCGACGTTCTGCATGGTGGGGACGCAGGCGCAGGCCCACCCGGACCTCGTGAAGAAGGTGGTCGCGGCCGGGCACCGGCTGTGCGACCACTCGGTGTCCCACGACACCGGCATGGACGCCAAGTCCCAGGCCTACCAGTCGCAGCAGATACGCGACGCCGAGCGCATGATCACCGAGGCGTCCGGGGGCGTACGACCGATGTACTACCGGGCGCCCGGCGGGGCCTTCACCCCTTACAGCCGCACGCTGGCCGCCTCCCGGGGCATGCGCCCGCTGGGCTGGAACGTGGACTCCAAGGACTTCGAGCGGCCCGGTGCGGACGCCATCGTCGCCACCGTCGAGCGGGAGCTGCCCAACGGGCCGACGCTCCTCTTCCACGACGCGGGCGGCGACCGGTCCCAGACCGTCCAGGCCCTGCGCCGGATCCTGCCCTGGCTGAAGGAGCAGGGCTGCTCCTTCGGCTTCCCGGTGCGCTGAGCCGGGCCCCGGCCGGTCACGGTGACCGTGGTCTCCTCGCTGCCGGGGTTGCGCAGCGTGGTGGTGCACCGGGCGGGCTCGGGGGGCCGGACCCGCCATGACCGGTGCCGTGGCCGCGTCCGTCCGCCTCCGGCGGGAGCGACGACGAGCTCACGTGCCGCGGTGTGCCGGCGGTCACCGGGGGGAGCCGGTCGGACCTTCCCGGAGGAAGTCGACGAGCGCGGAGGCCAGGGCCGCGGGCGCCTGCTCGGCGACGTGGTGCCCGGAGTCGATGCCGTGCCCCCGGACGTCGGTGGCCCACCGGCGCCAGATCGCGAGGGGATCGCCGTAGAGGTCCTCCAGGTCGTCCTGGAGTGACCAGAGGACCAGCGTCGGGCAGGTGACGCGCGAGCCGGCGTCCCGGTCGGCCTGCTCGTGCTGCCGGTCGACGGTGAGGCCGGCCCGGTAGTCCTCGAGCATCGCCCGCACCACGTCAGGATCGCGGGTGGCCCGCCGCCACTCGTCGTGGTTCTCCGGCCCCATGGCATCGGGGTCGCCGCGGTACCAGCTGTCGGGGTCGGCGGTGATGACCCGCTCGGGGACGTCCGGCTGGGCGAAGAAGAACCAGTGCCACCACTGAGTGGCGAACTCGACCGTGATCCGCGACAGGTGCTCCGTCAGCGGCAGACAGTCCAGGAAGGCCACGCGGGAGACGGCGTCGGGGTGGTCCAGCGTCAGGCGCAGCGCCACGCTGCCCCCGCGGTCGTGCCCGGCGAGCGCGAACCGGCGGTGGCCGAGACGGCGCATGACGGCCACCACGTCAGCGGCCACGGCGCGCTTGGAGTAGCCCGCGTGATCCGCCGTGAAGCGCGGTCCTCTGGAGCGGCCGTACCCGCGCAGGTCCGGGCAGACCACCGTGTGACCGGCTTCCACGAGCCGCGGAGCGACCCGGTGCCAGGTGGCCGACGTACGGGGATGACCGTGCAGCAGGACCACCGGCGGGCCCTCGCCGCCGAAGCGCACGAAGACGGACGCCTCGCCGACGTCGAGTCGCGCCTCCTGGAACCCTTCGAACACCCCAGCCTCCCTCACGCCCGGTCGGCGCACCGCTCCGGCGCCGGCACGACACGGACTCTTCCTGGTGCCCCGGCCGACTGCGGCCATGCGCGTGGCGGGAGGGAGACCGCCGCGGCGACGGCCGTCGGAGCGGGCCCCGTCGACGTGTGAAAGCGGCGTCCGTGGCGGTGGTCGTCGCCTCGGCGGTCTCCGCGACGGGGGGCCGACGGGGTGAACGGCCGAGTCCGCGGTGCCGCTCGCGCGCTGTGCCGCGTCGGGGGCCGGGGGGACGAGCGCGGTGATCGTCGACCGTCCCCCTCCGCCGGACGGCGGCGTCCCCCTCCGCCGGACGGCGGCGTCCCCCTCCGCCGGACGGCGGCGTCCCCCTCCGCCGGACGGCGGCGCCTGCGGCGCCGTGGCGACGGGCCCGCGCGGACGCGGCGGCCGCACGGCGGTGACGGCCGGAGGGGAACGCCGGCCGTCACGGCCGTCGCCGGAGGGGAACAGCGCCTAGGCTGGAAGTCTCGCCGGTGCGGGTCGGGCCAGGGAGGTGCGATGACGGACATGCCGAACCACCCGTACGCGCACGAAGCCAGCCGCTACCTGCCGATCGCCGAGCACGGGCTGATCGGGGACCTGCGCAGCGTGGCCCTGGTGGGGACGGACGGCACGATCGACTGGTACTGCTGCGGCGCCTTCGACGCCCCGAGCGTCTTCGGCTCGATCCTGGACGCCGAGCGCGGCGGCCGCTTCGAACTGGCGGCGGCCGTCCCGGCACGGACCAAGCAGTTCTACTTCCCCGACACCAACGTCCTGATCACCCGGTTCTTCACCGAGGACGGGGTCGGTGAGGTGCAGGACTTCATGCCGGTGAGCGGCGGGGCCGCCGAGGCGGAGCGGCACCGGCTGATCCGGCGCGTGGTGTGCGTGCGCGGCGCCCTCCCGTTCCGCACGCGCGTGGCCCCGCGCTTCCACTACGGCGCCCGCCCGCACACCCTCCGCATGACGGGCGGTGTGGCCCTCTTCGCATCCGAGGAGCTGTCCCTCTCGCTGACCGCCACGGTGCCCCTGGAGACCGACGGACCGGACGTGTACGCCGACTTCAAACTCTCCGAGGGCGAGTCGGCGGTGTTCGCCCTCGACCGGGTCGGCGGGCAGGTGCCTCCGCGCCGGTGCGCCCACCACGAGGCGGAGACGCAGTTCACCGCCACGGTGGCGTACTGGCGGCGCTGGCTGTCCTCCTCCGTGTACCGGGGCCGCTGGCGGGAGATGGTGCACCGCTCCGCGCTCACCCTGAAGCTGCTCACCTACGCGCCCACCGGGGCGATCGTCGCCGCGCCGACCACCAGCCTGCCCGAGCAGATGGGCGGCGAACGCAACTGGGACTACCGCTACGTCTGGGTGCGCGACGCCGCCTTCTGCGTCTACGCGCTGCTGCGGCTGGGCTTCGCCGACGAGGCCGAGGCGTTCATGGAGTTCGTGACACGGCACATCAGTCCCGGCGACGGGAACCCTTCCGGTCCGCTGCAGATCATGTACGGCATCGACGGGCGCGCGGACTTGGCCGAGAGCGTGCTCCCCCATCTGGAGGGCCACCACGGCTCCGGGCCGGTGCGGATCGGCAACGGCGCCGCGCACCAGCTCCAGCTCGACATCTACGGCGCTCTGATCGACTCCATCTACCTCTACGACAAATGGGCGCGGCCCGTCTCCAGCGCCCAGTGGGACGACGTGTGCGCCCTCGTCGACTGGGTCTGCGCGCACTGGGACCAGCCCGACGAGGGAATCTGGGAGACCCGCGGCGGCCGCAAGGACTTCCTGTACTCGCGGCTGATGTGCTGGGTGGCGATCGAGCGGGCCATCCGGATGGCGAACCGGCGCGGGCTGCCCGCCGACCTGCCCCGCTGGCGGGAGTGCCGCGACACGATCTACCGGCGCATCCACACCCGGGGCTGGTCCGCCCACCGCCGGGCCTTCGTGCAGTACGAGGGCGGGGACGTGCTGGACGCGGCGCTGCTGATGATGCCGTTGAGCAAGTTCATCGCCCCGACCGACCCCAAGTGGCTGTCCACCCTCGACGCGCTCACCCACGACCTGGTGTCGGACTCCCTCGTCTACCGCTACGACCCGCTGGCCAGCCCCGACGGGGTGCGCGGCGACGAGGGCACGTTCTCCATCTGCTCCTTCTGGTACGTCGAGGCCCTGGTGCACGCCGGCCGGCTGGACGAGGCCCGGCTGTCCTTCGAGAAGATGCTGACGTACGCCAACCACCTGGGCCTGTACGCCGAGGAGATCAGCCACACCGGTCAGCAGCAGGGCAACTTCCCGCAGGCGTTCACCCATCTGGCGCTGATCAGCGCGGCCTTCAACCTGGACCGGGCCCTGGGCTGACGGCCCGGGGTCCCGTCACGGTCCCTTCCCCGCGTCCGCGGGCGGGCGCTGTCGCCCCTGCCGCACGGGCACGGCGGCGCGAGGTCCCCGGAGCCCCGGTCAGCGGTCCTCGCGCCGGGCGTTTCCCCGTTTTCGTCCCGGGTACGCGGCGAAGCCCGACGTCGATGGGAGGACGGACATGGGCGGTCGCAAGAACGACAGCGGGGACCGCTACGACCGGGCGCGCGACGCGACCGAGCCCGGGGCGCACTCGGGGTCGGAGCACCAGGCGCAGCAGCGGTCCGTTCCGGGCACCGCGAGTGCCGAGGAGGGCTACCAGCCGGAACGCGGCACGGTGGCGGGCAAGCCTCTGGAAGGGGTCGAGGCCCAGGAGGACACTCCGCGAGAGCCGGACGACGAAACGGGCGCGGAGACCTCCGACCGCTAGCTTCGACGCGGCGGGCCGGGGCGCACGGTCCCGGCCCCCGCCCGCAGGCCATGCGGCCGGCGGGGGCCTGTCACCTTCTCCGGTGCGCGGTCACCGGTCTCGCCGACCGCTTCGATCCGCTCCGGCGGGCCGATGACCCACGGTGCTTCCGTGGACGGGGTGAGCCACCGCGGCCGGGTACCGGGCGGTCCGCCGGCCGTGATCCTTCCGGCGCTCGCCGGCGAACCGGTCCGCGCGGCCGGCGGCGGAACCGCTACCGGTGCGGGACGGCGAGTTCACGGCCCCAGTAGAAGCCCTCCCGCTCCTCCACGACCTGCGACGCCATGTCCGCGCGCCGCTGCGCCTCGGATTCGGACGTCCGCCAGGAGTCGCACGCCTCCTTCGAGTCCCAGAAGGACACCCCGGTGATCTCCTGCCCGTCCTCGGACCAGTACGCGAAAGCGCGGCGCATCCCCTGCGGGTAGGGGTCGGGACGCCACGCCCGTTCGAACTCCTCCAGGCTGCCCGGGCGAATGCGGCGCGTGGTCACCCACACGAAATGCTCCTCCATCGCGGCCACCTGTCCCTCAGCGCTCCGGCTCGTCGGCTTCCTTCCGACCACCGTAGATTCCCGGCGCCGCTTCCGCCTGCGGGGCGGCCGGCCCGGTCGCGGGCCCCCGGACGCCACCGGGCCCGGGACCGCACGGGGCCACCGGCGGAGCTTCGGCCCGGTCCCGGAGAGGGCCGGGGCGACGACCGTGACCGGGATCCTCGACGGTTCACGCACGCCGGAGGACGGACGCGCGGGAGTGGACGGCGGGCACACCTGCCGGCAGACCCAAGGGCGGGCGCCCCGGGCCGCCGGCGCGCGCACGCCCTCGGGATCCTCGAGGGGTTCTCGGAGGAGGGTCTGCGGCGGCCGGCGCAAGCCTCCCGTCCTCCCGTCCTCACTCGGGTGCGGCGGCCGGGTCCGCTGGGGTCGCCCGGGCGGCCGAGCCCCGTTCGGCGCCTGAGGGGCGTCGGCCGTCGCGGGGAGACCCGTGCGACGGCGTCGGCGGGTCAGCGCAAGTGGTCGCGCACGACGTCGAGGAACTCCCGGCGGCTCGGGCGTATCGCCTCCCAGACCTTCTCGTCCTGGGGCTCGCCCGGGTCGTCGGGGCCCTTGCGGATCACGTCCTGGACGGCGTACGCGAGACGGCGGGCCGCGTCGTTGACCTCGGGTGCGCACAGCATGTGGATCGTCTTCTGCGTGACCCACATCCTGTCCACGGTCTGTCTGGCCCGCGCCTCCCACTGCGCGTCGGCCATGCGGTGCTGGTAGCGGTCGACGGCGACCCGTTCGGCTTCCTGTACCGCGGACAGGAAGGCGATGAGGTGGGTGAGGCGTTCGCAGCGACGCGCCTCGGCGCATTCACGGGTGCCGCGGCTCTCCTCGACGCGCGCGGACGCGCGTCCCGACGTGTGCTGGGCCAGCCACGACATCAGCCCGCCCAGGACGACACCGACGAGCGGTGCGAGCGTTGTCCAGGTCACAGCCGAACGATGGCATCGGCGGCATCGGGGCCACTGTCCCTTTTGCGAAACCCTGGAAAGCGGCCCGGCCGTCCTGTAAGGCCCCGGCCGGCGCCGAGGACGCGACCCGGTCGACCGCCGCGGCCCGGTGACGGGCGCCCGACCCGCCGTCAGCCCTTCGGGGCCGATACCGCGGCGCTGATCTCCCGCTTGAGGATCTTGCCGCTGGGTCCCATCGGCAACGCGTCCATGAGCCACACCGCTCTGGGGTACTTGTACGCCGCCACCCGGTCCTTGACGTACTGCCGCAGCTCCTCGACGGTGGCCGCCGCGCCCGGACGCAGCACCACCGCGGCCGCGATCTCCTCGCCGAGCTGCTCGTGGGGCACGCCCACCACCGCGGCGAGGGCGACGGCCGGGTGCTCGTGCAGGACCTCCTCGATCTCGCGCGGATACACGTTGTAGCCGCCGCGGATGATCATGTCCTTCTTGCGGTCGACGATGTAGAGGTAGCCGTCCTCGTCGCGCCGGGCCAGGTCTCCGGTGCGCAGCCAGCCGTCCGGGACGGCGGCCGCCGTCTCCTGCGGACGGTTCCAGTAGCCCTTCATCAGATTGGGGCCGCGCACGGCCAGCTCGCCGATCTCGCCGGCGCCGACGTCCTGGCCCCGGTCGTCCAGCAGCCGGACCTCCACGTCCCGGATCGGGGTGCCGATCGAGCCGGCCTTGCGGGGCCGGTCGAGGTGGTTGAACGTCACCACCGGGCTGGTCTCGGACATGCCGAAGCCCTCCAGCACCGCGCACCCGAAGCGTTCCTCGAAGCCGTGCAGCACCTCCACGGGCAGTGACGCGCCGCCGGAGATGCACATCCGCAGCGTCGACACGTCCGCGTCCGTCAGGTGCTGCAGCAGGGCCGCGTACATGGTGGGCACGCCCTCGAACACCGTGGCCCGGTCGCGGGCGATGGCCTCGAGCACGGTCTGCGGATCGAACCGCGGGACGAGCGTGAGCGAGGCGCCGCTGCGGACGGCCACGCTCATGGTGCAGACCTGTCCGAAGATGTGGAACAGCGGCAGACAGCCCACCACCACGTCCTCCGCCGTCATCCGCGCGACATGGTTCTCCATGACCTCGGTGTTGTGCCGCAGCCCGCCGTGGGTGAGCGCGGCGCCCTTGGGCTTGCCGGTGGTGCCGGAGGTGTACAGAAGGACGGCCACGTCGTCGTCCGCCGTCCGCGCCACCTCGCCCAGCGGCTCGTGCCCGGCCAGCAGCGCGGCGAAGGAGGAGGGCTCCACAGCGACGCGCCGCACCCCGGAGGCCGCCGCTCCCCGCGCCCCCTCCCCCGGCGCCCGGTGCCACTCGAGGAGCAGCACGGCTCCGGAGTCGGTGAGGTGGTACGCGGTCTCCCGCTCCTTCAGCAGGGGATTGAGCGGCACCACGATCGCCCCGGCACGCAGCGCGGCGTAGTAGAGGACGACGAACTCGGGGACGTTCGGCAGCATCACGGCGACCCGGTCTCCGGGCCGCACGCCCTCGGCCCGCAGCAGCGCGGCCGCGCGGGCGCTGCGCTCGTCCAGCTCGGCGTAGGAGGTGACGTCCGGTCCCAGCCGCAGCGCCGGACGCTGCGGCCGGCGGGCCGCCGTCTCCACCAGGAACTCCGCCAGATTGGCCATGGCCGCCTCCACGAACTCACCGTCGACATACGTTGTTCACGTGGGCGACATCGTGCTTCGATCCGCCGCCACCGCCTATGGGCGGCACGACACCGTCCCCCGCCCCTGACTGTTCCCGCGAACAAAACAGGGGCACTACGCTGCGGTGATGGAGCTCTCAGACGTGATCGCGGCGATCCACGGCAGACTTCCCGGACTGGGTGAGCGGATCGCGGAACGCATTCGCGCGGACGTCCCCGCCTACGGGGACGAGGCGCTCATCCCGTTCGACTCCCTGCGCACGTCCTGCACCGCGAACGCGGACCTGGTCCTGGGACACCTGCGCCGGGAAGGCGCCCCGGACCCCGGACCCGCCCGCGAGACCGGCAGGATCCGCGCCGAACAGGGCATGCCGCTGGCGGACATCCTGCACGCCTACCGGATCGGCTTCGAGTTCATGTGGTCGGAGATCCTCGCGGAGGCCCGCGCCCGTCCCGCCGTTCCGGACATCCAGTTGGTGGACCGCTCGGCGGAGATCTGGCACCTGTTCGGCCTGTACGCCGAGGCGGTGGCGGCCGCGCACCGGGAGACCACCGCCGAGTTGGCCGTGCGGCGCGGCGCCCGGCGCTCGGCACTGGTCGAAGCGCTGTTCTCCGGCGTGCTCGCCGACCGCACCACGCTGTGGGACGCGGCCCGCGAACTGGGCCTCCCGGAGCGGGGGCCCTACGCCGTCGTCGCGGCCGCGGCGGACTCCCCCGGCGTGGAGCCGCTGCCCGGCCTGGAAAGCGCGCTGCGCGAGGCGCGCCTCGCCTCCGCATGGCGGCTGCTGCCGGATCAGCAGATCGGTCTCATCGCGCTCGCCGCACCGGACGCGGAGGCCGTCGCCCTTCGCCTCCTGAAGCGCACCGGCGCCCGCCTGGGGGTCAGTCCCCGGTTCCCCTCGCTGCACGACACGCCCCAGGCCCTGCGTTTCGCCCGGCTGGCACTGGCGGGCCTGCCGGGCAGCGCCCCGGGGGTGGCCCGCTTCGACGACGATCCCCTCGCCATGCTGGTCGCCGCGGCCCCCGCGGAGGCCGCGCACCTGATGAACGTGGTCCTGAAGCCGGTGCTCGAGCTCCCGGGCCTCGAGCGTGCGCGCCTGCTGGACACCCTGGAGAACTGGTTCGCGGCCGGCGGCTCCGCCGCGACCACCGCGGAACGCCTCTACGTCCACCCCAACACCGTGCGCTACCGTCTGCGCCGCGTCGAGAAGCTGACCGGCCTCTCCCTCACGGATCCCCACGCGGTGGCCGGCCTCCGCGCCGCGCTGCTGGCCACACGGAACCCCGCGGCGGGGCAGGGCACCGACACCGCCCCGGCATCGTCCGGGTGACGTCGTCGCGGTTGCCGCCGGCCGGCGACACCGCGAGCGGGGACACCCGGGGTGCCGGCGCGGCCCGCCCGGTTCGGGGACGCGGCCGGTCGGGCCGAGGCGCGTGCCGTGACGCGCAGGGGGTCCGGGGCGCGGAGGAGCCGGTGAAGGGGAGGTCCGGTGTGCGTGCGCTGATCGCGGGTGCGGTTGCGGTGAGGCGCTTCACGCCCGGGTGACCGTCAGTTCGTGCGCGATGTGGTCGCTGAGGCGGGACAGCCAGTCGGGCCGCGCGTTGCCGAGGAGGTGATCGCCGTGCGGGACGGACAGGTAGGTGCCCCGCGGTGCCGCACGGGCCAGCGGCTCGCCGTTCGTCACGCCGGGGATGCGGTCCTGGGCGCCGTCCACGACCAGCAGCGGGTCCGCGATGCGGGGCGCCAGGTCGGAGAGGTCCACATGGCGGGCGAACTCCCGGGCGGCGTCGGCCCCTCCGGTGCGTCGCGCCATGATGTCCTTGACCGGCTCGGGCAGTTCGTCCCAGTCGAGGCGGAAAGGCCCGCTGACGGTGGCGGCCGCCGCCACGCGCGGCTCCAGTGCCGCGGTCCGGGCCGCGAAGTAGCCGCCCAGGCTGAGGCCGACGACCGCGACGCGCGTGACGCCGAGGGCGTCGACGACCCGGCCCACGACCTGCTCGTAGTCCGGCCCGAGGTGTGTCGTGGCCGCGAGCACGCCCTGTCCGGGGCCGTCCATCGCGAACACCGCCAGCCCTCTGGCCAGCAGTGCGGACGCCAGGTCGAGGAACTCCTCCTTGGCCGAGTCCAGGCCGGGGACGACGACCACGGTGCCGGGGGCGTCGGCGGGACCGCGCAGCCAGCCGGTGAACCCTTCGCCGCTCACCCGCCGCGCACCGGGTTCCAGCACGGTCAGCGCCCTGCCCAGGGCGCTGTCCGCCTCGGCCGCCGCACGGCCTGCCTCTGCGTACGGCGCCAGCGTGGCGAGGTGGAACCACCGGGCCGCCATCAGCAGGTGCGCACCCGCCGAGGCGGACGATCCGGCGTGCTCCGCGCGCTCCAGGTAGGCCCGTCCGGTGCGCAGGAAGGCCGGTCCCCAGTCGGCGACGGAGGGGAGGGCTTCTGTGACGCGCAGGTACTCGTGGGGGTCGACGCCCGCGCCGACGGCGCGTGTCCACTGGGCGGCGGCGAACTCGGGGGCGCTCATCGTGGTCCTCCTGTCAGCGGGAGTGGGCGGGCACGGCGGCGTACCCGGCCCGGCCGCCCTGCGCGGCGTTCGCGAAGGCGATCGACCTCCGCACGCCGTGCATGCAACCCCGCGGGCCCGCGGCGATCCAACAACGAGCGGTCGCTTCCGACAACGATCGGTTGTCACCTAGGGTGAGAGCCGTGGATCTCGACATGGCGCAGGTGCGTGCCTTCGTACGCGCCGCCGAGGAACTCCACTTCGGGCGGGCGGCCGCCACCCTCGCCATCTCCCAGCAGGCGCTGTCCAAGCGGATCGCGCGGCTGGAATCACTGCTCGGCACCACGCTGTTCCAGCGCGGCGGCCACGGGGTGCGCCTCACCGAGTCCGGGCAGCGGTTCCTCCAGCCGGCCCGGCGGGCCGCGGCGGCCGCCGACGCCGCGGTCGCGTCGGTGACCGCCGAGAAGCGTCCCCTGCACGTGGACGTCTGGGGGCACCTCTACGCGCCGACGCGGACCCTGGCCCAGGTCGCCGGGCAGACCGGGGAATGGGTGCTGGGGCACGGACGCGACCTGCCGTCGGTGACGGGGGCGTTGGTGCGAGGTGACGTCGACGCCGCGTTCGGCCGGGTCCACCCCCCGCTGCATCCGGGGCTCACGCACCGCCTCGTCCGCCTGGAGCCGGTGGACGCCGTGCTGAGTGCGGACCATCCGCTCGCGGCCCGGCCGGCGCTGCGACCGGACCACCTGCGCGACAGCGTGCTGTGGGCACCCGGTCCACCGGACCGGCTCGACTTCCTCCGCCGGTTCGCCGACCGGTTCGGCGTCCGGGACAGGGCGGCGAGCGTCAACCTGGGTCTCCCCCACTTCCTCGCCGAGGTGGCGGGGGACCCCCGGCGCTTCTCGCTGCTGCCCGCCGACGTGCCCCTGCCGAAGGTTCCCCGGCTGCGCTCCGTCCCCCTGGTGGATCCCACACCGTTGTACGCCTGGTCCCTGCTGTGGCGCACCGGAGACGAACACCCAGGGCTGAGCAGCCTCTTGGCCGCCTGCGTCGCACAAGCACGGCGAAGCCGGTGGCTGGAGTACGACCCGGCGCGCGACTGGCTGCCCGAACCCCCCGCGCACCCGTCCCCGGCACGAGCCGCCGGGCCCGAGTGACCGGTTCCTTCCGCGCCGGCGGCCCGGCCGCCCCCGCCGTCGGCGGCCCCGCCGACGCGACATCGCCGCGGGCCGCCCCGGCGCTGCGCCGCTCCCGATCGCGAACGGCACCGACGCCGCACCCGCTTCCGCCCGGCGGCCCGGCCCTCGTCGACGCACGGGAGACCGGCCCCCGTCGACGCACGGGAGACCGGCCCGGCCGTCGACCGGAGACCTCTCATGTCGATCTTGTGCAGCTTTGCAGTCGACACCATGGAAGCCGGACGAGCCCACCCATCTCGCTGTGTGGCGCCTGTCGCCTCCGTGATAGCACGGGGTGATCAGAGAGAAAGGGCTCACGACCTCATGGGTATCTTCAGCCGTCGCCAGACTGCCGTCATCGAGCCGACGCCGACTCTCGGTATCAGCACGCCCGGCGCGGAGGCCTCGACCAGCGGTGCCGTGCTGGACCCGGCCCTGCGAGCGCTGACCGGGCGGTGGACCATCGACCGCCCGCACAGCCGCATCGGGTTCTCCGTGCGGCACGCGATGGTGACGACGGTCCGGGGCGCTTTCACCGACTACGACAGCACCCTCCACTTCGACGGGGCGCGGCCCTCCGCGTCGCGGGCCGAGCTCGTCATCCGGGTCGCCAGCGTCGACACGGGCGTGGAACAACGGGACGCGCACCTCGTCGGTCCCGACTTCTTCGACGTGCGGCGCTTCCCGGAGATGGTGTTCCGCAGCACCTCCACCCTGCACGAGGGCGGGGAGAGCTTCCGCATGACGGGAGACCTGACCATCCGTGGCGTCACCCGGTCCGTCGACCTGCAGCTCGACTACCTCGGCTCGGTCCTGGACCCGTTCGGGTACGAGCGCGCCGGTTTCGACGGCACCACGACCATCGACCGCACCGACTGGGGCCTGGTCTACAACCAGCGCCTCAAGACCGGGGGCGCCATGGTGAGCGAGAAGGTCCGGCTGCAGTTCGACATCTCCGCGATCCGGTCCACGTCATAGCGGCTCCCGGTGGCCCGGGCGGGCGCCTTCGCCGAGGGCGTCCGGCCGGCGTGCGCGCGAGGCGCGGCGGCGTGGGCTCGGCGGCGGCCGCCGGGTCGGTCACGTCGCGACGGTGGGGCCGCCCCTCACCCGGCGCCTGCGGCGACGGCGGAGGACCGGAGGTGGGAGCAGTTGCCGTCGCCGGCCGCGTGGGGGATGCGCATCCGGTGCAGCAGGTCGCGCGCGAGGCGGTGGTCGTCGGTGGCACGCCAGGTGACGCCGGGGTACCGGGAGCGCAGGTGCGACAGCGCCCTGGTGCCCAGTCCGCTGTCGCGGAACGGCCCGTCGATGACCACATCGGTGATCACGCCCTCGGCGCACTCGTCGCAGGCCCGGTAGAACACCTGACCGACCACCTTGCGGATGTGGACCAGCAGCAGGCACTCCTCACCCGCGGTACCGGGCACGGGGGACTGCAGCAACTCGACGGCGCGGTAGGCCAGCAGCCTGCGCCGCCACCGGCCCCTGCGCCGTCCGGCACGCCGGTGCTTGCCCTCGGCCCTGTGCGGCGGCACGCCGGACCGCGGCTCCGGCAGCCGACCTTGCGCGTCGGCCCTGGCAGGCATGTTGTCGTGATGCATGCAGTCGCGAGTGCCCCGTTACGCCCGAGCGATGTCCCGCATCTTCCGTCCGTGGGCCGGAACCGACGAAGAGGGCCGGCGGCCCGGCGGTTCAGTCCAGGTCCGCCTGCCACAGGTCGGGGCCGAAGACCTCGTACTGGATGTCACGCGCCAGGACACCGCGCTCGATCAGCGCGCTCCGCACCGCCTGCATGAACGGCAGCGGCCCGCAGAGGTAGTACAGGGCGTCCTCGGGCAGGTCGGCCGCCGCGGGGTCCATGAGTCCGGTGAAGACCCCGTCCACCGGTTCGCGGCTCCTGTCCTCCTTCTCGTACCAGAGGTACATCCGGCCGTTCCGCAACGCCAGGACGTCGTTGACCACCTGCCGGCGCAGGGGGAAGGACGCCTCGTCGACGTCGGCGTGCAGCAGGGTGACCGACAGACCGGACTGCGCGGCGACGAGATGCGAGAGCATCCCGGCCATGGGCGCGATCCCGATGCCGGCGCTGGCGAACACCACCGGCCGCCCGGAGTCGTCGAGCACGACGTCGCCGTAGGGCAGCGAAAGCGTCAGGGTGTCGCCCACGCCCACCGAGTCGTGCAGCAGCGTCGACATCTCGCCCTCGGGGTCCGTGCCCTCACCGCGGATCCGCTTGACCGAGAACTGGCGGTGCTCCCCGTCATCGGCCCGGGTCAGGCTGTACTGGCGCGGCTGGAGCACCCCGTCCGGCATCCGCATGCGGACCGTGACGTACTGGCCGGGCAGCGAGGTCTTCACCAGACGGTCGTCGACCCGCTTGACCACGAACGTCACCACGTCCTCGGTCTCCGGCACCTTGCGCACCACCTGCCAGTCCCGCCACACCGTCTCCGGCCTGACCCCGCGGGCGCTGTACAGGCCGCGTTCCTGGTTGATCAGGGCGTTGGCCATGAGCCAGTAGACCTCGTCCCAGGCCTCGGCGACCTCCGGGGTGACCGCGTCGCCCAGGACATCGGCGATGGCCCACATCAGGTTGTCGTGCACCACCTGGTACTGGTCGGGGCGGATGCCCAAGGAGGCGTGCTTGTGCGCTATGCGTGACAGGAGCTGCTCCGGCACCCTCTCCGGTGTCTCCACCAGCGTGGTCGCGAACGCGGCCACGGAGCCGGCCAGAGCCTGCTGCTGGTGGCCGTGGACCTGGTTGCCGCGGTTGAACACGCCGTCCATGAGTTCGGGATGCTCTTCGAACAGGTGCTGGTAGAAACGGCGTGCGATGTCACCGATGTGTTCGGCGACGACCGGCAGAGTCGCCGTGATGACGGGGCGGGCCTTGTTCGAGAGCACGTCACTGCCTCCCTGCGCGAGGAGCCGACTTACCGGGGAGCCCACGGGTACCCCCGGCGTGCTGTGGCCTCACACCCGGCCCGTCGGCCTCACACCCGGCCCGTCCCGCATCGGCGTCACCGGGCGGGAGGGCCGACGGCGGTGACCGGCCGCCTTCGGCCGCCCTTCGGCGCCCGCGCCTGCGCGTATCGCGGCCCCTTGCGCACCGGCGCGATCCGCGAGCACCGGCGCCATCCGCGAGCCGTGCGCGGACACCGCGCGCTACGATCCCCCTGCCTCGACCGGCCGGGAGGAGGACGTCGTGGAGCGGCCCCTTCTCTACCTCGACGTGGACGGTCCGCTCAATCCGTACGCCGCGAAGCCGGAACGGCGGCCGGAGGGCTACGCGACCCACCGGATGAAGCCCGAGGGATGGATCGCCCAGCACCCCGGCACCCCCCGGGCCCGCGTGAAGCCGCTGCGGGTGTGGCTCAACACGGACCACGGCAGGAGACTGCGGGAGCTGGCCGGACGGTACGACCTGGTGTGGGCCACCACCTGGGGGGTGGAGGCGAACACGTTCATCGCTCCCGTCCTCGGCCTGCCCGACCTCCCCGTCGTGAAGTGGCCCTCGCCGCCGGCCGCGGGACCGGACGGCACGTCCTGGAAGACGCGTCCCCTCCTCGCGCACGCCGGCGGCCGGCCCTTCGCCTGGGTGGACGACGACCTCGGTGAACCGGACCGGGTCTTCGTCGCCTCGCACCACCGCGCCCCCGCGCTCCTGCGGCACGTCGATCCCCGGTACGGACTGCACGACGACGACTTCGCCGCCCTCGCACACTTCGCCCGCCTCCTGTCGGCCCCCACCGCCTGACCGCCGGGGCCGGGGTGTCGTCGGGGCTCCGGGTCAGGACGGGGCGAGGACGCAGAACTCGTGGCCCTCCGGGTCGGCCAGGCAGGTCCACGGGACGTCCCCCTGGCCCAGGTCGAGGTCGGTGGCGCCGAGGGCCCGCAGCCGGGCCGTCTCCGCCGCCTGGTCGTCACCCGGGTACGGCAGCAGATCGAGATGGACGCGGTCCGGCCCGGTCTTCGCGTCGGGCGTACGGAGGAACTCGAGATACGGGCCGACGCCCTCGGCGGAGCGCAGCACCGCATGGTCGTCGGTCGCCTCGTGCAGGGTCCAGTCGATCGCCTCGCCCCAGAACCGTGCCATGGCCCGCGGATCCGCGCAGTCGACCACCACCGCGGCGATCGGCCCGGTGTCCCGGTAGACCTCCCGAGGCTCCAGCACGCAGAACTCGTTGCCCTCCGGGTCGGCGAGGACCGTCCACGGCACCTCGCCCTGGCCCACGTCGGCGGGCGTCGCACCGGCAGCCTCGAGGCGTGCGACCAGCTCCGCCTGATGGGCCGCGGAGGTGGTGGCGAGATCGAGGTGCACGCGGTTCTTCGTCGTCGTCCTGGGGTCCGGGACGGGAACGACGTCGATGCCGACGGCGACCGGGTCCGGCCACACGAGGCCCCCGGCGGGTCCGACGTAGGTGGTCACGCCGGGGCTGTAAGCGCTCCAGCCGAGCGCCTGCGCCCAGAACCGGCCGACCGCGGAGGCGTCAACAGCTTTCACGTTCACGTGAACAGGTCGCAGTGCCATGCCCGCGATCCTATGCACCCGCCGCGTCTCGCAGGGCCGTCTGTCTCAGGGGCGGGTCGGCTCGATGCCCACGACCGCGTGGACCGTCGCGGTGACCAGGCGGCGGTCCAAGGGGGCGTCGTCGAAGGCGCGGTGCATCGGCCAGCCCTCGATCAGCGCGTCGAGCGCGCGCGCCACGCCCGGGGTGAAGTGCAGGGTGAGGCTCTCCCGGCTGCGTTCGAGCCAGGTGCGCGTGGTGCCGGACACGGCTTCGTTGTGGTTGGCGTAGGCGTACATCTCGAAGATCAGCGTCATGTCGCGTTCGGTGGCGTACGCCGGGCCGCAGATCAGCTCGACGACGGCTTCCTCGGCCTCCGTCACGGACCCGGCGGCCTCCAGGGTCCGCCGGTACAACCGGGACATGGTGTCCGCCAGCCGCGCGAACGCCTGCGCGAGCAGGTCGTCGAGTCCGGCGAAGTAGTACGTCAGGGAACCCAGGGGCACCTGCGCCCGGGCCGCGATCTTGCGGTGGGTGGTCCCGTGCACCCCGCTCTCCGCGATGACGTCGAGGGCGGCATCCAGAATGCGCTCCTTGCGTCCGGGGTCGTTCGGGATCTCGCGTCGCGTGCCGCTCACGCCCCCAATGTGCCACGAGTCGTCCCTCCCCCACGTATGTACACGTGTACACGCGAGTGTGTACGGTCGTACAGACCCGGTCCTTGAACCCTGATGGAGCCCGCCTCCCATGCCCTTCAGCCCAGCCCGAAGGCGTACCGCCGTCTTCGTCCTGTTCTTCGTTCCCGGCCTGACCATCGCGTCGTGGGTGACCCGCACCCCCGACGTGCGGGACATGCTCGACGCCTCCACGGCGCGCATGGGCCTCATCCTGTTCGGGCTCTCCGTCGGCTCGATGATCGGCATCCTGTGCTCCGGCGCCCTCGTGATCCGCTGGGGCGCACGGCCGGTCATCGTGGCGGGAACGATCGCGGTCACGGCCGCGGCCGCGCTCATCGGCATCGGGGCCCACGCCGGCTCGGACCTCGGAGTGGCCCTCGGGCTCGCGCTCTTCGGCCTCGGCATGGGCGGCGGCGAGGTGGGCCTCAACGTCGAGGGCGCCGAAGTCGAACGGCTGCTGGGCCGCTCCACCCTGCCCGCCATCCACGGCTTCTTCAGCCTGGGCACCGTCGTCGGCGCCGTCGCCGGCATGGCGCTCACCGCCGCCGCCTTCCCCGTCCTCGTCCACCTCGTGGTCGTGGCGGGTGTCGACGCGGTCGCGCTCGCCCTGGCCGTCCGGTACCTGCCGTCCGGCGTCGGCCGCAGGCTCCCGGCCGGGACGCCGGAGCCGGGCTCGCCGCGCAGCGCGGTGTGGAAGGACTCGAAACTGCTGCTCATCGGCAGCGTGATCCTGGCCCTCGGCATGGCCGAGGGAACCGCGAACGACTGGCTTCCGCTGGTCATGGTGGACGGCCACGGCTTCGACCCGGCCCTGGGATCCGCCGTGTACGCCGTGTTCGCCGCCGCGATGACGGTCGGGCGCTTCGTCGGCGGCAGGTTCGTCGACCGTTACGGACGGGCGGCGGCACTGTGCGGCAGCACGATCGTCGGAGCGGCCGGACTCGCCCTGGTGATCTTCGTCGACCACCAGGCCGTCGCGGCCTGCGCCGCCGTCCTGTGGGGGCTCGGGGCGTCCCTCGGTTTCCCCGTCGCGCTCTCCGCGGCAGGCGACTCGGGCGACGACACCGCCGCCCGCGTGTCACTCGCCGCCACCGTCGGCTACATCGCCTTCCTCGTGGGCCCGCCCTCCCTCGGCTACCTCGGCGAGCACTTCGGGCTGCGCCACGCCATGATCCCGGTCCTCGTCCTGGTCATGGCCGCGGCCTTCGCCACGCCGGCCGCGCGCACCCCCCACAGGGCGCGGGAGACGGAGCCGGTCAAGGGGTAGCGCTCCGCGGCATCCGGTTCCCGCACCCGCTCGCGGAAGGAGCGGTCAAGCGGCGGCCCGGAGCCGGAAGCGCAGGTCGGTGGCGCCGGCCCGGGCGGGCTCACCGTCCGGTGGGGAAGCCAGCCGGGTCCACGCCGGTCGCCCCGGGCACGCTCGTCCTCCGCGTTCACCCGGGCGTCGGGACCGAAGTCGCCTCGCCGGCCCCGGTGTTGACGGGGCGCTCCCCGTGCAGCAGACCTCGCGCCGGCCGGCCGGAAACCGGGTGCGGACCGCCGGCGCCGTCGCCACCTACCGGGCAGCCGGCTTCCGGCCGCTCCCCGACGTCCGGGACCGGCGCCGGGACGCCCGGACGGTGTCGCCGGGGCCGGCCGGTCATCGGGGTGGGGGCGCCGTGGGCTGATCCGCGGTGGGCACGGTCCGAGCCGTCTCGGAACCGCCCGGCCCGAGGCTGGTCACTTCCGCCAGAACAGATGGTGCGTCACGCCGCTGGGGCTGGGCACGACGTCGAGGTGGAACCGGTCGAGCAGTTCCTCGGGTGACTCCCAGAGCCGCAGTCCGGACCCCAGCTTCACGGGCGAGACCGCGACGTGCAGGGTGTCGACGAGGTCGGCGTCGAGGAACTGACGGATGGTGGTGACGCCGCCGCCGAGCCTGACGTCCTTGCCCTGCGCCGCCTCCCTCGCCTGCTCCAGGACCGTGGCCGGGTCTCCGGCGACGAAGTGGAACGTGGTGTCGGAGAGCGTGAACGACGGACGCTGATGGTGCGTCATGACGAACACCGGCGTGCGGAACGGGGGCTCGTCGCCCCACCAGCCGCGCCACTCGTGGTCGTGCCAGGGTCCGCGCTGAGGACCGAACTTGTTGCGGCCCATGATCTCGGCGCCGATGTTGCGGGCGTAGTCCCGCGTGAAGTGGTCGTCGAGGCCCCGGCTGCCCCCGGGATCGGTCCGCATGGGCCAGCTGGCCGTGGCACCGGCCCAGGCGAAGAGCCTGCCCGGATCGACGTGACCGAACGGACGCTCGAGACTCTGGTCCTCGCCGGCGCCGATCCCGTCACTCGAGACGTTGAAGTTCTGCACTCTCAAGAGCTGGGCCATGTGTTCCTCCAGAGGTGTCGGACGACGGTGATGAGACTCCCCGTGCGGGCGGAACTCATCGCTGCGTCCGTCATTGTTCTCCTCGTCGGGGTGCGCGCCGTCCCGGAACACGTGGCTCGCGCCGCGTGCTGTGCCGCTCCCTCCGGGCAGGCCCGTCGCCCCGCTGTCCGACCCCCGTGGGACCATGCCCTTTTCCGCACCACCGTCCAGGGGGGACACCATGCGCACCCGCGCCACCACCGTCATGGCCGCCGCGCTCCTCGTCGCGCTCGGCGCCTGCTCGTCCGGCAGCGACGACGACAAGGCCGAGCCCGCCGGCGACTCGGGCACGCCCGCGGCCGAGCCGACCATCAGCGTCCCGGCCGACAAGGAGGGCGACGACCTCGAGGCCGCTGTCGCGGTCTACACCGCCTCCTACTTCGCGGCCGACGCCGACACCGCGTACGGCATGCTGTCCGAGCGCTGCCGGGGCGAGATCAGCGCGGACGCGTACGCCGGCGTCGTGCAGCAGGCCAAGGCCGACTACGGCGAGGACCACCCGGCGACCGACGTGACGGCCGAGGTGTCCGGCGAGCTCGGCCGCGCCACCTACAAGGTGAAGGGGCTGCCCGAGTTCGACCGGACCAAGCAGCCCTGGACGCTGGAGGACGGCGCCTGGAAGTACGACGCCTGCTGACCCGCCCTCACCTGACCGGCACGGTCATCCGCCCTCCGGCCCGTTCGGGAACTCGCCCGAGCGGGCCGTCTCCGTGCGCCCGGCGGCCCGGTCGCCGGCCGTGGCGAGAACGAACCGCCCGGACCCGTGCCGCACCCGGCCGGCCGCACCCTGCGGCCGATCCCCGCGTCCGCGGTCGGCCCCCGCGGCGCCGCCTCGTGCCCGGCGTTGCGATCGGGCCGGATTTCCTGCCCTGAACTCGCCCTTTCCGGGTACCCGCGCGTTCATCGGACGGCCGGGCGCAGGACGCGGCCCGGCTTGCAGGAACGCGGAGGGACGGGAGGTGACCGCGGTGTCGAGCACGCAGCCGCACCAGGCCGGTTTCGGCCACAGCACGGACCGCTTGGGCCAGGAGCCGGTGAGCGAGCTGGTGCAGCGTGCCTCGCAGCAGCTGACCGAGCTGGTGCGCGGTGAACTGAGGCTGGCGCAGGCGGAGATGAAGGAGAAGGGAAAGCGCTACGGCAAGGGCGGTGGCCTGTTCGGCGGCGCCGGAGTCGTCGGTTTCCTCATGGTGCAGGCGCTGGTCGCCACCGCGATCGCCGCGCTGGCGGTGCCGCTGCCGGTGTGGGCCGCGGCGCTGATCGTCACGGCGGTGCTCGGTGTGATCGCCGCGGTGCTGGCCGTGAGCGGGAAGAAGCAGGTCGACCAGGCCGCGCCGCCCGTACCCGAGCAGACGATCGAGAACGTGAAGGCCGACGTGGCCGAGATCAAGGAGAGTGCCCACCGATGACCCAGCCGCCCCACGACGAGCCCACCGCCTCCAGCCCCGACGAGCTGCGCGAGCAGGTCGAGCAGACCCGGACCGAGCTCGGGCGGACGGTCGAGGCCCTCGCGGCGAAGACCGACGTCAAGGCACGCGCCCAGGAGAAGGCCGCCGAGGTGAAGGACCAGGCCGCCGCGAGCGTCGGCGAGTTGAAGGAACAAGCCGTGGTCAAGGCCGGTGAGCTGAAGGCGAAGGCCACCGACCTGGCGCACCAGGCGCAGGACAGGGTGCCCGACCCGGTCAAGGAAAAAGCCGCCCAGGCCGCCGAGCAGGCCCGTACGACCGCGGCACAGGCCAGGCAGATGTGGGAGGAGAAGGCGCCCGAACCGGTGCGGCAGAGGACGGCCCAGGGGGCCCGGCTGGCACGGGACAACCGCAATCTGCTGCTGGCGGCGGGCGTGGCCGTCGTGGTGTGGCTGGCCTGCCGCCGCCGGAAGGGATGAGCGCCGGCGACGGCGTCGAAGACCGCCTGCGAGCCGGTCGGTCCCGTCAGCGGCACGGCTGCGGGGCCTCCCCCGTCTCCGTCGGGGTCACGGCGGCCGGCGGCGCCGCCGCCGGCCGCCGCCCGGCCGGCGCCCGACCCGGCTGACGCGCACAAGAAGAGGGGAGAGGGCCAGGACGACAAGGACACCGGCCCTCTCCCCTCTTGTCCGCTCCCACCCACGCGAAGGACCCTCACCGTCATGTCCGATCAGCACGCGGCTGTCGCGATCACCGCTGCAGCAGTCGTCGCCACGATCCTGGTCGCCCGGGCAGCCCTCCTCCGCCGCAGCGGCCCAGGACGCGTCACCCGCGTCGCCCGCGGTCGCACCGCACCCCGCGCCGGCGAGGCCGTCCCCTCGACCGACGCCGCCTCCTGGGCCGTGCGAGAGGCCGAACAGCACGTCCACCGCTGCTGGCAGCAGCTCCGCACACGGGTCGACCCGCCTGAGTGACCCCGCGGCGGACGCCCTGGCCGAGGAGCACGCCGAGCACGGCCGCCCGCACGGGACGAGGCCGCGCGGGCCGGTGGCAGGCCCGGCCGCACGTCCCGGGCCGCGCCCGGAACACCACCCTTGCTTCGACGTGTGTCAACATAGGCGCATGTCGACCGCGAAGGTGCTGCCGCTGCTGGAACCCGACGGCCAGGACGGGGCGCCGTGCTGCCCGCCGCTGACCGAGCGCCCGATGACCGCCGAGGAGGCGGGGACCGCCGCACGGATGTTCAAGGCGCTCGGCGACCCGGTCCGGCTCCGGTTGTTCTCCGCCGTCGCCTCCCACGCGGGCGGCGAGGCGTGCGTGTGCGACATCTCCGACGTCGGCGTCTCCCAGCCCACCGTCTCCCACCACCTGAAGAAGCTGAAGGAGGCCGGTCTGCTCAGCTCGGAGCGGCGCGGCACCTGGGTCTACTACCGGGTGGAGCCGTCCGTCCTGGCCGCCATGGGCAAGCTGCTGACCGCGCCGTCCACGGCCTGACGCGGCAGCGGCGGAGGGAGAGCCTCGTGAA
This sequence comes from Streptomyces sp. NPDC017936, assembly GCF_044328485.1. Taxonomy (NCBI): domain Bacteria; kingdom Bacillati; phylum Actinomycetota; class Actinomycetes; order Kitasatosporales; family Streptomycetaceae; genus Streptomyces; species Streptomyces sp. NPDC017936. Next base: position 218,762 of record NZ_JBIRHK010000006.1, on the reverse strand, counting down.
GGACAGGGCGCCCGGCGCGGTGATCGTGCCGCTCGGGCCGGAGCACGCCGAGCAGGTGCTGGCGATCTACCAGGCCGGCATCGACGAGGGCGACGCCACCTTCGAGACGGCCGCGCCGTCGTGGGAGGCGTTCGACGGGGCGAAGCTGCCCGGGCACCGCTTCGCCGCCGTCGACGCCGAGGGCACGGTGCTGGGCTGGGTGGCCGTGACCCGCGTCTCCGACCGGTGCGCGTACGCGGGCGTCGTCGAGCACTCCGTCTACGTCCACCCCGCCGCCCGTGGGCGGGGGATCGCGGCGGCGCTGCTGAGGGCGTTGATCGACTCCACCGAGTCGGCCGGGATCTGGACCGTCCAGTCCGGGATCTTCCCGGAGAACACCGCCAGCCTAGCCCTCCACGCACGTGCCGGGTTCCGTGTCATCGGCACCCGCGAACGCGTCGGCCGCCACCGCGGCGTCTGGCGCGACGTGGTGCTCGTCGAACGCCGAAGCCCCGCCGTCGTCTGAGCCCCGGTGCGCCCGGCCCGGCCGGCGGGCGTCCGCCGACGAGGCGAACCGTGCCGCGGCCGTGTCCACCGGACCCGGGCCCCGTTCGCCCTGCTCGGGATGCCCTCGTGACGTTTTGCTCGCATGCTGGGAGAGCCGCTGCACAAGATCACGGAGAGGACGCGTCCCATGACCACGACCGCGCAGGACGTCATCACCGTCAAGCTCGAGCGCACCTTCGACAGCATGGACGCCGACCACGACGGCTACCTGGACCGGACGGACTACCAGAAGCTCGCCGACCGCTACATCGAGGCCTTCCGGATCCCCAGGGACGACCGCCGGGCCCGGGCGCTTCTCACCTTCTGCCAGATCTACTGGCTGGAGCTGCTGCGCCACGCGGGCGTGGACGGGGGCCGGCTCACGAAGGACCAGTTCGTCACGGCCAACCGCCTCGCGGTCATCGACACCAGTCGGCTCAACGTGACCGAGGGGGGCGGCCATGCGATCTTCGACGTCATCGACACCGACGGGGACAACGAGATCAGCAAGGACGAGTTCGCCCGCTTCCTGAGGGACGTGTGGAAGAGCGACGCCCCGGACGCGATGGACTCGTTCACCAAGCTGGACACCGACGGGGACGGCGCGATCTCCCGTCACGAGTTCATCCGCGCGGTGCGTGAGCACTTCCTCTCGAACGACCCGGACGCGCCGGGCAGCATGTTCTTCGGACACGTCTGACCCACGCGCTTCCAGGCGCTCGCCGTTCGCCGGCGGCGCCCTCCGCGGTCGCCCCCGGACCACGGTCCCGGCGGGCGGCCCGGGGTTTCGGGACATGGGGGCGTGGACACTGGGCACGCGAGGAAACGGGACGGCCGCGGCCGCGCTTCGGTCCCCACGGCGCTGCCTCAGCCGCACCCACCGCCGAGGAGTGGTAGCCCGTGACCAGGTCGTACGACACGGTGGACCCCGCATTCGCGACGGCTGTGCTGCACAGCGTGGGCGCCGGCGTCTTCACCCTCGACGCGGCGGGGGTCATCACGTACGCCAATCCCTGGGCGGAGCGCCTGCTGGGCCGGCCCGCCGCACGGATGCTGGGCCATGACGCGCACGCCCTCCTTCACCGCCGTCCCGACGGCAGCCCGATCCCACGGGAGCAGTGCCTGATGCAGGCACCGCTGCGGGGCAGCCGCGACGCGCAGGAAGGCAGCGAGGAGTACCTCCTGCGGGGCGACGGCACCACCCTGCCGATCATCTGGTCGACCACCGCCCTGGCGCCGGGAGGACACGGAGGCGGTCTGGTCGTCGTCTTCAGCGACTTCAGCCTGCACCGCGACGCCGAGGAGCGGGCGGCCGCCCACATGGCCGCCCTGGAAGCGCTGACCAACCGGCTGAACCTGCTGGCCGACGTGTCCTCGGTCCTCATGTCCAGCATGGACGCCACCACCGCGGCGCGCCGGCTGCTGCCCCTGCTGGTTCCGGCACTCGGGGACTGGGCCGTCGTCGACCTGGTCGGCGCGCACTCCGGAACCCTGGAGCGTGTCGCGGTCCGCGTTCCCGGACACCGGCGCCGGGCCAGAGGGCTGGAGGGCCCGCTGCCGCCGGGCCCGCCGCATCGGGCGAGGGCCCCCTTCACCGAGCCGCTCCTGGTGGCGGCCGAGGATCTGCGGGATCCGGGAAGGCCCTTCGCCGCCACCCACCGGCCCCTGTTCGACGCCCTCGGCGGGGCGACGGCCGCCGTGATCCCCGTCCACTCCGGCCGGCACCACTACGGAACGCTGACCGTGGCGCAGGGTGTCCGCTCCCCCGCCCTCCCCGAAGCCGAGGTGCGGCTGCTCGCGGACGTCGGCCGACGCCTCGCCCTGGTGCTGGACAACATCCAGCTCTACGACGAGCAGCGCGACGTCGCCGAGACGATGCAGCGCCAGCTGCTGGCTCCCCTGCCGCAGATCGACCACCTGCGCATGGCCGCCCGCTACCTGCCCGCCCAGAGCGCCATGGAGATCGGCGGCGACTGGTACGACGCCTTCCTCCTCGCCGACGGCGTCATGGCCCTGGTCATCGGGGACGTGGTGGGCCACGATCTCAAGGCCGCCGCCCACATGGCCGAGGTCCGCAACATGCTGCGCGCGCTGGCCTGGACGCACGTGGAGCCGCCCAGCATGATCATGCGCCGGCTCGACGAGGCGGTGACCCACACCAGTGACGCCCCGATGGCCACGTTGATCTTCGCTCGCGTCGAGGGCCCCGAAGGCGGACCGTGGCGGCTGCACTGGGTCAACGCCGGTCACCCTCCCCCGCTGCTCGTCAGCGGGGAGGGGGACACACGCTTCCTGACCGGCGGGCACGGACCGCTCATCGGGATGAGTGCCACCCTCCACCTCGGGCTGACCTGGCCGGACACCCGTGAGGAGCTTCCCCCGGAAGCCACCCTGCTCCTGTACACCGACGGCCTCGTCGAAAGCAGGGACCGTCCCATCGACGTCGGCATGGGCAGGCTCCGCCACCACGCCTCCGTCCTCGCCCGGCGTCACGGACGGAGCGTGGACGACTTCTGCGACCACCTGCTGCAACGGCTGGCGCCCAGCGGAGACGACACGGCCCTGCTCGCCCTGCGCCTGCCGGCGGCCGGCGCGGGCGCCGCCGGCGACCACCGCCCGCCGCCGCCCCCGCAGGCGCCCCACAGCCCCGCCGCCCCGAACCGCGCCGCCCCCGGCTCGGCGCAGGACCGCGCGCCCGTGCAGGACCCCACGACCCCCGATCCGTCTCCCGGAACCTGACCGGGCCGCGCACGACCCGGCCTCGCCGCTCCCCGCGAACCCGGTTCCCGGCGGGGCGGGCGGGCCCCGCGTCGAATCGAACACCTGCCTGACGCCGACCCGCGGTGCGGCGCGTTCCGGCCTGCGTGCAGGATAGGGGCATGACGACCAAGGTTTACTTCGACATCACCATCAACGACGAGCCCGCCGGGCGCATCAACTTCAATCTGTTCGACGACGTCGTGCCCAAGACGGCGGAGAACTTCCGTGCCCTGGCCACCGGCGAGAAGGGCTTCGGCTACGCCGGCTCCTCCTTCCACCGGGTCATTCCCGCCTTCATGCTCCAGGGCGGCGACTTCACCCGCGGCAACGGCACCGGAGGCAAGAGCATCTACGGGGAGAAGTTCGCCGACGAGAACTTCTCCCTCAAGCACGACCGGCCCGGCCTGCTGTCCATGGCCAACGCGGGCCCCAACAGCAACGGCTCGCAGTTCTTCATCACCACGATCGTGACCGACTGGCTGGACGGCAAGCACGTGGTGTTCGGCGAGGTCGCCGACGAGGAGAGCATGGCCGTCGTGAAGAAGATCGAGTCGCTCGGCTCCCGCAGCGGCGCGACCTCGGCGAAGATCACGATCGCGGCCTCCGGCCAGCTCTGACCACGCCCCCGAAGGGCAGGAGACGGGGCCCGCCGCGGACCGCGGCGGGCCCCGTGGCCTGACCGGGGCGGCCCTCGCGCCCGTGACCTCCGGGTCACGGGCCCGGCGAGCCGCCCGCCTGCTCAGACGTATATTCCGTGATCGTCGGCCGGGCGCCAGGGCGCGGTCAGCAGGGTGACGGGCACCGACAGCGGCCGGTGGTGGTTCCGGGCGGGAGAGACGTCAGCCGGCTGGACGCTCCAGACGCCGTCACAGCAGGTGAGGTGCACGGTGTGCCGGGGCTGTACCGGGAGGTTCCGGAACGCCCGGACCGGAGCGGACAGGGCATGGACGAGCACCGCCTGCGCGACGGCGGGTTCGACGATGGCCAGGGTGCCGCCGGGGTCCGCCGGCAGGCCGCCGAGCCAGTGCGCGACCCGGTCGCAGAGCCGGCGTACGGATTCACCGCCGTGCGGCACGGCGTCCGGGTCCGTCAGCCACGCGCTGTACCCGTACGGGTCGGCGGCGACGACGTCGGCCACCGTCCGGCCGTGCCAGGCGCCGTGGTCGATGTCGCGCAGCGCGGGTTCCACCGCCGCCCGCAGTCCGAGGACCGCGGCGATCAGCGCCGATTCCGCCGAAGGGGATCTGACGGCCGTCGAGTACGGGGGAAGCGATGCCAGGGCGGTGCCCGCACCACAGAGTTCCCGCTCGCTGAGCGGGGTACGGCCGAAAACGGCGCTTGTCGAGCGCACACACACGAGCGTCAGGCGGATCGTCATACGAAATGCCTCCTCACCGGCCCGGTGCCCGGGGACCTCCTGCCGTGGCTCCCGCCGGCCTCTCACGGCCACCGGACCCACGCCACGGCACGAACGGTCGGCACATGGCACGTCACGCTTCTCAGGGTCCGCGCACGCTCCCGCCGCGGCCATCCGCCAGGAGGCCGGAACGTCCCCGCCGACCGGCCGGTGGACCCCGTGCCGACCGGAGCGCCCCGGCCCGCCGCGCGTCCGCTTCCCGCTCCCGCCGGCCCGGACACCCGCTCAGCCGCACCACGGACCTCAATGGCCCGAATGTTCCGCGGCCCCCTGTTGTATGGATGCACGTGCGACGGGAGCGAGGGAACATGGCCAACGACAGCGCGGACGCGGACCCGCCCCCGGCCGTCGGGCTGAAGCCCGATGCGATCGGGTTCCTCGACGCGCTCGTCATCGGGCTCAACGCCACCTCCCCGGCGTACTCGGTGGCGGCGGCCATCGGCCCCCTCGTGGCGCTGGTGGGGATCTACGCACCCGGCGTGATGCTCGCGTCGTTCGTGCCCATGCTGCTGATCGCGTCGGCGTTCTTCTACCTCAACAAGGTCGACCAGGACTGCGGCACCACCTTCTCCTGGGTCACCCGGGCCATGGGGCCGTGGGCCGGATGGCTCGGCGGCTGGGCCATCGCGATGACCGGCGTGCTGGTCGTCGGGTCGCTGGCGGACGTCGCCGTCACCTTCGGCCTGCTCGCCTTCGGCCTCGACGGCTGGGCCGACGACGTCGTCGTCCGGCGGCTGCTCACGGTACTGCTCATCGTGGTGATGACGGCCGTCTGCGTGATCGGCACCGAACTGTCGGCCGAGGTGCAGAACGTCCTGATCCTCGCTCAGGTCGTCTGCCTGCTCGCCTTCGCCGTGGTGGCGCTGTACCGCGTCTACGCCGGCACCGGCACGCTCGACTCCCTCGAACCGTCGGTCGGCTGGCTCAACCCCTTCGGAGCCGGAGGGTCGTCCCTGACCGGGGCCCTGCTGCTGGGTGTGTTCCTCTACTGGGGCTGGGAGTCGGCGGTCAACCTCACCGAGGAGGTCGAGGACTCCGCCACCGCTCCCGGCAGGGCCGCCGTGTGGTCGACGGTCATCCTGCTGGTGACCTACGTGGCGGTCGGTTTCGCGGTGGTCGCCTACGCCGGAACGGCCTACCTGGCCGGGAACGCGGCGGAGGAGGAGTTCGTCTTCGCCCTGCTCGCCCGCGAGGCCATGGGCGGCTGGCACTGGGTCGTCCTGCTCGCGGTCTCGACGTCCGCGCTGGCGTCGACCCAGACCACGATCATCCCGGCGTCGCGCACGGCGCTGTCCATGGCCCGGCGTCACGCCCTGCCCGCGCGCTTCGCACGGATCAGTCCGCGGTTCCGCACCCCCGACGTGAGCACGTGGTGGGTCGCCGCCATCGCGATCGCCTGGTACCTCGTCGTCAGCGAGATCAGCTCCAACGCGCTGTTCGACTCGCTCACCGCGCTGTCGCTGCTGATCGCGTTCTACTACGCGCTCACCGGCGTCGCCTGCGCCGTCTACCACCGTCGCCACCTGACCAGGAGCGTCCACCACTTCCTCCTGATCGGCCTCGGCCCGCTCGTCGGCGCCGGGCTGCTGACCTGGCTGCTGGTGGAATCGGTCATCGACATGTCCGACCCCGCGAACTCCTACAGCGGCGACTCGTGGCTCGGGCTCGGCCCCCCGCTCGTCATCGGCCTCGGCATCGCGCTGACGGGTGTGGTCCTCATGGTCGTGCGGCGGCTGACGGCTCCCGCGTTCTGGTCGGAACGCCCCGGCGTGGTCGACCCCGCCCTCGTCGACGGCCCTGGGCCGGAAGAGCCCTGAGGATGCGGTCCGCCCCGGGCTCGGTCGAGCACGCGGCGCAGGTAGCCGTGCGGATCGGCGAGGCAGCGGCGCCCGTGGTCGACCAGCGTCAGCCGGTCCCAGGCCGTCCGGCGCAGTCCGTGCTCGCCGACCTCGATGGTGTCCGCACCGGGCGGCGCGGTCAGCGGCGGTGAACGGGTGGCGCGGACGACCTGGCCGCCGTTCCTCACCAACCGGTCGATGTGTCCGAGCGGTTCCAGGCGGGACGTGAAGGACAGGGCCGCCCCGGGCTCGTCCAGCACGTACGGACCGGCCTGGTGGGACCTGCCGCGGAAGGCGGCGAGGAAGCCCTCCTCCGTGGCTGACCGAGTCCCGTGCGAACCCCTCGCGGTCCAGCGCGTCCAGAGCGGTCTCGGCGCGCGGGGAGAAGCCCTTGCGGGCGGCCCGGCCGCCCGGCATGCGGCGCCCGAGCGACGCGGTGTCGAAGCGGATCCTCTCGCCCAGCACCGACTTGGCACGACGACGGGCATGGCGCCAGTCGTGCGAGCCGCCCCAGGGATCCAGGCCGAGGCCCTCCGCCAGGGCCTCGACCGGGGTCGACCTGCCCGAGCCGTTCTCACCGACGAGGAACGTCACCGGCACGCCGAAGCGCAGCCCGCCCGCGACGAGATCGCGCACACACGGCACCGATCACGGCCGCTCCCGGTCGTCGAGGCCGTCCGCATGTGCGTACGCGCGTTCGACGATCACGGGCCGAGTCCGCCATGGGGACCGGGGCGCCGCCCGCCCGCGCGGAGCCGGGCCCCGTGAGGCGCCGTCGTGTCCGGCGGGCGTCCGGCGCTCGCCCGGGGTGCGGCAGGGGGCGGTCAGGCGTGCGGTTGTCGTCGGGCGTGCGGCACGGGATGCTGAGGGAGCACGAAGGGAAGCGGTGGTCATGGATCGTTTTCCGAAGGCGGCCGACGTCGACTTCCACAGTCCCTTGGACCTCTCCAAGGCCGCCACCGCGGTGCTGGACGACGAAGGCCGCATCTCCGGATGGGGATCCTCCGCGCAGCGCCTCCTCGGACACTCGCCCGAGGACATGCTGGGCCGGCCGGCCGCCCGGCTGCTCGCGGCGACCCCGGGGCAGCGGCTGTCCGGCCTCTGCAGGGCGCACGGGCCCCGCAGCACCGTCCTGGACCTGTGCTGTCACGACGGACGCACCGTGCGCGCGGCCGTCACGTTCGCCCCGCTCGCGCACCGCGGCCCCGCCGCGACCGTCGTCGTCGCGGCCGACCTGGAGGAACTGCGCGGCTGGGAGGCGCAGTTGGCCATGCTGCAGGGACTGGCGACCGAGTCTCCCGTGGGCCTGACGATCTTCGACACCGACATGCGTGTGGTCTGGGGGAACGTCTCGACCGATCTGGAGCTCGCGGGGATCGCGGACTACGTGGGCCGGCCGGCCACGGATCTCTTCCCCGAAGGGGAGTTCATCTCCCGCCACCATCCCCCGGACGAGGAGCAGGTGCTGGAGCACGTCCTGACGACCGGGGAACCGATCATCGGCATGCACTACCGCGGGCGTGCCCCCGTCGACCCGGTGCGCGAGCACGTCTGGTCCTGCTCCTACCACCGGCTGCAGGACGCCCGGGGCGAACTGCTGGGGTCGTTCGAGGAGTCCCTGGACATCACCGACCGCTACCGCGCCCAGGAACGCCTGTCGCTGCTGGTGCGGGCGGGAAAGCGGATCGGCGCCTCGCTGGACGTGCGGCGCACGGCCGCGGAGCTCGCCGACGTGGCCGTACCGCAGCTGGCCGACGAGGTGCTGGTGGATCTGCCGCCGGCGGTCGTCGAGGGACGGCAGCCGCCGACGGGCTCGGCGCCGGGGCACGGTCTGCTGCGGATGCACGGCCGGACCCAGGACGAGTTCCGGACCACTCCCGTCTCCTACCCGCCGTCGTCACCGCAGGCCCTGAGCCTGGCCACCAGCCGCCCCGTCGTCGAGGCCTCCTCGCCCGGGGCGCCGGACGGGCGGGGACCGGCCGCCTCGCACTCCTGCCTCTTCGTCCCGCTGCTCACCCGCGACGCGGTCCTGGGGCTCGCCACCTTCCGGCGCAGCAGCAATCCCGACCCCTTCGGGGCCGAGGAGCAGACGCTCGCCGTGGAACTCGCCGAGCGAGCCGCCGTCGGCATCGACAACGCCCGCCGTTACACCAGCCAGCACGAGGCGGCCCTGGTGCTGCAGCGAAGCCTGCTGCCCCAGCACCTGCCCGAGCAGAACGCGGTCGACATCGCGTACCGCTACCTGCCCGCCGACAGCCGCGTGGGCGTGGGCGGCGACTGGTTCGACGTGATCCCGCTGTCCGGCGCCAGAGTGGGCCTGACCGTGGGCGACGTGGTGGGGCACGGCGTCCACGCGGCCGCGACCATGGGCCGGTTGCGCGCCACCGTACGGACCCTGGCCCTGCTGGACCTGGATCCGGCCGAGCTGCTCACCCGGCTCGACGACCTGGTCGCGCAGGACGCGGAGTCCTCCGAGGAGGACGGGCCGGGCGACGAGGCGCTCGGGGTGACGTGTCTCTACGCGATCTACGACCCGGTCGGCGGCCGGTGCGTCTGGGCGAGCGCGGGTCATCCCCCGCCCATCGTGGCCGACGCGAGCGGCTCGGTGGCCTGGTCCGCGCTGGCCCCGGGACCGCCGCTCGGGCTGTGCGGCCTGCCCTACGAGAACGTCGAGCTGAGCCTGTCCAGCGGCAGCGTGGTGGCGTTCTTCACCGACGGCGTCGTCGAGGACCGGCGCACCGACATCGACAGCGGGATCGACCGCCTGGCCCACGTGCTCACCTGGCAGCGGTGCCCGGTGGAGGAGCTGTGCGACCGGGCCCTGTCGACGTTGCCGCCCGGACCGCAGGCGGACGACGCCACGCTGCTGCTGGTGCGCACCCGGCGTCTCGACGCCGATCACGTGGCGGACCTGGAGCTGCCGTCCGACGCGGCCATGGTGGCTCACGCCCGCACCCACACCGAGCGGCAGCTGGCGGCCTGGGGCCTGTCCGACCTGTCGTTCACCGCCGCACTCGTGGTGAGCGAGCTGGTCACCAACGGCATGCGGTATGCCACCGGGCCCGTCAAGCTGAGGCTGATCAGGGACCGCTTCCTGCTGTGCGAGGTCTCCGACACGGCGCACACCGCACCCCACCTGCGGCGGGCGCGCCGTGACGACGAGGGAGGCCGCGGTCTGTTCCTCGTCGCCCAGGTGTCCCAGCGCTGGGGCACGCGCTACACCTCGTCCGGGAAGACCATCTGGGCCGAACTGGCCCTGCCCTAGCCGCACGTCGCACCGGACGCCCCCGCCGCGACCGGCCGCCGGCGCGCCGGCGGTCGCCCCGGAGAAATCCGTGCCGGGTGTTCCGGTCAGGAATCGAGAAGCACGGGTCGCGGAGCCGCGCCTAACGTCGTCGTCATGACCTCCCTCGCATCCGTCACCCTCGAGGTGGCCGACCCCGCCGCCGCCCACCGCTTCTACACCACCGCCTTCGGCCTGGACGACCGGATCCGCCTGCAGGCCTCGCAGGCGCCGACGACCGGCTTCCGCGGGTTCACGCTGTCGCTCGTGACGTCCCGGCCGGCCGACGTCGACGCCCTCGTCGACGCGGCCGTGGGCGCCGGCGCGACGACGCTGAAGCCCGCCACCAGGTCCCTGTGGGGTTACGGAGGCGTCCTGCAGGCCCCGGACGGGACGATCTGGCAGGTCGCGTCGTCGTCGAAGAAGGACACCGCCCCGGCCACCGGCCGGTTCGACGAGATCGTGCTCCTGCTCGGCGTCGAGGAGGTGAAGGCCAGCAAGCGGTTCTACGCCGACCGCGGCCTCGCCGTGGCGAAGAGCTTCGGCAGCAAGTACGTCGAGTTCGCCACCGGGACCGGTTCGGTCAAACTGGCGCTGTACAAGCGCCGTGCCCTGGCCAAGGTCGCCGGCGTCTCCCCCGACGGCACCGGGTCGCACCGGCTCGTGATCGGCGGCGACGCCGGGCCCTTCACCGACCCGGACGGCTTCGCGTGGACGACCGCGTCGCGGACCGCGTCGGTGTGAACCGGGTGGGCGCGGGTGCACGGCACGGGACATCCGCCCCACGGCGTACCGGCCCGCCCGGTGCGCCGACAGCCGGGAACCACGGCCGTACTGGGCTGTTCGGCCTACGGAACGGGACGCCGTACCGGGCGTCGCCGGTGTCCCGGCTCCTCGGCCTGTGATCATGGGCGCTCACGGGAAGTGATCGACGAGGCGCTCCAGGTCGCGGGGAACCATGCACCGCCGCCGTACGGCTCTCGTGGGAAACGCGCCGGAGGTGATGTGGTGAACTGGTTGACCTCGCTGCCGGCGGTGGTGCTGGTCGTGGGCGGGCTCGTGCTCGCCCTGCTGGTCGCGGCCGTGGCCCGGGTCGGCGTCCGGGCCCTCGTACCGGTCGCGGAACACGACCGGGTGCCGCAGATCGCCACGCCCCTGATGCCGACGCTCGGCGCCGCCTTCGCGATCTTCGCCGCGCTGTCACTGGCCAGCGAGGCCGGCTACCTGCGCGCGGCGGAGGCGCTGGTGAGCGAGGAGGCGGCCGCGACCTCCCGCCTGGCGTGGGCGGCGACGAGTCCGCAGGTCCGGTCGGAGCCGATCCACGCGGCGCTGCTGGACTACCTGCGGAACACGCGGGCCAAGGAATGGAAAGGCGCGGCGGCGGCGTCCGCCGGCGACCCGGCCACCGCCCACGCGATCGCACGGCTGGAGCGCGCCGTGCGCACCGAGGCGGCCCGGCCCCAGGTGGCGACCCCTACCGGCACGGAACTGGTGGCCTCCCTGGACGCCGTCACCAGCAGCCGCCGCGCCCGTGTCGCGGCCGCCTCACGCGACGTCCCCACGCTCTACGTCGTCACACTCGCGGTCAGCGGACTGGCGTTGATCGCGAACTCCGGCGCACTGGTCTTCCGCAGCAGCCTGCGCACGTCACTGCTCATCGTGGGGGTCGCGAGCGTGGTGGGGCTGAGCCTGGCCCTGCTCTTCGCGCTCAGCGCGTCCTGGAACGGGCCGTTCGTCGTCAGCGGGCATCCCCTCGACGCCGTCATCGGTGACCTGAGGTCCGGCTTCTTCCACGGCGGGCCGTAGGCGGCGGGCGCGGTCGGCACGCCGACGGCCGATCACCGGTGGTCTCGACCCCGCGGCCTCCCCACCGCCCTCCCTGGTCAGGGCTCGCCCGACAGGGGTGGCTGCCCCACCGAGGACGGGGGTGCGCGGCACGTTCCGTGTGGCGGGTCGCCGGACGTGCGGCGAGACTGGGGCCAGGGGCACCGATGATGGGTGGGCCATGCACAGCGTTGACGAGACGATCGAGATCGCGGTCCCGGTGCGCACCGCGTACAACCAGTGGACGCAGTTCAAGGGCTTCCCCCGGTTCATGACCACGGTGAAGCGGGTCGACCAGATCACACCGGCCCTCACCTCGTGGACGATCGCCGTCGGGCCGCTGCGCGGCGAGTTCAGGGCCGAGATCGTGGAACAGGAACCCGACTCCCACCTGGTCTGGCGCAGTCTCGACAGGCGTCCCGCCCACCGGGGCGAGGTGTCGTTCGCGCCCACGGCGAACGGCGGCACCGCGGTCACCGTGCGGATGGAGATCGCACCGCGCGGCGCCGCCGGCCTGCTCACCTGCGTCCCGACGCTCGCCGGTCGTGTCGTGCGCGGAGAGCTGCGGCACTTCAAGCGGTACATCGAGGGGCTGGGGGCGGAGAGCGGGGCCTGGAGGGGCACCGTCCGCAACGGCCGCCCGCGCCGTACGGAACCGGAACGGCAGGAGAGCGGAGTGCCCTGCTGGCCCGTCGGCTGATCCCCCGGGAGCAACGTGGAGCGAGAGGCGATCCGATGAAGAAGGCGCCCGGCGAGGAGCCGAACGAGGCCCTGACCGTGACCCCGCCCAAGGACTGGGCCGCGGGCGTGCCCGCGGTGGTGCACGCGCTGGAGTACTCCCTGGAGGAGACGTCCGCCCGGCGCGCGGGAGAGACGCTGCTGACCATGAACCAGGTGGACGGCATCGACTGCCCCGGCTGCGCGTGGGCGGATCCCGCCCCGGGCCACCGGCACCGCAACGAGTACTGCGAGAACGGCGCCAAGCACATCAACGACGAGGCGACGACGCGGCGCGTCACCGCCGCCTTCTTCCGCGAACACCCGGTCTCCGAACTCGCCGGACGCTCCGACACGTGGCTGAACCAGCAGGGCCGGCTGACCGAGCCGATGGTGAAGCGGCCGGGCTCGGACCACTACGAGCCGATCAGCTGGAACGACGCCTTCGGGCTCATGGCCGGAGAACTGACCTCGCTCGCCTCCCCCGACGAGGCCGTCTTCTACACCTCGGGCAGGGCCGGCAACGAGGCCGCGTTCGTGCTGCAGCTGTTCGCCCGGGCGCTGGGCACCAACAACCTGCCCGACTGCAGCAACATGTGCCACGAGTCCAGCGGCTACGCCCTGCACGAGACGCTGGGCACCGGCAAGGGGACGGTCAGCCTCCACGACCTGCACCACACCGACCTGATCTTCCTGGTGGGGCAGAACCCCGGGTCCAACCACCCGCGACAGCTGTCCGCGCTGGAGGAGGCCAAGCGCAACGGCGCCCGCATCATCGCGGTCAACCCACTGCCGGAGACCGGGCTGCGCCGGTTCAAGAACCCGCAAAGGCCGCGCGGGGTGATCGGGCGGGGTGTCCAGATCGCCGACCGCTTCCTGCACATCCGCGCCGGTGGCGACCTGGCCCTGTTCCAGGCGGTCAACCGGCTGCTGCTGGAGGCCGAGGACGCCCGGCCGGGCGAGGTGCTGGACCACGACTTCATCCGCGGCGACACCTCCGGCTTCGAGGAGTTCGCCGAGCACGTCCGCGGCGTCGACTGGAGCGACGTCCTCGCCGCGACCGGCCTGACCCGCGAGGAGATCGAGCAGGTCCGCGACGAGGTGCTGCGCAGCGAACGCGTCATCGTCTGCTGGGCCATGGGGATCACCCAGCACCAGCACGCCGTCCCGACCATCCGGGAGATCGTCAACTTCCTGCTGCTGCGCGGCAACGTCGGCAGGGCCGGCACCGGCGCCTGCCCGGTGCGCGGGCACAGCAACGTGCAGGGCGACCGCACGATGGGCATCTGGGAGCGGATGCCGGACTCCTTCCTCGACGCCCTGCGACAGGAGTTCGGCTTCGACCCGCCGCGCGCTCACGGAGTGGACTCCGTGAACGCCATCAAGGCGATGCGCGAGGGCCGCATCAGGTTCTTCCTCGCCCTGGCCGGCAACTTCGTCCGGGCCGCACCCGACAGCGCGGTCACCGAGGAGGCGATGCGCACCTGCCGGCTGACCGCCCACATCTCCACCAAGCTCAACCGGTCCCACACCGTGTGCGGCGAGACCGCGCTCATCCTGCCCACCCTGGGCCGCACGGAGCGGGACGTGCAGGCGGGCGGGGAGCAGTTCGTGACCGTGGAGAACTCGATGAGCGAGGTGCACACCTCCCGCGGGCGGCTGCGGCCGGCCTCCTCGCTGCTGCTCAGCGAGGTCGCCATCCTGACCCGGCTCGCCCGCCGCACCCTCGGCCGGACGCCCGACATCCCCTGGGAGCGGTTCGAGGCCGACTACGGCACGATCCGCGACTGCATCTCCCGCGTCGTCCCGGGACTGCACGACTACAACCGGCGCGTGATCCGCCCCGGTGGGATCCCGCTGACGAACCCGGTCAACGAGGGCGTGTACCCCAACGGCGCCGGCAGGGCCCTGTTCACCCGCAACACCTGCGAGGTGCTGCGGGCACCCGAAGGGCACCTGCTGCTGCAGTCCCTGCGCTCCCACGACCAGTGGAACACCGTGCCCTACACCTCCGACGACCGTTACCGGGGCATCCACGGAAGTCGCCGAGTGGTGCTCGTCAACCCCGACGACGTGGCCGGACTCGGCCTGGTCACCGGGCAGAACGTCGACCTGGTCAGCGTCTGGGCCGACGACGTCGAACGCCGCGCCGAGGACTTCAGCGTGGTCCCGTACCCGACGGCACGGGGCTGCGCCGCCGCGTACTACCCCGAGACCAACGTGCTGGTGCCCCTGGACAGCGTGGCCGAGGGAAGCAACCAGCCGGCGTACAAGGCGATCGTGGTCCGTCTGGAGCCCGCGGCGCCCCGGCCGGACGGCGTCCGGGCCTGACCGCGTCCACGGGGACGGAGCGAAGGAGGCGCCGGCGGGTCCTCCCCCGGCAGAATGAGCCCCATGGCCGCAGACGAGGACGCAGCGTTCACCCTGCCACGGGGCGCCACCGGCTTCTTCCGTCCGAAGGACGGGCCGCTGCCGGAGACCGACCTGCGGACGTTCCGCGCCGCCCTGTACGCGGCCGCCCGGGCAGCCGGCGGCCGGGTGGGCGACCTGGAGGAACAGGCCTACCCTCGTACGTTCCACACCGCGACGGTCGTCGACGGCGCCGGCGAGTGGACCGTCCTGTGCCACGCCCACCACCCCTGGACGGCCTTCGCCCGGGAACGCCGGGAGTGGTACACCGAGGAGTTCCTCGCCCCTCCGCCGTGGGCCCACGCCTTCACCGACCACGGGTTCGCCGTGCTCGATCGCGCGCAGCTCACCCTGCCCCTCTCGGACGTCGACACGTCGGTCCTGACCCGGGGCGAATGGCGCGAGGTGCGCTCGTACGGCATCACCACCTTGGGCGGGGTGCTCTTCAACTCATGGGACTGACGGCCCCGTCGGTCGGCCCCCGTCGCCGTGGCACGGCCGACGGCGTCCCCGGCCCGACGCCGCGGCGACCCGACCGGTGGAGCACCGCACCTCGACGAGCGGCTCAGCCGGTGTGCAGGACCCGGAAGCGGTCGGGTCGTGCCGGGTCTCGATCGACGACCTGGACGGGCGTCCGGGTCCAGTGCCAGACGCTGATGCCCGGCGTTCGGGAGAACCGGATCAGGCCCCGGGTGCCTTCGACCCGGACGCGCGGCCAGGGTTCGGCCGTGCGGGCCCGGTCCGCGCCGTGGGAGCGCAGCACCTCGGCGAGGACGGCGACCGTGTCGTAGCCCTCGAAGGCGACGAAGGAGGGCGCTGCGGCCAGTCGCTCGCGGAGGCACTGCTCGACTCGTGCGCCGAGGGGGCCGAGGCGCTCGGGCAGGTAGCGCAGGAAGGGAATCGCGGCGCCGTCGGCGCCGAGCAGCGTCGCCCATTCGGCGAACTCCGGCTGCCCGGCCGGAGCACCGATCATGACCCCGGCGAGGCGTGGGTCGCGGCGGACGGACTTGACGGTCGACACCGCCGGCTCCGGGTGGCCGACGAGGAGCAGAAGGGCCGTCGCACCCTTGTCGAGGAGTTCGCCGCACACCGCCGCGGGGGTGAGCGCGCGCAGGTCGAGTTCGACGACGGTGCCGCCGCGCGGAGCGAGGTGCTCCCGCAGGATGCGGACGCCGGACGCCCAGTAGACGCTCGGCTCGGTCGCCACGGCGATGCGGCCGTGGCCCGCGCCGAGGAGGAAGTCCGCGTAGGTCCGCCAGCCGTGGGACTGCGCCGGGGCGAGGCGCGCGACCCGGTCCGTCGGCCGGTCGGTCAGCGCGTCGAGGACCGCCGACGAGCAGAGGAACGGCAGACCGAGGGCGTCGGCCCGGGCGGCGGCGGCGCGGGCGACGACGCTGTGGTACTCCCCCGCGAGGGCGGCGACGCCCAGGCGGGCCAGTTCGTCCACGGCCGCCGCGGCCCTCAGCGGATCGGCCGCGGTGTCCCGCACCACCAGTTCGAGTGGTCGTCCGGCGATCCCGCCGGCGTCGTTGACGTCACGGACGGCCAGCTCGAGTCCGGCGAGCAGGTGTCGGCCCGCCTCGACCCAGCCGGGCCGGGTCAGCGGCACGAGAGCGCCGATCCGAACAGCTGATCCATCGGTCCGTACCGTTCCGGACGGCGATGCCGGCGTCTTCATTCCTGGCCTCTTCCCGTGGGGCGTCTCGGTGGGGGCTCACCCGGATCGCGGAGCGGCAGGGCCCGGCGATGCGCGTTCGTCGCATCTCGCCGTGGCGGGCGCACCTGGGTGACCATGCCGGACATTGCATCCACCACCACCGCCGGCAGGCAACCGGAATCCGTTCAGCGGTCCCCTCGACTCGTCGACGGAGCACGCCGTCCGCCTGCCGTCCCGGCATCCCGTCGATCGCCGCCCCCTTCGGTTTCGGCGCAGCCGGCGCATCGACGTGAGACAGCGGCGGAGCCCCCGGCCAGCGAGTGCGGCCCGTGCCACGAGCTGCGAGAACCCGCACCGGGGGTCCGGTCGTCAGCCGAAGTAGCCGTCGAAGGTCCGCTGGAACTCCCAGCCCGCGAACCGGTCCCAGTTGACCGACCACGTCATCAGGCCGCGCAGGGCGGGCCAGGTGCCGTGGGTGGCGTAGGAGCCGCAGTTCGTCTTCTTCGTCAGGCAGTCGAGGGTCTTGGTGACCTCCGCCGGAGCGACGTGGCCGTTGCCCGCGTTGACCGACGCGGGCATGCCGATCGCGACCTGGTCCGGGCGCAGCGGCGGGAAGACGTCGGCGGCGTTGCCGGCCACCGGGAAGCCGGTGAGGAGCATGTCGGTCATGGCGATGTGGAAGTCCGCGCCGCCCATGGAGTGGTACTGGTGGTCGAGGCCCATGATCGGACCGGAGTTGTAGTCCTGGACGTGCAGCAGGGTCAGGTCGTCGCGAAGCGCGTGGATCACCGGCAGGTACGCCCCGCATCGGGGGTCCTGGCCGCCCCACTGGCCGGTGCCGTAGTACTGGTGGCCCATCTGCACGAAGAACGTCTCGGGGGCCATGCTGAGGACGAACGCGGAGCCGTACTTCGCCTTCAGGGTCTTCAGCGCCGAGATCAGGTTGACGATCACCGGTGTCCTGGGGTTCTTGAAGTCGGTGTCGTCGGCGTTCAGCGACAGCGAGTGGCCCTCGAAGTCGATGTCCAGTCCGTCGAGGCCGTACTGGTCGATGATCTTCGAGACGGAGGAGACGAAGGTGTCGCGGGCCGCCGTCGTGGTGAGCTGGACCTGGCCGTTCTGGCCGCCGATCGAGATGAGCACCTTCTTGCCGGCCGCCTGCTTGGCCTTGATGGCGGCCTTGAAGTCGGCGTCGCTCTCGACGTTGGGGCATTCGGTGACGGGGCAGCGGGTGAAGCGGATGTCGCCCGAGGTGATGGACGTGGGCTCGCCGAAGGCCAGGTCGATGACGTCCCAGCTGTCGGGGACGTCGGCCAGCCGGGTGTAGCCGGAGCCGTTGGCGAAGCTCGCGTGGAGGTAGCCGATCAGGGCGTGGGCCGGCAGGCCGCCGGAGCCGCCGCCCGGTCCGGCGGTCGTCGTCGCCGTCACCGCGGCCGACTTCGCGGACTCGCCGGCGTCGTTCACGGCGGTCACCTGGAAGCTGTACGCCGTCGACGCCGACAGACCGGTGACGGTGGCCGAAGTCCCGCCCACCGTCTGCACCTTGACTCCGTCGCGGTAGACCGCGTAGCCCGTCGCGCCGCTCACCGCCGACCAGGACAGGGCGACGCCGGAGGAGGTGACGGCGGTGGTCCGCAGACCGGCCGGCGCGGCGGGCGGCTGACCGGCCGGGGCACCGGGGCCGATGAGGGTGACGTCGTCGGCGTGGTACGCGCCGGTGCCGTACCAGCCGTGCGTGTAGATCGTCACGCGGGTGGTGGACGCGCCGGTGCGGAAGGTGGTCGTGAGCCGCTGCCAGTCGGGGGCGGACTGGGTCCAGGTGGAGACGTCGGTGGTGCCGGTGCCGCTCGCGCCGAGGTAGACGTAGGAGCCGCGGACGTAACCGGACAGCGTGTACGGGGAGTCGGGCTGCACGGTGACGGTCTGCGAGCACTGAGCGTGGTCGCTGCCGGCCGGGGTCGCCTGGAGCGCCGAGCCGCCGGTGCGCACGGGGCTGGTGACCGTCCTGGCGGCCGTGCAGGTCCAGCCGTCGAGGCCTGCCTCGAAGCCGCCGTTGCGGGCGAGGTCGGCGTCGGCCGCGCGGGCGGGCGACGAGAGCGCGGTGAGGGCGGGCACGGCCAGGGCCGCGGCCGTGAGGAGGGCCAGGACGGGTCTGGTGCGGTCCACAAGTGCCTCCGGGTGAGGGGGTGTTCGGGGCGTGGAGCCAGCCCAACTTGGTCCAGACCAATTCACTTGTCAAGGGCTCCGGCCGACACCGCCCCTCCTCCCCCACGGCCCGGACGCCGGGAGACCGTACGGCACGGCCCGCGCGCGCACCGCCCGGGCGCGGGCCGTGCCCCGGCTGGATCCGGCAGGCGGGCCGCGCGCGCCGGACCGGTGCCCGCTCAGAACAGCGCGCGGTACGTCTGCCAGCCGGAGGCCAGGACGTAGGTGGCGCTGAACGTGCCGTCGCCCCAGCCCTTGTTGCGCAGCAGCCTGCCGTCGGTGGTGCGGGAGACCAGGTCGGGGAAGCCGTCGCCGGTCACGTCGCCGACCGTGGTGATCGTGTCGCGGCCGGCGCCCCAGTCCCGGAACACCAGCGTCCGCGGCTTGAAGCCGCCCGTGCCGTTGCCGTCGTAACGCCACAGCTCGCCGCCGGCGTCGCGTGCGACGAGGTCGCCGATGCCGTCGCCGGTCACGTCGGCGGCGCCGACGACGGTGTAGCCCTTCCATCCGGTGCCGACGCGCACGCCCGGGTCCAGCAGGCCGTGGACGTTGGACCTGTACAGGTAGAGGTAACCGGTCGAGGCCTGGCGGGCCAGCAGGTCGGGGCGGTGGTCACCGGTGAAGTCGTCGGCGGCGACGACGGTGTCGAAACCGCTCCAGCCGGAGCCGACCAGGGTGCGCCCGGCGTCGGGCAGGTAGACGCCGGCGCAACCGCCGGAGTGCCGGTACAGCTTGCCGTCGGTGGTCTTGCTGAGCAGGTCGGAGCAGCCGTCGCCGGTCATGTCGCCGACGGGGACGAAGCGGGTGCCCGGGTTCCAGCCCGACCAGCCGCGGGAGGTGGTCAGCCTGCCGCCGGAGAACCGGTGGACCTCGAGCAGGCCGCCGCCGGTCATCGTGTACAGCTCGCCGTAGCCGTCGGTGTCGGCGTCGCGGACGGCGGACCGGCCGCCGGAGAGCCAGAAGCTCCCGGCCGGGAGGGTGCGGACGGCTCCGCCGTCGCCTGGGTCCACGGTCATGGTCCAGTGGTAGCGGCCGCTCACCGCCTTCTCGCCCGCGTCGTCCTTGCCGTCCCAGGCGACGCGGACGGCGGCGCCCTCGTGGGAGCCGCCGGTGAGGGTGCGGACGGTGGCGCCGTAGGCGTCCTTGACGGTGAGCTTCCAGGAGGCGGGCGGGCGGGTGAACCGCCAGGTGCCCTCCCACCGGGGGTCGGCCGTCGTGCGCAGGTCCACGGCGGAGTCCGCGCGCCAGTCGAAGAGACTGATGCGCGACCGGGGCACCGTCACCGGCCGGATGTGGATCATCCGCTCGCCGTCGGCGTAGGCCACGTGGCCGCCGTACCGGTCGACGGTCAGCATGTCGATCCACGTGCCCTCGGGGACCGTGAAGAAGGGGGTGGTGGCGGCCGGGTGGCCTCCGCCGAGGTGGAAGTCGGTGAGCGTCACCGTCCGCCCGTCCTCGGACTGCTGGATCAGGTAGCCGTCGCCCGCCTCGGCCGGCAGCGCGCCGGGGACGGGGATGTTCCTGCCGGTGCCGTGGTCCCACACCCCGGCCTTGTCCGACGCGGAGCAGCGCCAGTACAGCCACCTCCCGACCGCCTGCAGGTCGTCGGGGACGCAGCCGGAGCCGAGCGTCACGTTCGCGGAGCTCGCCTTGGTGACCAGGTCGTAGGAGTTGACCGTGCCGGCGGTGCTGCCCGGTTTCCAGAGCTTCGTGCCCCACAGGGACACCGCGGTGACGGCCCGGGTGTGGACCTGTCCCGGGTAGGGCACGCCCGGGTCGAAGGAGCCGACGCGCTGCACGCCCCCGTCGTCGATCGCGACGTACGAACCTCCGGCCGCCACGACACGGTCCGGGGACTCCCAGGAGAACGGGCCGAGTCCGAGCTCGGCCTTCGGCGCACCGCCGCCGAGGGCCTCCTGGCTGCCGAACGGCGTCATGAAGGCGACCCGGCCGTCGCCGAGCGCCCACAGCCGGGAGAAGAACCCGCTGCACGTGTACTCCGCGGGGTCGACGCCCTCGCACGGGTAGTCCGTCCAGACCTGGGAGGCCGCGAGCTGCCGGGGCCCCGGCTGCGGGGTGCCGACGGCCGGGAGGTCGAACTCCCACAGCCCGCGCTTCGGCTCGGGGTCGGCCGTCCCCAGCACGCTGAGCTTCCCGCCGCCCAGCGCGAGCGTCTCGATGGTGGCGCTGAGGTCGCCCCTGGTGCCGAGCGGGAACACGATCTCGTCGTCCGCCGCTCGCGGCGCGCCCGGCGAGGCGGACGCGGGCGCCGGCAGGAGGCCGAGGCCGCCGACCGCCAGCGCCACGGCGGTCCCGATGGTGAGCGAGGTGTGTCTGATCCTGCGAGTGGTCATGTCAGCCCCCTGGTGGACGAGGAGTCCCGTCGCCGTCTCGGAGGCTTTGACCCTCCGGGCGCCCGGCTGGTTGTACGGAGCGGCCGTTCCCGGGAGGCCGCCGCCGGGTGCGGCCCCGCGCCGCCGTCGGCGGCTGCACCGGCCACGCCCGCCGGCGCCCACGCGGGCACGCCCCCGCGGTCGCCCTCCGGCGTGACCCGCCGCCCCGGGCCCTGCCCGGGCACGTCCCCGGCGGGCCGTCCCGAGTGCGGGCCGGGCCGTGGTCGGCGGGACCCCGGTCCACGGGCCGGACCTCGGCCGGCGAGGCCCCGGTCCACGGGCCGTCGGTCTTCCGCGGGACCCGTGCGATCCGCGTCGCCCTCCCGGAGACCCCGCGGTCCGCGGTCCGCGGTCACGGCCGGCACGCGCCCCGCTCGTCGGGTTCCGTACCCTGGCGGCATGCGCATGCGCCCCACCCTCGACTGGGTCCCCACCGGGGACGTGCCGCCGGGCACCACGGACCTCGAGCCGGTGGCCGCCGCGCTGGGCACCGGCGGCGTACTGGTGCTCAGCGGGGCGGGCATCTCCACGGAGTCGGGCATCCCCGACTACCGGGGCGAGGGCGGGAGCCTGAGCCGGCACACCCCGATGACCTACCAGGACTTCACCGCCGACGCCCGGGCCCGGCGGCGCTACTGGGCGCGCAGCCACCTCGGCTGGCGCACCTTCGGCCGGGCCCGCCCCAACGCCGGTCACCGGGCCGTGGCCGCGTTCGGACGGCACGGCCTGCTCTCGGGTGTGATCACCCAGAACGTCGACGGTCTGCACCAGGCCGCCGGCAGCGAGGACGTCGTGGAACTCCACGGAAGCCTGGACCGGGTCGTCTGCCTCTCCTGCGGCGCCTTCAGCCCGCGCCGGGAGCTCGCCCTGCGGCTGGAGGAGGCCAACGCGGGCTTCGAGCCGGTGGCCGCCGGGATCAACCCGGACGGTGACGCCGACCTCACCGACGAACAGGTCGGCGACTTCCGCGTACTGCCCTGCACCGTCTGCGGCGGCGTCCTCAAACCGGACGTCGTCTTCTTCGGCGAGGCCGTCCCACCGGAGCGGGTCGAACACTGCCGCCGGCTGGTCCGTGAGGCGACCTCGCTGCTGGTCCTGGGCTCCTCGCTGACGGTGATGTCCGGGCTCCGGTTCGTCCGTCAGGCGGCCGAGGCCGGAAAGCCGGTGCTGATCATCAACCGGGACCCGACCAGGGGCGACCGGCACGCCCTCACCCGTGTCGCCCTGCCGCTGGGAACCGCCCTCACCACCCTGGCCGACCGGCTGGACGTCCCCACCGGCGGTCGGGCCACGAGGCGGTGACGGCTGCGGCGCAGCCGCCGGACCTCACCGCGTCCGGGCAACGCCGTCCGGCCGAGGCGCTACTCCCCGGCGGTGCGTGTGGCGAGGTCCTCGTCCGTGATGGACCGGACCACCCGGCACGGCGTTCCGAACGCGACGGTCATCGGAGGAATGCTGCGGCTGACGACGCTGCCGGCGCCGATGACCGATCCGTATCCGATACGGACGCCGGGCAGGACCACTGCGTTGCTGCCGATCCACACCTTGTCCTCGATCACGATCGGTTCCGAGAACCGCCCGAAGTCGGCGCGCCGCGAGGGATGCACCGGGTGTCCCGTCGTGGTCAGTGTCACGCTCGGAGCGATCATGACACCGTCGCCTATGCGGATGTCCACGTCGTCGACGAACGTGAGGTTCACGTTCCCGAAGAAGTCGTCCCCGATGTGGACGTTGCTGCCGAACCCGGCGTGGAACGGCGGCAGCAGCACCGTGCGTTCACCGACCGAGCCGAAGATCGCGACGAGCAGCGAGCGACGCTTCTCCGTCTCGCCGGGCGGTGTGTGGTTGTACTCGAAGATCTGCTCGGTGCGGCGCCGAGGGGCCTGGAAGGCCGCCTCCGACTCGGTGTAGACGAGTCCCTTGGCGATCCGGGCCAGGACGTCTTCCTCGTGAGCATGCGGCACAGCGGAACGCTCCGTTCGTGCAAGCCCTCGGGCGCAGGCCCGGCGCGCCCCCGTCGACCGCGCGCTCACAGCCTATGCGCGCCCCTCCGCCCTCGTTCCCGCTTCCCGGCATCGGAGTCGATCGGCGTGGACGAGGGCTTCAGGGGGTGGGGATGCCCGCCGGACGGGACGGGCGGCCCAGGCTCACCGGTACGCCCGGGGAGTACAGGACGCTGACCGGCTGCTCGCGCGGCGCGGGGAGCCCGGCCGCGGCGATCAGGTTCTCCTCGCACTCGACCAGCTCGGCGCGGTGCAGGGGCCAGCGCGGATGGTGGTTGGGGAGGTAGGCGGCCCCGCCGAGGAAGGCGTTGTGCATCCCCCAGCGCGCGGTGAGGAAGTGCTCCAGCTCGGTCGGCTCCGCGATGCGCTCGCCGGGGCGCACCGTGAGACGGCTGTACGCGCCTCGCGGGCCGGGCCAGCGGCGGGAACCGGTGTAGGTGACGGTGCCGCCGGACGTGCGCACGCTCATCCGGGACCACAGGTACGGCAGCCGGAAGCCGGCCCGCCCCATCGCGACCGGGATCAGCCGTGCCGCGTCCATCGACCGGAAGACGACCCCTCGCCGTCCGTGTCCGTCGACCGAGTACAGGCGGACGTTGGTCTCCGGGAACGACCCGAGGTACGGCACCCCGGGCAGCCGGAACCAGCCGACCCGGTGCATCCGGAAGGCGACGAGTCCGACGTAGGTCACCCCGTCGTGCGTGTCGGGAACGGTCCCCCGCGGCAGCAGCCCCGCCACCGTCTCCGGTGCGACGGACCAGTGGACGAAGCACAGGTCGAGCCACTGCTGCGTGAGGAGCGGGAAGGCTATGGCGCCGGGGGCGTCGGGGGTGACCGGAGCTGGCGTGTGCACGACGCCAGCATGCCATCGTCGCCCCTGCCGTGCCGCCGTCCTCGCCCGGCGGGCGCCGGCCGCACCGTCGGACCGCCGGGGCCGCGGACGCGCGCCGCCCGCACGGCCTTCGCCGTGGCCGTGCGTCCGTCGTCGGGGCGCGTGGCCGGGCGGAGGCCCCTCCCGCGGCCGACGCGTGCGCGGGTGGAGCCGGCCGGCCGCGGCGAGCGTGTCGGCCGATCGGTAGTCTGCGGCGTCATGATGCGCGCCTGGATGCTGTCGACACTGTTCGTGCTCTGCGGCTCAGCCGTCGCGGCTGAGCGGTTCCTCGAAGGGAGCCCCGGCGCAGCCGCGGCACTCCTGCTGGTGTTCCTGCTGCTCGCGGGCCTGAACTCGCCTCTGGTCTTCCCGAGGTCGATCGGGCTGACGGAGGCACGGCGTCGCAGCGCGCTCGACGGCCGGCCGATCGTCCTGTGGCGGCCGGGCTGCCCGTACTGCCTGCGACTGCGCGTCCGGCTGGGCCGCAGCGCCCGCCGGATGTACTGGGTGGACATCTGGCGGGACCCGGCCGGAGCGGCCGCGGCGAGAGCGGCCAACGACGGCGACGAGACCGTGCCGACCGTCCTCGTGGCGGGGCAGCCGCACGTCAACCCTGATCCCGCATGGGTGCGCGAACAGCTCGCCTCCTCCACGTGATCGGGCGGATGCCGTAGGGGCGTCCGCGGGCCGCGACGGCACCGGCCGGACCGCCGCCGTCCGGCCCTCCGTGCCCGGTGCCGGCTAGGAGGCGGAGGTGCGGCGGCCGCCCCGGCGGTCGGAGCCTCGGCCGCCGGTCCCGGCAGGGCCGCCCGTGGCTCCGCCGGTCGTCGATCCCGTCGGCCGGCGGCCGGATCCGCGGACCGTCTTGCCGGAGGCTGCGCCGGTCGCCGCACCGGCCGCGGACTGGCGGTCGGAGCCGCGGCCGCCCGCGCCGGCGGCACCGCCCGCGGCCCCGCCGGATCCCGCCCGGCGGGCAGAACCGCGCCCGCGGCCCGCCGAGCCGCCACCGGACGCCGCCGTCCCGGCGGCGGTCCGCCGGTCGGCGCCGCGGCCGCCCGTGCCGGGAGTGGTGCCCGTCGCCGCGTCGGCCTCGCCGCCGTTCCGGCGTCGGCGGCCGGATCGCCTGCCGGGCTTGGCGCCCGTCTTGCCGTCCGGGCGGGACTGCGCCGGTGTCGCCGGCTGGGGGACCTCGATGGTGACGGCCACACCGGAAGGCTCGCGGGCGCCGGTGATGGTGGCCAGCTCCGCGTCGCTCGACGTGACGCGGGCCGTCCGGGGGCGGATGCCCGCGTCCGACATGAGCCGGGTGACGTCCCGCTTCTGGTCGGGCAGGACCAGCGTGACCACGCTGCCGGAACCGCCGGCGCGGGCCGTGCGGCCGCCCCGGTGGAGGTAGTCCTTGTGGTCCGTGGGGGGATCGACGTTCACGACGAGGTCGAGGTCGTCGATGTGGATGCCCCGGGCCGCGACGTTCGTCGCCACCAGGGCGGTGACCTGGCCGTTCTTGAACTGCTCCAAGGTGCGGTTGCGCTGCGGCTGGGAGCGGCCCCCGTGCAGGGCCGCCGCGCGGACGCCTACGGCGAGCAGCCGCTTGGCGAGCCGGTCGGCGGACCTCTTGGTGTCGAGGAAGAGGATGACCCGGCCGTCACGGGCCGCGATGCGCGTGGTGACGGCCTTCTTGTCGGTCTCGTCCAGGACGTGGAGCACATGGTGCTCCATGGTGGTCACCGCTCCCGCGGACGGGTCCACGGAGTGCACCACGGGGTCGGTCAGGAACCGCTGCACCAGGCGGTCGATGTTGCGGTCCAGGGTGGCCGAGAAGAGCATGCGCTGTCCGTCGGGCCGCACTCGCTGGATCACCTTGGTGATCTGCGGCAGGAAGCCCATGTCGGTCATCTGGTCGGCTTCGTCCAGCACCGTGATGCGGACGTCGTCGAGCACGCAGTCCCCGCGTTCCACGAGGTCGTTGAGCCTGCCGGGAGTCGCCACGAGGACCTCCGCGCCCCGCCGGAGCGTCGCGGCCTGCTTGGTGATGGACAGTCCGCCGACCACGGTGGCCAGCCGGAGGTTCACCGCGGTCGCGTAGGGGGTCAGTGCGTCCGCCACCTGCTGGGCGAGTTCCCGGGTGGGCACGAGCACCAGGGCGAGGGGCGCCCTGGGCTCCGCGCGCAGTCCGGTCGTGCGGGCCAGGAGCGCCAGCCCGAACGCGAGGGTCTTGCCGGAGCCGGTGCGTCCTCGCCCCAGCAGGTCACGGCCGGCCAGCGAGTTGGGCAGGGTGGCGGCCTGGATGGGGAAGGGGGTGGTCACGCCCTGCGCGACGAGGGTCTTCAGCAGCCCCGCGGGCATGTCCAGGCCGGCGAAGTCCTCGACGGCGGGAAGCGCGGGTGTCGTGCTTTCCGGCAACCGGAATTCCCGCGGCGACGGCGCGGACGGAGGAGGGGACGAGGCGCGCCGGTTCGACTTCTGGGGCCTACGGGACATGCGGTGATCTGCCTTCCTGGATACAGCACAAACCGGGGTCCGCACCACGACGGTGCGGACCCCGGTGAGCGGACACGTGTCCGCGATCAGGCGGGGACGATGTTCTCCGCCTGCGGACCCTTCTGGCCCTGCGTGACGTCGAAGGAGACCCGCTGGCCCTCCTGCAGCTCACGGAAGCCCTGGGTCGCGATGTTCGAGTAGTGGGCGAAGACGTCGGGGCCGCCGCCGTCCTGCTGGATGAAGCCGAAACCCTTTTCAGAGTTGAACCACTTCACGGTGCCCTGTGCCATGACTTTCTCCTTCTGTAGGCAGAGGCCCCATCCGGAGATGCCGGAAAACAAATAATGCGCCTGATGGATGAACATTCCCGTCAGGCGCACATAGGTTCATGGGTACCACAACTGCAACGCCTGAACCTTAGCACAGTTCGGCGGCCCGGGAGTGAGGGGCGGGTGCGGGGCGCTCACGCGCGCAGCCAGACCGCCGTGTCGGCGGGCAGTCTGCCGTCGGCGTCCAGCGGGCCGCTGGCGAGGAGGACGTGATCGTGCTCCGGCAGGCCGGCCGGGGCGGCGGCCAGGTTGACCACGCAGACCAGGCCGGGCGTCCGGCGGAAGGCGAGGACTCCGGCCGGGGCGGGCAGCCACTCCAGGGGCCCGTCGCCGAGGGCCGCTTCGGTGCGGCGCAGGCGCAGTGCGGTGCGGTAGAGGACCAGCATCGAGCCGGGGTCGGCGGCCTGGAGGTCGGCCGCGTACGCGGACCAGCCGGCGGGCTGCGGCAGCCAGGGTTCGGTGCGCGAGCCGAACCCGGCGTAGGGAGCGTCGGCGGTCCAGGGCAGCGGGACGCGGCAGCCGTCGCGGCCGGGGTCGGTGCCGCCGGAGCGGAAGTGCATCGGGTCCTGGATGCGCTCGAGCGGGACGTCGGCCTCGGGCAGGCCGAGTTCCTCGCCCTGGTAGAGGTAGACGGAGCCGGGCAGGGCGAGGGTCAGGAGGGCGGCGGCGCGGGCCCGGCGGGTGCCGAGCGTCAGGTCCGTCGGGGTGCCGAACTCCTTGGCGGCGAAGTCGAAGGCGGTGTCCTCACGGCCGTAGCGGGTGACCGTGCGGGTCACGTCGTGGTTGCACAGCACCCAGGTGGCCGGCGCGCCGACCGGGGCGTGCTCGGCGAGGGTGCCGTCGATGGCGGCGCGCAGCCGGCCGGCGTCCCAGGGGCAGGCGAGGAAGGTGAAGTTGAAGGCGGTGTGGAGTTCGTCGGGGCGCAGGTAGCGGGCGAAGCGCTCGGCGTCCGGCAGCCAGACCTCGCCGACGAAGATCGCGCCGTAGGCGTCGGCGACGCGCCGCCAGGAACGGTAGATCTCGTGCAGTTCGTCGCGGTCGATGTACGGGTGGGGGTCGCGGCCCTCGACGAAGTCCGGGAGGTCGGGGTCCTTGGCGGGCAGGGCCGCCGAGTCGATGCGCACCCCGGCCACGCCCCGCGCGAACCAGAACCGCAGGACCTCCTCGTGTTCCTCGCGGACGGCCGGGTGGGCCCAGTTGAGGTCGGGCTGCTGGGGGGTGAAGAGGTGCAGGTACCACTCGCCGTCCTCGACGCGGGTCCACGTCCGGCCGGAGAACTGCGACGGCCAGTCGTTGGGCGGCAGTTCGCCGTGCTCGCCGCGTCCGGGGCGGAAGTGGAACAGCTTGCGTTCGGGACTGCCGGGGCCGGCGGCGAGCGCGGCCCGGAACCAGGGGTGCTGGTCGGAGACGTGGTTGGGGACGATGTCCACGAGGGTGCGGATGCCGAGGGCGCGGGCCTCGGTGATCAGTTCCTCGGCCTCCTGGAGGGTGCCGAAGGCGGGGTCGACGGTGCGGTAGTCGGCGACGTCGTAGCCGCCGTCGGCGAGCGGGGAGAGGTACCAGGGGGTGAACCAGATGGCGTCGACGCCGAGTTCGGCGAGGTAGGGCAGTCTCGCCCGTACGCCCGCCAGGTCCCCGGTGCCGTCGCCGTCGCCGTCGGCGAAACTGCGGGGGTAGATCTGGTAGATGGCAGCGCCACGCCACCAGTCGTCCGAGGGGGCGGGGGTCTTGTCGGGGTGCGGGGCTGCCACGTGACGGTCCTTTCGGGGCAGGGGTGGTTCTCCGCCGCCGCCCCGGACAGCGGGGCGTCGAGGACGGGGCGGCGGCGGAGGATCGGAAGGGGTACCGGCGGGCGGTCCGCTCACGGCGGCGGGCGCGGGGGAAGGCCGGTGCCGGGAGGGGCGGGCGGGGTTCAGCCCTTGAGGCCGCCCGCGGTCAGTCCGCTCATGATGTTGCGCTGGAAGACCAGGAACAGCAGCAGGGTCGGCAGGGAGGCGATGGTGAGGGCGGCGATGAGGACGTTCTCGGGCACGCTGGTGGCGAGGGAGTAGATGCCGACCGCGAGGGTCTGGCCGGTGGGGTCGGGCAGGACCAGCATCGGCCAGAGGAAGTCCTTCCAGACGCCGACGACCGCGAAGATCGACACCACGCCGAGGACGGGCCGGGAGATCGGCAGGACCACGGACCACAGGACGCGCAGGGGGCCCGCGCCGTCCATGGAGGCCGCGTCGAGGAGTTCCTTGGGGATGGAGTCGAAGAACCGCTTCAGCAGGAAGATGTTGAAGGCGTTGGTGACCGAGGGGAGCCAGATCGCCCAGGGCGAGTTGAGCAGGTTGCGCTCGACGATCGGCACGTCCAGCACCGTGAGGTACTGCGGCACGACGAGGACGGTGGCCGGGATCATCAGGGTGACGAGCATCATCCCGAGGACGGCCCTGCCGAGGACGGGCCGCAGCTTGGACAGGGAGTAGGCGGCGGCGACGTCCAGCACGAGCTGGAAGGCGAGCGCGCCGAACGCGTAGTAGAGGGTGTTCCCGAGGAGCCCGGCGAGGTCCATCACCTCCCAGGCGCGCCGGTAGTTCCCGGGGTGGACGGAGCCGGGCACCCAGGTCGGCGGGGTCTGGACGGCTTCCTGGGTGGTCTTGAGGCCGCCGGACACCATCCAGTACAGCGGGCCGAGGAAGGCCAGCGTGAACAGGACGACGACGAGCGCGAAGCACAGCCAGTACACGGCCTTGCCGCGGGGACGGGCGAGGCGGGCCGGCGAGATGAGCGTGCGTGTGGACATGTCCGTGTCTCCCCCGGGTCCTACTCTTCCGTGGCGCGGTTGAGCCTGGTGTACACGGCCGAGAAGCCGGCCAGCAGTACGAGCAGGACCAGGCCGAGCGCGGCCGCGGCGCCGTAGTCGTTGAAGTTGAAGGCGTACTGGTAGATCAGGTAGACGACGGTCGTGGTGGACCCCTCGGGTCCGGCGCCGCCGGTCAGCAGGAAGGGCTCGATGAAGACCTGCATGGTGGCGATGATCTGCATGAGCAGCATCAGCGCGAGGACGAACCGGGTCTGCGGAACGGTCACGTGCCACACCTTGCGCAGCAGGCCGGCCCCGTCGAGTTCGGCGGCCTCGTAGAGTTCGCCCGGGACGCCCTGGAGGGCGGCCAGGTAGATGAGGGTGGCGCCGCCCATGTTCATCCAGGTGGAGGCGACGACGACGGAGAGCATCGCGGTGTCGGGGTCCTGCAGCCACTGCTGGGCGGGGATGCCGAACACGCCCAGCACCTCGTTGAACATGCCGTACCCGGGGTCGTACAGGTACTTGAAGAGCAGTACGGACGCGGTGGGCGGCAGCATGACGGGCAGGTAGACCAGCAGCCTCAGGTAGCCCTGGCCGTGGCGGAACTCGTTGACGACGAGCGCGGTGACGAAGGGGACGGCGAAGCCGAGGACGAGCGCGAGGACCGTGAACCAGAGGGTGTTGCGCCAGGCCTGGCCGAAGGCGGGGTCGTTCCAGACGGTGACGAAGTTGTCCCAGCCGACCCAGCTGACCCGGCCGTCCTCGGTCTTCTGGAAGGCGAGCAGGAACTCGCGGACGATCGGGTACCAGGAGAAGAAGGCGAAGCAGAGCACCGCGCCGATGAGGAAGCCGTGGGCGGTGACGTTGCGGCGCAGGGCCCTGCCGAGGCCCCCTGCCGGGGACGGGACGGTGCCGGTGTGCGGCCGGCGGGGACGGCGTTCCCCGGCCGCCGGGTCCTGTGCGAGGGTGGGGGCCGACATGGGTGTGCTCCTCGGTCGTGCTGCGGTGTCGCCGGGCGGGAGGGTCCGTTCGCGTGACGGGACGGACGGGCGCCGGGCCCCGGGTGGCGGGCGGGGCCGTGGGCGCGACCGCGGGCCGGACGGTGGGAGAGCGCCCGGCCCGGCGGGGGTCACTGGTGGGCGAGGACCTGGTTGACCTGGGTCTCCGCCGTCGACAGGAGCTTGTCGATGTCGGCGCCCTCGTTGGTGAGGATGCCGGACATCACGTTGTCCAGGACCTTGTAGATCTCCTGGGCCTTCGGGGGTTCGGCCTTGCCCTGGACCGGGTTGTCCATGAACGCCTTGAAGTTCCGCACCGGCATGGTGGCGTACCGCGTGCGGGCGGCGTCGTCCTCGGCCTTGCTGTCGTTCCGCCAGAAGTTCGGCTGCGGCACTCCGACCGGCAGGCCGTCGGCCTTGGTGCGTTCCCAGTCGAACTGGCCCTTGCCGACGCTGAGGTTCTTGAAGTTGAGCCAGGCGATCGCGGCCTTGATCTTGTCGGAGGAGATCCCCTTCTTGACCATGTAGTTGTTGCCGCCGGCGAGGGTGTTCCTGCCGCCCGGGATCGGGCCCATGCCGAAGTTCTCGTACTTGGCGCCGAGTTGCTGGACCATGTACGCGATGTCGTCGGGCGCGGCGAGGAACATGCCGAGCTTGTCGGTGGCGATCTGCTTCTGGAGGTCGCCCCACTTCAGCAGCTGGGTCTTGCCCATGGAGTCGTCCTCCCAGCGCATCGCGTGGAGGTTCCGGGCGACCTGCTTGCCGATCGCGTCGTTGAACGCGGCCTTCTTGCCGGAGGCGTCGACCACGTCGCCGCCGAGGCTGTACATCTGCGCGGTGAAGTGCCAGCCGCCCGTGTTGGCGGCGCTGTACTCGCCGAAGCCTGCGACGCCGCCGCCGAGTCCGGCGATCCTCTTGGCGGCCGCGCGGACCTCGTCCCAGGTGGCGGGCGGGGCGTCGGGGTCGAGGCCGGCCTTCTCGAAGAGCTTGCGGTTGATGAGCAGGCCCATGCGGTAGTTGCTGGTGGGCAGGCCGTAGAGCTTGCCGTCCTTCTTGAGCGAGCCGAGGACGTCGGGGTCGATGTCCTTCAGCAGCGGCACGGTCCTGTCGTTGACGTAGGCGGTGATGTCCTGGGCGCCGTCGTTGTCGAGGACCTGCTCGAGGTCGGTGAAGTAGGTGTAGAACACGTCGGGCTGGGACTTGGCCTTGAGCATCGCGGTGAAGCGCGGCGGCTCCAGGCACTGGCCCGGGGTGGAGCGGCCCTGGACGGTGACGTGGGGGTACGTCCTGTTGAACTCCTCGACGTCCTCGTTCCACTCCTTGAGCTCGGCCTTCTTGGCCGCCGGCGGCATGCAGTCGATGGTGATGGTCACCTTGGTCTTGGGGTCCAGCGGCGCGGCGGGGTCGGAATTCGCCCCGTTCCCGCTGCCGTTGTCGCCGTCGTCGCTGCTGCTCGTGCCGCAGGCGGCGAGCGCCGTCAGCGTGAGCGCGGAGACGAGGGTGACCGCGCCGACGCGGCGGGTGCGGCGGAGCCGAGCTCTTCTCATGAGTGGTCCCCTTTGGGCATGAACGTGGGAGGCGCCCCTCACCGGTGCGAGGTGGGGCGCGTCGCACACTCAACCACCCCCCACAATGCTCCGCAATATCTCGCGCTGATTTCGTAATTGATTGACAGAGCAACGCACATGACGCGACCTCCGGCCGCCCTCTTTCCGCAAGTCGGCGTCGGACACGGCACGTTGCCCGCCGGGACCCCGATATGACGCGGCCGGCCCGCGGAGGTGCGCGGGCCGGCCGGTGGACGCGACGGGCGGGTGCGACGAGTACGGCGCACGAGGGCGGAGTCAGGCGCGCGGCGCCTGGGCGGTCGAGCCGCGGACGACCAGTTCGGGCTCGAACAGCAGCTCGCCGTGGGGGACTTCGGCGCCCTGGATCTGGGCGCACAGCAGGTCGACGGCGGCCCGGCCCATGGCCTCGATGGGCTGGCGCACGGTGGTCAGCGGGGGCTCGGTGCAGTTCATGAAGGCGGAGTCGTCGAACCCGACGACGGACACCCGCTCGGGCACCGCGAGCCCGCGCCGCCGGGCGGCCCTGATGGCCCCGAGGGCGAGCGGGTCGCTGGCGCAGACGATGCCGGTGATTCCGCGGTCCAGCAGGCGCGTGGCCGCCGCCTGGCCGCCTTCCAGGGAGAACATCGTGCGCTCCACCCGGTCGTCGGTCAGCGGCGCGCCGGCCGCCTCGGCGGCGGCGCGGGCGGCGGCCAGCTTGCGCCGGGACGGCACGTGGTCGCCGGGCCCGAGGACCAGGCCGATGCGCTCGTGGCCCAGCAGGGACAGGTGGCGCCAGGCCTGCTCCACCGCGACGGCGTCGTCGCAGGAGACGCAGGGGAAGTCCAGCTCCTCTATGGGGGCGTTGATCAGGACCACCGGGATACGGCGTTCCGCGAGCTGCCGGTAGTGGTCGTGCGGGGCGTCGGCCTGCGCGAACAGGCCGCCGGCGAACACCACTCCGGAGACCTGCTGCTGGAGGAGCAGGTCGACGTAGTCCGCCTCGGAGACGCCGCCCTTGGTCTGGGTGCACAGCACGGGGGTGAGCCCCTGCTGGGCCAGTGCGGCGCCGATGACCTCGGCGAGCAGCGGGAAGATCGGGTTCTGCAGCTCGGGCAGGACGAGTCCGACCAGGCGCGCGCGTTCGCCGCGCAGCTGGGTGGGGCGTTCGTAGCCGAGCACGTCCAGCGCCGTCAGCACGGACTGGCGGGTGGCCTCCGAGACCCCCGGCTTGCCGTTGAGCACCCGGCTGACCGTGGCCTCGCTGACTCCCACCTTCTTGGCAACCTGAGCAAGTCGTCGCGTCATGGACGCAAGGCTAGCGCAAGCCCATGCAAACGGCTTGCGCCAGCCTCGGTCTCGATGTTCCCTTTCCGTCAGGATCTGCTGACGTCTTGCGGGCGGATGGTCACGGGTCGATGTTGATCTTGAAGGTGGAGGTGGTGTTCCGGACGTCCACGGCGTTGCCGTCGAGGCGCAGCCCGTTGAAGGTGACCTCGCCGACCGCCGGGCCCTGGCCGGGCTCGGGCAGTTCGTTGGCCCACAGCCCGAAGCCGGACTTGGCGTCGTAGGCGTCGCCGCTCCGGCGGGCGCCGGTGACGGAGACGTCGGTGAGGACGGTGTCCTCGATCGGGTTCACCGGCTGCCCGCCGACGTACTGCGTCTGGAACATGATCCCGGAGTAGGTCGGGTCCACGATGTCGACGTCGTCGATCCGGATGCCCCGGAACACCTCGGACGCGGAGAACAGCCAGATCCCGGGGAAGGTCTGGGCGCCCCAGAAGTGCCCGCCGGAACGGACCACGGAGACGTTCTCCACCGTCGTCGGACCGGGGCCGAAGCCGTTCATCGGGTAGCCGAAGTCCAGTGAGCTGATGGTGATGCCGGAGTAGACGAGGGTGTCGGCGATGTGGATGTTGCGGAAGGTGTTGTCGTAGCCGCCGTAGACGGCGACGCCGGCGGCCCGCCAGGTCAGCAGCGAGGTCAGGTTCTCGTAGAGGTTGTCCTTCATGTCGGCGCCGCCCGCGTCGATCGCCGAGAACAGCGCGAAGCTGTCGTCGCCGGAGGAGCGCGTCTCGTTGTTGACGACGTGGTTGTCGGTCGACCCGTTGGTCATGTTGACCCCGTCGGCGAACGTGTCGCGGATGCGGGAGTTGCTGATGGTCATCCGGTCGGTGTCGGCGCCCCAGTACAGGCAGACCATGTGCTCGGTCCAGGTGTTGTCGATGACGATGTCCGAGACGCCGGCGAAGTCGAACACCTTGCCCGGTCCGTCGATGCGCGAGGTGTAGTTGCCGAAGTAGGCGAAGCCGCGGAACGCGGAGCCCTTGGCGCTCGCCTCGGCCCGGAAGCCGACGTCGGTGTTCTCCTGCCCCGCCGGGGCGTGGAACCGGGTGTACCAGGGCCCGGCGCCGACGACCTGCACGGCCTTGCCGTACACCTGGAACTTGGCGGACGTCTGGTAGTCGCCGGGCGGCAGGTAGACGCCGGTGAGCTTGCCGGTGGTGTCCATCCGCACCCGGTCGAGGGCGTTCTGCACGTCCTGGTGGGTGAAGCCGGCCGGGACGGCGTACGACGCCGGATCGGGGTCGGCGATCGGCGCGACCTGCTCCAGGCTGACGAAGTCGATCGCGTAGCGGGAGGTGTTGGCGGCGTCCTTCTGGAGCCTGATCCTCGCACCGGCCGGGACGGTCTCGTCCAGCATCAGGTGCGCCTCGTCGTAGATGTGGCGCGGGGCGCCCGCGGACGGCGCGTTGCCGGGCGAGGCCTCGGCGCCGTACAGCCAGGCGTACCGCGAGGTGAGCGGCAGCGCCTTGCGGAAGGTGCCGTCGACGTAGAGGTTCAGGGTGGCGTCGATGCCGCCGCCGCCCGCGGCGTCCGGGATGGAGAAGCGGGTCACCAGGGTGTTGGTGGCCGCGCGCGTGGTGAACTCGACGTACTCGCCGGTGCTGTCGAGGGTGACGGCCCTGCGGCCGGACGCCTCGCCCGCGAGGTCGCCGACGGTGCGGTTGGGGCCGACGGTGGTGGCGCCGCCGCCCGTGGCGCCGTCCTCCGCCTCGTACATGTCGTACGGCATGTGGGCGCCGCGCCCGACGAACAGGGACTGGTCGACGGTGTTGTTCTCCCGCTTCACGGGGAGTTCGTTGCCGTCGGCCGCGACCGTCGCACGGACGGTGTAGGTGCCGTCGGCGGCGGTCCAGGTGCCGACGGAGACCGGCGCGGTGGTGGCGCCGGCGGCGATCGTCCCGTCGTGGGAGCCCGTCAGGGTGCGCACGGCGGAACCGCGGGAGTCGAGCAGGGTCACGGTGAGGGCGTGGCCGCCGCCCGCCGAGGCGGTCGTGCCCTGGTTGCGTACGGCGACCCGGAAGGTGACGGTGTCGCCCGCGGCCGGTCCTGAGGGGGCGGCGGTGACCACCGGGACCAGGTCGGAGCTGCTGACCGGGCGGACGGTGAGCGCGGTGGGCGCGGTGTAGGCGTTGTTGGTCTCGTTCTGTTCGACGACCGCGTCGCCGTCGTCGGCGACGGCGCCGAGCTGGTAGGTCCCGGCGTCACGGGCGCCGATCGAGGCGCTGACGGTGGTCTGCGCCCCGGCGGCCAGGGCGCCCACGGCGGCGGTGGCGACCTTGGTGCCGTTCAGCCGCAGCGCGAGGCTGCTGGCGGGCGCGGCGCTCTCGCCGCTGTTGCGGACGGTCGCGGACAGGGTGATGGCGTCCGACTCGACGGGCGAGGCCGGCGAGGCGGTCAGCGAGGTGACCTCCAGATCGGGGTTGGGCGCGGCGGTGCCGATCACCTGGAACTCGGCGACCTGCCCTGCGGGGGCACCGGAGTTGGCGGTGAAGCGGAGCTGGACGTCGGCGACCCGCGCGGTGACCGGGACGGTGACGGAGTTGCCGCTCGACGGGCTGAAGGCGTACTCCTTCGCGGCGACCAGCGAGGTGAGGCCGCTCGCGGACTGCTCACGTCCGAGGACCTGGACGGTCTGGGTGCGGGCCGCCCAGACCGGGTCGGGGTTGAGCTTGATCACCACACCGGTGACGTCGGCGTCGGCGCCGAGCTTCACGGTGAGGGTGGCGGGGTGGCCGGAGCCCTCCCAGTAGGTGCTGGTGGAGTTGTCGTTGGCGTTCTCGGCCACGAAGGTGTGCACGGTCGAGGAGGCCGTGATCGGCCTGCCGACCGCCAGGTTGGAGCCGGGGCCCGAAGTGCCCGTGCGGGTCACGGTGTTGCTGTCGCCGGAGACGTTGCCGGCGGCGTCCTTCGCCCGCACGAAGTAGGACACGGTCACGGTGGCCGGGCGGTCGTCGGTGCAGGTGGTCACGTTGCCCGCGACCGTGGTCAGCAGGGTGTTGTCCCGGTACACCTCGTAGCCGGTGACGCCGGTGTCGTCGGTGGAGGCGCTCCAGGTGAGGCGGATCTGCCCGGCGGACGGCTCGGTGAACGCCAGGTTCGCGGGAGGCGTGGGTGCCTGGGTGTCGCCGGTCCCGCCCCGACGGGTGACGGTGTTGCTGTCCCCGGAGACGTTGCCGGCGGCGTCCTTGGCGCGCACGAAGTAGGAGACCGTGGCGCTCGCGGGCCGGGTGTCGGTGTACGTCGTCACGTCGCCGGCGACCGAGGTCAGCAGCTCGTTGTTCGCGTAGACGTCGTACCCGGTGACGGCGGTGTCGTCGGTGGAGGCGCTCCAGGTCAGCCGGATCTGCCCGGTGGACGGCTCGGTGAACGCCAGGTTCACGGGGGCCGTGGGCGCCCGGGTGTCGCCGGTGGCCGGCCCGTAGACCTCCAGCGCGGACAACTGGGCCGCGGGCCGCCCGGTGTTGGCGGTGACCAGGACCCGGACGTAGCGGGTGGTGGCGGTGTCGAAGGCGATCGTCACCGTGTTGCCGTCGGCCGGGGCGAACTGGTACGCCCGTGAGGCCGTCAGGTCGGTGAAGTCGCTGCCGTCGGCGCTGCCCTGGATCTTCAGGGTCTGGGTGCGGGCTCCCCAGCCGTCGGGCAGGCTCAGCACGACCCGGTTGACGCCGAGGGAGGAGCCGAGGTCGGCCCGTATCCACTGCGGGAGGTCGTTGTTGCGGCTCTCCCAGTAGCTGGCCTTGTTGCCGTCGACGGCGTTGGCCGGCACGTACGACTCGGTGTGGCTGCTCGCGGTGAGGGCGCGGCCGCGGGCGAGGTCGGTGGAGGACTCGCCGGCCGCGTGGACCTCCAGTTCCGCGAGCTGGGCGGCCTGCCAACCGGTGTTGGCGGTGATCTGGACGCGGACGTAGCGGGCCTGCCCGGCCGGGAAGGACACCGTGACGGTGTTGGCCGAGGCGGGGCTGAAGGTGTAGGCGGCGGATGCCTTCAGGGTGGTGAAGCCGGTGCCGTCGGCGCTGCCCTGGACGGACAGGGTCTGGCTGCGGCCCTCCCAGGAGGCGGGCAGCTTGAGGACGACCTCGTCGACGCGGGCGGAGGAGCCGAGGTCGGCCTGGACCCACTGGGGCAGGTCGCTGCCCGCGCTCTGCCAGTAGGAGCCCTGGTCGCCGTCGGTGATGTTGCGGGCGGCGTACTCGGCGTGCGAGCTGCCGGCCGTGGCGGCCCGCCCGGCGGCGAGGTTGGGGCCGCCGGCCGCCGAGGCGGCGACGAGTGACGGTCCGCCCAGCGTCAGCAGGCTGGTCGTGAGGACGGCGGCCAGCGCCCGCCATCCCCGGCGTTGCGGTCTCATGTCTCCCCGATCTCGTCCCGTCCGCCGTGGCGCGGAGGGACGCGGTTGGTGGGTGGCTCAACGGGGGTGCTCCCTGGACACATCTCGATGTGCGGGACGTGGCACTGTCTTTTGCGTTGAGCGATCAGAGAGTTGCAGACCGGTAGGGGTTCGTCCACCATCCCGGCACGAGTGGTCTTCCGCCCCCGAAGGCCGCTACGACCTGCGAAAGGCCGGGGCCAGCGGCTTTCGCGCGGGCTTTCAGGATGACGCAAACGGATCCGCAAGCGACGCAAGCGGCTTGCGGCCCCAACTGCCGGTGCTGCGAGGGCCGTTGACAAAGCGGAGACACGCTAGAAACCTGTGGGCGTACTTTCCGCAAAGAATCGACTGTACGACTCAATTTGCGTGCACGGCCGTTGCCGCCTCATCCCGGGTCCGCCCTCCACGGGGCCCGGCCCGCTCCCCTCCCCCGCCTCCGGGGCCGGTCCGCCGTGCCCTCCCCCACGTTCACCGACCGAACAGAGGACCCCATGAGATGGAGACCACCGGGCCGCCGGCCCGTGACCGGCGCGGTCGTCGCCGGACTCCTGTCGACCGGCCTGCTGCCGCTGGCCGCCGCCTCCCCCGCCCAGGCGGCCTCCCCCGCGCACGTGGCCGCCGCCGACGTCAACCTGGCCCTCGGCCGTCCCGCCACGGCGGGCGGCGCGCACGCCGAGTACCCCGCGCGCCATCTCACCGACGGCGTCCAGGCCTCCTACTGGGAGGGTCCCGCCGGGTCCTTCCCGCAGTGGGCGCAGGTCGACCTCGGCGCGGCCCGCGAGGTGGACCGGGTGGTGCTCAAGCTCCCCACCGGGTGGGGCGGCCGCAACGAGACCCTGTCGCTGCAGGGCAGCACCGACGGCTCCCGCTTCAGCACCCTCGCGGCCTCGGCGGTCCGGGTGTTCGACCCGGCCCGGGCCAACGCGGTCTCCGTCGCCCTCGCCTCCCCCGCGGACGCGCGGTACGTCCGCGTCGACATCTCCGGCAACACCGGCTGGAACGCCGCCCAGCTCTCCGAGGTGGAGGTGTACGGCGACGACGACGGCACCGACCCGGGCGACCCGCCGCCGGCCGGCACCAACCTGGCCCGCGACAAACCGGTGGAGGCGACCTCCTCCGTGCAGACCTACGTGGCCGCGAACGCCACCGACGACTCCACCTCCACCTACTGGGAGGCGGCCGGCCATCCGTCGGACCTCACCGTCAGGCTGGGCGCGGACGCGGACGTGACCGGCGTGGTGGTCAAGCTCAACCCCGACCCCGTGTGGGCGGCGCGCACCCAGACCTTCCAGGTCCTCGGCCGCCCGCGGTCCGCGAGCGGTTTCACCTCGCTGGCCGACGCGAAGGCGTACTCCTTCAGTCCGGCGAGCGGCAACACGGTGACCGTCCCGGTCAGCGGCCGCTGGTCCGACGTACGCCTGCACTTCACCGCCAACTCCGGTGCGCCCGGCGGCCAGGTCGCCGAGTTCCAGGTGGTCGGCACCGCCGCGCCCGCCCCGGACCTGACGGTCACCACCCTGGACTGGACGCCCGCCGCGCCCACCGAGAAGGATCCGGTCACCGTCAAGGCCACCGTCCGCAACGCCGGCACCGCGCGCTCCGCCGCCACCACCGTGGACGTCAGCGTCGAGGGCACGGTCGCGGGCAGCGCGTCCGTGCCGGCGCTGGAGCCCGGCGCCTCCACGACCGTGGACGTCACCACCGGCACGCGCGCCGCGGGCAGTTACGGCGTCTCGGCGGTCGTCGACGCCCGGAACACCGTCCCGGAGCTGGACGACAGCAACAACAGCCGCACGGCAACAAACAGACTGGTCGTCACCCGAGCGCCCGGCCCGGACCTGGAGGTCCGGTCGATCACCGCCAGCCCGGCCGACCCGGCCGTCGGCCAGAGCGTCTCGTTCACCGTCGCGGTGCACAACCGGGGCACCGGTGCGGCCCCGGCCGGCTCCGTGACCCGCCTCCAGGCCGGCTCGACGACGCTCGACGGCGCCACCGGCCAGGTGGCGCCCGACGCGACGGTGAACGTGGCGATCGGCGGGACCTGGACGGCGACCGCGGGCGGGGTGACCCTCACCGCGACCGCCGACGCCACCGGAGTCGTCACCGAGACCGACGAGAACAACAACGTGCTGGCCGAGTCCCTGGTGGTGGGACGCGGCGCCGCCGTGCCGTACACGGAGTACGAGGCGGAGGACGGCCGGTACACCGGCACCCTGCTCACCGCCGACGCCAAGCGGACCTTCGGGCACACCGACTTCGCCACCGAGTCCTCCGGCCGCAGGTCGGTCCGGCTCACCTCCACCGGCCAGTACGTGGAGTTCACCTCCACCGGCGCGGCCAACTCCGTCGTCGTCCGCAACTCGGTCCCTGACTCCTCCTCCGGCGGCGGCGCGGACGCCACGATCAGCCTGTACGTCGACGGCGCCTTCGTGCAGAAGCTGACCCTGTCGTCCAAGCACAGCTGGCTGTACGGCAGCACCGACGACCCCGAGGGGCTGACCAACCGGCCCGGCGGTGACGCGCGGCGCCTGTTCGACGAGTCCCACGCGCTGCTCTCCCGGAGCTACCCGGCGGGCACCGTGTTCCGCCTCCAGCGCGACGCCGGCGACTCGGCCGCGTTCCAGATCATCGACCTGATCGACCTGGAGCAGGTCGCACCGCCCGCCTCGAAGCCGGCCGGCTGCACCTCGATCACCGAGTACGGCGCCGTCCCCAACGACGGGCTCGACGACACCGACGCCCTGCAGCGGGCGGTCACCGCCGACCAGAACGGCCAGATCTCCTGCGTGTGGATCCCGGCCGGGCAGTGGCGCCAGGAGCAGAAGATCCTCACCGACGACCCGCTGAACCGGGGCCAGTACAACCAGGTGGGCATCCGGGACGTCACGATCCGCGGCGCGGGCATGTGGCACTCCCAGCTGTACACGCTGACCCCGCCGCACCAGGCGGGCGGCATCAACCACCCGCACGAGGGCAACTTCGGCTTCGACATCGACTCCCACACCCAGATCTCCGACATCGCGATCTTCGGCTCGGGCACCATCCGGGGCGGCGACGGCAACGCCGAGGGCGGCGTCGGCCTCAACGGCCGCTTCGGCAAGGGCACGAAGATCACCAACGTGTGGATCGAGCACGCCAACGTCGGTGTCTGGGCGGGCCGCGACTACGCCAACATCCCCGAACTGTGGGGCCCCGGCGACGGCCTGGAGTTCTCCGGCGTGCGCATCCGCAACACGTACGCCGACGGCATCAACTTCGCCAACGGCACCCGCAACTCCACCGTCCACAACTCGTCCTTCCGCAACACCGGCGACGACGCGCTCGCGGTGTGGGCCAGCAAGTACGTCAAGGACACCTCGGTGGACGTCGGCCACGACAACCACTTCCGCAACAACACGGTCCAGCTGCCGTGGCGGGCCAACGGCATCGCGGTGTACGGCGGTCACGGCAACACCGTCGAGAACAACGTCGTCTCCGACACCATGAACTACCCGGGCATCATGCTGGCCACGGACCACGACCCGCTGCCCTTCACCGGCCAGACCCTGATCGCGGGCAACGCCCTGTACCGCACGGGCGGCGCGTTCTGGGGCGAGGCCCAGGAGTTCGGCGCGATCACCCTGTTCGCACAGGGCCAGGACATCCCGGGCGTCACGATCCGGGACACCGAGATCCACGACTCGACGTACGACGGCATCCAGTTCAAGACGGGGGGCGGCGCGATGCCGGGAGTGAAGATCACGAACGTGCGCATCGACCGGTCCGTCAACGGCTCCGGCATCCTCGCGATGAGCGGCGCCCGCGGCAGCGCCACCCTGACCGACGTGACGATCACCGGATCGGCCCAGGGAGACGTGCTGATCGAGCCGGGCTCGCAGTTCACGATCACCGGCACCCCGAACGGGGCGGCGGGACGGCGCGCCGTCCGCTGAGCGCCCCCCGGTGGGCTCCCGCGAGCGGGAGCCCACCGCCTCACCGGTCCACCGCGCACGCCCGGTGCCGTTCCTCCGGCACCGGGCGTCGCCGTGCCCGCTGGGCCGCCGGGAGCGCGGGAATGAGCCGGCCGCTGCCGGGCATCCGCTTCCTCGGGCTCACCGGCCGGCCCGCAACCATCCGTCCTCTTGGCCCTACGGGAGACTCGGCGTGATCCTCGACGGCATACCGACCGCCACTGCTCGTGGCAGCGAATCTGACGCGGAGAGCCGCAAGCAGCGCCTGCGCCGCCGTCTCGAGCGGCTCATCGGCGTGGCGGCCACCGAAGGCAACGAGCTGGTGCCCCTGCGCAACGGCGACGAGATCTTCCCCGCGATGCTGCGCGCGATCCGCTCGGCGCGGCACACGATCGACATGATGACGTTCGTCTACTGGCGCGGTCAGATCGCCCGCGACTTCGCCGCCGCCCTCGCCGAACGCGCCCGCGCGGGGGTGCGGGTACGGCTGCTGCTCGACGGTTTCGGCGCCAAGCAGATCGAACGGGACCTGCTCGCCCTCATGGACGAGGCCGGTGTGCAGGTGGCCTGGTTCCGCAAGCCCGTCTGGCTGTCGCCGTTCAAGCAGAACCACCGCTGCCACCGCAAGGCCCTCGTCGTCGACGAGCACACCGCGTTCACCGGCGGCGTCGGCATCGCGGAGGAATGGTGCGGCGACGCCCGCAACGCCGACGAGTGGCGCGACACCCACGTCCAGGTGCGCGGCCCGGCCGTGGACGGGATCGCCGCCGCGTTCGCGCAGAACTGGGCCGAGTGCCACGACGAGCTCTTCGACGAGCGCGACCGCTTCGCCGAGCACCGCCAGCCCGGATCGTCGGTGGTCCAGGTGGTGCGCGGCTCCGCCAGCATCGGCTGGCAGGACATGCAGACCCTCATCCGCGTCATGCTCACCTCCGCCGAGGAACGCTTCCGCCTGGCCACCGCCTACTTCGCCCCGGACGCCTACTTCGTCGACCTGCTGTGCCGCACCGCCCGCCGCGGGGTGCGCGTGGAGATCCTGCTGCCCGGCCCCCACACCGACCAGCGCGCCTGCCAGCTCGCCGGTCAGCACCACTACACACGCCTGCTGGAGGCGGGGGTGCGCATCCGGCAGTACCAGCCGACGATGATGCACGCCAAGATCATCACGGTGGACTCGGTCGCCGCCCTCATCGGATCCACCAACTTCAACCGCCGGTCCATGGACCACGACGAGGAGGTCATGCTCGCCGTGCTGGACGAGGCGTTCACCGCCGTGCTCGACCGCGACTACGAAGCGGACCTGGAACGCAGCGTCGACATCGACCTCGCCCGGTGGAAGCGGCGCGCCGTGCTCCAGCGCGCCAAGGAAGCCGCCGTCACGCCGATCCGGCGCTTCCTGTGAGCGCGACCGGCGCCCCGGCCGCGCCGCGCTCGACGCCGTTCGGGGCGCCGCTGGCCCGGCGCCCGTCGGGCTGCGCCAGTTGATCTGCATCGCCTACCGCACGAGCACGGACGGCCGGACGACGGTGCGCACGACCGGACGGGACGGCGTATCGGCGTCGGGCACCTGCGGCCTGGGCCCGGGCGCCGGGGCCGGCTCCCCGGACGCCGGGGCCCGGACCGGGACGGCGTCCCCCTCCTGGGCCGCGGCGCACCCGGCCGTCGTGGCGAGAGCCGTCCAGGGGCGCGGTCGGCGGTCAGGGGCACCGGCGGTCAGGGCCGGGTGGCGGCCTCGCTGTCGGGGTGCAGGGGGAAGACCTGGTCGAGGCCGACGATGCGCAGGACGCGCAGGGTGGGGGCGGGAACGGCGGCGAGCGCGATGTCGGCCCGCGCGGCCTCGGCGTGGTTGCGTGCGGCGATCAGGGCGGTGAGGCCGCTGGAGTCGCAGAAAGCCATGCCGGCCAGGTCCAGGACGAGGCGCTGGCCCGGCTGGAGGGCGAGTGCGGGGAGGAGGTCTCTCAGTTCGGAGGCGTGGGTGTAGTCGAGATCGCCGACGACCTGCAGGACGGGGCCGGTCGCGGCGTCTCGGGTGGTGATCTTCAGCGGGCTCATGCGGGGTTCTTCG
Source organism: Streptomyces sp. NPDC017936 (assembly GCF_044328485.1). NCBI lineage: Bacteria > Bacillati > Actinomycetota > Actinomycetes > Kitasatosporales > Streptomycetaceae > Streptomyces > Streptomyces sp. NPDC017936. The sequence goes on along the minus strand of NZ_JBIRHK010000006.1, from coordinate 174,986 downwards.
TCCGGGGGTCGTGGGCGGGGACGCCGAGGGCGAGCAGGGCCGTGTCGTCGTCGAGGCCGTCGGCGAAGTCGTCCAGCAGGCCGGCCAGGGCCTGGACGACGGCGTGCGCCGGCCGGCCGGCGTGGCCGACGGCGAAGGCGCGCAGGGCCTCGTCGCCGTACAGGGCGGTGCGGTCCTCACCGGTACGGGCTTCGGTGAGGCCGTCGGTGTAGAGCAGGAGGGTGTCGCCGGGGCGGAGTGCGGTGGTGGCGGTGGTGAAGGGCGCGGACGGCAGGACGCCGACGAGGAGACCGCCGGGGGTGGGCAGGTAGTCGGCCGTGCCGTCGGCGCGCAGGACGAGGGCCGGGGGGTGGCCGCCCGAGGCGAGCCGGACGGCGGCGTGCCCGGTGACGGGGTCGGGTTCGACGACGCCGAATATGGCGGTGCAGTAGCGGGGGTCCTTGCCGGTGTACCGCGCGTGGAGCACCTGGTTGAGGGTGGACAGGGCGGAGACGGGGTCGGGGTCGTGCAGGGCGGCCGCGCGCAGGGTGTAGCGGGTCAGCGAGGTGACCGCGGCGGCCTCGGGACCCTTGCCGCACACGTCGCCGAGGAAGAAGGCGAAGCGTTTGCCGTCGATGGGGAAGAGGTCGTAGAAGTCGCCGCCCAGCTGGTCGGGAGAGGCGGTGCGGTAGTGGGCGGCCGCCTCCACCCCGGGCACCTGCGGCAGGGAGTCGGGCAGCAGCGACTGCTGGAGCACGGCGAGGGCGCTCTGCAGCCGGGCGCGGTCGGCCTCCGCCTGTTCGCGGGCCGCCTCGGCCGCCTGCCGGGCGCGCAGGAGTTCCTCTTCGTAGGCGCGGCGGTCCCGGGCGTCGAAGACGGTGGTGCGGATCAGCAGCGGCTCGCCGGTGTCGCCGTGTTTGACCGCCGAGGAGACCAGCACCGGCATCCGGGCGCCGTCGGCCTGTTTGATCTCCAGGGCGATGCCGCCGATCTCGCCCTGCATCCGCAGCAGCGGCGCGAAGTGCGTCTCGTGGTACAGCTTGCCGCCCACGGTCAGGAGGTCGGTGAACCGCATCCGGCCCACCACCGCCTCGCGTTCCAGGCCGAGCCAGTTCAGCAGCGTGGCGTTGATCTTGGCGATGGTGCCGTCCATCAGCGTGGACAGGTACCCGCACGGCGCGCTCTCGTACAGGTCCTCGGCGCTGTCCTCCAGCAGCGCCGCGAACGCCGCGGCCGAGGCGTCCTCGTGGCCCGTGCCGCGGGGTTCGGGGTCCTGCCCGGTCCGGCACATCACCGCAGGCCTGCCAGGAACGTGGTGATCGCCTCGTTGGTGGCCTGCGGCGCGGACAGGTGCGGGCAGTGCCCGGTCGCGTCGAGAGTGACCAGCGTCGAGCCGGGAATCGCCCGGTGGACGAAGGCTCCGACCTCGCGGGGGGCGATGACGTCCTGGGTGCACTCCAGCACCAGCGTCGGCACCCGCACGGTCTTCAGGTCGTCCCTCGAATCCGACAGGAACGTGGTCCGGGCGAAGACGCGCGCCATGTCCGGGTCGGTGGCGCAGAAGCTGTTCGTCAGTTCCTCACCGAGTTCCGGCCGCTCCGGATTCCCCATGATCACCGGTGCCATCGCCGCCGACCACCCCAGGTAGTTGGACTCCAGCGACACCAGGAGCTCGTCGATGTCCTCGGCGCTGAACCCGCCCCGGTAACCGTCGCAGTCGATGTACCGGGGGGACGGGGCGACCATCACCAGCGCCCCGATGCGCTCCGGGGCCATGACGGCGGCCAGCACCCCGGTCATCGCGCTGACCGAGTGCCCCACGAACACCGCGTCGCGCAGGTCGAGCGCTTCACAGACCTCGACCGCGTCCCGGGCGTACCCCTCGAGGGAGGCGTAACGGTCCTCCGTGAACGCGGACAGGTCGGAGCGGCCCGAGCCGACGTAGTCGAACAGCACCACCCGGTGGTCGTCGGCCAGGGCGGGCACCGTCAGCCGCCACATGTTCTGGTCGCAGCCGAACCCGTGGGCCAGCACCACCGGCGGTCCCTGCGGTTTACCGGTGACGGTGATGTTGTTCCTGCGTCGGATGTCCATGCCCACCAGCCTCTCAGACAGCGCCCGCCTCCCCCGCACGGCCCTGACCTCGGGCACGACGGGTGGGCGGGGCCGCCGCCCTCGGCCCGGCGCCGGGCCGAGGGCCGCCCGGAGGGCCGCCGAGCGGATCCCGGCCGGCTCGGCGGCCGGGTCAGGCCCTGCCGGTCGGGTCCGCGGGGAACGCCGCGGCGGGCGGCCGGTCAGCGCACCAGCAGATCGATCACCCCGGTCAGGTCCTCGTCGCCCCCGCCCTCGGCCAGGCGGCGGCGCATCAGCGCGAAGTAGGGGCTGAGCAGCTCGGGGCTGACGCCTTGCTGCTCGGCGGTGCTCAGGAAGGTCGGCGTACCGGCCACCTGCATGGCGAGACGGGACACGACGCCCTCGGTGTAGTCGCCGCTCCGCAGGTGGTCGGCGGTCCGGTGGACCGACGGGGCCATCGCGATGAGCCAGTCGGCGAGCAGCGGGGCGAGCGCCGCGGGATCGATGTCCTCCTTGCGGATCAGGGCGAAGGCGTGCGCGACCCCGGCGAACATGCCGTACATGGCGCTGAGCAGGGCCACGTCGTAGAGGGACGCGAAGCCCGGGTCCTCGCCGACGTAGATGGTGCCGGCCGGGACGCCGAGGGTCTCCCGGTGCCGCTCGAACAGGTCCCGTGAGCCGCTGTGGAAGACGTAGCCGCCGGCTTCCGGCAGGCCGATCATCGGGGGGACGGCCATGATGCCGCCGTCCAGGTGGCGGGCGCCGCGCTCGCGGGTCCGGTCGGCGCGGGCGCGGGCCTGGGCGGGGGTGCCGGTGGTGAGGTTGACCAGGTCCCGGCCTGCCAGGTCGGCGCCGGCCAGCGCCTCGTCGACCGAGGCGTCGTCCACCAGGCAGACGACGACCAGGGTGTTCGCCGCGACCGCCTCGGCGGCGCTGTCCGCGACCCTCGCCCCTTCGGCGGCGAGCGCCGCGGCGCGGGCCGGGGTGCGGTTCCAGACGGTGAGCGGGTGCCCCGCGGCGAGCCAGGCACGGGCCAGCGCGGTGCCCATCGCTCCGAGGCCCAGCAGGGTGAGGGGGGTCTTCTCCACAGTGTCGTGTGTCATGTCGATCAGGCTGGTCGCGGGCCCGGAGGTGATCAAGTACGCACTTCGGAGTGGGTGGTTACCCTCGGGTGAGCGAGCACGTCAGAAGGGTGGGGGTCATGACGACGCTGAACCGGCCGGGCGCGTCGGGGGGACACGTCTGCGGGATCGACACCGCGATGGAGGTGATCGGCGGCAAGTGGAAGGTGCTGATCCTCTGGGCACTGCACGAACACCCCTGCCGCCGTTTCGGCGAGCTGCGCCGGCTGCTCCCGGGGATCTCCGAGAAGGTGCTGGCCTCCCACCTGCGGGAGATGGAGGCGGACGGTGTCGTGCACCGTGTCTCCCACGACGAGGTGCCGCCCCGTGTCGAGTACTCGCTGACCGAGGACGGCACGCGCCTCAACGAGGCGCTCCGGCCGCTGGCGGCCTGGGGCCGCGAGCGGCGGACCGCCTGAGGGCCGCGGGGCGCGCCCCGCGGCCCGGTCGTCCGGGGCCGGTCGGCCGCGGCCGACCGGCCCCGGGCCGTCCTCAGCCCTCCACCGAGGGCGCGGAGCCGGGCAGCGGGCGCCCCGCCGACTCCGCCATGAACCACACCGCCACACCGCCGACCACGGCGGCGGCCATCATGTAGTACGCGGGCATCATCATGTTCCCGGTCGCCCCGATCAGGGCCGTCACCACCAGCGGGGTGGTGCCGCCGAAGATCGACACGGAGACGTTGAAGCCGATCGACAGCGAGCCGTAGCGGACGTTCGTGGGGAACAGCGCCGGCAACGCGGCCGGCATCGCGGCCGTGAAGCAGACCAGCAGCAGGCCCAGGGCGCCCATGCCGAGCGCGACCGCGAGCAGGCTGCCCTGGCGGATGAGCAGCAGGGCGGGGACGGACAGCAGCAGGAAGCCCGCACACCCCGCGGCGATCACCGGCCGGCGGCCCACGCGGTCGGTCAGGGCGCCCGCGAAGGGCTGGACGACCATCATCAGGGCCATCACGCCGAGGACGACCAGCAGGCCGTGCGTCTCGTCGTACTTGAGCTCACTGGTCAGGTAGCTCGGCATGTACGACAGCAGCATGTAGTCGGTGACGTTGAAGACCAGCACCAGGCCGACGCAGAGCAGCAGCGCCCGCCACTGGCCCGTGATCATCCGGCGCAGCGGCACCTTCCGGCGGCCGGCCTCGGCCTTCTCGACCTCGGCCGCGAACGCGGGGGTCTCCTCGAGGCGCATCCGCAGGTAGAGGCCGACGATGCCCATCGGGCCCGCGATCAGGAACGGGATTCGCCAGCCCCAGCTCAGCAGGTCCTCGGTGGACAGCAGGGCGGTCATCAGCGTGACCAGGCCCGCGCCGCCGATGTATCCGGCGAGCGTGCCGAACTCGAGCCAGCTGCCGAGGAAGCCGCGCCGCTTGTCGGGCGCGTACTCGGCGATGAAGGTGGAGGCGCCCGCGTACTCGCCGCCGGTGGAGAAGCCCTGCACCAGGCGGGCGGCCAGCAGGAGCAGCGGCGCGCCGACGCCGATCGAGGCGTATGACGGGATGAGGCCGATGGCGAAGGTGCCCGCGGCCATCATGATCATGGTGAGGGCCAGGACCTTCTGGCGGCCGACGCGGTCGCCGAGCGGTCCGAAGACCATGCCGCCGAGCGGGCGGACCAGGAAGGCGGCGGCGAAGGCGCCGAACGTGGAGAGCAGCTGGGCCGTCGGGTTGCCGGACGGGAAGAAGACCTTGCCCAGGGTGACCGCGATGTAGCTGTAGACGCCGAAGTCGAACCATTCCATCGCGTTGCCCAGCGCGGCGGCCTTCACGGCGCGCTTCACGAGTGCGGGGTCGGTGACGGTGGTCTTCTTCGGGGCGGTCCGGTGGATCACTGAGGAAGAACCGACTGTGACTGTCGCCAAGACTTCGCTCGCCTACTTTCGTCGGGGGCAGGGACAGGTCTGCTCGACGGCGCCGGCGGCAGGCCAGAAATCGACCATAGGCCGACGCTCGCGCTTACCGGCCGTACATGCCTAGTTGCACACTGCATGTAAATGCCGCGTATGCAGGAACTTAAGCCTGCCCACAAAATCTTTCGGCACGTCACGCTGTGATTCATCTCGCGTCCCGCGCGTGCAACCACACCGCCCCCTCGCACGCGCGATCCGGACGATCGCCGGAAGCGGAGGCCAGGTCACACACCGATGCGGCGCGCTTCACCGGCACCGCCTCAGCCGCCGCCCGGTATCGCCGAGCCGTCACAGGAGAAAAGAGCGCCGCCCCGGTCCGGTATTCCCGGAATCAATTCCGCCCGCTCGACGAAACTGTTTTCCGGCCACGCTTCCGACACATAATCGGCATGACCCGTACACGCCGATCGCCGGAAACGACCACATCCGGCCGTCGGAATCGCCCGAGACGACCGGATGTTTTTCGCCTCGTTCTTCGCCGTCGCCGGAGTGGTCTTCTCCGTCTTCCTCATGCGGGCGGGCCCCAAGGGGGCCCGCCCGCGGGGTCGTCAGGCGGTGAGCGTCCACTTCTGGTTGGCGCCGCCGGTGCAGGTCCAGATCTGGGCGGGGGTGCCGTCCGCGGAGTTGTTGCCGGTGACGTCGAGGCACTTGTCCGCGCCGGTGTTGACCACGTCGTGGGTGGCGGGGTCGTAGGACCACCGCTGCGCCGAACTGCCGTTGCACGTGTAGAGCTGCACGCGCGCGCCGTCGGCGGTCGAGGCCCCGGAGACGTCCAGGCACTTGCCGAGGGCCCGTACGCTGCCGTCGGAGCCCACGGTCCAGCGCTGGGCCGCCGTCCCGTTGCAGGTGTGGAGCTGCACGGCGGTGCCGTCGGCCGTGCCCGCGCCCGCCACGTCCAGGCACTTGCCCGCGAGCCCGGAGAGGCTGCCGGTGGTCCCGCCCGGGTTGCCCGACGGCGTGCCGGACCACGTGAAGGTGGCGGTGGTGCGGGCGGGCAGGGTGTAGGCGACGGACTGGCCGCCCCAGTCGACGCGGACCGAACGGGCGGACGTGCCGCCGTTGTGGGCGATCAGGGCCTTGGAGCCGTCCGGGTTGCGCCAGGCGACGTTGGGCACCGTGGCGCCTGCGGTGGAGGCGATGCGGTAGGCGCCCGGCCGGACGAACTTGGTGAGGTGCCCGGTGGTGTAGTACTCGATGGTGTAGTCCACCTGACCCGCTCGGGGACCGCCCTCCTGCACGGTGACGAGTCCGGTGCAGGTGCCGCAGCCGCCGTTGTGCGGGCCCATGTCCTGGTTGAGGGCCAGGCTCCACTTGACCAGGCTGCTGCTCCAGTTGCGGGCGTAGCCGACGATGTCGGCCAGGTCCTCGCTGTGCTGGTCGGCGATCCAGGTGCCGCCGGAGTGCTCGGTGCTGAACTGCCGGACGTTCGGGTACCGGTCGTGCACCTGGCTGCCCACCGCCGGGTCGCCGGCGTAGCCGTGCCAGGCGATGCCGCCGAACAGCGGGTCGTCGCGGACGCCGGCGTCCGCCAGGATCGCCGCTCCCATGCCGGCGTAGTCGCCGTAGTTCCAGTCATGCACGAGGATCTTGGTGTCGATGCCCGCGGCGCGGAACGCCGGGTAGACGTGGTTCTTCGTGAACTCGATCAGCCCCGAGGAGTTCCAGTTCATCCCCGGGTAGTTCATGGCCGTGGGATTGCCGGCCTGGCAGCAGTTCGGCTCGTTCTGCACCGACAGGTAGTCGACGTGCACGCCGGCGGCCCGGTAGCTCTGGACGTACTTGACCAGGTACTGGGCGTACAGGGGGTAGTACTCCCACTTCAGCCACCCCATCTGGTCCATGCGGCCGTTGTCCTTCATCCAGCCGGGCGCGCTCCACGGCACGCCCTTGACGCGCAGCGCCGGGTTGAGCTGCTCGGCCTGCGCGGTCAGCAGCCGGACGTTCGTGTCGTAGCCGTTGGCGCCGAAGTCGTCGAGGGTGCAGCAGGTGTCGTCGAGGGAGACGTGGCCCGGCCGGGACAGGTCGGAGGCGCCGATCGGATTGCGGACGAAGGACAGTCCGATGCCCTCCGTCGGCGAGAACAGCCGGCGCATCACGGTGTCGCGGGTGGCGGCGCTGATCGCCCCACCGCGCAGCAGGTGCGCGGTGGTGTCGGTGATCGAGGCGCCGCCGCCCTCGAACCGCTGGTACGTGGTGGTCTCGTCGACCGTGATGACCTGGTCGGCGCCGCCGCCGGTCGGGCCGAAGCTCAGCGGCGCCTGCTGGGCGAGGCCGCGGGTGACGTTGCGGCCGGCGGCGTCCGACGTGGTGGTGAGCCAGACGTCGACGCGCTCACCCGCGGCCGCGGCCCGCGGTGTCGCGCCCGGGGCGATCGTGAGCGCCAGAGCGAGAGTGAGGACCGCGGCCGGCGCCGCGAGGAGCCGGCGGGCGGGCGGGGCGCCGCGAAGCAGGGCCGTCCTGCGCAAAAGGGCCATGGGGGTGACCTTCCGGGTGGGGGGTGTCCTCACCTTCATGGCGTGCGCGCACGGGAGGTGGAGCGGTGGCGCCCGACCGGCCCCGGGTGCGCCCGCGAAGGCGAGGTGAGAGCGACGGAGACGCCGTCCGAACGTGTCACGCCTTATCTCAAGCCATGATTAAACTGATGAGCCATGTCCGCGTCAATACAGGCGACAGAGGCGCCTCGAGGGGCGGGCGTCTCCCGGGCGGCGCACCGGTCGCGCGCCGGATCCGGTCAGCCGGCCGTTCGCCCGCCGGTGTCGGCCGAGGAACGGCAGGAGACCGGAACGACCGCGGTCACGGCTCCCGGTCGGCGGACCGCTTGTGGCGCTGGTAGTAACGGGCGACGCGCGCCCGGTTCCCGCAGCGGGCCGCCGAGCACCAGCGGCGGCGGGGGTGGGCGGGCAGGAAGAGCATCACGCAGTCGTCGGCCTCGCACCGCCTGAGCCTGCCGACGGCGGGGTCGGTGAGCAGGTCGGCGGCGGCCTCGGCCAGCAGGGCGGCGAGGCGGACGCCGAGCGGGCCGGTGCGGCGGAGCACGGGCGTGACCGCGCCGCCGTTCCACGTCAGCTCGCGGACGGCGGGCGCGGCCCGCTGGGCGTCGGTGAGGGCGCGGAGGGCGCCGGCGGGGGGCTCCTGCCCGTGCAGCAGGGCGCGGACCGCCGTCTCGGTGTGGGCGCGGACGGCGTGGACGGCGGCGAGGTCGGCCGCCGTCGGCTCGGCGCCGTCCACCTCGAGACCGAGCCGGGCCTCCTCCAGCGCGAGCCAGGCCGCCAGGCGCTCGGGCGTGTCGAGCAGGTCGGTGCGGCCGCCGACGCCCGCCGGACGCGTGTTGACGAGGTCCAGGGCCAGGGGCTCGCCGGTCAACGGCTCACTGTCACGCATACGACTAACGGTACCTGAAGCGGTTGACCCATTAGAAGTGGTCGAGCTATACCTAATGCACAACCAAGCCCAGGAGGCATGTGACCATGACCGTTACGGCTCTCTCCCGCATCTCGGTCCCGGCCCGCACGACCCACCGGACCGTCGAGGTCGACGGCGTGGAGGTCTTCTACCGCGAGTCACTGCCGGACCGCCCGGACGCCCCGGTGCTGCTCCTCCTGCACGGGTTCCCGTCCGCCTCGCACCAGTTCCGGCGCCTCATCGACAGCCTGGGCCGGCACTACCGGCTGATCGCTCCCGACTACCCGGGCTTCGGGCACACCCGCGCCCCGGAGGGCTTCACCTACTCCTTCGACCGCCTCGCGGACGTCGTCGAGGGCTTCACCGAGCGGCTGGGGCTGACCCGGTACGCCCTCTACCTGTTCGACTTCGGCGCCCCGGTCGGCTTCCGTCTGGCGCTGCGTCACCCCGAACGCGTCACCGGCCTGGTCGTGCAGAACGGCAACGCCTACGCCGAGGGCCTCTCCGCCACGGCCCGCGACTTCGTCGCGCTCACTCCCGACACCCCCGGCGCCGAGGCCACGATCCTCGACCTGTTCACCCTCGGCGCCACCCGCGCGCAGTACGAGGGCGGCACCGCCGACCCGTCGCTCGTCGCGCCGGAGGGATGGCTGCTGGACCAGTACTTCCTCGACCGGCCCGGCCGCCAGCAGGCCCAACTGGCCCTGGCGTACGACTACGGGAGCAACGTCGCCGCGTATCCCGCCTGGCAGGCGTGGCTGCGCGAGCACCGCCCGCCGACGCTGATCGTCTGGGGCACCGGCGACGCCTTCTTCACGGAGTCCGGCGCCCGCGCCTATCTGAACGACGTGCCCGCAGCCGAACTCCACCTCTTCCCCACCGGCCACTTCGCCCTGGAGGACCACCTCCCCGAGATCGCCCCCCTGATCGCCTCCTTCCTCGACCGCCTCCGGACCTGAGCGGTCCGCCCGCACCGGCCCGTCCCGCGGCGTGTCCCTCCCGCCCCGACGCGATGCGGCGGAAGCCGCGATCGGCGCCGGTCGCGCGTCCCTGCGCGCGGAACGGCCGACGCGGCGTCACCCGTGCGCCGAGTCGGCGAGCACCTCCCGGGCCGCACGCGTACCCGACGCCAGCGCGCCCTGCACCGAACCGGTCGCCCGGTGGTCACCGCAGACGTACCGGCCGGGCCCGAAGCGGGTCGTCCGGCTGAGCGGCGCGGGCGGCAGCGTCGCCGGCAGCGCCCCCGTGACGGTGTGCACCGCGACCTGCCGCCAGCCGCCGGTGTCGGTGCCGTACATCTCGGCCAGGCGCCGGAGCACCGCGTCGGCCGCGCCGGGCCGGTCCGCGCCCAGCACGGAACTGGACACCAGCGCGGTGCCGCGCGGCGCGTAGGTGGGGGCGACCTCGGTCAGCACACAGGTGTTCAGCACCGTTCCGGTGGCGTCCACCATCAGCGTCGGTTCCGCCATCGGCGTCCGCGCGACCGCGTGGTGGTACGTGGTGACCGTACGGCCCTCCGGCACCGGCAGGCCCGGCAGCAGCCGGGCGGCCGTGGCGGCGTCGGTCGCGACCACGACGGTCGTGGCCGGCACCTCGCCGCCGTCCGCCAGCAGCACCCCGGACGCGGTGACCGCGGCGACGGGCGTCTCCAGCCGGAGAACGCCCTCGGGCAGGGACCCGGCGAGTTGGGCGGGGACCGCGCCGATGCCGTCGGCGGGCAGGCAGAGGGTCCCTCGCACCATGCTCCGCCAGACCAGGTGGAAGAACCGGGCGGAGGTCTCCAGCCGGTCCTCCAGGAAGACCCCGGACAGGAACGGCCGCAGGATGTGCTCCACCGCCTCGTCCGACAGTCCCGCCCGGAACAGGGCGTCCGAGGTGGCCCGGTCCGGGCTCCTCTTGAGGCAGGACGCGGGCAGCAGGGCGTCCCGCGCGGTGAGCGCGGCCAACGCGGCGAGGTCGCGCGCCCCGAGGACCCGCCCGGGCAGCAGGTTCCCCGCCGCGCCGGGCCGTCTGGTCGGGTTCTCCAGACGGACCGGCCCGGCCGGGGTGTGCGCGACGATGCCCGGAGTGAACGGCCGCAGTCGCAGGCTCCGCAGGTGCAGGCGCCGTTTCACCTGGGGGTAGGAGGTGTTGAACACCTGGAAGCCGCGGTCCAGCAGGAAGCCCTCCCGCCGGTCGGTGCGCATCCGGCCGCCCGGCCCGTCGGACGCCTCCAGCAGAGCCACCCGGCGTCCGGCGCGGCAGAGGTCCAGGGCGCAGGCGAGACCGGCGAGACCGGCACCGACGACGACGGTGTCCGGCGCCCGGCGGTCGTGGACGGTCATGGCTCTCCTCCGTCGACGCGGCTCGTCACGCGGTCGCCCGCCCGCCTCCTGGCGGGGAGACCGACGCGTCCAGCGGATCACACCCCGCGGGCCGCCGCCAGGCGTCACCACGGCCGGGTGCGGAACGGGCAGCGCCCCGCCCCCGGCCGTGACGGGGCGCCCGCCGCCCGGACGCGGAACGATGATCCGGTCCTCGGCCGATCATCCGATGACGCCGTCCGTGTGGTGCGCGGCCGGATCCGCAACCGGAGGGGGGCCCGCACGGGTCTGGTGCTGCGAATCCGCGCACCGATCCGAAGGGGACCCCCGTGAGCGCCACCGCCCTGGACCACAGCCTGCCCGTCTGCTTCGTCGACCCCTACGCCGTCGACGACCCCTACGCCGTCGACGACGCCGAAGCGGTCCGGCCCGCCGCTCGCGGTGAGGCGTACGGGGACGACCTGCCGGCGCCCGGCCCGGCCCGGGGCCCGGCTCGCCTCATCGACCCGCGCGACCAGCGGCGCCTCGCGCTGCACGCGGCCCTGACCGCGGCCGGCGTCCCTCCGCATCCCGAGGACCGGGACGCCATCGACCGGATCAGCGCCCTGCCCGCCGACATCAACGGAACCCTGCAGCGCTGGCTGCACCGCACGGTGTGAGGCCGCGGCCCGTCGCCGTCGCGCGCGGCCGGGCCGGTGCGGCCGGCGAGGATCCGGACGAGGGGGCGACGGCACGCTCCGAGCGCCTGGTCCCGGCCCTCCCCCGGCGCGTGTCAGGGAGGCGCCGGGGAAGGACCGGGGACGGCCCGCGTCGCTGCGCACCGGGGCCGGTTCGTCGCGACGGGCCGGCCCCGGTGCGCGCGGTTCACGCGGACGGCGTGCCGGCCGGCGCCTCCTCTTCGGCCGGGTCGTGCAGGGGCGGGATGAACAGGGAGAGCAGCAGGGCCACCAGGGTGACCAGGGCGCCGAGCCAGAAGATCCAGGAGTAGCCGGTGTCGAGGTAGAAGGCGGTGCCCTCGACGACGGTGCTGTCCGAGGCGAGGACGGCGTAGGCGCCCGCGGTCAGGAGGGCTCCGAACAGGCTGACGAGCATGTTGAGCATGCCGCTGCCCAGGCCCTGCTCGTCGCGTGAGACCACGCCGACCACGAGCGCCGGTGCTCCCGCGACGACGACGCCGGCGCCGACGTTGGCGACGCTCGAGGTGAGGATCAGTTCGAGTTCGTCGCCGTGGAAGAAGCCGACGAGGGTGTAGCCGACGGCCATGACCGCCAGGCCGGCGCACCAGAGCCGGCGGGCGTCGACCTGCCGCAGGAGGCGGCTGACGAGCAGACCGGTGCCGAACATCACCAGGTTCCAGCTGACGCTGACGACGGCGTTGTGGTGGGCCGTCCAGCCCAGGCCGGCCGACACGCCGGGGATGTGGGGGTAGAGGGCGAGCAGGATCGCCAGGCCGGGCATCGTGAAGGCGACCGTCTGGGCCAGGCCGCCCGCGGTGAGCGCGAGGGCCACCGGGCGGCGGCGCAGGACCGCGAGGTCGAGGATGGGGTGGGCGCTGGAGCGCTCCACGAAGAAGAAGGCGATCAGCGCGACGGCGCCCACCGCGAGCCAGCCGAGGGTCCGGGTGTCGGACCAGCCCCAGTACTGGCCCTGGCCGACGGCGTAGACCACGGAGGTCAGACCGCCGCCGAGGACGAGGCCGCCCAGCCAGTCGAAGCCCGAGCCGGAGGCGTGCCGCGGGGTCTCCGGGACCAGCAGTGCGATCAGCGTGAAGGCGGCGGCGGTGGCGGCGGCGAGGAACCACAGGACGCCGCGGTAGCCCCAGTTGTCGACCAGCCAGCCGGCGAGGAACGGTGAGAAGAGCGCCACCAGGCCGACGCTGCTGCCCATGATGCCGCTGGCCGGCTTGACCAGCCGGGGCGGGAAGACGTCCCGCACCGCGGCGAACGACAGGGCGCCGAACGGCCCGTAGAACCCGGCGATCGCCCGGCCCGCGAGGACGAGCCAGAAGCTGCCGGCCAGCGCGGCGACGGCCTCGCCTAGAGCGCCCAGCGCCGTCATGGCGAGCATGACGCGCTTCTTGCCGTACAGGTCTCCGAGCTTGATCACGAACGGGGTGAGCAGCACGGACACCAGGGTCAGGGTCAGGCCGAACCACGCCACCTGGGTGGTGTGGAAGGCCTGCGCCACTCCCGCCGTGGCGTTGGCGCCGAGGATGCCGCCCGCGGCCAGCAGCTGGGTCGGCCAGGCGAGCGCGATCAGCAGCAGGACGAGGCGGGGAGTCCACCGGCCGTCCGCGGGGGCGCGGGCGGCGAGGTCGACTGAGGGGCTTGGTGACAGCGGCGTCATACCAGCCCTCCTTTCACGGAGGTGCCGAGGGAAGGGGAGGCGTGGGGGTGGCACGCAGGGAAGGGCCGGCGGAACACGTCGTTCACACGGACGTGACGGCGCGGCAACCCGGCATCGCGTGACGTCGATGATGACCCGAACACCTAGTGGTCGCTAGGTATCTGGGTTGTGACCCATGACACACAGCGCACTCATGGGCCCCTGCGGCCGGCCGCCGGCGCACGGCACGCCGGTACTGTTCTGGCATGGCGACACCCAGGGGGCCGCGCGGCCACTACACGGCGGGCCGGGCTCGGCGTACGCAGATCCTGGAGGCGGCCCTGCTGCGCTTCGGCCGGGACGGCTACCGCAAGACCTCCCTCGCCCGCATCGCGCGCGACGCCGAGATCACCGACGCCGGGCTGCTGCACCACTTCCGCGACAAGCAGCAGCTGCTGCTCGCGGTCGTCGAGTACTGGCACGAGCGCATGGACGTGCGGTGGGAGCGGGTCTCGGACTCCGTGCGGGACGCCTTCCGGTGCCACCTGGAGGATACGGCCGAGACGCTCACCATGCCGGGCATGGTCGAGCTGGCGGTCGTCCTCACCGCCGAGGCCACCGCGCCCGACCACCCGGCCCACGAGCACTTCACCCGGTGGCAGGAGAAGGGCGTGGCGGAACTCGCCGACCGGCTGCGCGCCGGCAGCCGCCACGGTGAACTGCGCTCCGACCTGGACCACGAGGGCATCGCCCGCGAGTGCGCGGCCGTGGACGCCGGACTGCTGCAGCAGTGGCTGGCCGGCGGCCGCTCCTTCGACCTCGTCGCCGTCATGCGCGGCCACCTGGACCGGCTCATACGGGCGATCTCCACCGACGGCCGGGGACTGTAGGAGCCCCGGCTCACCCCGCGCCGCCGGGACCGCGCGGCGAGCGACGAGCGGACCGGCCACGACGTCCGGAACCCGGGACTCGTTTTGTCATGCTCATAACATGATTACCCCTCCAATGACACCGGGCGACAGCGGGCGACCGGGTTTATGACACACGTCACACTCATGAACACCTAGTTTTCACTAGGTATTGGCCGCATGATCGTGCCTGCTCACCTCCGGTGCTGAGAAAGGCCGCCATGCACCACTCCTGGACCGCCCGCGTCATCAGTCCCCGCCCCGCCGCCCCCGCGTCGGCGGACACCCCCGCGCCCGCCGAGGGGGCCCGTCCCGGCGTGCTGCTGCGTGCCGAGTTCACCGCGCGGCCCGCCGTGCGCTCGGCCCGGCTCCTGGTCACCGCCCTCGGCGTCTACGAACTGGAACTCAACGGCTCCGTGGTGGGCGACCACGTCCTGGCCCCGGGCTGGACGAGCTACCGCCACCGCCACCGCTACCAGTCCTTCGACGTCACCGCCCTGGTCCGCGAGGGCCGCAACGCCTGGGGCGCCCACCTGGCCGACGGCTGGTACCGGGGCCTGCTCGGATTCAACGGCGGCACGCGGGACGTCTACGGTGAGCACACCGGGCTCCTGGCCGAACTGCGCATCGAGTACGCCGACGGCTCCGCCGACACCGTCGCCACCGGGACCGACTGGCGCTGGAGCACCGGCCCGGTCCTCGCCGCCGGCCTCTACGAGGGCGAGACGTACGACGCCCGCCGGGAACGAGCGGGCTTCAGCGAAGCCGGCTTCGACGACTCGGCGTGGCAGCCGGTGGGAATCCTGGAGTTCGACACCGGCGTCCTCTTCCCGGCGGACAGTCCGCCGGTGCGCCGCACGCAACGCCTCTCGCCCGTCGCGGTGACCACCTCCCCCACCGGCCGCACGATCCTGGACTTCGGCCAGAACCTCGTCGGGCGCCTGCACATCCGCGTGCGCGGCGAGGCCGGCCGCACCGTCACCCTCCGCCACGCCGAGGTCCTGCAGGACGGCGAACTCTGCACGCGCCCCCTGCGGCACGCCACCGCCACCGACCGCTACGTGCTGCGCGGCGACGAGGCCGGCGAGGAGTGGGAACCCCGCTTCACCTTCCACGGCTTCCGCTACGCCGAGATCGAGGGCTGGCCCGGAGACCCGGACCCGGACGACGTCACCGCCGTGGTGCTCCACAGCGACCTGCGCCGCACCGGCTGGTTCTCCTGCTCGGACGCCTCCCTGAACCGTCTGCACGAGAACGTGGTGTGGGGGATGCGCGGCAACTTCGTCGACGTGCCCACCGACTGCCCGCAGCGCGACGAGCGCCTCGGCTGGACCGGGGACGTCCAGGTCTTCGCCCCCACCGCCGCCTTCCTCTACGACGTCCACGGCTTCCTGCGCTCCTGGCTGCGCGACCTCGCCGCCGACCAGGCCGGGGACGAGCGGGGCGTGCCCCCGGTGTTCAGCCCCGACATCCCGGTGATCACCCCGGTGCCGATCCCGCCCGGCAACCCGCCGATGGCAGGCTGGTGCGACGCGGCCGTCATCGTGCCGTGGGTGCTGTACGAGCGGTACGGCGACCCGGAGGTGCTGCGCGCCCAGTACCCCTCGATGCGCGCCTGGGTCGACGCCGTCGACCGCCTCGCCGGACCGGACCGGATCTGGGGCGAGGGATTCCAGTTCGGCGACTGGCTGGACCCGACCGCCCCGGCGGACGACCCGGGCCGCGCGATGACATCGTCCGAGCTGGTCGCCACGGCGTACTTCGCGCACTCCGCGCGGCTGCTGGCCCGCACCGCCGGGGTCCTGGACGCCGAGGACGACGCCGCCCGCTACCGCGCCCTCGCCGACTCGGTCCGCGACGCGTTCCTCGCCCGGTTCCACCTCGGCGGCGGGCGCCTGGCGGAGGAGACGCAGACCGCCTACGCCCTCGCCCTGTGCTTCCGGCTGCTGGAGGACGACACCGAGCGCGCCGAGGCCGGACGCCGGCTGGCCGGCCTGGTGGCGGCGGGCGGGCACCGCATCGGCACCGGCTTCCTCGGCACTCCCCTGGTGTGCGACGCGCTGACCGACACCGGTCACACCGACACCGCCTACCGGCTGCTCACCCAGCGGTCCTGCCCCTCGTGGCTGTACCAGGTCGACATGGGCGCCACCACCGTGTGGGAGCGCTGGGACAGCATGCTTCCCGACGGCAGCGTCAACCCCGGCGAGATGACCTCCTTCAACCACTACGCGCTCGGCGCCGTCGCCGACTGGATCCACCGCACGGTCGCCGGCCTGACGCCCGCCGGGCCGGGCTACCGCCGGCTGCTGGTCCGCCCCCGCCCCGGAGGCGGCCTCACCTGGGCCCGCGCCGAACACGACACGCCGTACGGCCGGGCCGAGGCGGGGTGGCGCCGCGAAGGCGGCACGCTGCACGTCGACGTCCTGGTGCCACCGCGGGTCACCGCGCTGGTCGACCTGCCGGGCGGGGAGCCGGTGGAGGCCGGACCCGGCCGGCATTCCTTCTCCGCCCCGTACCCCGCGACCGCACGGTGACGCCCGCGCGTCCGGACGCGCACGGGGACCCGCTCACCGGATCAGTGCAAGGAGCACACATGACTCACCCCAGCCTGCCCGACAGCTTCCTGTGGGGCGTCGCCACCGCGGGGCACCAGAACGAGGGCGACAACAGCACCAGCGACACGTGGTTCCTGGAGCACACCACGCCCTCGCTGTTCCGCGAACCGAGCGGAGCGGCGTGCCGTGGCTACCAGCAGTGGGAGACGGACCTGGACCTGGCCGCCGGACTCGGACTCAGCGCCTTCCGCTTCTCGGTCGAATGGGCCCGCGTCGAACCCGAGCGCGGGGTGGTCTCCGCCGAGGCCCTCGACCACTACGAGCGCATGGTCGACGGCTGCCTCCGGCGCGGTCTCGCCCCGCTGGTGACGTTCAGCCACTTCACCGCGCCGCACTGGTTCGCGGCGGACGGTTCCTGGACCGCCGCCGACGCCCCGGCGCGCTTCGCCGAGCAGTGCGACCGCGTCATGGCACGCTTCGGCGACCGCATCGCGTACGGCGTCACCCTCAACGAACCCAACCTGGAGCAACTGCTGCAGGCCGGCGCGAAACTCCCGGCCGAGGCGGAGACGCTCAAGACCCGGATGCTCGCGGCCGCCGCACGCGCCGCCGGAAGCGACGCCTACGCCAGTGCGAACGTCATCCCCGCCCACCGGCAGGACGAGTTCCAGGCGGCGTTCACCCGCGCCCACCGCGCCGCCCGCGAGGCCATCAAGGCCCGCCGCGCCGACCTCCCCGTCGGCGTCTCCATCGCCATCGCCGACGAGGTGGCGCTCCCCGGCGGCGAGGAACGCCGGGACGCCAAGCGGGCCGCCGTGTACGACCACTGGCTGCGCGAGGCGCGCCAGGACGACTTCATCGGCGTCCAGAACTACGAGCGCATCGTCCACGGCCCCGACGGCGAGGTGACGGCCGACGGTGAGCTCAACGGGATGGGCACGGCCATCGAGCCCGGCTCCCTCGCCGGCGCGGTGCGCTACGCGCACGAGGTGTCCGGGGTGCCGGTCCTGGTGACCGAGCACGGCATCCAGACCTCCGACGACAGGCAGCGCGCGGCCTTCATCCCCGCGTCCGTCGAAGCGCTCGCGGCCGAGGTCCGCGCGGGCACTCCCGTCCTCGGCTACTGCCACTGGACCCTCATGGACAACTTCGAGTGGATCTTCGGGTACGGCGCCCAGCTCGGGCTCCACGAGGTCGACCGCACGACGTTCCGGCGCCGCCCGAAGCCGAGCGCGCGGGTCTACGCGGACGTCGTGCGCAGCCACCGGGGCGCGCTCGCCGGCCAGGGGAGCTGAGGCCCCGCCCCTCTCCCGCGGGCGCGGGCGCACGACGCCGGTCGTGCGCCCGTGCCGCGGCCCCGGCCGAGGGCCGCGGCACGGCGGCGGCCACTCGTACAGTGGGTGTGCTCACGCGTCCGTGTCTGACCCGGGCAGCCCCACGCCGACCCCACCGGAACGTTCATGCACCCTCCTCGCTCCGTCCCGGACGACAGTCCCGACACCCTGTTCGGGCTGGACGCCCTCGGCCCCGGGCCGGCGCCGGACACCGGCCGGCCGTCCTTCCGCGACTCCGCCGCCGCGCGGCGCCTGCTGCCCGTACGGGAGATCCACGCGGAACCCGCGGCGGCCGCCTCGCCGCGCGGCCGGCAGATCATCGCCCGGTTCCCCGAGGCGAGGGTCGTCGAGGTCGAGTCCCACTGGCGCGTCCCCGGGCTGCACGGCAACGAGGGCAACGTCGCCCGGTGGGTGCGCGTCAAGGGCGAGACGCTCGTGCTCGGGGAGCGGAAGTCGCCGAGCACGCGCCCCAACGGCCGGTCCGCCGACTGGATCGCCCCCGGCGCCTCCAACGGCTGCGCGATGGCCTGCGCCTACTGCTACGTGCCGCGCCGCAAGGGGTACGCCAACCCGGTCACCGTGTTCACGAACATCGACCGGATCATCGCCCACATCGGCCGGCACATCGCCCGCCAGGGACCGAAGCCCGAGCCCAACCAGTGCGACCCCGAGGCCTGGGTGTACGACATCGGAGAGAACGGCGACTGCTCGGTGGACGCTCTGATCTGCGACAACACCGCGGATCTCGTGCACGCCTTCCGGCAGTGGCCGACGGCCAAGGCGTCCTTCGCGACCAAGTTCGTCAACCCCGACCTGCTGGCGCTGGACCCGCGCGGCCGGACCCGCGTCCGCTTCTCGGTGATGCCCCCGGAGGACTCCCGGCTGCTGGACGTGCGCACCTCGCCGGTCGCCGAGCGGATCGCCGCCGCCGCGGACTTCCTGGACGCGGGGTACGAGGTGCACTTCAACCTCTCCCCCGTCGTCGTCCGGCCCGGCTGGGAGGAGGCCTGGACCCGGCTGCTCGAGCACCTCGACGACGTCCTGCCGGCCCGGGTGAAGCGGCAGGCGGCCGCCGAGGTGATCATGCTGACGCACAACCGGGAACTGCACGAGGTCAACCTCGGCTGGCACCCGCGCGCCGAGGACGTCCTGTGGCGGCCCGACCTCCAGGAGGCCAAGCACTCCGAGAACGGCGCGCTGAACGTCCGCTACGCGGGCGGCACCAAGGCGCGGGCGGTGGCGCGGCTGCGCGCGCTGATCGCCGACCGGGCTCCCTGGCTGCGCGTCCGCTACGCCTTCTGATCAGTCGGCCGTGACGAACCGGAGACGGCGGCGGGCCCGCGGCGGGGCGTTCCTGCGGGCCCGGACGTCCTGGACGGCGGCGACGAGGACGGTCAGGCCCCAGAGGACCGAGAACAGTCCGGTCTGGTCCTCGGTTCCGAGGGCCAGCCAGCCGACGCCCAGCCCGGCCAGGGTCAGTCCTGCGGCCACCGCGAGAGGGGAGGAGGCGCGTCGGCGGCTCAGCCCCCGCAGCAGGCACAGCGCGCCGAGGGCGAGGGCCGGAGCGGCGAGGATCTCGATGTTGTCGTGGCCGGTGTAGTCGTACCCGACCTCGGTCTCCGCGGGCGCGTACCCCCCGGCGTAGTCGTCCTCGAAGAGGCCGGTGCCGTAGGAGTCCTCCTCCAGCTGGGAGTGCACCCCGTAGGAGGAGTCGTAGGAGTAGAGGGTGCTGAAGTCGTCCTCCGACACGGACCGGTATCCGCGCTCGTCGACCGCGCCGCCGGCCGTGACGCTCGCGATGACCAGGGCCCCGGCTCCCCACCACAGGAGGGCCGAGGTGAGGGGGAGCCAGCGCAGGAGCGCGAGCCCGAGCACGGCGGTGGCCAGCCACACGCCGGTGAACACGTCGGAGGAGTCGTCGTACACGTCCTGGTGGCCGAGGCTGACGACGCCGGAGGCGATCAGACCGAGGACGGTGACGATCCGGCCGGTGGTCGGCCTGAACCACCGCCCCTCCGGCGCCGCGGGGGTGGCGGACGCGGGGGCGGCCGGTGTCCGGCCCCCGTCGCCGGCGGCGGGGCCGGCCGCGCCGGGCGGCTCGCCGGGTGGCGGCACGGCGGGCCTGGGCGGTGTGAGCGCGGTGTGCGTCTCCTGCCGGGCCAGCGCCGTGTGACCGGGGCCCGTCCGGGGCTCGGCGCTCGCGCGCGCGGGCGGCACGGCGGGCGCGGGCGGAGGCGGGACGGCGGCCCGCGCCGCCGGTACGGCGGCCGGAACGCTCACCGCGGCGAGGGTCACCGCCAGCGCCTCCCGCATCTCGCGCGCGGTGCCCAGCCGCTCCTCGCGGTCCTTGGCCAGGGTCCGCAGCACCAGGTCGTCCACCGCGGCGGGGATCTGCGGGCGCAGCCGGGAGGGGGCGACCGGCTCCTGGCTCATGTGCTGGTGCATGACCGCGAACGGGGAGTCGCCGACGAACGGGGGACGGCCGGTCAGCAGTTCGTACAGCAGACAGCCCGTGGAGTACTGGTCGGAGCGGCCGTCCACGGGCTGTCCCGTCAGCTGCTCCGGCGACAGGTACGCGGGGGTGCCCACCGTCATGCCGGTGGCGGTCAGGCGGGTGGTGGTCTCCGCGACGACTTTGGCGATCCCGAAGTCCAGGACCTTCACGCCGCCGTCCGAGGTCAGCATGACGTTGGAGGGTTTGATGTCGCGGTGGATGAGGCCCTGGGCGTGGCTGTGGGCGAGCGCGTCGGCGATGTCCCGGCCGACGGCCAGGGCCCGTTCGACGCTGAACGGGCCGTCGGCGAGCACGTCGGTCAGCGTGCGGCCCTCGATGAACTCCAGCACCAGGAACGGTGTCGTCTCGCCGTCCGCGGTGTCCTCGCCGACGTCGTGGAGCACGGCGACGTTCCGGTGGTTGAGCGAGGCGACCGTGCGCGCCTCGCGGCGGAACCGGACCCGGAACTCCTCGTGCCGGGTGAGTTCCGGCGGCAGTACCTTCACCGCCACCGTGCGGCCGAGCTCCCGGTCCGTGGCGCGCCAGACCTCCCCCATCCCGCCGCGGCCGACCGCCTCGACCAGTTCGTACCGCTCCGCAAGCACCCGCATCGATCCGCCCCCTGGTGACGAAGGGCACGCCGGCCACGGCTCGGCTGCCCCCGGTGTCCTTACCGCGGCGGGCGGACGGGACGGCACTCGCGCGACTCCCCTGTGCCGGTCCCGTGCTCCGCTCGGCCGCCCGCCCACCATACTGGCGAAAATCAACCCATGTGACACTCCGCGGCTTCTCGCACGAATGTGCGCTTTCTGTGTCCTGTTCGCCCGCCGGTGGAAGGCTGCGGGGGGCCGGATCCCGGCCGTCCAGGAGGTCCGGGCGCCGTCGGATCCGCACCGTTCAGCCGAGCGGCAGCTGCATGATCGTCAGGTCGAGCCATCGGCCGAACTTGGTGCCGACCTCCGGCACCGTGCCGGCGTGCCGGAAGCCGAACCGTTCGTGCAGCCGGATCGAGGCGGTGTTCCCGGCCTCGATGCCGGCGATCATGACGTGGTGGCCCGCGCCGCGTGCCGAGTCGACGAGGGCGGCCAGCAGCGCGGAGCCGATGCCGAGTCCGTACCGGCCTTCGCGCACGTAGACCGAGTCCTCCACCGTGTGGCGGTATCCGTCCAGGTGCCGCCAGGGTCCGTAGACCGCGAACCCGGCAACCCCGCCCTCGGCTTCGGCCACGAACGCCGACCCGTGCTCCAGGTGGGCGGCCAGCCAGGTGGCACCCTCGGCGGGCGACTGGGGGGTCCGCGTCCACAGGGCCGTGGAGTGCTCGATCGCGTGATTGCGGATCTCGCGGACGGCTTCGCCGTCCTCGGCCCGGGCGGGGCGCACCGTCACCGCCACGCGCCTTTCATATAGTGGATTCATGTCCAATATAGTAGACCCGCTGGTGGGGCGGATCGCCGCCCGAGTCCGCACCGAGCGTGAACGTCGCCGGTGGACCCTGGCCCAGCTCGCGGACGCCTCCGGGGTGTCCCAGGCGATGATCAGCAGGATCGAGCGCGGCGAGAGCAGCCCCACCGCCGTCGTCCTCGGCAAGCTGTCGGCCGCTTTCCAGCTGAGCGTCGCCTCCTTGCTCGCCCTCGCCGAGGGGGCGCCGGCCGACCCGCAGGGCGTGACGGGCGTGCGCCGCCGGACGGACGCGGCCGAGTGGCGCGACCCCGCGACCGGCTACCGGCGCCGGCAGATCACCGGCCCGCAGTTCCCCACGGAGGTCGCCGAGATCCGCCTGCCCGCCGGTGCCCGGGTGCCGTACCCGGCCGCCGCCTTCGCCTTCGTACGGCAGCTCGTCTGGGTCCTCGACGGCCGCCTGACCTTCCACGACGGCGACACGGTCCACGAACTCGACGCGGGCGACTCCCTCGAACTCGGCGAGCCCCGCGACCGCGTCTTCGCCAACACGACCGACGCGGAGTGCCGGTACGCGGTCGTCCTCACCCGCGGCGCACGGCCATGACCCGACCCCTGACCCCGGCCGGCACCTTCCTGCTGGCCTGCACGGCCGGCACGGCGATCGCGAACAACTACGCCGTGCAGCCCGCGCTCTCGGCCGTGGCCGCCGACCTCGGCGTTCCCCTCTCCGTGATCGGGCTCGTACCGACCGCCGCGCTCGCCGGCTGCATGACCGGCTTCGCCCTCCTGCTCCCCCTCACCGACCACCTCGCGCCCAACCGGCTGGTGGCCGCGCAGCTCACCGCCCTGGCCGCCGCCCTCGCCCTCGCCGCGGCCGCACCCGGTCCGGGCGTGCTCCTGGCCGCCTACCTGCTCGTCGGGGCGGCCGCCGGCGTCGCGGCCCAGGCCGGCAACATCGCGGGCCGGCACGCGCCGTCCGGGCGCCGCGCGACGGGCGTGGCCACGGTGGCCGCGGGCATGTCGGCCGGCATCCTCCTCAGCCGCCTGGCGGGCGGGGCGCTCACCGACCTCCTCGGGTGGCGCCGGATGCTCCTCGTCTTCGCCGCGCTCGCCCTGCTCGGCGCCCTCGCCACCGCCGTGGTCCTTCCCCGGCAGCGGCCGCGCGCCGGCCGCGGCTACCGTGCCGCTCTGCTCTCCCCGCCGGCGCTGCTGCGCCGGTTCCCGCAGCTGCGCCGCGCGGTGGTCACCGGTGGGCTGTGGTACTTCGCCTTCAACCTCACCTGGGTCGCCCTCGCCCTCGCCCTGGCCGAGCCGCCGCATTCCCTCGGCCCCACCGCCATCGGCCTGTACGGCCTGGCCGGGCTGCTCGGCCTGGTCGTCCTCCCGTTCACCGGACGCCTCGCCGACCGGTACACCCCGGCCACCGTGATCACGACCGGTCTGCTGGCCTCCGGCGCCGGAGCCGTCCTGCTGGCCACCGGTCTCGGCACCCCGCCCGTCACCGCGCTGGGACTCGCCCTCCTCGACGCCGGCTGCTTCGCCGCCCAGGCCGCCAACCTCAGCGGTGTCATCGCCCTCGACCCGCACGCCTCCGGCAGCCTCAACAGCGTCTATCTCGTGCTGTACTTCACGGCCGGCGCCGTCGGCACCGCACTCGCCGCGCCCCTGCTCGGCGCCCTCGGCTGGCGGGGCACCGCCCTGCTCGCCCTGGCCGCCCTGCTCCTCGCCGCCGCGCTCGGGCACTCCGCGGCCCGTCGGCACGCGGCTGCCTCCTGACGGACGGTCCGGACCGGCGGCTGCGGCCGCGCGTCACTCCGGGGAGGGCCACGGGACCCAGGGGAGGGCCTCACGCCGGCCGGGCCGTCCGAAGGCCCGGTCCTGGAGCACCTCGGCCACGGGCTCCACCGCGAAGACCTCGTGCCCGCGGGGCACCCGTGCCTGGAAGTGCCGGTCCGGCCCTCCCTCCCGGTACTCCACCTGACAGCTCAGGTCGTCATGGAGGCAGACCTGCAGGTAGTGCTGGTCGGGGGGTTCCCGGTCGAGCCGGTTCACGACCACGAACCGTCACCTGAGGTCCATGTCGGCCGGCAGGTCGTGCAGCTCCTCCTCGGACGGGTCGTCCCAGGTCGTCCCGTCCGCCTCGGTCGCCCGGAGTACCGGTGTCGCCGTGCGGATGACCCCACTGCCCGGTCGTACCGTCCTTTCCGGCGGCACGTCACCCGCCGGGGCGTATCCAGTGGGTGACCGATCCGCATACGCTGAGTGACATGACGTCTTCCCGGGTCCGTCGGACCGCTCTGCGCGCGGGTGTCGCCGTGTGCGCACCCGCCCTCGCCCTGCTGCCGGCCCTGCCGGCCTCGGCAGCCTCCGGGACGGTCGAGCAGGAGGTCCGCCTCGACTGCGACCCGGCGACCTGGCGGGTGGAGTACACCGCCGGCAGCGGCGGCCACGCCCCCCGTTCCACGGTGACGACACGGATCGACATCGGCACCGTCGACGAGTACGGGCCGGACAAGGTCACCCAGGCGCCCCCCTACGGCCTGGGCAGCGCCGCCACCACCGGCGACGTGAACCGGGAGACGGACGCCACGGGGGCGTGGTCCACCCATGAGGTGCTGGACCCCGGCGGCGGTGTCCCGTCGGGGCATCCCCGCGCCCTCAGCCGGACCTTCTCCGTCGTGCTCCGCGTGGACGGCGGCACCGGCCCGGTGACGACCGAGGCACGCTGCACGCTGCAGGTGGGCTGAGGTCCGCCGGCCTTCGTCCGCCCGCGCCGGCGCTCCCCGGTCGGCCGTCGAAGCGCGGCGTCCGCTCCGGCTCGACGTCGTCACGCAGCCGCGCGGCGGTACCGGCCGACGTCGACAGCGGCGTCGTCGTACCGCACCACAAGGCTCCTGCCCGGCGGGTACGGCTGTGCCCGGCCCCCGACCGTCGAACGCACCCTTGCGGGTGACGGCGCGGGGTTCCGGTCTCCGGGAAGCCGGACGGACCGACGCCCCGCCCGGGACGGCACCCCGGTGCGAGGCGGGCGGGCCGGAGCGCTTCGGGCGCCGGGAGCGCGGGACGTGGCTAGTGCGCGCCGGCCGCTTCGGTCCGGTCGGCGGCTTCACGGTCCTCGGCCTCGGCCCGCGCCATGCCGAGGAAGCGCCGGATCGCCTCGACCGGCATGTCGAGTCCCTCGGACGCGGACTTCTCGTCACCGAACACCTGCACCGCCTCGGCGACGGCGACGGCCAGCTCGGCCTCCGCCTTGACGACCTTGGCCTCGGCCTTGTCCACGGTGTCGACCACCGACAACTGGCGGCGTTGCTTCTCCTGGAGCCTCTGCTTGCGGGAGAGCGTCTTGTCAGAGTTCTGCACGGTCACGACCCAAGATCATAATGAGCGGCGTGCGCGCCCGTGAAATCGGAGCGGGCGGCACGCAAACGACCGTGGTCACGTACCCCTGGGGCTCCACGCGGACCGGCACGGCGAGTCCCCTTTCGGCGAGTCGGAACCCGCATGCCGTCCACCGTCACGCCGGGGCCGGCGGTGTGCGCGGCGCGCCCGTCGGCGGCCTGCCGTGCGGGCCCCTCCTCAGCTTCCCGGCACCACGAACGTGCCGGTCTCTCCGGGTGCGATGGTCACGGCCCGGTCGGCCAGCACCACGTGCAGCGGTTTCTCCGCCGAGTCGGGCACGCCGATCTCCAGCCGGCCGCTCCGGCGCCGTACGCTCACCCCCCAGTGGCCCCGGTAGCGCAGCGAGAACCCGTACTCGGAGAGCGCCGGAAGGGGCACCGGGTCCAGGCGGAGGGCGTCCTCGCGGGTCTCCAGCCCGGTCAGTCCGCGCTGGACCAGGTCGAGGGTCCCGGCCATCGCCCCGAGGTGGATGCCTTCGCCGGTCGTGCCGCCCTGGATGTCGGCGATGTCCGCCTCCAGGGCCTCGCGCACGTACTGCCACGCCTCCGCTCTCCTGGCCCGGGCGAGCACCAGGCCGTGGACGAGTCCGCTGAGCGTGGAGCCGTGGCTGGTGCGCCGGAGGTAGTAGTCGACCGTCCTGTGCCAGATCTCGTCGTCCAGGTCGTAGCCGAGCCGCCCGAACAGGCGCCGCAGCTCGGCGGGCGAGAACAGGTAACCGAGCATGAGGACGTCGGCCTGTTTGGACGCCTTGTAGCGGTTGACCGTGTCGCCCTCGGCCTCCAGGATCCGGTCCAGCCGCCGGATGTCGGCGTAGCGCGCCCGGTAGGCGTCCCAGTCGAGCTCGGCGAGGCCGCCGTAGCCCTCGAACTGGCTGATGACCCCTTCGTGGAACGGGACCCGCAGTCGCCGGGAGACCTCCTCCCACCGCGCGGGTTCCCCGCCGTCGAGCCCGATGCGGTCGCACAGTTCGTCACGGCGCCAGGCGGGAAGCCGCCGCAGCAGTTCCAGGGCGCGGACGAGGACCCAGACGGCCGTGACGTTGGTGTAGGCGTTGTCGTCCAGTCCGGGCCGGGAAACCCCCGGGCAGGCGTCGTGGTACTCGTCGGGGCCGACGACGCCGCGGATGCGGTAGCGGCCCGTGCCGGCGTCCCAGGCCGCGCGGTCCGCCCAGAAGCGGGCGATGCCGAGGAGCATCTCCGCGCCCTTGGTGTGCAGGTACTCCGTGTCGCCGGTGGCCTCGCAGTACTGCCAGATGTTGTAGGCGATCGCCGAGCCCACGTGGTGCTGGAGCCGTGAGTGGTCGGGCAGCCAGCGTCCCGAGCGGGGGTTCAGGTGCCACTGCTGGGTCTCCTCGCGGCCGTCGCTGCCGCTCTGCCACGGGTACATCGCCCCGGCCCGGCCCGCCTCGGCGGCGGACCGGCAGGCCCGCGGCAGGCGTCGGTGGCGGTAGTCGAGCAGTCCCCGGGAGACCTCGGGGAAGCGCAGGTTGAGGTACGGCAGGACGAACAGCTCGTCCCAGAAGACGTGGCCCCGGTACGCCTCGCCGTGCAGGCCCCGGGCCGGGACGCCCACGTCCAGGTCCGCGGTGTGCGGGGACAGCGTCTGCAGGAGGTGGAAGAGGTGCAGGCGCAGGATGCGGCCGGCCCGGCCGGGCACCCGGATGTCCGCCCGCCGCCACAGCCGCTCCCACGCGGCGGCGTGCGAGTCGAGCAGGGCGGGGAAGTCCGCCGCGGTGCGCGCCCGGTCGACCGCCGCGCCGAGCGGGTCGCTGATCGCCGTGTCGCGCGAGGTGTGCAGGGCCACGGTCTTGTCCACGGTGACGGGCCGGCCGGGGACGACCGGGACCACCAGGCGGTGGACGGCACGGCGGGTCCGGCGGGCCGGGCCGAGCACCGAGGAGGCCGGGGGCGGGCCGGTGACGACCGTCCGGGCGGCCGTGGCGACCTGGATGCCGGAGGTGCTGGTCCGGCAGTCCAGCCAGATCGTGTCGGGTTCCCGGGTCCCGGTGCGCACGTGGCGCAGATGGCGCTGGTCGAGGGCGCGGTAACGGTGCACGTTGCCGTTGATCACCTCGCCGTCGAGGCCGGACTCGACCTCGATCTCGCCGGACCGGTCCTCGGCCGTGAAGACCGTCCGCAACGCGGCCAGGTGGGGGTCCCCCATGTGCACCAGGCGGGTCTGCTCGACGGTGAGGACGCCGGTCCCGCCGTCCCGGTGGCGGAAGGTGCGGGTGAGCGTGGCGCGGCGCAGGTCCAGGGTGTGCCGGTGGTCCAGGAGGGCGTGCGTGTCCGGGGTGAACCATCTGCCCCACGGTCCTTCGGCGTGGCGCAGCCGGAACCGTAGGAGCAGCCAGTTCGGGAGGTTGACCAGGTCCTCGTTGACCACCTGCCGGCCCGCCACCGTCGACTCCAGGCGGTTGTAGCACCCGGCCACGTAGGTCCCGGGGCAGTGCACCAGGCCCGCCCGGCACTCGGGCAGCGCGCCCCGGGTGGCGAAGTAGCCGTTGCCCAGGGTGCACAGCGATTCCCGCAGCTGTTCGCCGGCCGGGTCGTAGCCCTCCCATTCCCACGTCCACTCCGGCATTCCGCGTTCCCTCCTCGGCTCGGCCGCGGTCCCGTCGCCGTCACCGCCTTCCCGTCCGGGGGACGGGGAACGTCCTGCGGACACCGTCGCATCCCCCGCGGGCCTCCGCGACGCGGGTCGGTCCGCCCCGGCGGGCGCGCCCCCGCGAGGTGAGGCGCCGGCTCCGTCGTCAGGGCCGGATGTCCAGGACCTGCGACACCGGGCGGCGCGGTGCGCCGGGGCCCCTGGGACCGTAGCCCAGGCGGAGCACGACCTGCGGGTGGCCCGTGCCGGTCGCCGGGTCGCGCAGCGGCCAGCGCAGGTCCGGCCATTCGAGGGGCTGTGTGGCGAAGGAGGTGGCCAGGCCCTGGAGGGTGGCCAGCAGTAGGACGCGTTCCATGGCCTGGCCGGCGCGGAGCCAGTCCCGCGGGTGGTCGTGGGCCGTGCTGACGAGGGCCAGCTGCGGGGTCCGCTCGAAGTCGGCGCTGTCGCGTCCCGCCAGGTGCCGGGAGCCCGTGAAGTCGCGTACGGGGGCCTCTCCCCCGCGCTTGCGCGGCCCGAAGGCGTACTCCGGGACGCCCTCGCCGGTGGCGTCCACGGACAGGGCCGCGCCCTCGGTCCAGCGGGCGAGGTCCTGGTCGCCGCCGCGGTCGGTGAGGTTGCGGGCCTCGGCTTCCTGGAAGATCTCCAGCACCTCCCGCAGGTGCCAGGAGGCGGGGAAGGTCAGCGTCGCCCCCTCGGCGTGCGCGGCGGCGTCCAGGGCCTCCCGCACGTCCGCGGGGATCTCCCTCTCCTCGAACGGGTAGCGGCTGCTGCGTCGCCGGTGGACCGCCGGGTACAGCGCCGTGAGGTCCGGATCGCCGCCCGCGCGGTCGGTCAGCCGTACGCTCGCCAGGTGGGCCCGGTCGGCGAGGTCGGGCACCAGCGCGGTCTCGGGGTGCCAGCCCTCGTGGAGCACCGCCACCCTCAGGTTCAGCAGGGCGGCGCCGCAACCGAGGTGGAGAGCACGGGTCTCGGGGTCGGCGTGCGGCATGGTGCGTGCGAAGTCGGCGCGCAGTTCGAAGGTGCGGCTGTGCCGCAGGTAGCGGAAGCGCCAGGGCTGCGCGTTGTGCATCGACGGAGCGGCGGCGGCGTCGCGGACCAGGGCCGCCACCCGCTCGTCGGACGGTGCCTGTGGGCTCACGGGGGCTCCCTTCGGGAGAGTCGGCGGCGTGCTCCGGGCCGGGCCCGCTCCTGCGCGGGACGGCCCGCGGCCGCCTACTGTTCTGCCGCGGTGATCCTGCGGCCGGTGAGACGCGTGGGCCGGATCGACACCCACATCTCGCGTGCCCCG
The DNA here is from genome assembly GCF_044328485.1 of Streptomyces sp. NPDC017936. Classification (NCBI taxonomy): domain Bacteria; kingdom Bacillati; phylum Actinomycetota; class Actinomycetes; order Kitasatosporales; family Streptomycetaceae; genus Streptomyces; species Streptomyces sp. NPDC017936. The sequence goes on along the minus strand of NZ_JBIRHK010000006.1, from coordinate 145,889 downwards.
CCCGCCCAGGGCGTGGTGTGGGCCCGCTCGGTGAGCGCGCGCACGACGCCGGGGTCCGTGACGACGCTCGCGGGGCCGACCGCGAGCACGCTCCAGCCCTGGCTCAGGGCGTCGTCCACGTGGTCGACCTCGAAGGCGGCCTCCGTTCCGACGGCCGCCGCGGGCAGCGAGTCGGGGGCGGTGCGGAAGGCGATGGTGTCGTCGACGACCTCGTAGTTGACCGGGACGATCGCCGGGCGGCCGTCGGGCCCCGACACCGCGACACGCCCCACGCCGTGGGAGGACAGCAGGGCGCGGCACTCGTCCGGGGCGAGGTCGCGAAGGAGCGGACGCAGCAGCGCGTGGCCCCGGCCCGGTGGCAGATCGGCCCCTCCTCCGCGCAGCACGGCGGCGGTCGTCCCCAGGGCGTCGGCCAGCCTGATGAGAGCCGCCGTGCTCGGGTCGGCGGGACGCTCCTCCAGGTACGACAGGTAGCCGGGCGACATCCGGGCGCGGCGGGCCGTCTCCTCGCGGCTCAGTCCCTGTCTGCGGCGTTCGGCGGCCACGCGCCGGCCGATGTCGCCGGGATCGGGCGCACCGGCCGGCGGGCCCCCTGGGGAAACGGTCCCTGTCGCGCCCGTGTCCGGTGGGGCGGCCCCGTGAGCCGTCCGGAGCCGTCCCTCGACGTGGTTGACGTGCGCGTCGGGGCCGGGGAACACGAGCGTCACCTCGTCCGTGTCCGACCAGCGCACGTCGTACGGCGGTGTTCCGTCCTCGTGGTGGAGTCCGACGATCTCGCCGTCGCGCCGGGTGGCGCCGGACGTCGTGCTTTCGATGACGAGTTGGTCGCCGAGGTGAGCTCGCATGGTGGCCGCCCTCTGTCGTGCTTCCGGATGGTGCCGTGCCTCGCGTGGGGGCCGGGGTCAGCCGGTGACGGACCCCGGCCCGGTGCGGGGCCTCAGGTGGGCCATCCGGTGGCCTGGCGTGTGCGCGGACGGGCCGCGCCCATGCCGGCGATGTCGCGGTCGGCGGTGTCCAGCAGTTGCCGGGCGAGGTCGTTCATCGCCCGGCCGGCCGCCAGCTCGTCGCCGATCTCCGGCACGTCGGCGTCCGCCGGGTGGCGGTGCGCCGCCCCGTGGCCGGTGATTTCCGTGGTGCCGGTGTCCAGCACCAGGTGTGCCTTCGTGGTTCCGTCGTCGTCCTCGAAGAGGTGGAGACGAACCTGCCATTCCGACGTGTGCGGCATGACCTTCCTCCTCATGTCCGTGGCGGCCGTCGTGGTGCGCGGACCTCCTCGGCGCGGAGCCGGACGCGGGCGGTGAGGGCGGGCGGCCGTGCCGGGGGCCCGGCACGGGACGCGACCGGGACGGCGGGCCGCGAAGGGCGCGCCGCACGGGTCCGCGGCGCGTCCGCCCCGGCACACGTCGTGCGGGGCCGCCCGGTGGTGCGTCGACCGTTCCCCATCGTCTTCTCCGGCAGCGCGACGCCGTCGTCCGGTGGCCGCTCGTCGGCGGCGGCGACCGCATCGGCACGGTCGTCGCACGGGCACAGCCGCGCACGGCGAGGTGCCGTCGCTCCCGCCGACGACAGCCGTCCCACCGGACGGTCGCCGTACTCCCATCTTGTACGTGAAGTCCGGGTACGGCGCGTCGGCCTGCGGGGCGCTTCCTCCTGTCCTCCTGCTCCTGCTCCAGCTCCAGCTCCAGCTCCAGCTCCAGCTTCGAACGCCGACGCGCTCCGGCCACAGGGCCGAAGGTCCCTGCCGGAGCGACGTCCGGCCCCGCCGCTCGCCCAGCGGCCCGTCACGGAACCGGACGCCGGCCGCGGAACCGGGAGCCGGCCCGATCACGGCGGTGCGGACGGGCGGAGTACGGGGCGGGTCCGTGGACCCGGACGCGCGCCGGGACGCCCGGTCCGGCAGCGGCCCCGGCGGCGGCCTCGGCGCGACGCGCACCCGGCCACCGGCCCCGGCGGGCCCGACCGCCGTGCGGAAGGGGCCGAGTGGCCCATGCGCCTGCCGACCGCCGGGCGGAGAGTGGAGGGGCGGACGCCGCCGGGGCACGCGAAGGCGGGAGAGCGGCGCGGCACCGGGGGGTGACCGCGCCGGGCGACCGGCGGCGTCGGCGGACGGGTGGCGCTGAAGGGCACCGTCGGCCGGGAACCGCTCGTCCGGTCGCCGTGCGCCTCCGCCACGGCGCGGACGGGACGGCCGGCGTCGCCCCGAGAACGTGAGACGAGGTGGTGGGCAGTGACCGGGACTCCGTACACCGTGAGCGATGTCATGACCCAGACGGTCGTGGCGGTCGGACGCGACGCTCCCTTCAAGGAGATCGTCCGGACGATGGAGCAGTGGAAGGTCAGCGCCATGCCGGTGCTGGAAGGGGAGGGACGCGTCATCGGTGTCGTCTCCGAGGCCGACCTGCTGCCCAAGGAGGAGTTCCGCACGGGCGAGGGCGAGCGGATGCTCCGGCAACAGCGTCAGCGCCTGCTCGATGTCGCCAAGGCCGGTGCGACCAGGGCGCAGGAGCTGATGAGCACGCCCGCCGTCACCGTCCACCCGGACGCCACGCTCGCGAACGCCGCCCGGATCATGGCCGTCCGGCACGTGAAGCGGCTGCCCGTGGTCGACGACCTCGGCATGCTCCAGGGCATCGTCAGCCGTGCCGACCTGCTGAAGGTCTTCCTGCGGCCGGACGAGGAGATCGCGGACGAGGTCCGCCGCACGGTGGTGTCCTGCCTGTTCCCTAGCCTGGGCCACGCCGTCCACGTGTCCGTGCGCGAAGGGGTCGTCACCCTGCGCGGAGACATCCGGGACACCTCGCTCGTCTCGGTCGCCGTGCGTCTCGTGCGGGCCGTCGAGGGCGTCGTGGACGTCGAACCGCTGCTCACCGGCGAGCCCGCCGATCAGGGCGGACCGCGAACGCCCGGCTCCTGAGCCGGTGTCGTCGCGCCGTCGCGCCGTCGCGCCGTCGTGCGCGGGAGCCGCTGTCCGGCGTCGCGGGACCCGGGGACCGGTGTCCCTGCGGTGCGGGCCGTCGGGCCCGGCCCGGGCCACGGGTCCTGCGGCGCGGGCCGGGACGCCGCCCTCGCGTCGCGGGCACCGGGATGCGACGGTGGAACCCACCCCACGAGCGCCGCGCGTCACGCGGCCTGAGGAAAGGCGGTGGGGACGATGACACTCCCCCTGGTCGTGGGTGTCGACGGATCGGACTGCAGTCTGCTGGCGGTCGACTGGGCCGTGGACGAGGCCGCCCGCCACGGTGCCCCGCTCAGGCTGGTGTACGCCTCACTCTGGGAGCGCTACGAGCCCCGTCTCCCCTCGGTGGGTTCGGAGCGGTCCTCGGAGCAGGTGCTGGCCGAGCACATCGTGGCCTCGGCGGCCGACCGTGCCGAACGCCGCAACCCGGAGGTCAAGGTCACCACCGACATCGTCCCGGACGACGCGGCCGCCGCGCTCCTGCGGGCGGGCGACGAGGCCTTCGCCCTGGTCACGGGTTCGCGTGGCCGCGGCGAGCTCAAGGGACTGCTGCTCGGGTCGGTCGGCCTGGCCGTGTCCGCCCGGGCGCACTGCCCGGTGGTCGTGGTCCGCGGCGATCAGGCGGGCCTGACGGGCCGGCACGAACGGATCCTGCTCGGCCTGGGAGAGGCCGACACGAGTACCGAGGCCGTCCGGTTCGCCTTCCGGGAAGCCGAGGTGCGCGGCTGCGTCCTGGACGTGGTGCGTGCCTGGCGCAGGCCCGCCTTCGACCGGAGCGGCGATCGGGTCCAGACCGACGGACCGGCGGACACGTACGAGGAACGCGCCACGGCCCTCGTCGAGGCCCGGCTCCAGGCCGCCGACGCCGAGCACCCGAACGTCCGGACGCGCCCGGCGACGCTCGAGGGACCGGCCGGCAAGGTCCTCGTGGACCGGTCGGCGGCCGCGGACCTCGTGGTCGTCGGGGCGCCGCGCCGGACCGGTCACTTCGGGCTCCAGATCGGCGGTGTGAGCCACGCGCTCCTGCACCACGCCCGGTGTCCGGTCGCCGTCGTGCCGGAACGCCGGTGAGCGCCGCACGGCACACCGCGCGGATCCGTCGGTCGTTCCGTAGGTGACCAGCACGGTGTCGGTCACGGTGGTCCGCCTCCTCTCGCGGTCGGCGCGGCCGGTCGGCGGCCCGCGCCGCGTGCGGCGCCCGCGCCCCGGTGCGCGGGCGCCCGTCGTCCGGTCCGCCGGTCCTTCCTCAGCGCAGCCGGCGCAGATACGGGTCCTGGGGCCGGCGCGGCAGCAGGCGTACGCGCGCGTCGAGCACGGTGACGCCGCCCGGTGTCGCCAGGACCGGGTTGAAGTCGGTCTCGGCGAGCTGCGGCAGGTCCGTCGCCATCCGGGACAGCCGCAGGAGCAGCTGTTCCAGTTCCTCGAGGTCGACGGGGGTGCTTCCGTCCGCGCCGAGCAGCAGGGGGGCGCACCGCGGGGAGGTGATCAGTTCGTGGACGTCGCGGTCGGTGAGCGGGGCGAGGCGTGCCGAGTGGTCGGCGAGCACCTCGGTGGCGGTGCCGCCGAGTCCGAACAGCACGAGCGGGCCGAACACCTCGTCCTGGACGACGCCCGCGAACAGTTCGGTGCCGCGGGCGGCCAGGGGCTGCAGGACGACGCCGGTCATGGTGCCGGCGAAGCGGGTCCCCAGATCGCGGAACGCGGCCCTGACCTGGGAGTCGCCGCGCAGGTCGAGGTGGACGGCGTGCTGCTGCGTCTTGTGCAGGAGCCCGGGCCAGTGGGCCTTCATGACGACCCGGCCGTCGAAGCCGCGCAGCCGGTCGGCGGCGAGGACGGCGTCGTCCTCGGTCTCCGCCCAGGCCCACGGGATCTGCGGGATGCCGTAGCAGGCCAGCAGGTCGGCGCAGGTGCGCGGGTCGAGCCAACCGCCGTCCGGGTGGGCGGCGAGGTACTCCTCGACGACCGTGCGGGCCCGCTCGGGCTCGACGTCGTCCAGGCCGGGGACGGTTCCGGCCGGCCGCGCGAGCCAGGCGGCGCGTTCGGCGGCGTGGGCCAGGGCGCGGGCCGCGGCCCGGGGTTCGGCGTACGAGGGGACGGTGCCGCCGTCGGCGGCGGGCAGCAGGCGCACCGACCGGTCCTGCTCCAGGCGTACGGCGATCACCGGCCTCGCCCGTCGTCCCGGGGCCGCGGTGACGGCGCGTACCAGGTCGTCACCGGTGGCCATGGCGACCGCGGTGGGGACGAGGGCCACGACGACGGCGTCGACGCCGGGGTACCGGGTGAGGCGGTCGACGCACTCGGTCAGCTGTTCCTCGGACACCGCGGCGGTGGCGTCGACCGGGTTGCCGACGGTGGCGCCGTCCGGCAGGACGGCGAGCAGTTCGCCGGTCGTCGCCGGAGTGAACGGGGGGAGCACGAGTCCCGCCTCCGCGCAGGCGTCGGCGGTGAGCACCCCGGCTCCGCCCGCGTTGGTGACGACGGCCACGCGGGTGCCTTCCGGCAGTGGCTGGGAGTGCAGCAGGGCCGCCGTTTCGAGGAGTTCGCCGACCGAGCGGGTCGCGGTGACACCGGCCTGGGTGAACAGCGCTCCGCGGGTCATGGTGCGGGTGGCGGCGGCCGCGGTGTGGGAGGCGGCCGCCCGGCGGCCCGCCTCGGTGCGGCCGGCGTCGACGGTCAGCACCGGGATGCGGCGGGTCACCCGCCGGGCGGTGCGGGAGAAGGCGCGCGGGTTGCCGAAGGACTCCAGGTGCAGCAGGGCGAGGTCGGTCCGGCCGTCGCTCTCCCACCACTGGAGCATGTCGTTGCCGCTGACGTCGTACTTGTCGCCGAGGGAGACGAAGGACGACACCCCGATGCCGAGCCGGGAGAGGCCGTCGAGCAGGGCAATGCCGACGCCTCCGGACTGCACGGCGACGCCGGCCGTCCCGGGGCGCGGGTGCGCGGCGGCGAAGGTCGCGTCGAGGTCCAGGTCCGGCTCGGTGTGGCAGACGCCGAGGCAGTCGGGGCCGACGAGCCGCATGCCGTAGGTGCGGCAGGCGGTCAGCAGGGCCTGTGCCTGCGGGTGGTCGAGGCCGGCCGTGACGACGACGAGCGCGCGCACCCCGGTCTTTCCGCATTCCTCGGCGACGGCGGGCACCGCGGCGGCCGGCACGGCCACGACCACGAGGTCCGGCGTCTTCGGCAGGGCCGCGACCGAGGGGTAGGACGGCACGCCGAGCACCGAGGCGACGCCGGGGTTCACGGCGAAGAGGCGCCGGGTGAAGCCGCCCGTCCGCAGGTGGTGCAGGACGGCCCGGCCCACCGATCCGGGGGTGCGTCCCGCTCCGACCACGGCGACCGCGGAGGGCCGCAGCAGCGGGACGAGGCTGGCCACGTCGGCGGCGCGGCCGCGGGCCTCGACGGCGGAGAGGTAGGCGTCGTCCTGGTCGAGGTGGATGGTGCAGCGCACCTCCGCTCCCTCGAAGCGGCGGGTGGTGCGCAGGCCGAGGTCGGCGAAGAGCCGGAGCACCTTGTGGTTCTCGCTCAGCGCGTCGGCGGTGAAGGCGGTGATGCCCTCGGCGCGCGCCGCCGAGACGAGGTGCTCGACCAGCAGGGTGCCGACGCCCCGGTGGTGCAGGCCGTCGGAGACGGCGACGGAGATCTCCGCGCCGTCCCGGTGCCCGCCGGTGTCGTACTCGGCGAGGCCGATCACCCTGTCGTCCGCCTCCGCGAGCAGGGCCCGGTAGCCGGGGCGGGACGGGGCGCAGGCACGGTCGGCGGCCTGGTCGGCCGAGCGCCGGCCGGCCACGAAGAACCGCATGCGGAGGTTCTCCGGCGACATCTCCTCGTAGAACCCGCGCAGCCGGTCGTGGTCGCCCGGCAGCGCCGGCCGGATGCGCACGGTGGTGCCGTCCGCGAGCAGGGCGTGGACCGGGGGCCGCTCGAGCAGGTCGTCCGTCATCGCAGGTCTCCTCCGTGGCGTGCGGTCCTCACGATCGTCCGGCGCGGCGGAGCGGGAGCCCAGGGGCTGTACGGCGCCTGCCGGGGGCCGGCCGGCCCCACTGCCGCCGCCGACCGGCCCCCTCTTCCGCGGGCCGCGTCACCGCAGCGTGGGGACCGCCCCGCCCTCGACGTGCGTCACCTCCACCCCCGGCAGGCCCGTGACCCACCGGCCGGCGATGTCCGCGAGCCGCTGCGCGCCGAGCGGCGCCGGCCCCAGGCCGATCACGTACCGCGCGCCGGCCGGCGCCTCGGCGGGCGCCGGGGCGGGCGTGGGGGTCAGGGCCCTGGGCCAGGCGTGCGCGTCCCGCACGCCCGCGTCCTCCAGCGCGCCGAGCAGCGCGCGCATCCGCCCGCGTACGCGCCCGTCGAGTGCGTCGAAGTCCTCCGGCCGCCGGGGCCGGAGCGTCACCACGGCCCAGGCGGCGTGCCGCCGGTGCAGCGGCGGCGGGGCGAGCAGGCCGGGCCACGGGTCCGTCCCGGACCGGGCCGCGGCCTCCACGGTCTCCCAGGCCTGGTAGAGCTCCTGGCCGAGCAGGTCCCGCCCGTGCGGGCCGACCTGTTCGGTGCAGGACCGCACCGGGGCGGCGGGTGTCAGCACGGTCAGGGCCCCGCCGGTCCCGGGCGCGTCCTCACCGGTGAGGGTGACGGGGTGCCGCCAGTCCCACGCGGCCCACAGGGCGAAGAACCGCCGCAGCAGCTCACCGGCGTCCGCGTCGGGCGATGCGCGCAGGGTACGGGCCGCGAGCACCGCCCACGCCAGCCCGGGCAGCCCCCCGAACGGCGCCGCGTCCAGTCCGCGCGCCCTCGCCCACGCCTTCACGCCCCGGGCCAGCGCCGCGAACCGCGCCGGCCTGTCCTGCCCCGCGGCCGGCCCGCTCACGGCCGCCAGGACCGCGTCGGCGTCGGACACCGCGCTCAGCGCGACCGCCGCGGCCTCGCCCAGCTCGGCCCGCCGCGCCACCGCGTCCTTCGCCGGCACCGCGCCCGTGGCGACGACCACGAGGTCCACGTCGAGTCCTCCGGCGTGGAACCGCAGCCCGGGCACGCGCGCGCCGACGACCTCCCGCACCCGCGCGGCGCCCGGCAGCGCGGCCGTGACCCGCTCCCTGACGGCGGCGAGGTCCACCGGGCCGGGCAGCGCGGCGACGACGTCCAGGTCGGCCCCGGCGAGCGCGCAGCCCATGCGCCGGGATCCGACGAGGTGGACGGTCCCCTCGCCGAGCGCGTCGGCCAGGAGCCGCACGACGTGCTCGGCCGTCGCGTCGTCCGTCGCGGGCGGCACGCCGGCGCCGGCCGCGGGCGCGGCCCACTCCTCCCGGCCCCGGTCGGGCCGGCCGAGGGCCGGCTCGGGAAGCCACCGCACCTCGCCGGTGCCGAGGGCGACCGTGGCCCGCGGCCGCATCGGTTCGTCGCCGCGCCGGGACATCAGGACCAGTTCGCCGACCCGCGCGGTCATGGGGGTCAGACGCGCCGCGCAGTCGACGGCGACGGCGTGCGGGTCGGCGGTCCGGCCGAGGCTGAGGTGCGGGGTGAACTCCGGGTGGCGTCCGCGGCAGCGCGGGAAGCGCCGTACGAGCGCCTGCCGGAGCTCGGCCCACGGGGTCTCGTCGTCCGCCGCGGGGTCCAGCCACACGGTGGCGCCGTCGCGGTGCCCGAAGGTGTGCAGTCCCGCCAGCCGGGCCGTGAACGGCGCGACCTGCGCGGCCGCCTCCGCGAGCAGCGGTGCCGCCCGTTCGAAGTCCGGCTCGGGGACGAACCCGAACAGCACGTTCACGTGCGGCGGCCAGCGCCGGATCTGCACGTCGTGGTCCCGGCGCACGTCCTGCAGCGCCGGCCACAGCTCGCGCGGCGGAACCCACGCCAGCGCCGTGCGGGGGGTCGGCGCGACGTCGAGCACGTCGACGGGCGTGCCGGTGCCGCAGTGCAGATCGGCGGCGAGGCCGTAGTGGTCGGAGGCGTACAGGCCGTGCGGGCCGGGCGTGTCGCCGAGCAGCGTCGCGCCGGTCACGCGCGGCCCGTCGCCGGGGCGGACGAAGACGCGGTCGAGGCGGGAGGCCCGGCCGCTCAGGGACGACACGGCGGCCAGCGGGTTGACGCCGGGGTCGAAGGTGGGGGTCCGGTCGCCGCTCCCGTGCGTCTCGGTCCAGGCGTCGAGCATGCCGAGCGTGCGGGCCGGGCCCGGGCCGCCGTCGTTGAGGTCGCCGGCCAGGACCAGGCCGCCCGGCACGGCCGCCAGGCCCTCGGCGAGCCGGGTCAGCTCGGCGGCGCGCCGGGCCGGGCCGTCCTCGGAGTGGTCGCTCGTCAGATGGGTGGCGGCCACGGCCAGCGGTCCGGACGCGGTGTCGACGACGACGGCGGTGACGGCCTTGTGGTGACCGAGGACGTGCAGGGCCGCCTCCCGCACGGGGAGCCGGCTGAGCAGGAGCTGCCCGCAGTCGTCGACGTCCTTGCCGTGGGGGTCGGTGCCGACGGTGTAGCCCGCCCGGACCCAGGGCGCCTCCAGCAGCATGTCCAGCAGCTCCGCCTCGACCTCCTGCAGGGCGATGACGTCCGCGTCGGCGTGCTCCAGTGCCCGGAGCAGCAGCGGACGGCGCAGGGCGGTGTCGATGCGGTGGCTGTCGTAGCGGTCCCACAGCGTGTTCCAGGTCAGGATCCGCACACGGTCGGGCCCGTCCCGCCGTGGGGCGGGGGGCGGGGCGGGGGTCCAGCGGCCGGCGGCGGCGTCCCACGCGTGCGGTGTGCGCGCCGTGAAGAAGGGGGCCCGCAGCCGTCGCGGGTCGCGCACCCGGCCGGCGCCGGACGCGTCGATGCGGTCGACGCCGGTGGCGCGGTCCCACACGAGCTCGCCGTCCGCCTCCACGAACAGCACCCGGTGCCACGGGATCTCACCGCCCGGCACGAACGCGGGCAGCGGCACCCGCTCGGGCGCGGCGCCCCGCTGGTGGATGCCGAGCACGAACCGCGCGGGGTCGAACCGCGCGTCCCAGCGCACCCGGTGGTAGATCTCCTCGCTGGTACGCATCAGACGTCCTCCCCTTCCAGTGTGCCGTCGCGGTCCGCCACGGTCCCGTCCGCGCCCACGTACCAGGTGCGGTGCGCCTGGCCGGGATACGGCGGCACGAACCGGCGCAGCTGGCCCGTCAGCACGTCCGCCGGCACGGGGTGCGCGCGTGTGGCGTTGCGCCGCAGGAGCTCGTCGTGGTCGGCGAGCACGACGGCGTGCGTGACCAGCGCGTCGCGCCGGCGGGCCACCGCGTGCACCAGGGACCGCTGGTGCGGGGTGAGCGACGTGGCGTCCCACACCACCGTGCCACCGGCCGCGAGCGCCCTGTCCAGCCGTTCGAGGCCCGCCCGCAGCACCTCCCCGTTGGCCTTCTGGTCCGCCCGCGCGCCGCGCGCCGCGCGCAGCCCGTCCAGCGACACGTGTGCCGAGACGCCGTCCAGCCGCGCCGCGAAGGAGCTCTTGCCGCTGCCGGACGGTCCGGTCAGGTGCACCAGGCGGGGGAAGTCGCCGCCGCGCCACCGCCAGGTCGCCGCGACGGCCTCCTCCGCGGTGGACACCCGGCCCCGGGCGTACGCCTCCCGCGCCTCCGCCCAGCAGCGGTCACCGGCCGCGCCGCCGATCCCGTCCCGTTCCAGTGCCTCGCGCAGGCCGGTCCGCAGCGGCCCGAGCGGCGCCTCGCCGAACAGCCCGGCCTCGTCCGCGTGCAGCGCGGACCACTCCACCTGCTCGCGTGCCCGCTCGTCGCCCGCGACCGCCCCCGCGACGGCGTGCAGCACCCCCGGATCGGCCGCGAACGACATCCGTACGAGCCCGGCGCGCCGCTCCGCGTCCGGGTACGGCCGGTGCAGGGCGGTGTGCAGCCCCACCAGGTCGGCGACCCGCCGCGCGAGGGGCACGCCCAGGGGGCCGGCCGCCCGGCCCATCAGCCGGGCCCGTGGCGCGCGGTGGAGCGTCGCGGCGAGGACGCCCGCGAGCCGGGCGTCGCCGCGCCGTCCGAGGGCGTCCAGCCGTGAGGCGGCCTCGGCGGCCGCGGCCGCGTCGTGGTCCGCCACGCCCAGGTGTCCGGCCAGCGCCTGCGGGTCGGGGGACGCCCCGGAGCGCACGGCCCACAGGGCGGCCGCCGGGGCGAGCCGGTTCTCCACGACGGCGGTGTGCATCCAGTGCGTCCCCGTCGTCACGTGCCCGGGCCGCACCCACTTCGCGACCCGCCCGGCGAAGTCCGGGAGGGCGAAGCCCTCGGCGGTGCGCACGACGTAGCCCTCCTGTCGTCCGGTGTCCACGCGCAGCCGCCGCAGCGTCCGCTCGTCGAACACCCCCCGCCACAGCACCGGCGGCACCGGCACCCCCAGCCCGCGCAGGAAGCGCACGGTCTCGTCCCAGCCCAGGCACCGGTCGCGCTCGTCCCACACGGAGAACCCGTAGAAGTAGCCCTCCAGCGCGTCGTAGGCGAGGGAGTGCCGCGCGTACACGTTCTCCCCGCACACCCGCCACCCCGCCGGGATCCGCGCCCCCACCCGTCCCTGGAGCGCCTTGACCCACGCCCGCGACGGATGGTGCGCCGAGTCGACGGACCGCGCGTGCAGCCCGTCTGCGTACAGCGTCGTGTTCTCCCCGTCGAGCTTCTCGGTGACGACGACCTCCCGTCCGGCGAACCCGCTCAGCCCGCCGGCCCGCACGTCGTCGGCGGAAGCACCCGGTGACCAGGGCACATGGGGGGTTCGGGGGTAGGGGGTGCGCATGCGGGGACTATAGGAGCGCCGGAAGCGTCCGCTCCAACGGATTACCGACGGCCGCCCGGCGCGGAGGCGGCCGACCGCCGCCGTGGCCTCCGCGCGGCCCCGCCCGGTTCGGCACGGAACCTCCGCCGGCTCCGCGGGCGCCGCGTTCCCCTTCGTGTCCCCGGGTCCGGCCGAAACCCTCCGTCGCTCACCCGGCGCGGTGCCGGAGGCGGCACGCCGACCGGACGGGGGCACCACGCCGGCCGGCCGCGGCGATCCCGTCCGACCGGCCGGTGCCACGCCGCCGATCGGCGGGAATCGCCTCCGGCCCGCTGAGGGAGGGCCACCGGGGTGGTACGCATCGACTGGCGAGCACGCAACGAGCGGAGCGCAGGTGATCCGGGTACTGGTGGTCGACGACGAGGCCCTGGTCCGCACGGGCTTCACGCACATCCTCAACGCGGCGGACGACATCGAGGTCGTGGCGGCCGTCCCCGGCGGCCAGGCCGTCCGGACGGTCCGCGAGTCACGCCCCGACGTGGTCCTGCTGGACATCCGGATGCCGGACGTGGACGGGCTCACCGTCCTGGCCCACCTGCGTCGCATGCCGGACCCCCCGGTGGTGGCCATGCTCACCACCTTCGACGCCGACGAGTACGTCACGGCCGCCCTGCGCTCGGGCGCCGCCGGCTTCCTGCTCAAGGACACCGACCCGGAGCAGCTCCCGTATCTGGTGCGCGCCCTGGCCGAGGGCGGGACGGTGCTGTCGTCCAAGGTGACCCGCACCGTCGTGGAGGGCTACCTCGACCACGGCGAGCGCCAGCCCGCCGCCCGCCTCACGGCCCGGCTGACCGAGCGGGAGCGAGCCGTCCTCGTCCTGATGGCGGAGGGACTCGCCAACGCCGACATCGGCGAACGGATGCACCTGAGCGCCGGCACGGTCAAGGGGCACGTCAGCGCGGTGCTGAGCAAGCTGAAGGTCGGCAGCCGCGTCCAGGCGGTGCTGATCGCGGAGCGCGCGGGCCTGCTGGGCCCGTCGCGGGAGCACGGCGAGGACACCGGGTGAGGCGCCGAGCGGTGCCGGCCCCGCTGCTGGACGCCGTCCTCGTCCTGCTCGCGCTGGCGGACACGTGGTCCAACGTCGACGCCGGGCAGCGAGCCGCCATGGCCTGCGCGCTGCTCGCCGCCTTCTCGCTCCCCCTGCGCCGCCGCCTGCCGTTCACGACGTTCGTGCTCACCCTCCCCACGGCGTTGGTCACGGACGCGGTGCTCGCCACGCTCGTGGCGCTCTACACGCTCTCCTCGATCAGCCGCCACCGCGTCCTGCTGGCCGGCTGCGCCCTGGCGTACGCGGTCTGCGACTTCCTGCCCTGGCCGTGGTCGTCCCTGAGGCCCGCCGACCTCGCCGGCACCCACACCCTCGTCCAGAGCGTCTACGCCGTGGCCACGGCGGCCGCCCCCGTCTTCCTGGGCCAGCTCGTCCAGGCCCGCCGCGAGCTGTCGCTCCGGCTCGCCGAGATCACCGAGGCCCGCGAGCACGAACGGCTGCTGGCCGCCCAGAGCGTCCTGGCCCGGGAGCGCGCGCAGCTCGCGCGGGAGATGCACGACGTGGTGTCCCACCAGGTCAGCCTCATCGCCGTGCAGGCCGGGGCGCTCCAGGTGGGCAGCCACGACGCGGAGACCCGGCAGGCCGCCTCGACGATCCGCCGGCTCAGCGTGCAGACCCTGGACGAACTGCGGCACATGGTCAGCGTCCTGCGGGCCTCCGGCAGCCGCCCCACCGAACTCACCCCCCAGCCCTCGCTCGCCGACCTGCAGCGGCTGATCGACGGCAGCGGCATCGAGGCGCACCTGAAGACGGACCTGCCCGAGGACCTTCCGCCCACCATCCAGCGCGCCATCTACCGGGCCGTCCAGGAGGCCCTGACCAACGTCCGCAAACACGCCCCCGGCGCCACGGTCACCATCTGCCTCCACCGCACCGGCGGCACCATCCGCACGACCGTCACCAACACGGCCCCCACCAGGCCCCCTCTCCCCCTGCCCGGCGCCCATCACGGCCTGACCGGCCTGCGGCAGCGCGCCGAACTCCTCGGCGGCACCATCACCTCCGGTCCCACGCCCGACGGCGGCTACGAGCTCCGCCTCGACCTGCCGGCCGACACCTCGCCGTGACCGCGCCGCGCCGGCTCCGCGCGGCCGGTCGCGGTGTCCGCGCACCCGGCGGTCCGCGGCAGGCCGGCGGCGGTCAGGTGACCGTCGGGACCGCGCCGCGCGCGGCCGGCACGCGTGACCGCTGCCCGTGCTCGCAGTGGACGAGCCGTTCGCCCAGTCCGAGGCGGTCGGCCTCGGCGAGGAACGCCGACAGCGGCGATCGCATGACCGTGTAGTCGCCGTAGTGGACGGGCAGGACGAACCGGGGATCGAGGCGACGGGCCAGTTCCGCCCCCTGGGCGCCGTCCATGGTCACCACGAAGCCCCCCGGGAGGCGGGTGCCGCCCAGGTGGAGGACGGCCAGGTCGGCGGCCGGGAAGCGGCGCGCGATCTCCTCCAGCCCGTCGTACAGGAGCGTGTCGCCCGAGACGTACAGCCGCAGCCGGACGGGGCCGCGCACGGGCCCGAACTCGAGCATGCTGCCCATCACCGGCGGCAGCAGGCCGCGCAGCACCGGATGGCGGGCGTGTCTGCCGGGCAGGGCCGTGACGCGGACCTGCGAGGCGCCGTGCCGCAGGGTGAGCCCCTGCCACGTCCGCAGTCCCGCCGTGTGCCGGAAACCGTGCGCCACCCTGAGACGGCGTGCGGCATGGGGCGTGGTGAGGACCGGCACCGTGTGGTCCAGGTGCCGGCGGGCCGTGCGGTCCCAGTGGTCCCCGTGCAGGTGGGACAGGACGACGGCGTCGAGGCGCGGCAGAGCGGTGACGTCGAGGGCGGGTTCGGTCAGACGGCGGCTGAGCAGTCCGTAGCCGAGGTAGGCGTACTGGCCCCGGTGCAGGAAATTGGGGTCGGTGAGCAGGGTGAGCTCGCGGTAGCGCAGCAGGACGGTCGCGTTGCCGACGAAGTGGAGGTCGACGGCGTCGTCCGAGGTCGTCTCGTCGATTACCGGTGTCATGGCCGCACCCCCGTCCGACGGACCGGAGGCGTCCGTCGCGGGACTGGCGTGTGGGTGTTCCTCCGGACAGGCGGAGTACCCCCGGCCGACGTGATCACTACAGCGGGCCGGCGGCCGGCGGTGTCGCGCCGGGCGGTTCCTTCCCCGGTCGTGCGCGAACTCCGGCCGCCGCGTTCGCCGAGCGCGGGAGAGCGGGAGACTGAGGTGTCGCGCGCTGGGGCATCCGGGAGGGGGATACTCCGAGTGGGTGTGACACCCGTCGGCAGAAGGAGATGAGGACGTGCCAGGGCCCGAGCATGCGCAGACCCCCGGGAAACGCCCCCTGGCAGCACCCGGTGCCGAGCTCACCAGCGCGCTGGAGGCCATCGGGACCGGAGCCTACGTGGTGGACGAACAGGGCCGTCTGATCGCGGTCAACGCCCGGGCCGAACAGTTGCTGGCCCGGCCCGTGCGGGACCTCCTCGGCCGCGACGCGCACGACCTGCTGCACCGGGACGCCCACGGCCAGCCCATGCCGAGGACCCGGTGCACCATGCGGCAGGCCTTCCACGACGGCCGCACCGCCCAGGGCGACGGGGACTACTTCGCCCGCGGGGACGGCTCCCTGCTCCCCGTCTCGTGGCTGATCACCCCGTACGAAACGGGTGACTGCGCACAAGGCACGCTGGTCCTCTTCGACGACCGCCACGCGCAGGGGACCGACCCGCGGCCGCGGTCGGAGGGCACGCCGCTGCCCGAACTCGAACGGCTCGCGCTGCTGGCCGAGACCACCACCCGGCTGACCTCCACCCTCGACGTCGACGAGGCCCTGCACCGGCTCGTGACCCTGGTGGTGCCCCGGCTGGCGGACTGGGCCGTCATCGACCTGATCGCCGAGCGCGACGAAGTGTGGCGCTCCGTCGTCGTCGAAGCGGACGGCGAGAACCTGGTGCACCACGAGGAGCTCCAGGGACCGATGCCGCCGATCCCCGAGGAGTCCCCGATGCCGTTGTCCAGGGCCCTGCGCGGGGTCGCCTCCACCCTGGCCGGCCCGCGCACCTACCAGGGCGCACCGGACTCCGGCATCGCGGTCGAGCAGCGCCGCCTGTTCGACGCCACCGGCATCCACTCCGCGGCCATCGCCCCCATCCGCAGCACCCGTGCGGTCCTGGGCGCCCTGACCCTGGGCCGCTCCAAGCAGCCGGGCGACTTCACCACCGCCGATCTCCCGCTGCTCGAGGACATCGCCCGCCGTGCCGGCCTCGCCCTCGACAACGCGCGCCTGTACCAGCGCCAGCGCAAGGTCGCCGAGACCATGCAGAACCACCTGCTGCCCCAGATGCCGCGCGTCCCCGGCCTGCAGATGACGGTCCGCTACCTGCCCGCGCCCGACGCCTCACAGGTCGGCGGCGACTGGTACGACGCCTTCTCCCTGGCCGACAAGTCCACCGCCCTGGCCATCGGCGACGTCGTCGGACACGACCTCGAGGCCGCGGCCGGCATGGCACAGCTGCGCAACATGCTCCGCGCCTACGCCTGGGCCCTGCAGGAACCCCCCAGCCGCATCATCGCCCGGCTCGACGAGGCGGTCATGCACATCACCGACGTCACCATGGCCACCATGGTCCTGGCCCGCATCGAGGAGGCGGACGACGGCCACTGGAAACTGTCCTGGAGCAACGCCGGCCACCCGCCGCCCCTGCTGATCAGCCACGACGGCCTGGCCGAGTACCTCACCGACGGCCACAGCCTGCTGCTCGGCACCGGCGTCCGCGTGTCCCGCCCCGACGCCAGCACCCTGCTGCCGCCCGGGTCCACCCTCCTGCTGTACACCGACGGTCTGGTCGAGGAGCCCGGCCACACCCTCGACGAGGGACTGCACCGGCTGCGGCAGCACGCCGCCGCCCTCGCCCACCGTCCGCTGCCGTCCTTCACCGACCAGCTGCTGCACCGCGTCCGCCCCTCCAGCAACGACGACGACATCGCCCTCCTCGCCCTGCGGACCCCGTACTCCCGCAGGACGTGAGGCCCACTCGGCCGTCGTCCCGCCGGGACGGCGACGGCCCTCAGCGCCGCGCCACCACGCGGAGCGTGCGGACCGACGGGTCCGCCGCGTCCGGGACGAGGACGCCGTGGTCCGCGCCGGAGCGCAGGTGGCCGGGCACCGCGCCGGTGATCACCTCGCCGGGCGCGATCACGGGGACGCCCGGCGGGGAGGGGCCGACCGTCTCGGCGGCGATCCGCCCGGCGGCGCGCCCGGCCGGCACGTGGCCGGCCTCGGCGAAGAACGCCTCGCGCGGCAGCACGGCCTGCTCCGGCTCCAGGGCGGACGGGGCGGACGGACCGGCGGCTGCCGTTCGACGGACCCGGCCCCGTCGACGAGCGCGCGCAAGGCCTCCGGCAGGACCTTTTCGGTCCCGACGTCGTCGACGTGGGTGACCGAGGCGCTGATGCGGCAGGTGCCGGAGCCGCCGACGTCGACGTGCCGGTCCGCGCGCGGCCACTCGGCGGCCCGCATGCCGCTGATCCCGAGCTCGCGCACGTCGCTCACGATCTCCAGCGGGTCGGAGGGGGCGGCGAGCCCCCCTCGACGACCTCCCGGCCCATGGGCCGCAGATCAGGAGACCGGGTGGGTCACCGGCCGCGTTCGGCGCGGAGGGGCATCCCTGCCCCCCCGGTTGTCCCCCGGTGACCGAACCGGCCGGCCGCGGTCGCTCCGCCACGGTGGCACCGGATCCGGCTGAACCCGCCCGGCCGGGGTACCCGACCGCACGCCCGGGGGCGCGCGACGCCCTCTCGACCGGCTGCCCCCGTTCCTCGGGGGCGCCCCCGGAACAGCGCGACAGCACCGACCGTCCGACGAGGAGGCCGACCATGAGTGAGCAGACCCCGTCCCAGGCCGAGGGCGAACGGCCGAAGGACCGCCGAGGGGACGACGACGCGCCGACGTCCGGTCGTCGTGACGTCCCCCGCACGACTCCTTCGCAGGCCGAGGGCGACGACCCCGCGGCGGAGGGGGCGTCCGAGGAGGACAGCGAGCAGTGGCAGGCCGGCTGGTCCGGACCGTGAACGGCCTCTCCCGAACCGGCCGCACCCTCGCGGCCGGCGCCGAGGGGCGACGGCCGGCGACAGCGGCCGCGCCCCGGGGGGCGACGGCGGCCGAAGCGGGCTTCCGCCTGCTGGGCCGCCTGCGCCGGGCCCCCGCCCTGCACCCGCACGGCCTGACGTGCACGGCCGAGGTCGAGGTCGTGGACGACGGAGGCGGGCCGTGGCACGCGGCGTGGCTGGACGCGCCCGGGCGGTACGCCGCCACCGTGCGGCTGTCGCGGGCGGCCGGTCTGCCCCGGCGCCTGCCCGACGGGCTGGGTCTCGCCGTGCGCGTGGAGGGGGCCGGCGGTTCCGGCCGGCCCCTCGACCTGCTCCTCACCAGCAGCGGCCGGAGCCGGCTCACCCGGCATCTGCCGCTGCCGCGCGCCGACGCGCTGGGCGGCCCGTACTCCAGCCTGCTCTCCTACCGGATCGGCGGCCGCACCGGGCTCCTGGCCGCCTTCCCCCGCCGCGGGCGGGCGCCGGTGCACGGCGACCCGGCGAGTCTGCGGGGGGCCCTCGACGCCGCCCCGCTCGTCTTCGACCTGTGCGCCGAGACCTCCGCCGGGAGGTGGCGCGCGTTCGCCGTGCTGACCGTCCGTGCTCCCCTGCCCCTGGCACAGGAGCAGAGCCTCGGCTTCGACGTCCACGAGCACAGCGCTCCCGGATTCGCTCCGGGCAGCACCCTGGCCGCCGTGCGCCGCGCCGCCTACCGGGGATCCCGGGAAGGCCGTGCCGAAGCCCCGCGTTCCTCGCTCACGTCGTGAGCGAGGAACGCGGGGCGCGGTTCCGGGCCGGCCTCAGTCGCCGCTGGTGCGGGCCACCAGGGCGCCGTACGTCAGTTGCAGCGCGTCCGCCCCGGCCAGGGCGGTCAGGGCCCCCATGGCGGTGCGGGTCGCGCGCGGCCAGAGCAGTCGGCCGGCGGTCAGGGTCGAGGCCACCCAGACGCTCATGCAGAACGGGCAGGTGACCAGCTCCCCCACGGTGTCCTTGCCCGCCTCGGGGCGCGCCTCCTCGTGCAGTTCGGCCGGCCCCTGCGGACCCACGTACCGGGTGAAGGGCGCCCGCAGCGGGCTGGTGACCGACGCCTTGCTCAGCAGCCGGCTGAGCCGGAACGTGGCCACCGAGGTCAGGACCACGTCCCAGGGCTCCGGCCGTTCGGGCAGCGGGCGTCCGCGGTGCCGGACCAGTGCCGCCCAGGCCGCCGTGTACGTCCCGAACGCCGCCATGGCGCCGAGGTAGCCGCCCAGGTGCTGGTCGTGGTCCGCCGAGTAGTCCCGGCGGGTGCGCCGCAGGACCCCCTTCACCCGCTGTACGAGGCGAGCCTCACCCTGCATGTCCATGCGCCTTCTCCGTTTCCGTCCCGGTCCACTTCCCGTTCGCTCCGGGACCGTCGCGGCGCAGGCGCACCTCGACGTGTCCGTCCAGGATCCGGGTGTCGAAGGCGGGCTGGGGCGCGGTGGCGGGGCCGCGCACGTTCCAGCCGTCCGAGAGCCGGAACACGCTCCCGTGCCAGGGGCACTGCACGCACCCGTCGGCGACGGTGCCCTCGGACAGCGGGCCCGCGAGGTGGCTGCACCGCTCGGCGAGGGCGTGGACCGTCCCGCCGGACTCACGGACGACCAGCACCGGCACGTCGTCCACGACGCGCCGCACGGGCCGGCCGGCCGGGAACTCGGCGACGGCGCCGACCCGGTGCCAGGCGTCCCGGATCACGTGCGGGACCTCTTCGGCGTGGTTGGCGCCGGAGGCCTGGCGGTAGGCCAGGTGACCGCCCAGGAAGCCGCCGAGTCCCACTGCTGCCAGCCCGAGGAAGCCGTAGGTCCGGCCGGCTCCCGTCCGCCCCTTGAGGCGGCAGGCGAGCGAGGCCGCGTACAGCCCCACCGCCGCCACGTTCGTCATGGCGTGCGCCAGCCCCACGCGCTGCTGCTCGGGATGCAGTTCCGCCCAGTCGACGGTGCCCGCCAGCGCGGCGGGCACCGCCGTGGCCAGGCCGACGCCGACCAGCAGCCCGGCCCCGCGGGTGCGGCCCGGCCACAGGTCCAGCACCGCGGCGGACATCCAGCTGCCGATCGGCACCTGCACCATCAGCGGATGGACCGGGTGCCCCAGCCCTCTGCCGTGCAGCAGGTCCCGTCCCGGTCCGAGCGGCAGGGAGCGCACGCCCGTGCGCAGGGTCTCGATCAGGCGGTCGGCCCTGGGCTCCCGTTCCAGCCGGTCCAGCAGCCACAGCACGCGGCTCTGTCTCATCCGTCGGCGACGTGACGTTGCGCTCATGGGCCGCCGAGTTCCCCGGCCGCGTTTCCGGCAAACGGTCGCGGCCGGGCGACGGCGGCCCGCGCCGTCCTCCGCCTCGTCACCCGCCGGGACGGAGGACGGCGCGCACGCAGCCGTCCTCCTTCGTCTTGAACATCTCGTAGGCCCGCGGCGCCTCCTCCAGCGGCACCGAGTGCGTCGCCAGGTGGGAGGTGCTCAGCTGCCCGGGGTGGACGTGCGCCGTGGGACGGCGCGTGCGCGCGGCGAGTACCTGGAAACGGGTGCCGTCCACGACGGCGTCCGAGCCGGACCCCGCGGGACGGACCACCTGTGCGCGGCCCTGCCCCGGGCGCTCTCCCGCCTCCGCCCCGTCCGCCGCGCACCCCTGCCGCCGGCGATCCGGTGCGTGGCCGCACGGAGCGCCGGACGGCCGGCGTCCCGGACGCCGAGCGCCCCCTCAGACTCGCGGGAGCGGGACGGAGGGCTCCGTCTCCCAGGAGATGTGCGGGGACAGCGCGCGGAGGAAGCCGGGCGCGTCGAAGAGCGCGCCGGCGGAGGCGACGCCGACCGTCCTGGTCCGTCCCGTGAGGATGCGGTCGACCGCTTCCACCACGAGCGGCGCGGTGACGGCGTAGATGTCCCGGCCCCGCGCCACGGCGCGCCGTTCACGGCCGCCGGAGCGCACGACGACGTCCACGAGGAAGGTCTGGTCGGACCGGCCGTGCTCGTCGGCCGCGGCCGGCGCCGGGGTGTCCGGGTCGGACAGGTCCCCGGCCGCCTCCACCGTCATGGAGGTGCGCACGTCGGGGATCGGCAGGTGGCTGGGCACGGTGACCACGTCGGCCATCGTGAACTCCCCGATCACGGCCCGGTTCCCCAGCGGCTCGGGGAACGGCCACTCCTGGGCCGGCGGGGCGTCGTCGCGGTACTCCAGCCGCCCGTTCGCGTAACGGACGCGCCGGCCGCCGCGCCGCTGCCGGGAGACCGCGCCCGCGGCACGCGTCCCGGCGGTGGGGTGCCACCTGTTCAGCCCGTAGGCGACATGCGCCTCGTCGGCCGCCGTCCAGTCGCCCATCGCGGCGGTGACCAGCAGGTCGCCGAGGCCGCCGTAGAAGGCCATCGCCGGCAGGACCACCGCTCCCGCGGCCCGGGCGCGGTCCGCGAAGTGCGCGAACGTGTCGGCGTTGGCCTCGATCTCGGCCGCCACGTCCACGTACGGGATCCCGGCGCGCAGGGCCGCCTCGATGACGGGGGCGGCCGTCGTGGCGAAGGGTCCGGCGCAGTTGACCACGGCCGCCGCGCCGGCCAGGGCGCGGTCGAGCGAGGACGGGTCGTCGACCGACGCCGGACGGGTCTCGAGTCCGGGACGGGACTCGGCCAGCCGCTTCAGCTTGCCGGCGTCCCGGCCCGAGAGGACCGGGACGAACCCGCGGTCCCGCAACCGCGCCACCACGAAGCGCCCGGTGTGCCCGTACGCGCCGAACACCGCCACCTTGAGTCCCGATTCCATGGGTCCTCCCCCGCACTCGAACGAACTGCCGTGATCCGTCGTGGACATCGTGGTCGACGGGGTGGGCCGTCCACGAGTGTCCGGAACGACATGACCCGTACAATTCCGGACGTGACCACTGTTGCGCTGGCCGTCACCGACGGCATGCTCCACTTCGAACTGGCCCTCGCCTGCGAGGTCTTCGGCTCCGCCCCGGCCGGGGTGACGGTTCCCTGGTACGACCTCGTCGTCTGCGGGCCGCGGACCGTGCGGGCCGGCCGGTTCGGGCTGGAGCCCGAGCACGGCCTCGACCGGCTCCCCGACGCCGACACCGTGATCGTGCCGGGCTGGGCCGACGTCGACGTGGCCCCGCCCGCCGACCTGGTCGACGCGGTGCGCGCGGCCCACGAGGCCGGCGCGCGCGTGGCCTCCCTGTGCACCGGCGCCTTCGTGCTGGCCGCCGCGGGCCTGCTCGACGGGCGGCGCGCGACCACGCACTGGGCGCACACCCGGGTCCTCGCCGCCCGCCACCCGCGGGTGACGGTGGATCCGGACGTCCTCTACGTGGACGACGGCAGCGTGCTCACCTCCGCCGGCAAGGCCGCCGCCCTGGACCTGTGTCTGCACCTCGTCCGCCTCGACCACGGCTCGTCGGTCACCAACACCGTCGCCCGGCGCCTGGTCGTGCCGCCCCACCGGGACGGCGGCCAGGCCCAGTTCGTCCCCACCCCGGCGCCCGCCCCGGACAACCACCCGCTCGCCGCGCTGTTCCCCTGGGTCATCGAACGGCTGGACCAGCCGCTGACCGTGGAGGACCTGGCCCGCCGGGCGGGGATGAGCTCGCGCCATCTGGGCCGCCACTTCAGAGCGGTCACCGGCACCACCCCGCTGCAGTGGCTGCTCACCCAACGCATCCGCCACGCCCAGGAGTTGCTGGAGACCACCGACGACGGCGTCGACACCATCGCCGCGGCCACCGGCATGGGCACCGGCACCACGCTGCGCCGGCACTTCCACCGCACGGTCGGCGTGCCTCCCGACACCTACCGCCGGACCTTCCGCGCCCGGGCCCGCGGCGACTAGGGCACCTCGTTCGGCCGGTACGCGCTGACGACGTACAGGGCTTCGTCGTCGAGCGTGTTCCCGTCCCCGTCCAGCCTGATCCGCACCGGGTGTCCGTCGGCGGCGTACTCGGCCTCCGCCGTGTCGGCGCCGTCGTCGCGGGCCTGCTCCCACTCCCGCAGCAGTTCTCCGACGGTGGGTACGGCGTCCGGTGAACTCTCCACCACGCGCCGGGCGCTGTCGTCGAGACCGACGGCCTTCGCCACCTTCCCGTCCAGGACGGTGATGCGGAACGTCCCGATCAGGGCGCGCTCGCCCTCGCTCGATTCCAGCGTGCAGACGTACGAGGCGGGCTCCTTCCACGCCGTCGCCCCGGCCGGACGGGACGGTCCACCGGTTCCCGGCGACGCCGAGCCGCCGCAGCCGGCGGTGACGAGCACGAGCCCGGCGATCAGCACCACGGCGGACGGCGGACGACGGGGACCGGAGCCCAGGGCGGTCATGTGGTCACTCCTCCTCGCGGACGGTCGACACCATGACGCCGGTGGGCGCGAGAACGTTCGGCGCGGACGCGGGAACTCCCCGCTCACGCGCGGCCGCACCCGGAGCCGGACACGCCCGGAGGAGCCGCCGGTCCGCCGGGGCACGGGGGAGGGCCGCCGCCCGCGATGCGGACGGCGGCCCTCGGCTGTGCTCCGTCGGAACCGGCTCAGCCCACCACGATGATCACGACGGGGCCGTTGTCGAAGCCGCCGCGGTGACCGCAGTTGTCGTTCCACCAGCCGCCGTGATGACCACACCAGTCACGGCTGACCTGGTGGGTGGGAAGGCTCTCGGGGGCGGCCGCCGAGGCCGCTCCGGCTGCGCCGATCGTCGCGGTTCCCGCCATCAGGGCCCCCACGGCGGACACCGCGAACAGACGCCTCGCGCGTTGTGCATTCATGGATCTACCTTCCTTCCACCCCTCGCACGGTTGTCGACGGACGACAGGGATGGCCGCAGCCGCAGCGAAAACGTGGGCGCGGTCGTGGATGGTGCCGCCCGAGTACGTGGATCGGTGCCTCGCCGTCGGCGGGCGTACTCGCGAACGCGGCTCTCACTCGTCAAGGCTAGTCGCCCCTCGCCCGGTGAGCTAGCCGAGCCCACGTCGCTACGGGGGTGGTCACCTGCCGCATGTGATGATCGGCTGGTGAGCGAGGAGCAGGCCGGGGACGGGGACGACGTCGACGCGGTGTTGCAGGCGGCGCTGCAGCGCCTTGCCCTGCTGGCGGAGGCGACCGACGCGCTCTCGAGCACGCTGGACGGCACGATGGCGTTGCGCCGGCTGTGTCAGGTGCTGCTGCCGCAGTCGGGGGACTGGTGCGCCGCGGACCTGCTCGACCCGCACGGGCGGCCCCACCGGGTCGTGGTGGCGCACTGGGACCGGCTGCCCACCGCTCATCTGGAAGGACCGCTGCCGCCGGTCCCGGAGACCTCGTCCGACCCGCTGGCGCGGGTGCTCCGCGGAGCCGGCCCGCTGCTGGTCGACCCGGTCGCGATGGCCTCCCTGCGGGACGGCACCGCCCTGCACGCGGCCCAGGTCGCCCTGTTCTCCGAGCTGGGCGCCGCTTCCGCGGTGATCGCCCCGCTGCGGGCACGGCGGCAGGTGCTCGGTGCCCTGACCCTGGCCCGCAGCGGGGACGCCTTCGCGCTCACGGAGAACGACCTGGCCCTGGTGGAGGACCTGGCCCATCGCACGGCGCTGGCGGTGGACAACAGCCGCCTGTACGCCTCGGTGCAGAGCACCGCCGAACACCTGCAGCGGTCCCTGCTGCCGGCACTGCCCGACCTCTCCCCGCTGGGCATCGCCGCCCGGTACATGCCGGCCCGTGCCGCGGTGGAGGTCGGGGGCGACTGGTACGACTGCTTCCGGCTGCCGGACGGCGCCATCGCGGTGATCATCGGGGACGTCACCGGGCACGACCTGCCCGCGGCGGTCACCATGGGGCAACTGCGCAACATGCTCCGCGCACTGGCCTGCGACCGGCTGGACCCGCCGGGCGAGATCCTGCGCCGCCTGGACGCCATCACGCACACCCTCTACGGCGGGCACACCGCGACCTGCGTCTACGCCCGCCTCGAACCGGGTCCGGGACGCGGCCGGCAACTGCGCCTCGCCAACGCCGGCCACCCGCCGCCGCTCCTCGTGTCGCACGACGGCGACACCCGCTACCTGGACAACGGCCACAGCGTGCTGCTCGGCGTGGACCCCGGCGCGCCCCGGCCCCACGGCACCCACACGCTGCCGCCGGCGTCCACGCTGCTCCTGTACACCGACGGCCTGATCGAACGCCCCGGCGAAGACCTCGACCAGGGCCTCGCACGGCTGCGTCAGCACGCCGCCGCCCTGGCCCGCGAGCCCCTGCCCGCCTTCTGCGACGAACTCCTCGCCGGGCTCTCCCCGGGCAGCAACGACGACATCGCGCTCCTCGCCCTCCGTCTCCCGCCCGCGCCCTGACGGCCGACGGGCCCGGGCCGTCTCCCCGGCGCGGTCGAACCGTTCGCCGCCACGCTCCGGCGGAGGCTGACGCCCCACCGTCACGGGCGCGGCGGGTCGTCGCGGGGTCCGGTCCGGAACGCGCCGCTCACCGGCCCTGCGGAGGGTACAGCCAGCGCCGCAGCAGGCGGCTCAGGCGGGGCATGACGAGGTAGGTCAGCGTCGGCAGCAGCAGGACCGGGAACACGGCGGCCCGCAGCGGCAGGGGCCAGGCGCCCGTGTGGGGTGCCACCAGCCACTGGATGAGCAGCGTGAACGGATAGGCGCCGGCGAACGTGGTGAGCACCATCTTCCAGCGGGGCGGCGGCCGCACGGTGGTGCCGGGGAGGCTGAACCAGGTCTCCATCCCGGACGTCGACTGCCGTTCGCTGCCGATCTCGGTGGCGACGTCCTCGATCCGGGCGTGCCATGCCGCCCGCTCGTCGGACTCCAGCCACTCGCCGAGCCGGCCGGGGTCGGACCAGCGCAGCACCGCGTGGAAGCGGTGCCCCTGCTCGGGGCGCAGCCACGAGACGCCCTCGTTGCCCGGGAACTGCCGGGCGCAGCGGCTGATCCCGCGCGTCCAGTCCTCGAACTCCTGCTCCCGGCCCGGACGCACCTCCCAGGTGAGGACCGTGGTGACCGGCTCGTGCCGCCGCACGTCGGTGGTGCCCATGCTCCCCGCGTGCCACCCGGGGCGCGGATCATGCCTGGTGGCCCCGGTGCGTTGCCGGCTGCGAGCGGCCCGGCCGGGAGGGTCCCGGCTCGGGGTCACAGGACCGGAGCGCGCTCGGACCGAGCCGCGTCGGCCCCCGCGCCGTCGCCCGGCCCCGGGACGGTCGCCCCGGGCTTCGGAGCGGAGCGGGTCGGCACGGTGAGGACGGCGAGGCAGCCGACGACCAGGGCGATGCCGGCCCACCCCAGCAGGGGCAGGCGCTCGCCGACGACCAGGACGGCCAGGACGGCCGCGACGGCGGGTTCCAGCAGGGAGAGCGTGGTCGCGGTGCTCGCCGGCACGTGGGCCAGACCCCAGCCGAACAGGACGTAGCCGAGGAACATCGGCACCAGCGCCATGTACGCGCCCACGGCCGTGTTCGTCCAGGAGGCGAGGAGCGGGGCGCCGGTGGCCAGCAGCACCGGTACCAGCAGCAGTCCGCCCAGCCCGAAGACGGCGCCCATGGCCGCTCCGGAGGTGAGCCCCCGGCTGATCAGGCGGTGGGCCGCCCAGGAGTACAGGGCGTAGGTGAAGCCCGCCACCAGGCCCAGCCCCACTCCGAGCACGGTCGACCCCGCCGAGTGCGCTCCGGGGCCCGAGTGCGCCGCGGTCGCTTCGGCCGCGCACAGCAGCGCCGTCCCGGACAGGCCCGCGGTGGCGCCGACCGTCCAGCGGCGCGTGAGGCGGCGTCCGTCCACCACGCGCTCGATCACGGCCGAGGCGAGCGGTGCCGAGCCGATCGACACCACCGTCCCGGCGGCGACCCCGGCCAGGTGCATGGAGCTGTAGAACGCCAGGGGGTAGGCGCCCACCGCCAGCGCACCGAGCCCGACCACCCCGCGCTGCGCGCGCAGCGCGGACGTCTCCCGGGCGATGCGGGGGGCCGCCGCGAGGGCCTGGAGCAGGCCGCCCAGCCCCATGGCGACGGCTCCGATCGCGAGGGGGCCCACGGCCGGGGCGAAGGTCGCGGCGGTGCCCGTGGTGCCCCACAGCACCGAGGCGACCAGCACGAACAGCGGCCCCGCGCCCGTCGGACCGGTCCTGTGCACGGCGGACCGCGTCACAGCCGGTCCAGCAGGTCGGCCGCCATCGTCCGGGCGTGCTCCAGGCGCGTGCCGGCGCCCTCGAGGCCGGCGCGCGCCGTGGCGCCCTCCAGCAGGAACGACAGGTGCTCCGCCAGCACGCGAGCGTCCTGCGGCCGGTCCGGCAGCATCTGCTCGAGGTGACCGGCGAGCAGGGACTCGACCTCCTCCTTGTGCCGGCGCACCACGGCCCTGCCCTCGTCCCCGGCGGGCAGTTCGGCGGCCGCGTTCAGCAGGCCGCACCCCCGGAACCCGTGGTCGTACGCGAACGCCGCGTGATCGGCGTACGCGTCGAAGACGGCCAGCACGCCGGCGCGGCCGTCCCGGACGCCCTCGAGCCGCCGCCGGTACAGGTTCAGCCACTCCTCGTGCCGCGCGTCGAGGTAGGCCCTGACCAGGTCGGCCTTGGAGGAGAAGTTGTTGTACAGGCTCATCTTCGCCACGCCCGCCTCGGCGGTGATCGTGTCGATCCCCGTCGCGGACACGCCGTCCGCGTAGAAACGGCGGGCCGCGGCGGCGAGCAGCCGCTCGCGCGCGTCCCCACGCCGCCTGCCGGGCCGTTCGGCCGCGGCGCCGGTCTCGCTCATCACGTTCCCCTTCGTCTACTAGGTAGGTCAGTCTACCTAGTAATTCGGCGACGTCTGCACCCGGCCGTGATCCCGGGGCCCGTCCGGCCCACCCCTTCGGCCGACCCGCGCGCAGCGGGCGGACCGGCAGGATCCAGAAGGCGCCGACGGGGTAACCGCCCGATGGGGCGACAGGGAGGGGGTCGCACCCGCCTCGGCGCGTTCCATGACGTCGCCTCACCCTCCGTCATCAGCCGCTCATATGAGACATAGGTCTCTCTGGAGAGCATGTGGCGATTACGGGTGGGGTCTCTGGGAACTCCGAGGAGGTAGTCCGCCGCTTTGTGACTCCGACGGGACCGGTTTGTCGGATCGGGGCAGCGAAGCATCCGCCGTCATCTCTAGGAGTGGCCGTGACCGTTCGTATCGGAGTGGAGGAGGAGTTCCACCTCGTCGAGGTGGAGTCCGGCCTGCTGGTGCCCCGCGCAGACACGGTGCTGCAGGGGCTTCCCACACCCACCTTCACGACCGAGTTGCAGCAGGCGGCCGTGGAGACGAACAGCGGCGTCCACGAGTCCCTGGACGACCTGTACCGCGACGTGACCGGCACCCGGCGGCGGCTGGACGTGGCCGCCTCCGCCCACGGGCTGGCCGTGGTGGCCGCGGGGACCGTGCCGCTGGCGGGCACGGCGGCCGTCCGCACCACCGCCGACGACCGCTACCGCCACATGGTGGACGAGTACCGGAGGGTCGCCGACGAACAGCTTATCTGCGGGGTCCACGTCCACGTGGACGTTCCCGACCGCGACACGGCCGTACGGATCATGTGCGAGGTGTCGCCGTGGCTGCACGTGCTGCTCGCCCTGTCCGCGAGCTCCCCGTTCTGGCTGGGCGCCGACACCGGCTACGCGAGCTGGCGGACGATGCTGTGGCAGCGCTGGCCCACGGCGGGACCGATCGGATGCTTCGCGAACGCCGCCGAGTACGACGCGTCCGTGCGTGAGCTGATCGGCTCCGGAGTCATCAGCGACGCGGGGATGATCTACTACGACATCCGGCCGTCCGCGCACCAGCAGACGCTCGAGCTGCGCATCTGCGACGCCTGCCCGCGCCCGGAGACGGTCGTGCTCGTCGCCGGACTCTTCCGCGCCCTGGTGACGGACGCCCGGCAACGGCTGGAAGGCCCGGGGGCTCCCGTGTGCGCCGGCCGGCACGAGTGGCTGCGGGCCGCCGACTGGCGGGCCGCCAGGTCCGGCCTCGAAGGCGCCCTGGTCGACCCGGAGACGCACAAGGAGGCGCCCGCGGCGCAGGTCGTGCGCGGCCTGCTGGAGCGGGTGCGCCCGGCGCTCGAGGCGGCGGGCGACTGGCAGGTCGTCCACGCCCTCGCGGAGAAGGCGCTCGCGGACGGCAGCGCCGCCCATCGCATGCGCCGCACGGCCGCGAAGGAGGACCTGCTGGCCTGCACCGACCTGGTGATCGCGGAAACCCGCGGGGAGACCGTCAGGCGCTGCCGCCCCGCCCCCACCGCGGCGGCCGCTCCCCCCGCGGCTCCTGCCCCGTCTCCGGCTCCGACCAGGGGGTTCTCGCCCAGCGGACTGGACGTGAGCGACGCCCTGGGCACCGGCCCGGCCAGGATGCCCGGCCTGTGACGGGGAGAAGCGCCGTGCGTGCCGCTCCGCCCGGAGGTCTCCGGTCCGCGTCCCCCGCCCCCGTTCCCGAAGTCCTCGAAGTTCCCTCGGTTCCCGAAGTCCTCGAAGTCCTCGAAGTCCTCGAAGGAGAAGTACTCACCATGTCGACCAGCTCCGCCCAGCTTTCGGAGGGCAGGCCCGGGCACACCGCACCGGTGCGGGCCACCGACGCGCGCCGGGGAGGTGGTGCGTGATGTGCGGCCTGAGCGGAGAGATGCGCTTCGACGGGGGCCGGCCCGACCTGGCGGCCGTGCGGCGGATGAACGACCGGCTCGCCGCCCGGGGCCCCGACGGCGAGGGCGTCCGGTCGCTGGGCGCCGTGGCGCTGGCGCACCGGCGACTGAAGATCATCGATCTCTCGGAGTCCGGCGCCCAGCCGATGACCGACCCCCAGCAGGAGATCACCGGCGTCTTCAACGGCTGCGTCTACAACTACAAGGAACTGCGCGAGGAGCTGCGGGGCCTCGGCCACCGCTTCGAGTCCACCTCCGACACCGAGGTCATCCTGCGGGCGTACCGGCAGTGGGGCACCGCCTGCGTCGAGCGCTTCTACGGCATGTTCGCCTTCGCCCTGTTCGAGCACCGCACCGGCCGTCTGGTGCTGGCCCGGGACCGGCTCGGCATCAAGCCCCTGTACCTGGCGCACTCCCCCGGCCGGATGCGGTTCGCGTCCACGCTCCCGGCGCTGCTCGCGGGCGGCGACGTCGACACCTCGCTGGATCCGGTGGCCGTCCACCAGTACCTCAGCTGGCACGCGACCGTGGCCGCGCCCCGCACCGTGCTGACCGGGGTGCGCAAGCTGCCCCCGGCCACCGTGCGGGTCGTCGAGCCGGACGGCACCCACCGGGATCACTGCTACTGGCAGCCGTCGTACACGCGCCGCCCCGAACTCGCGGACATGAGCCCGAGCGAGTGGCGGGACGCGGTGCTGGACGCGCTGCGCACCGCCGTGCGCCGGCGGATGGTCGCCGACGTGCCGGTCGGTGTCCTGCTCTCGGGCGGTCTGGACTCCAGCCTGATCGTGGCGCTGCTGGCCGACGAGGGCCAGCGGGACCTGGCGACGTTCAGCGTGGGATTCGAGTCGGAGGGCGGCGCCGAGGGGGACGAGTTCGCCTACTCCGACCTGGTGGCCAGGGAGTTCGCCACCGACCACCACCAGCTGCTGGTCCCCTCCCAGCGGGTGTCCTCGGCGCTGGACCACGCCGTCGCGGCGATGAGCGAGCCGATGATGAGCCACGACGTGGTCGCGTTCCACCTGCTGGCCGAGCAGGTGGCGAAGGAGGTGAAGGTCGTCCAGAGCGGGCAGGGCGCCGACGAGGTGTTCGCCGGCTACGGCTGGTACCCGCAGCTGGCCGCGGTCGCCCGGGAGGACGAGCCCGAGCGGTACGCCGAGACGTACTTCGACCGGTCGCACGCCGACCTCGCCCGGATCCTGCAGCCGCACATGCTGCCGCCGGACGACGTCTCCGGCCGCTTCGTGCGGGAGCACATGGCGGTGCCCGGAGCCGAGACGGCCCTCGACGCGGCCCTGCGGCTGGACACCCACGTCATGCTCGTGGACGATCCGGTGAAACGGGTCGACAACATGACCATGGACTGGGGCCTGGAGGCCCGGGTGCCCTTCCTGGACCACGAGCTGGTGGAGCTGGCCGCCGCCTGCCCGCCGGAACTGAAGCTGGCCGACGGCGGCAAGGGCATCCTGAAGGAGGCCGGCCGCAAACTGCTGCCCCAGGAGGTGGTCGACCGTCCGAAGGGCTACTTCCCGGTTCCGGCGATCACCCATATGGCCGGGCCCGTCCTGGACCGGGTCCGTGAGGCGCTCAACGCCCCCGAGGCCGGGCGGCGCGGTCTCTTCAGGGACGAGTACCTCGCCGAGCTCCTGGCCGCCCCCGACCGACACCGCACCAAGCGCGGGGCCAACGCGCTGTGGCAAGTGGCTTTGCTGGAGATATGGCTTCAGACGCACGGAATCTGACCGACGGACGCGCCGCGTACGGCCGCGACGGCACGCACCCCCCGCAGGCGTCTCCCGGCCCGTACGGGCCGGGAGACCCGGACGGCGCGTACGGACCACAGGGCCCGGACGACGGGTACGGCCCCGGCACGGCGGCCGTGGAGCAGCTCACCGCTCCTCCCCCGGCGCCGGGCGCCGGCGCGGCGCCGCCGGAGGAGCGTGCCTCCGCCCTCGCCGCCCCCGCGCCCGTCCCGCTGCCGGACGCCTCCGGTCCACGGGACGCCACGACACGGCTCATCGCGCACGGCTGCTGGTACCCCTCGGCCGACCCCTCCGGGACGCAGGTGGCCTTCATCTGCGACCGGGGCGGGGTGCCCCAGCTGTGGGCCGGACCGCTCGACGGCGGTGACGTGCGGCTGCTCGACTCCGGACCGGACCCCGTCCGGGAGGTGTCCTGGTCGCCCGACGGCCGGTGGATCGCGTACACCACGGCTCCCGGCGGCGGCGAGCACTCACGGGTGCTGTGCGTACGTCCCGACGGGACCGACCGCCACATCCTGGCCGGGGCCGAGCCGGGCAGCTCGGCCTACCTGGGCTGCTGGGCGCACGACGGATCGGCCGTCGCCGTCACCGTCGCCGTCCCGACCGCCGCGCCCGGTCTCCGGGACGTCCTGGCGGACCCCGGTGCCGAGGAGCCCGGGGGCCGTGTCGGCCGCCGGCCGGCCGGCTGGTCGGGCCGTGACGGCGACGCCGTTCTGCTCGGCGCCGCACCGCTCACCGACGCGGGGGCCGTCACGCCGCTGTCCCCCTTGGCCACCGACGTGACGGCCTTCCCCGCCGCCCGGCAGGGGCCGCCGGCCGCGCCGCCGGCCGGCTCCGGCGACGGGCTGTCCGCGTACCTGATCGACCCCGACGGCGCGGCGGCCCCGGTCCTGCTCGCCACCGAGACGGACGCGGCGACGCTGCGCGTGTGCGACATCAGCCGTGACGGCGCGCTGGCGCTGCTGCGCCGGGGCCCCCGCGGCCGGCGTGAGGCGGTGGTGCTCCGCACCTCGGACCTCACCACGACCTGTGTCATGCCGGTCGCCGACGGCGACCCGTGGATCGGCCGGTTCTCGCCCCGCGCGGACGCGCTCTGGCTGCGCAGCGACGCCCATCGGGAGTTCGCGGCCCTGCTCGCCGCCGAGCTCGCTCCCGACGGTCACCCGCGCGGCTGGACCGTCGCCTCCGAACGCGAGGGCAGCGAGCTGGAGCTGCTCGGCTTCGCCCTCGACGGCCGCACCGCCGTCCTCGCCTGGAACGTCCGGGGCGCGAGCGAGGTCGAAGTCGTCGACACGGTCCCGCACGGAACCGACGGAGCGGCCGTCGGACCGCCGCGGCCCGTGCCCCTCCCCCACGAAGTGGTCACGCGTGTCACGGCCGCGGGCGCGGGCCGGATGGCGCTCGCCCTGTCCGGGTCGCAGCGCCGTCCGGGCGTGTGGTGGCTCCACGAAGGAGTGTCCGTGCTGCGCACCCCGTGGTCGTCCCGCGACGAGGACGCCGTTCCCCCGGGCCGTCCGCCCGTCCGGCCGGTGGCGCTCGGCCTGACCGCGCGGGACGGGCTGTCCCTGCACGGCTGGTACTACCGTGCGCCGGGGCGCGGGCCGGGCGAGCCGGCGCCCTGCGTGATCCATCTGCACGGGGGACCCGAGGAACAGGAACGTCCCGTCCTCAACCCGCTCTACCACGAGATCCTGGGACGAGGGCTGGACATCTTCGCCCCGGACGTGCGCGGATCCTCCGGCCACGGCCGGTCGTTCGTCGACGCCGACCTGGGCACGGGCCGGTTCGCCGCGATCGAGGACGTCGCCGACTGCGCCGCGCACGCGGTGCTGGCGGGCCCCGCCGATCCGGCGCGGCTGGCCGTGATGGGCCGCTCGTACGGCGGCTACCTCACGTTCGCCTCCCTGGTCTGGCATCCGGAGCTGTTCCGCACCGGGGTGGCGGTCTGCGGCATGTCGGACTTCGCGACGTTCTTCGAGGGCACCGAGCCGTGGATCGCGCAGTCGGCGGCCCACAAGTACGGGCATCCCCAGCGCGACCGCGCACTGCTGCGCTCGCTGTCGCCGATGAGCCGTGTCGACGCGCTGCGGGTGCCGGTGCTCGCCGTTCACGGGGAGCACGACACCAACGTCCCGCCCCGGGAGTCGGAGCAGTTCCTCAGGGCGGCGCGCGAACGCGGCCATGACGCCCAGCTGCTCACACTGCGCGACGAGGGGCACGACTTCCTGCGCGCCGACAACCGGCGTCTGTTCCGCCGGGCCGCCGCGGACTGGCTGGAGCGGCACCTGACCGGCTGACGCGGCGGCGCTCGCCGGGCACACGCGTCGCGCGGGGAAGCAGCCGTGCCCGTGGGGAGGTGGACGAGCCGTGCCCGAAAGGGGTGAACGGCCGCGGCCCCGCGCAGCGCGCCGCGCCGTCCCCCGGGCGACCGGCCGGACGGCTCGGGCGACGGGTACGCGTCCGTCCCGCGGGTACCCAGGCGTGCGGATCACGGGCGCGGCTCTCGCGTCCGCACCGGAAGAAGCGAGGAGCGGGTCATGGGTCGTGGGGAACCGGGTGCGGAGCAGGACCGGGCCGGGCGCCTGCGCCGGATCGCCGCCGACGTGTTCGGATGGGAGACCCTGCTGCCCGAGCAGCTCACCGCCATGGAATGGGTGCTGGAGGGCGAGGACGCCCTCGTCGTGATGCCGACCGGGTCCGGGAAGTCCGCCGTCTACCAGGTCCCCGCCCTGATGCTGTCCGGGCCGGTCGTGGTCGTGTCGCCGCTGCTGGCCCTCCAGCGGGACCAGATCGCCGGCCTCCCGGAGGGCGACCGCGTCCCCGCGGCCGTCGCGGTCAACTCCGACCTCGGGGCGGCGCAGACGCAGACCGCGTGGGAGGCGGTGGACCGGGGCGAGGTCCGCTTCGTGTACCTGGCGCCGGAGCAGCTGGCCAAGGACGAGGTGGTGGAACGGCTGGCCGAGGCGGAACCGGCCCTTTTCGTGGTCGACGAGGCCCAGTGCGTGTCCTCCTGGGGCCATGACTTCCGGCCCGACTACCTGCGCCTGGAGCAGGCGGTCCGGCGGGTGGGCGGGCCGCCGGTGCTCGCCCTGACCGCGACGGCCGCCCCGCCGGTGCGCAGGGAGATCGCGCAACGGCTGGGCATGCGCCGGCCGCGGCTGATGGTGACCGGCTTCGACCGGCCGAACATCAGGCTGGAGGTGTCCCGTTTCCAGGACGAGGACGACCGGCGCCGGGCCGTCGTCGAGCGGGCCGCCGCCGAGCCGAAGCCGGGCATCGTCTACGCGGCGACCCGCAAGGACAGCGAGTACTACGCCCGTGAACTGGCCTCCCTGGGGCTGGCCGCCGAGGCGTACCACGCCGGTCTGCGCGCCGCCGAACGCGCCCGCGTCCACGACGTGTTCCTCTCCGGCGCGGCCGACGTCGTGGTGGCGACCTCGGCGTTCGGCATGGGCATCGACAAGGAGGACGTACGGTTCGTGCTGCACGCGTCGCTGCCGGGCTCCCTGGACGCCTACTACCAGGAGACCGGCCGCTGCGGCAGGGACGGCCGCCCGGCCCTCGCCGTGCTGCACTACCGGTCGCAGGACACGGGGATGCAGTCGTACTTCGCCGGCCGCGCTCCGAGCCGCGACACCCTGTCCGACGTGGTCGACGCCGTCCACGACCACCGCGCGGACCCCGCCGGCATCGAGGAGCTGCGCGAGGACACGGGACTGTCCAGGAACCGGGTCACCGCCGCGGTGAACCTGCTGGAGGAGGCCGAGGCCGCCGCCACCGGGGAAGAGGGCGAGGTGCGTCCGGTCCCCGGCGTGTCTCCCGACCGGGCGGTCGAGGAGGCCGTGCGGACGGCCGAGGCGCACCGCAGGACGGAGCGGTCGCGGGTCGAGATGGCGCGGGCCTACGCCGAGACGACCGGCTGCCGGCGGCGCTTCCTGCTCGGCTACTTCGGGGAGGACTACGCGGCGCCGTGCGGGAACTGCGACGGCTGCGACGCGGGCGACGCCCGCGGCGAGGAGGGCGCCGGGCCCGGGCACGGGGAGCGGCCCTCCCATCCCGCCGCGGCCTGCTACCCCGTGGGCGCCGAGGTGCGGCACGAGCGGTGGGGCGAGGGCACGGTGCTCAGTGAGGACGGGGACCGCATCACGGTGCTGTTCGACCGGTCGGGCTACCGCACGCTGGCACTGGAGGCGGTGGCCGGGCGCGAGGACCTGCTCGAGGTGCTGCGCAGGCCGGGCGACGAGCGGTCCGCCACCTGACGCGACGGGGTGGCGGACGGGACCGTCGTCAGCTGTGGGAGAGGGCGAAGGAGACCAGGAAGCCGCACACGGTGATCAGCCCGATGGCCAGCTGGGCGTCCTGGAACGCCTCGGGGATCATCGTGTCGGCGATCATGGCGAGGATCGCACCGGCGGCCACCGCCGTGACCGCCGCGATCACGGCCGGGGAGAAGGCCCCGACGACGGTGTAGCCGAGGACGGCGGAGACGGTGCTCGCCGCCGCGATCGCCGACCACACCCCGAAGACGTACGCCTTGCCGCGCCCGGCCCGCTTCATCCCCGCCGAACTGGACAGCCCCTCGGGGACGTTGCTGATGAACACCGCTGCCACGGTCACCAGGCTGACCGTCCCGCCGTCGAGCAGGCCGACCCCGATGACGGCCGATTCCGGAACGCCGTCCAGCAGGGCCCCGAGCGCCAGCGCCGTCCCGGATCCGCCCTGCTCGGCCTCGGACGGCTGGGACTGCGCCGCATGGTGGCCGGAGCGCTTGCGGTGCCGGGCGCCGCGGGCGGCCAGCCAGAGGTTCCCCGCCGTGTAGGCGACGGCGCCGGCGAGCGTGCCGATCGCCGCCGGGGCCAGCCCGGCCTGGTCGTACGCCTCACCGACCAGTTCGAAGGAGACCGCCGACAGCAGCACCCCGGCGCCGAACGCCATCACCGTGGCGATCAGCTTCTGCGGCACGCGCAGCCCGTATCCGAGCGCGGCCCCCACGAGCAGCGCCGAACCCGCCACCAGCCCCCACAGTCCCGCCTGTATCACTTCCGCCATGCCGTTACCGGTACCCGCGGCCTGCCCGGGATCACTCCGCAGGGGCCCGCCGTCGGCCTCGGCCGCGGCGCCCGTCCGGCGAGGAGGCGGGCGCGGACATCCGGCCATGTCACATGCCGGTCGGAATGTCATCTCGGCTGACCCGGCAGGGGGAACCGTGCGCTCCCCCGCCGTCAGCGGTGGCCGGAACGCGCCCGTCATGGACAGACTCGGTGCGAGGTCCGTGCGCGCCGGCAGCGGCGGGGTACCCGCCGGCCCACGAGCTGACTCTTCCCCCAAGGAGACACCCCCCATGACCTTCAACCCACTGGAGCAGCGGGGCATCCCGCTGGACCGTCAGCTGCGCAGCTGGCGCGAGCTGAACGTGCGGCCCATCGACCCCGACCGGTGCGACCCGTACACCCGGTGCCGGATCATCACCATGAACGGCATCGAGGTGGAGGCGATCCTCTTCAGCCACCAGCTCGCCCGCAACACGGTGGACCCGGAGGTGAAGCGGCAGCTCGCGCGGACCCGCTACATCGAGGCGCAGCAGCAGAAGGTCGTGAACTGGCTGCTGCCCGGGGTGTCGTCCGTGCTGGAGACGACGATCGCCTACGAGCAGGTCGCCGTGGACCTGACGGCGTGGGTGGCGCGGATGGAACCGGACCCGTACCTGAAGCAGGCGTACCAGTTCGGTGTGCTGGAGGACTTCGACCACCTGTACCGGTACGCGAACCTGTACGAGATGATCGAGCACCGCAAGGCGGAGTCGATCGTGGACGACCTGACCGAGGTCATGCCCGGCCGGCCCACGAAGTTCCACCACCGCGACCCGGTCGACAACGTCCGCGATCCGTACGCCAAGGACGAGACGAACCCGCTGTCGAAGCTGCACGCGCTGACGATCATGTCGGCGGAGCAGCAGACGATGAACTTCTACATGAACACCGGCCCCACCTACATGGAGCCGATCGCCCGGCAGCTGTACCAGGAGATCGGGCTGATCGAGGAGGAGCACGTCACGCACTACGAGTCGCTCGTCGACCCGGGTGAGACGTGGTGGGAGCAGCTGGTCAACCACGAGTACAACGAGTGCTACCTGTACTACTCGTTCATGGAGCAGGAGAGCGATCCGAAGGTCAAGGCGATCTGGGAGCTGCACCTGAACATGGAGCTGGAGCACCTGCACATCGCCTGCGACCTGATGCGCCGCCACGACGGCCGTGAGCCGCAGGAGGTGCTGGCGCCGGAGCTGCCGAACGTGCTCACCTTCGAACCGAACAAGCAGTACCTGCGCGAACTGCTCGACACGCAGATGGACCTGACGACGCTGGGCGCGGGCTACGTGCGCGAGGCGCACGAGCGGTTCGAGAAGATGCAGGAGCAGATCCACGGCGGCGAACAGCCGCCGAGCGAGCGGGTCATGGCCGAGCACGACGACATGTTCGGCCGCGAGTACCGCGTCCAGACCGAGGGCGAGCACCCCGACCCCGCCCTGCGCGAGAAGTGAGGGCGTCATGACGGAACTGCACACCCCCCAGGCCGGCGCGGACCGGTCCCGGGACATCGACGTGGTCGGGCTCCTGATGCGTCAGCACGGCGACATCCGCAACCTCTTCGACGAGGTCGAGCGGAGCGAGGGCGAGGAGCGCCGCGCCGCCTTCCGCCGCCTCGTCCGGCTGCTCGCCGTGCACGAGACCGCCGAGGAGGAGGTCGTCCACCCGTTCGCCCGGCGGGCGCTGCCGGGCGGCGAGCAGGTCGTCGAGGACCGGCTCGCCGAGGAGCGGGCGGCCAAGGAGACCCTCTCCGCCCTGGACGACATGGACACCGACGACCCCGAGTTCCTGCCGCGGCTGCGGGCCCTGCGGACGGACGTGCAGGAACACGCGCGGGCGGAGGAGCGGTACGAGTTCACGCACATCCGCCGCAGCACGGACGTCACCAACCTCGCCGCCATGGCCAAGGCCGTCAAGGCCGCCGAGGCCCTGGCCCCCACCCGGCCCCACCCCGGAGTCGAGTCCGGCGCGGCCAACGTGGCCCTCGGCCCCGTCGCCGCGCTCATGGACCGCACCAAGGACGCCGTCCGCAAGGCCATGGGCAACGGCTGAACCGGCGGCGAGCGCCGAGCTCGCCCCTCCCTCCCCGTCCCGCCGCACGGGCACCGAAACCGCATCCGGTGCCCGTGCGGCGGCCGTTTCCCGGCGTCCGCCCGGCGCGTCGGCCGTCAGTGCCACCGCAGGACGAAGGAGGCGGCGACGGCGACGACACAGGCGTTCGCGGCCAGCGCCCAGCCCACGCAGCGCAGCCGCAGTGTCCGGTAGCGGGCCTCGTATTCGCCGCGCAGGGACACACAGCGGGCCGCCACCCGCTCCAGGTCGGCCCGAGCGCGGGTGAGGCTGTCCGCCACGTAGCGCTGTTCGATATCGGTGCGTTGCGCGGTGGTGGTCCACTCCATGGGGGCGACGAACTCACGCGCGCGTCTCTCCGCCTCCATGACCCTGGCCTGCCACAGCAGATACCCCTCGACCTCGTTGCCGAGGTCGGCGCTCGCGACGTCCCGGTGCGACGGATCGCTCATCTGCAGTCCTGTCCTGTGCTAGCGGGCCCCGTCGGCCGCCGCCTCGACCATCGCCACGTCCGGGTGGTGCAGGTCGAACGCGGGGGACTCGCTGCGGATCCGCGGCAGGGTGAGGAAGTTGTGCCGCGGCGGCGGGCAGGAGGTGGCCCACTCGAGGGAGCGGCCGTAGCCCCACGGGTCGTCGACGCCGACCGGCTCGCCGTACTTGGCCGTCTTCCACACGTTGTGCAGGAAGGGGAGCATCGACAGGCCGAGCAGGAACGAGCTGATCGTCGAGACCGTGTTCAGCGCGGTGAAGCCGTCGGCGGCGAGGTAGTCCGCGTACCGGCGCGGCATGCCCTCGGCGCCCAGCCAGTGCTGGACCAGGAAGGTGCCGTGGAAGCCGACGAACAGCGTCCAGAAGGTGATCTTGCCCAGGCGCTCGTCGAGCATCTTGCCGGTGAACTTCGGCCACCAGAAGTGGAAGCCGGCGAACATCGCGAAGACGACGGTGCCGAAGACGACGTAGTGGAAGTGCGCCACCACGAAGTACGAGTCGGTGACGTGGAAGTCCATCGGCGGCGAGGCCAGGATGACGCCGGTCAGACCACCGAAGAGGAACGTCACGAGGAAGCCCGTCGCCCAGAGCATCGGAGTCTCGAAGGACACCGATCCCTTCCACATCGTGCCGATCCAGTTGAAGAACTTCACGCCGGTCGGAACGGCGATGAGGAACGTCATGAAGGAGAAGAACGGCAGCAGCACGGCGCCGGTGGGGAACATGTGGTGCGCCCACACCGTGATGGACAGACCGGCGATCGCGATGGTCGCGGCGACCAGACCCATGTAGCCGAAGATCGGCTTGCGGGAGAAGACGGGGATGACTTCCGTGACGATGCCGAAGAACGGCAGGGCGATGATGTACACCTCCGGGTGTCCGAAGAACCAGAAGAGGTGTTGCCACAGCAGGGGGCCGCCGTTGGCCGCGTCGAAGATGTGGGCGCCGAACTTGCGGTCCGCCTCCAGGGCGAACAGCGCGGCCGCCAGGACCGGGAAGGCCAGCAGGACCAGGACACTGGTCAGCAGGACGTTCCAGGTGAAGATCGGCATGCGGAACATGGTCATGCCCGGTGCGCGCATGCAGGTGATCGTGGTGATGAAGTTGACCGCGCCGAGGATCGTGCCGAAGCCGGAGAAGGCCAGGCCCATGATC
Source organism: Streptomyces sp. NPDC017936 (assembly GCF_044328485.1). Lineage (NCBI taxonomy): Bacteria > Bacillati > Actinomycetota > Actinomycetes > Kitasatosporales > Streptomycetaceae > Streptomyces > Streptomyces sp. NPDC017936. Next base: position 105,885 of record NZ_JBIRHK010000006.1, on the reverse strand, counting down.
CACAGGTCGGCCCCGATGTTGGGCGTGCGGACGGCGTCCGACAGCGGGGTGTAGGCGAACCAGCCGAAGTCGGCCGCACCCTGCGGGGTGAGGAAGCCGGCGACCGCGATCAGCGAACCGAACAGGTAGAGCCAGTAGGCGAAGATGTTCAGCCGGGGGAACGCCACGTCGGGCGCGCCGATCTGCAGCGGCATGATCCAGTTCGTGAAACCGGCGAACAGCGGCGTCGCGAACATCAGCAGCATGACCGTGCCGTGCATCGTGAACGCCTGGTTGTACTGCTCGTTGGAGATCAGCTGGAGGCCCGGCCGGGCCAGCTCGGCACGGATGACGAGGGCCATGACGCCCCCGATGAGGAAGAACACGAACGACGTCGACAGGTACAGCGTGCCGATCGTCTTGTGGTCCGTGGTGGTCAGCCATTTGATGACGACTCCGCCGCGGCGCCGGCGCCGGACCGGCAGCTCGTCCTCGTAGTGGGACCCCGCTTCCTCGGCACCCTGGGGTTCATTGACGATGCTCAAAGCGTGCTCTCTCCGTGCTGGCGGCTCACCCGCGCGATCGCGTCCGTCAGCCGCCATCCTGGCCGCCCCGGCACGCGAATGAGGCCATGGGAAGGAGCGGCACGCCGCCGCTCGCGTGAATCCTGTACCCGAATGGAGCAGCGGGGTCGGAGGAGAGGGACCGGCCGGACCCCTCCGCGCACGATGGCCCGGCCCGGGGCGTCGTCCGCCCCGCGGAGCCGGTGTACGGGCTCGCCGCGGGTGCCGTTCCGGCCCGGCTCGTGCGGGTGCCGGCAGGTGCGTGCGCCCGCCGTGGCGGTGTGCGGCCGGCCGCGCCGCAAGACGCGGCGCGGCCGGTGGTGCGGGGGGGGCGGTGGTCAGGTCAGAGCAGGCGACGGATCTCGCCCCGGACCCGGTAGAAGCCGCCGGCGGCCGGGTGCAGGGCGTCCACGACGTAGCGGGCGCCGGGCTCGCGTATCGCGCGCGGGAACTGGACCTTCCAGGAGGAGTCGTAGCCCTCGGACACCACGTGCACGCGCAGCCTGCCGCCCTCGCTGAGGCACTCGACCACGACCGCTCCGGCCGGCGCGTGGGCGACGGTGGACACGGCGCCCGCGGCCGTCACCGGCGCCTGGACCGGCAGGGCCGCGGCCAGCTTGATGTCCCGCGCCACGGGCACCGTACCCTGCTGGGCGGCGGAGACGGCCGCCTCGCTCGCGTCCACGCACACCAGCGAGCCGTCCGTGGTCACCAGGTACAGCCGCTCGTCGCGGTACTGCATCGACAGCGCGGAGCCGTCGCCCGTGCCGAGCTTCCACAGACGCGTGCCGTCCTGGTCGAAGCAGTAGACCGACGACGCGGCGTCGCCGGCGAAGACGAACCGCCCGCCGGGCGACGTGGCGCACGAGTACACCGCGCTGTCGCAGGCGTAGGTGGCCTCCACCGCTCCGGTCGCCTTCGACAGCCGCTGGACGACGCGGTGGGCCGTGCCCGCGTACACGGCGTCGTCCTCCTGCCAGCCGAAGAGCACACCGCCCCGGGTGGGCGTGTGCCACAACTCCCCCCGGCCGTCGGGCGCGTAGGCGGTGACGCCCCGGTAGTGGCCGTGGTAGACGGCCCGGTCGTCGGCGCGGACCATCCAGGCGTGCTCGCCCTGGCTGCGGCGGGCCCACTGGTGCTCGTCCTCGTGGTCGATGACGGTCAGCCCGCCGTCGCGGTCCGACACGTTCAGGACGCCCTCGTGGATGTCCAGCCAGAAGATGTCGACCTCGGCGGCGATGTCGTACGCGGCGAACGGCAGCTTGGAGGACAGGTCGTAGACCTTGCCGTCGTCACAGCCGGCGTAGATCCAGAAGTCGTCGGCGACGAGGCACTTCACCCCGTCCGGCAGGCTGAACCGGGCCAGGACGCCGCCGTCGTGGCCCAGGGTGTAGACGTCACCCGCCTGGTTGCCCACCCAGCAGTGCTCGTCGTCGACGTGGATCCCGAACGCCGACGACCCCGTGCGGAACCGCCACAGGACCGGAGCCACGGCGCGCGCGGTGGACGGGGCGGACGACACCTGACGCCGCGTCACCGGGCGCGGGGCGCGCGCTCCGGCCACGGCCGGGGCGTACCCCTTGCGGATCTTCTCCCCCACCTTCCTCGCCGCGGCCGCCTGCGCCTTCTGGGGCGTGGCGAACGTCGTCGTCTGGGTCTGCCCGGCGGCGCCGATCCGTCCGTAGCGCACCGTCACCACCTGGCCGTCGACGGCCACCTCGTAGAACTTGTGCGCCCCGCCGCCCTCCTGCGACAGCTCCAGATACGTCCTCGACACCGTGGACCCGGCAGACATGACACACCCCTCCCCAGGAACGGAACCTGCGGCCTGTCCGGCAAGTCCCACTGCCGAAACCCTAGGAGGGACCACTGACAATCACCGGGGGCGCCGCCCGGGAGCGCCGTGCCGCGGCCGGGCCCCCTCCCGGCCCGTCAGGGCCGCCGCCCCCACGCCGTCGCCAGGCCCGGTCCGAGCTCGGCGAGTCGCGGCGAGTCCAGGTACTCCAGGGCCTCCTCGACGACGGCTGCGTCGACCCGGCCGGTCGCCTCCAGCGCGGGTCGCATCCGGCGCCAGGTCCGCGACCAGAAACGGGCCAGGGGACCGCCCGCGACGAGAGGCGGGCAGAACAGCTCGGCCCCGACGTCGTGCAGTCCGTCCTCCCTCAGGAAGTGGGGGTACGCCGACACGGAGGAGATGTCGGTGCCGATCGTCGTCCTCAGCGCCTGCCACATGGCGTCCATGGTCCGCCGGTAGGCGGAGGAGGCGTCGAGGACGTCGGGCAGTTCCACGGCGTCGCCGAGCACCAGCCAGCCGCCGGGGTTCAGCCAGCCGGCGAGCCGTGAGATCAGCCGGCGGCGCTCGGGCAGGTGCATCAGGACGAACCGGGCGTGGACCAGGTCGAAGCCGGCCGGCCGCGTGCCGTCCTCCGTCGCGGGACCGCCCTTCGTGAGGTCGGCCGCCGTCAGGCCGGCCGCCGTGAGGTCGGCGGCGACCACGCGCAGCCGCGGGCCCGCCAGGGCGGCGAGGGCGCCGGTGTCCCGGTCCAGGGCGACCACCTCCTCGACGCCCGCCTCCAGCAGCCGGCGCGCCACCGTGCCGGTCCCGGCGCCCACCTCCAGGCAGCGCCAGCCCGGGCCGACGCCCAGCGCCCGCAGGCGCCGCATGGTGACGGGGTCGTACACCAGCGCACCGGCGTCGATCCGCTCGGCCTCATGGGGGTCGTCCGGCTCGAACAGGTCCTTGCCGTACCGGCCCCCGGGGGCCGGTGCCCCGCCCTCGGGGGGTGGATCCGTCATGACCGCGCCTCCTGTTCCCGGGGACGGGCCGGCCGGCCGCGGGCGACCAGACACGCCGGCACCGCCACGGCGGCGCCGATGTACAGCAGCGCCGGATAGCCGAGGGCGCGCATGAGGTGGCCGCCGGTCGCGCCCGCCAGCGACAGGCCGACGAACAGCGCGCTGTTGTTCCAGGACAGCGCCGCCGTCGCCTGCCCGGGGAACGTGTCGGCCAGGTGCCGCTGCTGGGCGGGGAAGAACGCGTACGCGGCCGACGCGAAGAGCCCCAGCGCGCACGCCAGGGCCCAGGTGACCGGGTAGACCAGCCCCACCACGGCCTCCAGCACGGCGGTCAGCGCCAGTGCCGTCCGGGTGACCCGCACGGCGCCCGCCCGGTCGGCGAACGCGCCGCCCACCTGGCCGCCGACGACGGCGCCGACCCCGTACGCCACGAGCAGCCACGTCACGGCGCTCCCCCTGCCGTCGGCGTGGAGGGCGAGGCTCAGGAACGTGTAGAGGCTGTAGACGGAGAAGGCCCACAGGCCGGTGACCGCCACGGCGGACACCGCGGCGCCGGTCCCGGTACGACCGCCCCGCGCCGGCGTCGTCGGCGCCCCCGGCGCGGCCGCCGGGCCACGGCGCCAGACGAACGCGTGGGGCAGCGCCAGCACCAGCGTGCCCACGGCGAGGATGACGAAGGCGGCCCGCCAGCCCACGTGCCGGCCCAGCAGGGCCCCCGCGGGAGCGCCCACCCACAGCGCGGTCAGCAGGCCCGACCCCACCACGGCCAGCACCTGGGCCCGTGTCCGCGGCCGCGCACGGGAGCTGACCAGCGCGTACACGGTGGGGCCGGTGGCGGCGGCCGCGACGCCCGCCACCACACGGGCCAGCAGCAGCGGACCGAAGCCGGGCGCCGCGGCGGTGGCGGCGTTGGCCGCCGAGAACAGCACCAGGGCCCACACCAGCACGGTGGCCCGGTCCCGGCGGTCCGCGAGCCGGCCCACGAGGGGCGAGGCCACCACGTACGCGAGGGAGAAGACCGTCACCAGCAGGCCCGTACTGGCGGCGTCGACACCGAGCGACGCGGCGATGGCCGGAAGCAACGGCGCCACCACGAACAGGTCGGTCCCCACCATGAACTGCGTCAGCCAGGCCAGGGCGACCAGCCGAGCGGGCAGGCCGGCCGCCGCCCCGGCCGTCCCGCCGCTCGTCGCCTCCATGATCCGAAGCTAGAACCGTCGCCGGGGGGCCGCCACCGGCGGCCGGCGCCGCGCCGTCGCCGGCGGCCCCCGTCCCGCGGTCCGCCACCCGACCGGGGCCTTCGTCCGTGTCCGCGTCCCGGCGCTGATCGTCCTGCTCCCCACGGGTCTCGCCGCGGGCGCGCCGACCGGCGGCATCCGCCCCGACCGCCTGCTCGGCACGGCCTTCGAGCCGTCGGTGTCGCTGTCGGCGGCGGTGGTCCTCCACGACGTCGGGCTCGGGCACGACCCGCGCCGGCTCCGGAGGCGCACGCGCCGTACCGTGGTGGGGCTGGTCGTGGCCGGCGTGGCCTTGTCCCGGGCGACGGCCGCGCTGCTCGCCGGCCCCCTGCCGGGGACGCCGGCCGACGCGGCGCCCGTGCTCGGGGCGGTCCTCGTGGTGTCGGGGCCGACGGTCGTGGGGCCGCCGCTCGCCCTCGTCCGTCCGGGCGACCGGCTGGTGCCCGCCGACGGCACGGGCGCTCCCGCACCGCGCCCCGGCGACCTCCCGTCGTGCTCGGTCCGCCCGACGGCGGCCCACCGCTCGGGGATGCACCGTCCCCGGGCCCCGCATAGGGTGGACGGGAAGGGGACAGGACGCCAGAGCGCATCGCCGGAGGCTTTGGAGGCCCGCCGACCGGCGAGGGAACGGACGGCAGCCATGACCACCACGACCGTCACTCCCCAGGACGCCGGCCCCGACCGGCCCGGTGCGCCGGGCGCGAACCCGAAGTCGGCCGGCGCGGCGGCGGACCGCGCCGTCACCCAGCACGCCGTGACGCTCGACGTGTTCGGCACACGCGTGGAACTGCCCCCTCCCGACCAGCTCGCGTTCCTCGCCGGCGTCGGCCTGCTGGCCGCCGCGAAGGTCGTCGAATGGCCGGTGGCCGTGATCCTGGCCGTCGGACACCAGCTCGCCCACAGTCATCACGGCCGGGTGCTGCGCGAGTTCGGCGAAGCCCTGGAAGAAGCCTGAGCACTCGGCGACAGCACCGTCGCCGGCCCGGTCCGAACGCGTCGCCGACCCGGTCCGACCCTCCGTCAGGGGAGTCGGCCGGGTCGGCGACGAGTTCACTCACCGGCCGCGCCCGGGCCCTCGGCCGGCGCCGGGCCGGCGGGGCGCCGGAGCCCCGTTTCCCGAACGCGTCTCCTGCCCGCCTCGCGGTCATGTGCCGCCGCCACGGGGGTTTTCCGTCCGAACACCGGCGACCGGCACGCTCCTCGTCCGTAGTATCGCTGGGACACTGCAGTGCCGCTGCACCTGCTGTCGGCCACGGCGCCCCCGGCAAGGGGCACTCATGGCGCGCCGCGCGTGACGGGGCTCTGGGCCCACCGCTCGCGGCATTCCGAGAAGGAGCGTGAGAAGCATGTCCCGACCCACCGCGGAGAACAACGGGGTGACCTCCCAGTACGCGGCCCAGGTGGCCGCCGACCTGGAGCGCAACCTCAAGGAACAAGAGCGTGTCACCGGTGAGATCGCCCTGCTGCAGGAGCAGTTGGCGGCCCTCGAGCAGGATCGTTCCGTGCTGCTGAACGTCCAGCAGGCCCTCGGTGTCCAGCCCGCTCCCGCGTCGCCGGCGCCCGGATCCGCCGCACCGGAACCCGCCGCGCCCGAAACCGCCGCGCCCGACCCCGCCGTGCCCGACCCCGCCGCTGCGGTGCCCGCCCCGCGGAAGAAGCCGGCGGCCGCGGCGGGCGGCGCCAAGCGGTCGAAGGCCAAGAAGGCCGCTCCGGCGTCCCGTGGAGCGGCCGCCAAGAAGACGGCGGCCCGGACGAAGGCCGCCGAACCGGCTCAGCCGTCGCTCGTCTCCCTGGTCCGTGAGTACCTGACGAGTCGGAGCGAACCACGTTCCGCCGCCGAGATCGCCGAGTCGCTGGGCCGGCGGCATCCCGACCGGGGCGTCAAGACGACCGTCGTGCGCTCCACCCTCGAAGGGCTGGTCGCCAAGAACCTCGCCCAGCGCACCAAGCAGGGCACGTCCGTCTTCTACACGTCCCCCGACGCGCCCGGCCCGGCCGCGGACGGGAAGCAGGAGCCGGAGCGGAAGCAGGAGCAGGCCTCCTGAGGAGTCCCGCCTCGCGACCGGCCCGCTGCACGGGCCGAAGCCGTCCGTCCGGCGGGGGTCCGGGCCGCGCGCGGGGGTGCTCGGCGCAGTACGCCGAGCACCTGACCGACCGTCGGTTTCCGGTGGATGCCGGGTGATCCGGTGTCCGCGCCACGTGCGGAACCGGCGCCCGGGGTCAGCGGCGCGGTCGTCGCCGGACGGACGGCCGCGGGGGGATCAGGAATCGAGAAGCACCGGTCGCCGGACCGCAACTACCGTGACGGTCATGGACATCACCCTTCACACGGTCTCCCTCCCCCACGACGACCCGGACGCCGCTCTCGCCTTCTACCGCGACACCCTCGGTTTCGAGGTCCGCAGTGACGTCGGACAGGGCGCGATGCGCTGGATCACGGTCGGTCCCGTCGATCAGCCCGGCGTGTCCCTCCTCCTGGCGCCGCCGGCCGCCGACCCCGGGATCACCGAGGACGAGCGCCGCACCATCGTCGAGATGATGGCCAAGGGCACCTACGGCTGGATCCTGCTGGCCACCCGGGATCTCGACGGCACCTTCGAGAAGCTGCAGGCCGGCGACGCCGAGGTGGTCCAGGAGCCGACCGAGCAGCCCTACGGCATCCGCGACTGCGCCTTCCGCGACCCCGCGGGCAACCTGATCCGCATCCAGGAGCTCCGCTGAGCCGTGCGGTGAGGGACCGGACCCCGGCGCCCGCGAACATCGACGAAAGGGTTCTCCCATGTGTCACCCCGCGTGGAAGCTCGCGCTGACTGCCGCGCAGCGCCTGAACGACCTCGCGCGGCTGCGCCGCGTCCGGGACCGGATCGACCGGGAGTACGCGCGGCCGCTGGACGTCGAGGCGCTCGCCCGCGACGCGAACATGGCGGCCGGGCACCTCAGCAGGCAGTTCCGGCTCGCCTACGGCCGGGCGCCGTACGCCTATCTGACGGCGCGTCGCATCGAGCGCGCGGCGGCGCTGCTGCGACGGGGCGACCTCGATGTCACCGAGGTCTGCTTCGCGGTCGGCTTCTCGTCGCCGGCCGCCTTCACCACCCGCTTCACCGAGCTGGTCGGCACACCGCCCGGCACCTACCGGCGCCGCGTCCTGACGGGCGTACCGCGGACGGGTCCGTCCGGAAGGCCGTGAACTCTCGCGTCCGGCGGTCCTTCCCGGGCGCTCCCGTCGGCCACGGCGGCCTCCCGTCCGACCGCCCGGGCCGGCCGGCGGACGCCGGACCGCTCCGCCCGCCTGACGGGCCGCGGCGCAGGCGAGGTGGTCCCCGCCTGCGCCAGCGGTCCGCTCAGACGCCGCAGTTGGGCGCCGACCAGTACGGCGACGGGTCGAACGCGACGTGGGTGTGGTCGTTGTGGTCGGGGTATCCCGGGCCGAGGATCTCCGAGAAGCCGTGTGTCCTGGCCTGCTGGGCGAGCCGGCACAGGCTCGGCGAACCGGTGAGGTCGGCGGCGTCGCCGTAGAGGTGCCGGCTGGTGGACGAGCCGCCGGCCGCGTTGTTGCAGGCGTAGGAACGGAATCCGCTGGAGATCGTGATCGGGACGTCGCCGAGCGCGTGCCGCATCGCCTCCAGTTTCCACATGGTCTTCAGGGCGTTCGCCTTGGCGGTGGCCGCCGGTACCGCTCCGCCGGACCAGTCGGCGTTGCACTTGTTGAGTTCGGCGTAGGTGAAGTGGACCGGCGTGCAGTCCGCGTCCTGGAGGGCGTAGAGCTTGCTGAAGGTCTGCGGTCCCGCGACGCCGTCCGCGGTCAGCCCGTACGCGGCCTGGAACTTCTTGACGGCGGCGGCGGTCCGGGCGCCGTACTGGCCGTCGTAGGACAGCCGCTCCCCGGAGGTCACCCAGCCCGCGACCCGGATCTGCAGCTGGGTCACATCGCCGCCGGAGGCCCCCTGGGACAGGGTGCGGCTCCAGGTGTAGCACTCGTCGGCGTGCGCCGTGCCCGCGGTGGCGCCCACCCCGACCACCACCCCAGACATGACCATGACAAATGGAACAAGCAAGCGAACCGCGCGTCTGAGCATCCTGTCCTCCCGACCGTCGACTGCTCGGCGATACGACCACCGCCGCCTCAGGAGCGGGCGGCCCGCGCCCAGCGTGAAGGAACGGGCTACGCGCGTCAACAGCGCCCGGGTGACGGCCGGTGGACGGTGCGGTGTCGCACCCGGCGAGGCTGGTGTGAGGGACGGGAGGGTCAGTCGGCGCAGCCCGGCACCGGGACGGGGGTTCCCTGGCAGTTCGTCGGGAAGTTGTTCGCGACGGTGCTGGAGAGCAGCGTCACCGTGCCCTCGTTGAGGATGCCGCCCGGGGCGTCGCGGGCGACGTTGTAGGTGACCGAGCTGCTCTTGAGCGTCGCCCTGGCGCCGCCCCCCTGGTTGACGAGGCCGCCGCCCGCCCCGTCGGGCGCGTGGTTGGCGTGGACGTGGCTGCGGTCGAGTTCCAGCTGTGCCTCGTTGAGGATGCCGCCGCCCCGGCCGTCGGTGGCCGTGTTGTTGTAGACGAGGGTGCCGGTGAGCGTCGTCGCCCTGGCGCCGCCGGTGACGTGGAGACCGCCGCCCTGCCCGGCGGAGTTGTGGAAGACCTTGCCGTCGCTGACGGTCGCGCTGCCGTAGAGGCCGCCGCCGGACACGCGGGCGGTGTTGCCGATCACCTGGGTGTCCTTGAGGGTCGTCGTCGGGCTCGAACCGGTGTGGACGCCGCCCCCGTTCGCGCCGGCGGCGTTGTCGGCGACCTTGGTGTGCTCGAGGATCGTCGTCGTGCCGCCGCCGGAGGCGTGGACGCCGCCGCCGTGCGAGAAGGCGGCGTTGCCGGTGACGGCGCTGTTCCAGAACCGCGCGGTGCCGCCGCTCTGCTGGAGTCCGCCACCGTTGCCCCCGGCGGCCGTGTTGTCGCCGACGAGGGTGTTGCGGACGGTGATCTCACTGTTCTCGCCGGCGATGCCTCCGCCGCCACCCGTGGCGACGTTCTTGACGACGTCCACCCGGTCGAGGGTGAGTGCGCCGCCGTTGCCGACCCTGATGCCACCGCCGTCCCCCCTCCCCGGCGCCCGGCCGTCGCGGACGGTGAGGTCGGTGAGGGTGAGGGCCGCGTAGGGACCACTGACCGAGAAGATGCGGAACTCCGGGGTCCTGGCCCATGTGCTGCGCGCGACGGTGCTGCCGCTGCCGTGCACGGTGATCCTGCTGGTGATCACCGGCAGGCCGTTGTCGCCGTTGTCCGGCGCGGTGAGCGTGTAGAGGCACTTGTGGGCGAGCGTCAGCGTGCCGCCGCCCGCGGAGTTCGCGTCGCGGATCGCCGCCACGAGGGCTCCCGCGTCACACCGGACGTTCCGTCCGACGGGATCCACGGCGGAGGCCGGAACGGTGGCGACGGCCGTGACGGTCGCGGCTGTCACGGCCACGCCGGCAAGGGCTCGGACTCTGGGCATGCGCGTTTCTTCTTCCGGTCAGTGACACGCACCGCCCCGCGGCACGTACGCCGGCGCGTCACAGGTGGGCAGCTAGGCACAACGTAAGCAGCACTGATCGTTTCCGCATGCCGGTCCGGTGCCGTGCTCGTCCGTTCGTGGAGGGCGACGGCGTTCGCCGTCCGCCGCGTCCGCGGACGGCGGGGGCGACGCCCGGGGCGGCCGTCGCGGCCACGCGCCTCAGCAGGAACTGCCGCACGACGAACTGCTCCCGCAGGACGACGAGCTGCTCCCGCACGAGGACGAACTGCCGCAGGACGACGAGCTGCTGCCGCAGGACGACGAGCCGCTCCCGCAGGAGGAACCGCTCGGCGAGCCGTGGCACGAAGGGTCCATGACGTACCAGGACGCGCCGGTGACGAAGCCGTCACCGGCGCTCGTCGCATGCCCCGCGCTCCCCGCGCTCCCCGCGCTTCCCGTACGGCCCGCCGACCGGGCCCCGTGGCGACGTCCGTCGGCCGGCCGGGCGACGGACGCCTGCCGTCCCAGGTCGTCCCAGGCGTGCCGCCAGGCCCTGCGCGCCATCCACGAGCACCAGGCGACCAGCCCCACCACGGCCGCGCCCACCAGAACAAACGCAGTCAGCATGTTCTCCCCCTGACCGCCGGGCGTTCGCACCGGCTGGTCCGAGGATGCCCGGCGCCACGGCGGCTTCACGCCCTCCTTGAGCAAGCCCAGAGGTTCCGCCCGGCCGTCGGCGGACGGGGGCGCCGGCCCGGCACGGTGCCGTCAGTCCCCGAGGTGGCGCCGGAACCAGTCGCGCGCCGAACGGGCCACCTGTTCCAGTGCTCCCGGCTCCTCGAACAGATGGGTGGCACCCGGCACCAGTTCCAGCCTGGTCTCGCCGGGGATCCGTCGCATCGCGTCACGATTGAGGTCGACGACCACGTCGTCCCGCGCCCCGACGATCAGCAGCGTGGGCTGGTACACCGTCTCCAGCGCCCCTGCCGCCAGGTCCGGCCGTCCGCCCCGGCTGACCACCGTGCGGACCGCGTCGGGCCGCTCCGAGGCCGCGATCAGGGCGGCCGCCGCACCCGTGCTGGCGCCGAACAGCCCGACGCCGAGGCCCTGGACCGGCTCGTACCCGTGCAGCCGGTCGGCCAGCTCGGCCACCCGCGTCGCGAGCATCCCGACGTCGAAGCGGAACTCGGCGGTCAGCTCGTCGATCTCCTCCTCCCGCCGGGTGAGCAGGTCGGCGAGCACCGTGGCGATGCCGGCGGTCCGCAGTTCGCCCGCGACGTACCGGTTGCGGGGGCTGTGCCGGCCGCTGCCGCTGCCGTGCGCGAAGAGGACCACGCCCCTCGCCACCTCCGGAATCACCACGTCGGCGTCGAGCACGACACCGGCGGCGGGCATCCGCACGCTTTCCGTCACCGCGTTCACGGCAGCCTCCTCACGGCCCGCCGGGCCGTCCGCTCCGGCGGTTCCGGCTCCCGGGCTCGTCGACGTGGCCCACGGCGTCGACACACGGCATACGGGATCCCAGCGGACGCGCACTCGAAACTTCCTCGCCCGGTCCACGCGGCCGTCACCGCACGAGGGCCCCTGCACGGGCCCACCACCACGGGCCGGCGACTCGGCTTCCCGGTCGCGGAGCGGTTCGGCCTCCCTCACCGCTGCCGCCCGTACCCCGCCGCCACCGCACCCGCTCTCACCGCACGACGTCGGCGAGATCGGGCACCACGCGCGTCAGCCGCAGCACGCCCCACAGGATCAGGAGGACGCCGAGCGCCGAGGGCAGCAGCCACCAGCCCGTGCGGATCGTCTCGTCGAACAGGACCACGCCCAGCAGGAGGCTCACCATCGCGTCCCCGATGGTCAGCGCGGGCTGCGAGGCGACCAGCGGGCCGGCCTGCAGGGCGTTCTCCAGCAGCAGGAGTGCCGCGATGCCGGTGAGCGCGAAGCCGTAGGTCTGCCAGGTGGTGAGGAAGGCGGGCAGCCCGGCGTCGGCGAGGCGGTCCGTGGCCGACTTCATGAGCGCGGCCGTCAGCGCGTTGCCGACCGCGGCGCCCGTTCCCAGCGCGGCCGCCTTCGTCAGCGGCGAGGTGGAGGAGGAGGCGAGGACGACCGTGGCGGCCATCGCGCCCAGCGCGAACGCCAGCACCGGGATCCACCGGCCCATGGACGCCTGGTGCAGGGTCCCGGAGGGGGCCGCCGAGACGAGGAGCAGGACGAGGCCGGCCACCACTCCCCCGACCGCCCACCAGCCGTCCGCCGACAGCCGGCGGTGCAGCAGCGGCACCGCGACCAGCAGGGCGAACGGGAGCTCGAGGATGAACAGCGGCTGGACCAGGGCCATGGGCCCGTTGATCAGGGCCAGGGCCTGGAACACCGCGGCTCCCGCCACGCCGGCGATGCCGACGGCCCAGGCGGGCCGTCGCACGAGGGCCAGCAGCAGCCGCACCCCGCCGCCCCGGGACACGGTGGAGGCGGCCTTGCGCTGGAAGACCGTGCCCACCGCGTTGCTGGCGGCCCCGAGGACGGCGAAGAGCACGGCGAGCACGATCATGACTCCACCATGCCTCCGTTTCGCCGCCCGCTCAGCCCGGGCGGCGCGGCGGCGCCGGCGCCGCCCGTCCGCGAGCGGTCGTCCGCCCGGTTGCGGAAACCCGTGCGTCGTGCCGGGGATGGACCATGCAGACCTTCCTGCCGTATCCCGACTTCACCGCCTCGGCGGCCGTCCTGGACCCGCGCCGGCTGGGGAAGCAGCGCGTCGAGACGCTCCAGGTGCTGCGCGGACTGACCGTCGCCGGCTACGGCTGGCGGCACCACCCGGCGGTGCGCATGTGGACCGGGTACGAGGAGGCGCTGGTGCGCTACGGCCTGGAGGTCTGCGGCGTGTGGACGGCGACCGGACGGGCCGACACCTGCGCCGCCTCGCTGATGACGGACTTCGGCGGCCGACGCCGCGGCTCCGGCGTCCGCACCCAGGAGCAGCTCGCCGAGGACGGGGAGCTGCCGCCGTGGCTGGGCGATCCCGCGTTCCACCGCAGTCACCGCTCGGCGCTCGTGCGCAAGGACCCGGAGTTCTACGCGCCCCTGTTCCCGGACGTGCCCGACGATCTGCCGTACGTGTGGCCGGCGTCGGACCGGGACGCCGGGCGGGAGGGGTGACCGCCACCCGTTCGGGCGCGGTCCTCCCACGAGGTGCGGGCGCCGCCGTGAAGGTGTGCTGCCGCTCGGTCACCCGTCGAGGCGGCAGGCGGTGAGCAGGGCCGCGGGACCGGCCCCCTCCGGGCGGGGGACGGTGCGGTCGGCGGGCGGGCGGTGGCCCGTGGCGAGCCAGCGCTCCAGGGCGGTGAAGGCCGAGCGGTGGCAGGGCAGGAGGGGCCGCAGCAGATCGGGGAAACTGTCGACCAGGGCGTCGGTGTGGGTGCCGTCCGCGATGCGGTAGTACCGGTGCAGGCCGCCCCGGCCGGCGTCCTGGACCATGCGGGCGTAGACGTCGGAGTCCTGGCCGATGGGCAGCAGGACGTCGAGCGTGCCGTGGAGGGTGATCAGCGGTTTGCCGATGCGGCCGGTCAGGGCGACGCGCCGCACCGCCTCGCGGACGTCGGCGGGGCGGGCCGCGTAGTCGTAGTCGGCGTCGCAGCCCGGGACCGATCCGGGGGCGCAGTACGGGGTGCCGGCCTCCGTCGCGCCGTCGAAGGCGGGGTCGAACTCCTCGCGGTAGACGCGCTGGGTCAGGTCCCAGTAGACCTGGTGGTGGTAGGGCCACAGGAACTCCGACCCTGCCGGGAAGCCGGCGCGGTGCAGTTCCGCGCGCGCCTGCTCGGCGGCCGGCCCGCCCGCCGCGAGGGCGGGGTAGTGGCGCAGCGCGGACGGCAGGAAGGTGAACAGATGGGGGCCTTCGGGACGCCAGAGGGTGCCCTCCCAGTCGACGCCGCCGTCGTACAGCTCGGGGTGGTTCTCCAGCTGCCAGCGCACGAGGTAGCCGCCGTTGGACATCCCCGTGGCGAGGGTGCGCGCGGGTGGGCGGTGGTAGCGCTGGGCGACCACGGCGCGGGCGGCGCGGGTGAGCTGGGTGAGCCGGGTGTTCCATTCGGCGACGGCGTCACCGGGTCGGGAGCCGTCGCGGTGGAAGGCGAGGCCGGTGTTGCCCTTGTCGGTGGCGGCGTAGGCGTAGCCGCGGGCGAGCACCCAGTCGGCGATGGCCCGGTCGTTGGCGTACTGCTCGCGGTTGCCGGGGGTGCCGGCCACGACCAGTCCGCCGTTCCAGCGGTCGGGGAGCCGGACGACGAACTGCGCGTCGTGGTTCCAGCCGTGGTTGGTGTTGGTGGTCGAGGTGTCGGGGAAGTAGCCGTCGATCTGGATGCCGGGCACCCCCGTGGGGACGGTCAGGTCCTTGGGCGTCAGCCCCGCCCAGTCCGCGGGGTCGGTGTGACCGGAACCGACCGTCCCCGCCGTGGTCAACTCGCCCAGGCAGGCGGCCTGCTGATGGGCGGCGCCCGGTACGCGCACCTGGGCGAGGCGCGCGCAGTGGCCGGCGGCGGAACCGGTGGCCGGCTGGGCGCCGGCCTGTGACGGGAGCAGGGCCGCCGCGGCGGCCAGGGCGACGACGGTGAGGGCGGTGCGTCTTCCTGCGGGCGAGGCGGTGCCGGAGGGCAAGGCCATGGAGAGCCTCCTGGGTGCGGGACGTCGACGGGCTGCACGCTAGGCGGCGCACCGAGAGGCCGAACATGTGTGGATCCACCATGACGGCAGGCCGGCTCGGGTGGGCCGCAGCCATGACCGCCCGGTGTGCCCGGCTCGCCCGGTGTGCCCGGCTCGACCGGCGGGCCCGGCTCGACCGGCGGGCCCGGCCGTGCGCGCCGGTCACGCCGTGACGGTCCGCCGGCCCGGCGTGTCCGGCGTGTCCGGCGGGGGGATCTCCGGGAGCCCTCCCGTGTCGTGACCGCTAGAGCAGGCCGAGGTCCCGGAGCTCCTTGTGCAGGTCGGCACGCGGGTTGTCGGTGCGCGTCGCCGGCTCGCTCCGCGCGTCCGGCCCGGTGCCGCCGTCCACGCGTCCGGCTCCGTGTCCGGAGCCGGACCCCTCGCCGCGCGAGCGCCGGTCCCGCAGCAGCCACGCGCCGACCAGGCCGCCGGCCAGCCCTCCGAGGTGTCCCAGCCAGCTCACTCCCGGGGTTCCGGGCACGGCCACGGTGAGCAGATAGGCGAACGACGCCGCCATGACGATCCCGATCAGCGAGTCGATCAGGTGGCGGTCGAAGAGGCCCCGCACCACGACGTAGCCGAAGTAGCCGAAGACCAGACCGCTGGCCCCGACCGTGTCCGCCGAGTGCTGTTCGAAGAGCCAGACCGTCAGCCCGCTGCTCACGGCCACGAGCAGGCTCAGCGCGAGGAACCGGGCGACGCCGCGGTACGCGGCGAGGAACCCGAAGACGAACAGCGGCCCGGAGTTGCTCTCGATGTGGGCCCAGTTCCAGTGCAGGAACGGCGCGGTGAGGACGTGGGGCAGCGCGCCCGGGTCGCCGGAGACGACCCCGTAGTCCCGCGAAAGGCCGTATCCGCTCGCGGAGTTGGCGAGTTGCACCAGCCAGACGAACGCCACGAAGGCGAACATCGCGAAGAACGCCTTCCGCGCCTCCGCGATCATCTGCTCCGGTCGGACGGGTCCCTCGCCGGCCCGGCCCCTCTCCCTCACGGCCCCCACTCCCTCCCCCGACAGGCGTCGGCGGCACACGCTACCGGCACGCCGTCCGCACAGGCCACAGGGGGTTCCGACGGGAACCGCTCCTTCCCGTCCCGGCCCCTCAGACCTCATGCACCTCATGTGCCATACTCAGCGCGCTTATTGCAAAAATATGACCGGGGGGAGTCATGTGCAGGCCATCTTTGTGACGCCTCCTGCCCGGATGCGGAGGTCCGGCGCCTCGCAGTGCGCGTACCCGCCGGACGGCCCCCTCTCATCGACGTACACCCGGCTGGAGGCCCGATGAAGAGCGCCCGACTCACGCGCGCAGCGGTGGCGGCCGTGCTGGCCGCGGCCCTGTTCACCGCCTGTTCCTCCGGCGGGGACAACGGTGTGCCGCGCGGCTGGATCGACGACGAGTACTCCGACAACGGGTCCGGCTGGCTCGCCCCGTCCAGCACCCCGGACTCCGTCGCCGAGGCGATCCACGGACACCGCCGGGCACTCGACCGCGCCACCGGCGACGGCGTCGAGTTCCTGCGCTACGCCGACGACCTGGTCACCGTCTCGCCCGACCGGAAGGGCAGCCGGATAGAGATCGAGGACTACCGCAACGGCTACCACCGCCACAGCCAGTACCTCACCAACTGGCCCGACCCGGACAGCGAGAGCTTCCGCGGCGGCGGCCCCGGCGAAGGCAAGTGACCCCGCTCCGGAGGCCCCCGCGCCGCCCGGAGCCCCCCGCGCCGCCCGGAGCCCCACGGGCCTCCGCCGTCCGACGATGTTCCACCGGTCCCCCGGACCTGACGACGCCCCGACGAAAGGCAACGCAGTGACCGAGATCTTCGAGTCGACCGGCCAGGCCCTGCTCTACGGAGTCGTGGGCCTCGTCGTGATGGCCGTCGGCTTCATCGCCCTCGACCTCGTCACGCCCGGCAAGCTCTTCCACGTGGTCTGGACGGACCGCAACCGCGGCGCCGCCGTCCTGCTGGGCAGCCAGTCCGTCGCCGTGGGTCTGGTCATCATGGAGGCCATCCGGGCGAGCGAGTCCGAACAGGGGCTGGGCTACGGCCTGGTCAGCACGCTCCTCTACGGCCTGGCCGGAGTGCTGGTGATGACGCTCGTCGGCATCGTGATCGGCATGCTCACCCCGGGCCAGATGGGCGCGGTCGTCCTCGACGACGACGCCCACCGTCCGCACCCCGCCGCCTGGGTCCAGGCCGGCATGTACCTGGGCACCGCCTTCATGGTCGGTGCGGCGATCTCGTAGGCACCGCCCCCATGAGCACCACCACCCTGCAGGACCGCGACACCGCGGCGTCCTCCCGCCCCCCGGCCGCCCGCCCCTCCCGGGGGGCGCGCTTCCTGCTGCTGCTCGCCGTCTTCCTCTGCGCGGCCTGCGGTCTCGTCTACGAGCTGGCGCTCACCGCGTTGGGCAGCTACCTCATCGGCAACTCCGTCCTGCAGACCTCCGTGGTCATCTCCGTGATGGTCTTCGCCATGGGCATCGGCTCGCTCGCCGCCAAACCCCTGCGCCGCCGCCCGGTGGGCGCGTTCGCGCTGGTGGAGGGGGCGCTGGCGCTGGTCGGCGGACTGTCCGTGCTGATGCTGTACGCGGCGTTCGCCTGGCTGCAGCTGTACACGCCGGCGATGATCGTGATCGCGCTGACGGTCGGACTGCTGATCGGGGCCGAGATCCCGCTGCTCATGACGCTGCTGCAGCGGATCCGGCGGCAGGAGGCGGGCAGCGCCGTCGCCGACCTGTTCGCCGTCGACTACATCGGGGCGCTGGTCGGCGGTCTGTGCTTCCCCCTGCTGCTCCTGCCGACGTTCGGCCAGCTGAAGGGCGCGCTGGTGGTCGGCGCGGTCAACGCGGTGGCCGGGGTCATCGTGGTGGTGTTCATCTTCCGCCGGCAGACCCGGCGCCGCGTCCGCATCGGTCTGCTCACCGGTGTCACGGCGGTGCTGGCCGTGCTCGGCACGGCGTACGCGCTGGCGGACGACCTGGAGGTCACCGCACGGCAGCAGATGTACCGCGACCCGATCGTCCACGCCGAGACCACCGCGTACCAGGAGATCGTCGTCACCCGCTCCACGGCCTTCACCGGCGAGCCGGACATGCGGCTCTTCCTCAACGGCGACCTGCAGTTCAGCTCCGTCGACGAGTACCGCTACCACGAGTCGCTGGTCCACCCCACGCTGTCGGGCCGCCGCACCGACGTGCTGATCATGGGCGGCGGCGACGGGCTCGCCCTGCGCGAGGTGCTGCGCTACGACGACGTACGGCACGTGACGCTCGTCGAGCTGGACCCGGCGATGACCCGGCTGGCGCGCGACTTCGGACCGCTGCGCGAACTGAACGACGCGTCGCTGGAGGACCCGAGGGTCGAGGTGGTCAACGCCGACGCCTTCACCTGGCTGCGCGGCGCCCGGCAGCGGTACGACGCCGTCGTCGTCGACTTCCCGGACCCGGACACGGCGGCACTGGCCAAGCTGTACTCGGTGGAGTTCTACAGCCTCCTCGGCCAGGTCCTGACGCCGGGGAGCCAGGTGATGGTGCAGAGCGGGTCACCGTTCTTCGCGCCGAAGACGTACTGGTCGATCGCGGCGACGATCGAGGCGGCCGGGTACGCGACGACGGAGTTCCAGGTCGACGTACCGAGCTTCGGCAACTGGGGCTTCGTCCTGGCCGTCCCCGGCCGCGGCACTCCCCCGCCGCTGCGGCTGGCGGCGGACGCGCCGCCGCTGCGCTACCTGGACGACGCGGTCCTGACGGCGGCGAAGGTGTTCCCCGTCGACCGCCGCCGCGAGGACGTCCGGCCGAGCACGCTGATGGATCCGGCGGTGCTGGAGTACGTGCTGGACGAGTGGCAGAACTACTGACCCCGCTCCCGCGCCGGCCGCGCCCCCTCGGCGCCGCGGCCGGGATGCCGCGGCACACCCGGCCGCGGGCCCCGCGCCGCGGTCGGCGTGCGCCCGCGGTCCGCGTGCCCGGTCCGCGTCGGCACCGTCACGGCGGTCGCGTCCACCCGCGGACGGCAGGACGCGGGGCGCCGTTGCACGGGGAGCGTCCGGACCGCCGACGGCCCGGGACGTCAGGAGCGTGATCCGGGCCCGCCGCCTCCCGCGGCGGGCCCGTTCCGCGGGGCCGGGGCGGGATCCGGGCCCGCGGACATCCCCCTCGCCCGGACCCGCGCGGAAGCGGGGCGTTCGCCTGTCCGGCGGCGCCCCGTTCGTGTGACGGCGTCCGCTCCGGCGGCGGCGAAACGGATGGTCCCGTCACCCACCCGAACGGCCCAACAACGGAGCGTGAACCCCTTGCGGCGCCCGGCCTCTCCCCCATTCGGAGTTGCGTCCGCACGGGGGCCATGAGGAGTTAGGAGGCGTGTCCTACCGGATCTCACCATCAGGAGGAGACATGGGCACCGACCAGAACGGCCGACCGGCCGAGAAGTTGTCCGTCGTTTTCACGGTCCGCGTGATCGAGGGCGGCGAGCAGGGGTTCCTGGATCTGTACGACCGGATCCGGAAGTCCGTCGCCCGCACCCCCGGCCACATCGTCGAACGGCTGGGAGAACCCGTGGACGACTCGCGCCAGTGGGTGATCACCAGCGAGTGGGAGACGCCCGAGCACTTCTTCGCCTGGCAGCAGAGCGAGGAGCACCAGGCGCTGGTGGCTCCGCTGCGCCAGTGGGTCGACTCGACGCAGTCGCTGCGGTTCCGGGTCGTCAAGGAGACCGCGGGGGTGGCGTCATGACGCACACCGCACACGGCACCGTCGCCGTCATCGGTCTCGGCAGGATGGGCACCGGCCTGGCCACGCGCCTCCTCGAGCAGGGCGTACCGGTACGGGTCTGGAACCGCACTCCGGAACGGGCCGAGCCGCTCGTCGCGGCCGGCGCCCACGCGGCGGCCCACCCCGCTGACGCCGCCGAGGGCACGAGCACCGCCATCTGCACCGTCGCCGACGGGGCGGCCCTCGGCACCGTGCTGCGCGGACCGGACGGCGTGCTGGCCCAGGGCCCCTACCCCGGCACCCTCGTCTGCGCGAGCACCGTCGCCCCCGAGGAGGTCGTCCAGATCGCCGGTGACATCCCCTCGGTCCTGGACGTCGGCATGCTCGGCAACCGGGACCACGCCCGCGACGGTGAGCTGCGGCTGTTCGTCGGCGGCGAGAAGCGCGTGTTCGAGGCCGCCCGGCCGGTGCTGGAGATGCTGGGCAAGGAGGTCGTCCATCTGGGCGCACTCGGTTCCGGCATGCGGATGAAGCTGCTCCTCAACCTGCTGATGGGCGTGGAGGTGCAGGCCATGGCCGAGGCCACCGAACTGGCGGCCGCCTCCGGACTCGACCGGCAGCTGGTCCTCAAGACGATCGCGGGCAGCGGCTTCGCCTCGCCGGTCATGGCGTTCAAGTCGCGTCGGCTGGCCTCCGGCCGCTTCGACGAGCCGGACTTCCGGCTGCGGCTGATGGCGAAAGACCTCATGCTCGCTTCCAAGCAGGCAGCGGCGGCCGGTCTGCACCTTCCGCTCGCCGCCGCCGCGGCCGAGACCCATGTCCGTGCCACCGAGCAGGGGCTGGGCGACGAGGACTGTGCCGCGGTCGTCCGCGCACTCACACCCACCCCGGGAAGCCACACATGATCATCGACATCCACGGGCACCTGTCCCCACCGGAGGCGGCGAAACGCTTCCCGATGCCCCCCAGTCTGACCGACGTCGACGGCATGCTCGCCGCTCGCACCCAGGCCGGGATCGACCTCACCCTCATCGGCAGCCCCGTCGGCGCCGGAGCGATGGCGCGGGTCCCGGGCGTCGACAACTACGCGCAACCCCGCGACCGGCTGCGTGCCTTCCACGCCTGGATGTCGGGCCTGATCACCAGGTTCCCGGACCAGCTGCGCGGCTACGTGTACGCCAACCCGTTCGGGGACGACGATCACCTGGACGGGGTGCGGGAGACACTGGCGGACCCCGCCTTCGTCGGCCTGATCACCACGTCCAGCGTCCACGGGGAGCTGCTCGGCTCCCCGCGCGCCGACTCCTTCTTCGCGCTGGCCGCGGAGGCGGGGGTGCCGGTCCTGGTGCACGCGCCGGCCGAGCCGGTGGGCACCGAGCGGGTCGACGAGACCGGCTTCGTCGAGCAGATCGGCCGGTTCGGCGACCTCACCGTCGGCATGGCCATGATCGCGTTCGCGGGATGGCTGGACAAGTATCCCGGTCTGCGGTTGATCGGCGCGACCGGCGGCGGCGCGATGGCGCTGCTGCCGGAGCGCCTGCGGACAGCGGCGCGCCCCCGGCACTGGGCCGGGGGCGCGCCGCCCCCCGGCTCCTCCGCGGCCCCGGCCCCGGGCCGGCCCGCGGCGCCGGGCTCCATCCCGCCCCCGGACGGGGCGCCGGCGGCCGACCCGGCCGCCGCGCTCCGACGGATGTACGTCGACACGAGTCCGTTCAGCACGGCGCACCTGAACCTCAACCTGGAGGTGCTGGGGCCCGAACGGATGCTGTTCGGCACCGACTCCCCACCGCTGGCGGCGCCGCTGGAGGACTCCCTCCGCATGATCGAGAAACTGCCGATCGACCAGGCGGCCCAGCAGCGCATCCTCGGCGGCAACGCCCAGACCCTCTTCGACCTGAGGAGTCGTCCTTGATCACCACGCAAGACGCCGTCGCCGCCGCCGAGCGGTGCACCCCGGAGTACCGGCGCAACCCGCACGCGGTCTACGCCCGCCTCCGGGAGGAGGCGCCCGTCTGCCCCATGAGACCGCCCCACGGCAACGAGACGTACCTGATCACACGGTACGAGGACGCGCGGACCGCCCTGGCGGATCCGCGGTTGAGCAAGGACATGTACGGGGCCATGGACGCCTACCGGAGGATCTTCGGTGAATCGTCCGTGGCGCTGGACGACAACATGCTCAACTCCGACCCGCCCAAGCACACCCGGCTGCGCAAGCTGGTCAGCACCGCGTTCACCCCGCGGCGCGTGCAGGCCCTGCGGCCGCGGATCCGGGAGACCGTCGACGAACTGCTCGACGGGTGCCCGACCCGCGAGCCGTTCGACCTGCTGCCGGCGTTCGCGTTCCCGCTGCCGATCATCGTGATCTGCGAACTGCTCGGTGTGCCGGCGCGGGACCGGTCGCGGATGCAGCACCTGTCCACCGCGGTGGCGCGGAGCGGTTTCGACGAGGAGGCCAGACGGGCCCAGCAGAAGGCGGAGGAGGACCTGCACGCCTTCTTCACGGAGCTCGTCGAGACCAAGCGCGGCCGACCGGGTGACGACCTGCTGAGCGCGCTCACCGCGCTGCGGGACGACGAGGACGGCGAGCTCACCCAGAGCGAGCTGGTGTCCACGGCGTTCCTGCTGATGTTCGCGGGTCACAAGACGGCCGCGTACCTCATCGGCAACGCCGTCCAGAACTTCCTGACCCATCCCGAGCAGCTCCGCGCCGTGCGCGAGGACCCGGCTCTGATCGGTCCGGCGGTGGAGGAAGTGCTGCGCTTCGAGGGCTCCGTGGAGAGCTCGACGTTCCGCTACGCGACCGAGGACGTGGAGTACGCCGGGACGCGGATCCCGAAGGGCGCCCTGGTCCAGGTCGCGCTGAGCGCGGCCAACCGTGATCCGCGGAAGTTCCCGGAGCCGGACGAGTTCGACGTGCGCCGGCAGGGCACCGTCCACATCGGGTTCGGGCACGGCGGCCACTACTGTCTGGGGGCCCCGCTGGCCCGGCTGGAGATGGAACTGGCCCTCACCGGCCTGTTCGACCGCTTCCCGCGGATGAGTCCGGCCGACCCCTCGGCCGAACCACGGTGGCTGGAGGTCCCCTTCCCCGCCTTCCGCGGCCTAGCGGAGCTGCCGGTCGTGCTCGACCCGCCCGGTGGCGCCGCCTGACCGGTTCCGCTCCGGGAACCCCGGACGGGCCCCTTCACGGAGGGGCCCGTTCGGCGTCGCCGCGGTCGTGGACGCGGGTGTGCCGGCAGGCGTGTCGCGGGGGTGCGCCCGGCCGGCCCGTGCGTCAGCGCGCCGTGCCGAAGTCCTGCGTCCAGTAGTTGCCGGGCTGCGCGAGACCGACACCGATCTCCTTGAAACCGCAGTTCAGGATGTTCTTCTTGTGGCCGGGACTGGACATCCAGCCCGCCATGACCTGCTCGGGCGTGGAGTATCCGTAGGCGACGTTCTCGCCGTAGGTGCTCCAGTTGTAGCCGGCCCGCGTGATCCGCTGGCCCGGGTCCGAACCGTCGGACCCCGTGTGCGACATGGTCTTGTGGCTCGCCATGTCCGCGCTGTGGCTCTGGGCGGCCGTCGTGAGCTTCGCGTTCACGGTCAGCGCGGAGCAACCCGCCTTGCTGCGCTCGCTGTTGACCAGGGCCACGACCTTGGCCACGGCACCGGACGCCGGGGCCGACGAGCCGGAGGCGGTCGGAGCCGCGGCGGGCGCGGTGGTGTCCGCCGCTCCCGTCGAGGCCGGCGCGGGGGCCTGGGGCGAAGCCGACGCCGACGGCTGCGAGGTCCACGCGCCGCCCTGCCAGCGGCCCTGCGCGGACGCGTTCTTCCAGTCGTTCTTCCCCTGGCCGGCGGACTCGGCGCCCTTAGCGCTCGGGTCGTTCAGACAGGCCATGGCGGCGGACGGTATCGCCAGCGCGCCGAGCGCGACGGCGGCGACGGCGAGATGCCGGTGGCGCGTCTTCCTGCGGTGCTTCTTCATACGTGCCTCGCTGGTCGTCTCGAGTGCGCCTCCGACGGGCTCGACTCAGCAAGGACGCTGGGCCTGACCTGCGGTGACGCCTTCCGAGCCGTCATTCTGAGATGTGTGTGAAGACAGGGCAACGCGCTCTTCTCCTACCCGCCTTCGTAGGCGTCCGACGCCCTTGAATCGGGCGCGCGGGTGTGCTGCCCCGGTCCGTCCGGACCACGGGGAACGCCTGACGCTCCGTCAGCAGGCCGTGCGCGGCGGGCCGGCGGCGTGCGGGAAACGCCACAGAGCCGCCACTTTGGATCTTGTGCGCCATATGTCCGCTTACGAGAGGGCAGATCCACTTATATGGCCCACGCGCCATGTACTACCGGACGGCGTTGATGTGAGAAGGGGCCGTGACGCATGTCACGGCCGGTCCGTGCAACCGTTTCGATCAAAGGCGTCGGCACCCCCGTCGCGCGCCCGGACCCGAGCGTCCGCGACGCCGTGGGCCGTCAACGGTCCGCGGGCAACCCTGTGACCCGCGGCGATGTCACGGCCCGGGCCGGTTCGGATCCCTCGCCCAGGTCCCCGGAGAGGGACGGGCGGAACCCTTCCCCTCCGGTCCCCCTCCGCCCCGCTGCGGCGGTGCGGTCCGGTCCGGCGGTGAAGTCCGGCGCGCCGCGGTCGAGTTCGGCTTCCAGGTCCTCGAGGGCGCGGCGGGCGGCGGCGACCCGTTCACGCAGCACCGCCGGGTCCGCAGGGCCTGCCGCGCGGTCCCGCCCGCCCTGTCGCGGCTCGTCGCGTTCCGGCGCGTCACGGCCGGGGCCTCCCCCGTCCGACGCCTCCCGCTCCGCCTGCCGCGCCTCGTCGAGGGAGGTGAGGACGACGCCGATGAGCACGTTGACGAGGACGAAGGAGGCGAGCAGGACGTAGGAGCCGTAGTAGAGCAGGCTCCAGCGGGAGACCTCGAGGCCGGCGTGGACCGCGTCGCCGATGCCGTCCAGGGTCATCAGGAGGAAGAGGGTGAGCACGGCGCGGCCGAGGGAGCCGTAGTGCCCGGGGTCGTGACGGCCGAAGAAGACCCAGCCGACCATCGCGTACAGGTACAGCAGCAGGGCGCCGACGAGGAGGAAACCGAGGGTGCCGGGCAGACTGCGGGCGACCGCGGCGAGGACGACGCGCAGCTGGGGCAGGAAGCGGGCGGCGCGCAGCACGCGGGCCAGGCGCAGCAGCCGCAGCACGGTGGCGTTCTCACGGACGACGGGCAGGAAGGCGCACAGGACCACTGCGAGGTCGAAGAGGTTCCACGGATCCCTGAAGAAGTCCCGGGGCCGGTCGGCGTGCGCGGCGAGGCGCAGCAGCATCTCGACGGTGAACACGGCCAGGCAGGCGTGCTCGGCGAGCCGTGACCAGCGGTCCACGCCGGCGGCGAGACCGGGATACGTCTCGACGCCCAGCAGCAGCGCGTTGAGCAGGATCACCGCGACGACGGTGAGGGCGAACCAGCGGGCCTCGATGAGGGCGCGGCAGCGCCTCGCCCCTTCCCGCCGGGCGGCGCCGGCCGCCGTCTCGGACATGGGATCATGCTGGTCCGGCATCGTACTGTCCTGCTTCCTCGCGCGGCACGACGGTCCGGCCGGCGCCGACCGGGCCGGAAATCGGGCTTGTTGAGCGATCACGCCCCAGGAGAAACTTCTACAGCATTGTAGATCGCGGCGGCTCGGCGGCACGCCCTCAACGGCCGCCGTCCGCCCGGGAAGAGAGCAGACCTGATGTTCGGCATGAGCGAGCTGGCCCTGATACTCCTCGTCGTCGCGGTGATCCTCGCGATCAGGAAACTGCCCGGACTGACGCGCTCGGCGGGGAAGGCCGCGCGCATCTTCAAGAGCGAGGCCAAGGCGCTCCGGGAGCAGGACGCTCCGGAAGCACGGCACGACACGGGGCGGGTCGTCCCGGGCACGGTGGTCGAGCGGGACGAGCCGCCCACGCGTTCCTGAGCCACCGGCGGCCGGCCACGGGGACGCGCCGCCGCCCCGCACGTGGCGCCGGCGCGGGGTCGTGCGCGGCCCGTTCCGTGGCGCTGCCGGGGACCCGTCCGTTACGCGCGGCCGCGTGCGGGGACGCGGGTCTCGCGGGGACGCGGCCGTGGCGGGGAAGCACGGCGTCCCGGCTGCCTCGCCGCTTTCCGGCGGCGCGGACCAGCCGTCTCCGCGTCCGGGCGGAACCCGCAGCCCGCGCCGGGGACCCGCCCGCTGCCGGCACGGCCGCGGCGGGGGTCTCTACGATGTACCGCTCGTGAACTGCGGGGCGGCGGAAGGGAGACAGGGTGTGACGAACCATCGGCGGGAACCTCGGCGCCGGGGACAGGGCGAGCTGGAAGGGCTGGTCCTGTCGGCCCTGCGGGAGGCCGGCGGTCCGGCCACCGCGGGCTGGGTGCAGGAACGGCTCGGCGGCGACCTGGCCTACACGACCGTGATCACCATCCTCACGCGGCTGCTGGCCAAGGGCGCGGTGACCCGCGAGCGCGCGGGCCGCTCCTTCGCCTGGACCCCGGTCTCCGACCAGGCGGGGCTCGCCGCTCACAAGATGCGCAAGCTGCTGGACGGCGAGAGCGACCGGGAAGCGGTCCTGGCCAGCTTCGTCACGTCCCTGGAACCGGGTGACGAGCGCCTGCTGCGGGAGCTGCTGGACCGGGCGAAGGACGACGGGGAAGACTGACAGCCGCATGGGGGTCTTCGTCTTTCTTCCGCTGGTCCTGCCGCTGACGGCGTGGCCGGTCGCGCGCCTGGCCGAGCAGCACCTGCACCCGCGGACCGCCACCCGGCTGCTGACCGGCCTCGCCGCGGCCATGGCGGTCTGCAGCTCCGTGTGCCTGGGGCTGCTGATGGTGGTGGGCACCGCCCAGCTGCCGGGCAACCCGCTGCCCGACGGCTGGTCGGACCCGGAGGTGCGGGAGGCGGTGCCGTACGACGAGGTCGCCGGCCGGGCGGCCGTACCGGCCCTCCTCGCGGTGGTCGCCGCGTGCGCGGGAACCGTCTGGCGCCACCGGCGGGTGCGCCGCCGGGCCCACCGGGCCCTGGCCGGCCTGCCGGGCACCGAGGTGGCGGTGCTCCCGGACGCGGAACCCTACGCGTACGCGCTGCCCGGCGGGCGGCGCGACCGTGTCGTGGTGACGACGGCCCTGCTGTCCTGCCTCGAACCGGCCGAGCGGCGCGCCCTGTTCGCCCACGAGCGGGCCCACCTCACCGGCCGCCACCATCGTCTCCTGCTCGCCGTGCGGCTGGCGGCGCACGCCAATCCGTTCCTGCACCCACTGCGTACGGCGGTGTCCTACACGACGGAACGGTGGGCGGACGAGGAGGCGGCCGAGGCGGTCGGAAGCCGCCTCACCGTGGCCCGCGCCATCGGCAAGGCGGCGCTGGTCTCCCGCGGCACTCCCGTGCCCACGCTCGCGGGCCTGGCGCTGCCCGGCCCCGTGCCGCGCCGGGTCGCGGCCCTGCTCGCCCCGGCGCCCGCGGCGCGCGCCTGGCCGCCGGTGTTCACGGCGGTGGGGATGGCGGCGTGGACGGCGGCCGCGGGGACGGCCGTGTCGGCCATGTCGTCCGCGAACTCCGCCCTGACGCTGGCCTTCGTCCTGCACGCCGCGACGCCCCTCTGACACCGCGCCCCTCCGGGCGGGCGCGGACCGGTGGGCGCGCCGCGCCGTCGCCCCGGGGGGGCCGGCCCGACGCGCCCCGCCGCGCCCGCAAACGCGCGCGGCGTGCCGCTCAGAGGTCGAACTCGTGCGGCGGCAGGCCGAGCGCGAAGCACGCCTCGCGGACGACGGCCTGCTCGCTCTTGTCGAAGTCGCCGTCGGCGCCGCCGATGACGATGCCGATCTGGACGACGGCACGCGCCTCGGCGGGCTTCTTCTTCGCCTTGGCGATCTCCTGGAGAACGCTGACCTTGCCGAACGCGAAGTCGGCGGTGAGCTTGCCGAGGTTGTCGTCGAAGCGCCGCTGCAGATCCACGGCGTCGAAGTTCTGCAGCACCTCGTTGGTGGCGATGAGCTGGGCCACGCGCCGGCGCTCCGCGGGGTCGACGGTGCCGTCGGCGGCGGCGACCAGCGCGCACATGGCCATGCCGGCGTCGCGGAAGGCGCCGCTCTTGAGGTCGTTCTTCTTCGCCACCAGCTGGGTCTGCATCGTCGACGCGGACTCCTTGATGCGGTCCCACAGGGCCATGAGGACTCCAAAGGTCGGGCGGGACCCGGCCGCCCCTGCGGCGACCCGGCACCCGCTTGTTTCTACATCAATGTAGAAACAAGCGGGTGCCCGGGGCAACCCACGGCCGCTTCAGTCCTCGCCGCCCTCGTCGTCCTCGTCGCCCTCGAAGAGGTCACCGACCTCGTCGACGACCTCGGCCGCGACCATGCCGCCGACGACGCCCACCGCCAGTCCCGCCGCCCCGGCGGCGACCGCGGTACCGACGCCCGGGCCGGAGCGGTGCCCCTCGGGGTGGCCGTCCTGGCCGTGGTGTCCGTACAGGGCGGGGGAGCCGTACGACTCGCGGTGCTCGACGAGCCGGCGGATCCAGCCGTCGACCTCCTGGACCCAGTCGCGCGCGTCGTGGTGACCGACGGTGAAGCGGGTGAGCGCGTCCTGCCCCGCGGAGAGGAACCCGCCGCGCTTGTCGGCCTCCAGGACCACCTCCACGCCGCCGGGGTGCGCGAGGAAGGTCAGCTCGATCTCGTTGACCTGGTGCGCGTACTGCGGGGCGGGAGTGAGCTCGATCTCCTGGTAGAAGGGCAGCCGCTGCCCGGTGCCGCCGATGCGGCCGTACTCCAGGTCGGCGGACGCGAAGCCGAAGCCGAGCCGGCCGAGGGCCTCCAGGACCGCCTCCTGCGTCGGCAGCGGGGCCACCGTCAGCGGGTCGAGGTCGCCCTTGTCCCTGGCGCCGGCCACCGACAGCTCGGTCCGCACGCCCAGCACGATGCCCAGCGGCTGCCCGTACAGCTCGCTGACCGGGGTCTCCCACGGCAGCGTGACGCTGAACGGCACGCTGCGCTCCTCGCCCGCGGCGAGCCGGAAGCCGCCACCGACGACGAACCGTTCGAAGGCGACGGTCCCCCGGCTCTCGCCCTCCTCGTGCTCGGCCTCCACCCGGGCCACCAGTTCCAGGGCGATGTGCTCGATGTCGAAGTCGGCGCTGCCGCCCTCGAGGTGGACCCGACCGGTCAGCGCGCCCCCGGGACGGGCGGCGCCGGGGTCGAGGACCGTGTCGACCGTGGGTCCGCCCACACCGAGCGAGCCGAGCAACCTCTTGAACACCATCGGGGCGTTCACTCCTTCACGTGCCACGTGCGTGTCCGCGGGGGAACCGGGGACACGCAGCCATTTTCTACAAGCGAGTAGAAGCATAGGGGGAGCGGACCGGGCGGAGGCCACGTCGCGCACCCCCGTGCGGAAAGTCCGAAACCCTCCGCGGCGGGCGTGCACGACGGACGCGTGGAGCGAGGGCGGACTCCTCGCCGGATTCCCGGAATACGGGTGTTTTCCGCTACAAGTGCGGTCAATTCATGATCGCCTTATGCTGATCTGAGAAAAGCTCGGGCAGTCGACAGCCGGCCCTGGGCCGGCGGGAAGCGGGCTTTCATGGCTGAACGATCCACCCGGTCGGGGCTCGTCGGCGAACTGTCGGCCGAGTTCGCCGGCACGATGGTTCTCATCCTCTTCGGCTGTGGTGTGGTGGCCCAGGTGGTCGCCGGCGGAGCCCTGACGACGCCGCCCGGCGGTCTCGGAAACCACGACAGCATCGCCTGGGCCTGGGGCATCGGCGTCACCCTCGGCGTCTACGTCGCCGCCCGGCTGAGCGGTGCCCACCTCAACCCCGCCGTGACCGTCGCCCTGGCGGCGTTCAAGGGGTTCCCCTGGCGCAAGGTGGCGCCGTACGTGGTGGCCCAGACGGCGGGCGCCTTCGTCGCGGCCCTCATCGTGCGCTGGAACTACACCGAGGCGCTCGCGAAGGCCGACCCCGGTCACACCTTCAAGACACAGGGCGTCTTCTCCACCCTCCCGGCCAACGGCAACCCGAACCTGCCGGTCCACGAGTGGGGCGCCTTCCGCGACCAGGTCATCGGCACCGCGATCCTGCTGCTGCTGATCATGGCCGTCACCGACCTGCTCAACAATCCGCCCGGCGCGAACCTGGCCCCCTTCATCGTCGGCCTGATCGTCGTGGCCATCGGCATGGCCTGGGGCACGAACGCCGGCTACGCGATCAATCCGGCACGTGACTTCGGACCCCGTCTGGCCAGCTTCATCACGGGCTACGGCACCGCGTGGCGAGATCAGTACGGCAACTTCTACTTCTGGGTCCCGATCCTCGGCCCCCTGATCGGCGGCCTGCTCGGCGCCTTCCTGTACAAGTTCCTCGTCGGGCGGTTCCTGCCGACGGCCGAACCCGAGCCCCCCGGCCGCGTCCCCACCCCCGAGCGCTGACCCCCGCAACAGAGGCGGCACACCATGGCTGACTTCGTGGGAGCGGTGGACCAAGGCACCACCAGCACCCGATTCATGATCTTCGACCACTCCGGCAACGAGGTGGCGAGGCACCAGCTGGAGCACACCCAGTTCCTTCCGCGGTCCGGCTGGGTGGAGCACGACCCGGTGGAGATCTGGGAGCGCACCAACTCGGTGATGCAGACCGCTCTGCGCAAGGGCGACCTGACCGCGGAGGACCTCGCGGCGATCGGCATCACCAACCAGCGGGAGACCACCGTGGTGTGGGATCCGCGCAACGGACGCCCCTACTACAACGCCATCGTCTGGCAGGACACCCGGACCGACTCCATCGCCGCCGCCCTGGAACGCTCGGGCCGGGGCGACGTCATCCGCCGCAAGGCGGGCCTGCCGCCGGCGACCTACTTCTCCGGCGGCAAGATCCAGTGGATCCTGGAGAACGTCGACGGCGTCCGCGAGGCCGCCCGGCAGGGCCACGCCCTGTTCGGCAACACGGACGCCTGGGTCCTGTGGAACCTGACCGGCGGACCCGACGGCGGTATCCACGCCACCGACGTGACCAACGCCAGCCGCACCATGCTGATGGACCTGGAGACCCTCGACTGGGACGACGAGCTGCTGGGCTTCTTCGACATCCCCCGGGAGATGCTGCCCACCATCAACCCCTCCTCCCACCGCGAGGCGTACGGCGTCACCCGCACCACACGCCCGCTGCGGGCCGCCATCCCCATCAGCGGGGTCCTCGGCGACCAGCAGGCCGCCACGGTCGGACAGGTCTGCTACGCGCCGGGCGAAGCCAAGAACACCTACGGCACCGGCAACTTCCTCGTGCTGAACACCGGCACCGAGCTGGTGCGTTCGCGAAGCGGCCTGCTCACCACCGTGGCCTACCAGTTCGGCGACGAGCCGGCGGTCTACGCCCTGGAGGGCTCCATCGCGGTCACCGGGTCCGCCGTGCAGTGGCTGCGCGACCAGATGAAGGTCATCAACAACGCGGCCGAGAGCGAGACCCTGGCGCGCACCGTGGAGGACAACGGCGGCATCTACTTCGTCCCCGCGTTCTCCGGCCTGTTCGCCCCGTACTGGCGCTCCGACGCCCGCGGCGCGATCGTCGGCCTCGCCCGCTACAACGACAACGGCCATCTGGCCCGGGCGACCCTGGAAGCCATCTGCTACCAGAGCCGTGACGTCGTCGAGGCCATGGAGCAGGACTCCGGGGTCCACCTGGACGTCCTCAAGGTCGACGGCGGGGTGACCGCCAACGACCTGTGCATGCAGATCCAGGCGGACGTGCTCGGCGTCCCGGTCAGCCGGCCGGTCGTCGCCGAGACCACGGCGCTCGGGGCCGCCTACGCGGCGGGCCTCGCCACCGGTTTCTGGCAGGACACGGACGAACTGCGCACCCACTGGCAGGAGTCCAAGCGCTGGGAGCCGAAGTGGTCCGACGACCAGCGCGCGGAAGGGTACGCGGGCTGGAAGAAGGCCGTGGAGCGCACCCTCGACTGGGCCGAGGTCGAATAGGCCGACGACACCGGCCGGATGCGGCCGGGGGGGGGGGGCGGGGGCCCCGGGGCCCCCCCCGCGCGGGGCCCCCCCCCCCCCCGCCCCCCCCCCCCCCCCCCCCCCCCCCCCCCCCCCCCCCCCCCCCCCCCCCCCCCCGGGGGGGGGGGGGCGGGGGGGGGGGCCGCGGGGGGGGGGGCCCCCGGGGGGGGGGGCCCCGCGCCCCGCCGGGCCCGCCGCCCGCCTGACACCGCGCGCCGTCCGTCCCCGCGGCCGGAACGGGACGGGGACGGGACGGCACGGGGACGGCACGGGGACGGCACGGGGACGGCACGAGGACGGCACGAGGCTGGGGACGGCACGAGGCTGGGGACGGCACGAGGCTGGGGACGGCACGAGGCTGGGGACGGCACGAGGCTGGGGCGGCGGAGGGCGGGTCCGGGCCGTGTCAGCGGTCCAGGGCGGGGAGGTCGGCCAGGCCCGTGTCGCGCATGATGCGGTCGACGGTCGCGGCGAGGGGGCTGTCGGCGGCGATGACGGTCTCTGCCCCGCCGGGCAGGAGGTCCAGCGGCCGGTACCAGTCGCGCAGCAGGCTCGCGTCGACCTCGTCGGCGATCGGCTTGAGGGCGTGCCGGGCGAGCGTTTCGTCGAGCGGCACGTCCAGGTAGTAGCCGTGGGTCGGGCCGCGGTGGTCGGCTCGCAGCCGGGCGAGCATGTCGCCGTAGTGGTCGGCGTACAGGATGCCCTCCACCACGACGTGGTACCCGGCGTCCAGGGCGTAGCGGGCGACGGTGTCGATCAGCCCGATGTTCGCCGCTCCGGGCCGGTCGCGCTCGCGCAGCACGACCCGCCGGAGGTTGTCCTGGCCGACCAGGGCCAGCCCGCGGCCGAACCTGTCGCGGAGGCCGGCCGCGACGGACGACTTCCCCGAGGCGCTGTTGCCCCGCAGCACGACCAGCCGGGTCGTCCCGGTGCCCACCCTCATCTGCGGCAGACTACCCGCGCACCGCCCTCGTCAGGAGGGGATCCGGGCCGGGCCGCTCCCCCGTCGGGAGCGGCGGGCACGGGCGGCCGGGGCCCGCCCGGCGCGTCCCGTGCGGCGGCGCCGGTCACTCCCCGCATGCCCGGCGCACGGCCGCGTGCGACCGCGGAACAGCGCAACCATCGGGCCGCCCCGGATGTCTCACCCGATATCAGACACACGGACTCTTCGGGGGACACCATGGTGCGAAGCAGAACCGTCTGGGCCGCGACGGCCCTCATGACCGCCACCCTGGCCGTGGCGGCCGTACCGGCGCAGGCCGCTCCGGCCGCCGCCGCGCAGGCCGTCGCCGCCTGCCCCACCGGCTGGGGAAGCCTGGACAAGTCGTACACCGCCGCCTCGGCGGAGCCGGTGCAGTACGCCAGGACCGGCCGTCACGACTGTTACGACCGGCTGGTCGTCGACATCCCCGGGGCCGCCGGAGCCGACCTCGGCCACTCCGTCCGGTACGTCGACCGCATCTACCAGGACGGCTCGGGCCGGCCCATCGCCGTGGGCGGCGGAGCCGTCCTGGAAGTGCGGGTGCACGCGCCGGCCTACGACCCCGACACGGGCCTGCCCACCTACCCCGGAGGGGCCGGCCTGCCCCTGCACGGCGTCGACCTCACCGGCTACCAGACCTTCCGCGACGCACGGTTCGTCGGCAGCTTCGAGGGCGACACCCAGATCGGCCTCGGCGTGCGGGCCCGGCTGCCCTTCCGGGTGCTGCGGCTGGCCGACCACCTCGTCGTCGACGTGGCCCACACCTGGGGCACGGCGCTCTGACCCACGGGCGCCGCAGCGCACGGCGCCCGGACCGGCCGGCGAGGGTTCGCCGGCCGGTCCACGAGTGAGGGACGGCGGGCGGCACGGATCGTACGGGCGCGCGACGTCGTCCTCACGCGCCCGAGGTGCAGCGGGGCAGGGGCTCCCCTAACGTGGAAGGCGGAGTGCTTCCAGGGGCGTTTTCTTCCCCCTTTCCGGGAGGTTCGGCAGTAGTTCCCACCGCCGCACACATCACTCCACCCCTCAGGAGACACGATGGCCAGGCACCGTGCCGTCACTCGTCCCGCCTCGCTCTACGCACTCGCCGGAATCCGCGTCTTCAACGGCGCCACCGGGCTGCTGGCACCGGACCTGCTCATCCGGCGCCTCGACCCCGACGCCCGTGAACCGCTCAGTCCGGCGGCGATCTACGCCTTCCGGCTGTTCGGGATCCGGACCGTCCTGCTCGGGCTCGACCTGCTGACCTACCGCGACGAGCGGCTCAGGGAGGACCTGCGCGAGGGCGTCCTGATCCACGGCAGCGACACCGCGACCGCGGCCATGCTCGCCCTGAGCGGCCGGCTGCCGCCGCGCACCGGCGCGCTGACCACGCTCATCTCGGCCACCAACACGGCCCTGGCCGTGGCGGCCGGCGTCTCGCTCGGCACCTCGCGCAAGGGGCGGCGGAAGTGACGGCGGACCCCGGTGCCGCCCCTCCCCCGGCCGAGACCGGCTTCGAGTACGTCGTCGTGGGCGCCGGCGCGGGAGGCGGGCCGCTGGCGGCCAACCTCGCCGCGGCGGGCCGGCGCACCCTGCTCCTCGACGCGGGCGGCGCCGAGGAGAACGACACCTACCTCGTCCCTGCCTTCCACGCGGACGCCTCCGAGGACCCCGTCCAGTGCTGGAACTACTTCGTGCGGCACTACGCCGACGAGGACCGGCAGCGGCGCGACAGCAAACTCGTGCCGGAGCGGGGCATCCTCTACCCCCGGGCCGGGACGGTCGGCGGGTGCACCGCGCACCACGCGCTGATCACCGTCTACCCGTACAACAGCGACTGGGACGCCATCGCGGCGGAGACCGGCGACGCCACGTGGCACAGCACGGCCATGCGCCGCTACTTCGAACGGCTGGAGCGCTGCACCTACCGGCCGAGGCCCAAGGAACCGCCGGCCAACCCGCTGCTGGCCGCCCTGCTCAAGGCCCTGCCCCTCACCGCCGCCCGGTACCGCAACGACGCCCGGCACGGCTTCGACGGCTGGCTGCCGACCGCCCTCGCCGATCCCGAACTGGCCGTGCAGGACAAGCAATTGCTGAAGGTGATCCTGTCCGCCGCCAAGGACACGCTCGTCGACTTCCTCGACCGGCCGCTGTCCCCGCTGGAGGGCTACGGCTCCTTCGTCGACCCCAACGACTGGCGGGTGCAGACGCGTGCCCTGCAGGGGCTGTGGCAGATCCCGATCTCCACGGCGAACGGCCGCCGCAGCGCCGTGCGCGAGCGCGTGCAGGAGGTGCGGCGAAGCCACCCGGACCTGCTGGTGGTCCGCACGAACGCGCTGGCGGCCCGGGTGGTGCTGGACGACGGCGGAGCGGCCGCCGGCGTCGACTACCTGGACGAGGCGCACGCCTACCGGGCCGACCCCGCGAGCCGGCCGGCCGGCGGGCCGCCGACCCCGCGCAGGGTCCTCGCCTCCCGTGAGGTGATCCTGGCGGCGGGGGCGTTCAACACGCCCCAGCTGCTGATGCTGTCGGGCATCGGGCCGCGTGAGGAGCTGCGGCGGCACGGCATCCCCGTACGGGTCGGCCTCCAGGGCGTCGGCGGCGGTCTCCAGGACCGCTACGAGGTGGGTGTGGTCAGCCGGACGGCCCGCGCGTTCCCGGCCGTCGGGGACTGCGGCTTCCACGCGCCGGGACCGGGAACCGAACCGGACCCCTGCCACCGGGCCTGGCAGCGGGGCGAGGGGGTGTACACGACCAACGGCGCCGTCGTCGGCGTCACCCGCAAGTCCCGCCCGTCGCTGGACGCGCCCGACCTGTTCGTCTTCGGCGGCCCCTTCGACTTCCGGGGCTACTACCCCGGCTACTCCATGGACCTGACGCGTCATCGGGACCGTTTCACGTGGGCGATCCTCAAGAGCCGCACCCACAACACCGGGGGCCGGGTGCGGCTGCGCTCCACCGATCCCCGTGACACCCCGCTGGTGAACTTCCACTACTTCACCGAGGGCACGGACAAGGACGACGTGGACCTCGACGCCATGGCGGAGGCCGTGGAGTTCGTGCGCGGGATGAACCGCAGGGCCGGTTCCGTGATCGTCGAGGAACTGTGGCCCGGAGAGGGGGTCCGGGGCCGCGCGGACATCCGCCGGTTCGTCCAGGACGAGGCCTGGGGCCACCACGCGTCCTGCACCTGCCGGATGGGGCGGGCGGACGATCCCTCGGCCGTCGTCGACAGCGACTTCCGGGTGCGCGGGGTGGACCGTCTGCGGATCGTCGACGCCTCGGTCTTTCCCCGCATTCCCGGCTTCTTCGTCGCCACCCCCATCTACATGATCAGCGAGAAGGCGAGCGACGTGATCCTCGCCGCGCAAGGAGTACCACGATGAGCAAGCAACGACGTGGCGCACCGCGTTCGACGGCCGGATACCGTACGTCCCTGCCCTGGCGGATCGTCACCGCCGGCGCCCAGTGGCTGGACCGGCGCGTCGGCTGGGACCGGCTGCCCGTGATCCCCGGCCTGCTGACGCTCCTCGGGCTGCGCGTCAGGCTCCGCCAGGAGAACCTGCACGACACCGGCCGGCTGCCCTCGGTCTCGCTGCCCGACCCCGCGCCCCCTTCCGAGACGCACCGGGTCAACCGGACCGCCGACGGCAGCCACAACGACCTCGACGAGCCCCGTATGGGCATGGCGGGCACCCGCTTCGGCCGGAACATCCCGCTGGACCGGATCGCTCCCGCCACCCCCGAGGACGTCCTGTCCCGTCCCAACCCGCGCGACGTCAGCCGCGCCCTGCTCACCCGCGACGAGCTCATCCCGGCCACCTCGGTCAACTCCCTGGTGGCCGCCTGGCTCCAGTTCATGGTCCGGGACTGGTTCAGCCACGGGACGAGCCCCACGGACCGGCCCTGGGAGGTCCCCCTCCTGGACGACGACCCGTGGCCGGAGCACCCCATGCGCATCATGCGCACGCCGGACGACCCGACCCGTGACCCGCGGGCGCCCGCCGGGACCCCCGACACGCGGGTGAACGTGTCCTCCCACTGGTGGGACGCCTCCCAGATCTACGGCGCGAACGAGACCGAGCAGCGCCTGCTGCGCACCGGCGAGACGGGCAAGCTGCACCTGTGGGACGACGAGCAGTCCCCGGTCCGCTCGGACCCCGCCCGCGATCCCTCCCGCGTCCCCGGGTTCTGGCTGGGTCTCGCCATGATGCACGACCTGTTCGCGCGGGAGCACAACGCGATCTGCGACCACCTGCACGGCGCGTACCCGTCGTGGGGCGACGAGGAGCTGTTCCAGCGCGCCCGGCTCGTCAACGCCGCGCTCCTCGCCAAGATCCACACCGTGGAGTGGACCCCGGCCGTGCTCAGCCACCCCACCACCGTCAAGGCGCTGCGCGCCAACTGGTGGGGCGTCGCGGGCGAACGCGTGCACGACCTCTTCGGCCGGGTCAGCGACAGCGAGGTCGTCAGCGGCATCATGGGGGGCGAGACCGACCACTACGGCGTCCCGTTCGCCATCACCGAGGAGTTCGTGGCCGTCTACCGCATGCACCCGCTGGTCCGCGACGACTGGCACCTGCGCTCCGTCGCCGACGACGCCACCCTGCGCCACTGCACGCTGCGCGACATCGCGGGGCCGGGAGCGCTGAAGTTCCTGGAGACGACCGGGATGGCCGATCTGCTCTACAGCTTCGGCACCCTCCACCCCGGGCTGGTCACCCTGTTCAACTTCCCCAAGTTCCTGCAGGAGTTCGAGCGTCCGGACGGGCATCTGCAGGACCTCGCGGCCACCGACATCCTGCGCTCCCGCGAGCTGGGCGTGCCCCGCTACAACGAGTTCCGGCGGCTGCTGCGGCTGAAGCCCGCGGCGAACTTCCTGGAACTGACGGAGAACCGGGCGCGGGCGGAGCAGATCGAGCAGCTCTACGAGGGGGACATCGAGAAGGTCGACCTCATGGTCGGGCTGTACGCGGAGAAGCTGCCGGCCGGGTTCGCCTTCAGCGACACGGCGTTCCGCATCTTCATCCTGATGGCCTCGCGGCGGCTCAACAGCGACCGCTTCTTCACCGAGTACTACACCCCCGAGGTGTACTCCAAGGCCGGCATGGCCTGGATCGACGACAACAGCATGATCACGGTGCTGCTGCGCCACCATCCGGAGCTGCGCACCGCGCTCGCCGGTCTGACCAACGCCTTCGTGCCGTGGCACTCCGCCGGAGGGACGGTGGCCTGACATGGGAACGGCGGACAGGTCACGCCGGGAGCGGGACCACCAGCTCGCGGCGGCCGCGGCGCGGTACGGCGAGACCGGCGACGAGCGCCGCGCGGTCGAGCGGCAGCAGGACGCCGGGGTCGCCTTCCCGGACTCGCGGGAGGCGCTCGCCGCGCGCGCGGCCCGGCTGCTCGACCGGCACGCGGTGCCGGCCGCCATGGCGGTGGAGGCCGTCCGCGGCGAACCGCTGACGGCGCCCGCCGCGTACGAGCGCATCCTCGGGGCGTCCAAGGAGCTGCAGGCGTGGAGTTTCCTGCCGCGCGGTGCGCGGGCGGCCCGTACGGTGGCCCGGATCTCGGTGCGGGAGAACGGCCGCGAACTGCCGCTCGGCACCGGCTTCCTCGTGTCGCCGGGCCTGCTGATGACCAATCATCACGTGCTCACCGACGCGGAGGCCGCCCGGCAGTGCTTCGTGGAGTTCGACGCCCAGGTCACCGTCGACAACACCCCGCAGTCGCCGACGCGGCTGGAGCTGGACCCGGACGGTTTCTTCGTGACGGACGAGCGCCTCGACTACGCGCTGGTGCTGGTCGCCGCCGGCGCCGACGGGCGGCCGCCGGGAGAGACGTTCGGCTGGAACCGGCTCAGCGCCCAGCCCGGCAAGCTGGTGATCGGCGAGCCGGTCAACGTCGTCGGTCATCCGATGGGCCGTCTGAAGGAGATCGCCGTACGCGACAACATGCTCAAGGTGCGCCTGGACGACTTCCTGCACTACTGGACGGACACCGAGCCGGGCAATTCGGGGTCGCCGGTCTTCAACGACCAGTGGGAGGTCGTCGCGCTGCACCACAGCGGTGTGCCCCGCACCGACGGCCAGGGCCGCGTCCTGCGCCGTGACGGCCGGGTCTGGCAGCCGGGCGACGGCGACGACGCCATCGACTGGCTGGCCAACGAGGGCGTACGCATCAGCTCCGTCCTGAGACACCTCGCCGCGCTGCCGCTCACCCCCGGTGAGCGGGCGCTGCTGGCCGGGCTGGGTCCGGAGGCCGGGCTGGGTCTCGCGCAGGCCGCCGCCGGCCCGGCGGCGGCCCCGTCGCCCGTCGCCGGTCCGGTGGCGGCCGCGGCTCCGGCCGCCGTCGCCGGAACCGCCGCGGCCCCGGCGGCCGCCCTCGGCGTGCCGCGCCCGAGCGCCGAGAGCGCCGCCGCGCGTGCGGGGCTGCGGGCCCGGGAGGGCGCGTTCGGCGGCCACCGGCACCTGGTCTTCCTGCACGGTCGTTCGCAGGAGGGCAAGGACCCCGAGCAGCTGCGCCGCACCTGGGCAGCCGGACTGAACCAGGGGCTCGTCCGCGCCGGGCTCGCTCCGGTGGACCCGGCGGACGTCTGGTTCCCGTACTACGGCGACCGGCTGGCGCGTGCCCTCACCGCGCACGAGGCCGTTCCCCGCGTCGTGGAGGCTCCGGCTGCCACGGCGGCGGAGGTCGTCGCTCCCGTCACGCCCGCCGCCCGCGCGGTGTACGAGGAGATCGTCGCGGAGGCGGCGACGCGGTGGGAGGTGCCGCCGCAACGGCAGCTGGCCACCGAACGGATCGGCGCGGGCGACCTGGTCGGGGCCCTGCAGCGGCAGCTGAGCTGGCTGGCCGCCCGCAGCGACCTCGACGCCTGGGCCATCGCGCTGGTCTTCCGTGACGTCGCCGCCTACCTCGAGGACCGGCGGATCCGGGACGAGGTGCTGGACTGTGTGCTCGACACGATGCCGCAGGAGGGGGACGTCGTGCTCGTCGCGCACAGCCTCGGCACGGTCGTCGGCCTGGATCTCGTCACCCGGCTCTCCCCCGGCGTGCACCTGGTGCACCTGACCACGGCGGGGAGCCCGCTCGGCCTGGACAGCGTGTACACCAGGCTGCTCGTCGGCGGGCCGAAGCGTCCGGACAAGGTGGCGGACTGGTTCAACGTCTGGTGTCCGACCGACCCGGTGACCATCGGGTGCCCGCTCGGCGACGACTGGGCGGACGGTCTGACCGACCTCGCCGTCCTCAACGCCCGGGACCGGGCCCACCACATCGTGGAGTACCTCGCCCACGCCGAGGCGGCCCGGTCGATCGGCAGCCGTCTCATGAGCTGAGCCGGCGCCGGGGCGAACCCGCGGGAGGCGTCCCGGTGTTCACTGGACCGGCGCGTCGGGCGGAGGGAGCCTGACGGTGCGCTCCCGGTCGACGGCGTCGACGCCGTCGACGGCCCGCAGGGCCTCGACGCGGTCCTCGGCGACGGTGCCGGAGAGCGTGCCGACGACCGGCTGCTCGCCCGTGACCGTCAGCCCGGCCCGCCGCAGGGCCTCGACGACCTCCGTGAACCGGTCGGGGTCGACCGCGAGGACGACCCCGACCGGCCCGGGCCGGGACGGCTCGCTCACGGCGCCTGGAGGAGGCCCGCGCCGGTGTCCCGGACGGGTTGCGCCAGCGGGAACGCGCCGGCCTTCAGAGCGGTCATGATGTCCGCGGCGGAGGCCGCGGGGTTCGCCTCGACGAGCAGGGCCAGGACACCGGCGACGTGCGGTGTGGCCATGCTCGTGCCGCTCAGGTTCTGGTATCCGCCGCCGGGACGGGCCGAGCGCACGTCCCGGCCGGGCGCGGCGATGTCGATCTCGCCGCCCTGGCCGTTGATGCCGCCGTTGGAGAAGAACGACGGGGTGATCGCCTTGTCGAGGGCGGCCACCGCGAGGATGGAGGGACAGTTCGCGGGACGGCTGACGGGCTCGATGCGCGGGGGCCGGCGGCTGTCGTTGCCGGCGGCGGCGACGATCACCGTGCCGCGTTCGAGCGCGCGCTTGGCCAGGATCTCGTACGTCTGCGGGAAGATCTCACCCGGCCGGACGGGGGCGCCGAGGGACATGGAGATCACCCGTGCGCCGCGGGAGACGGCCCAGGCCATGCCCGCCATGATCTGGCCGTCGGTGCCGGTGCCCGCGTTGCTGAGCACCTTGGCCGCGAGGATCCTGGCGTCGCAGGCCACGCCGTAGCGGGGGCCCTCATGGGGTTCGGCGGGGCCGGCCGCGGTGCCTATGCAGTGGGTGCCGTGGCCGTTGCCGTCCTCGACGGCCTCGCCGGGCACGAAGGATTCCGTCGCCTCGATGCGGCCGGCGAAGTCCGGGTGGTGGGTGTCCACGCCGGTGTCGAGGACGGCGATCTTCACATCGCGTCCGGTCAGGTGGGACATGTCGGCCCGGATCGCCTGCAGGCCCCAGGTCCACCGCTGCTCGTCCCAGGCCGGTCCCTGGCCGGCGGCCATCTCCGCCCGGGAGTGGCGGGTGACCACTTCCTCGTCGCTGCGGTAGGCCGGGAAGAACTCGGTCGGTGCCTGCTGCGGGGCGGTGACCGGGAAGGCGTAGACCATGCGTTCCGGCTCCGCCGCGATGATCGAGGTCTCCGCCTCGGCGGTGG
This sequence comes from Streptomyces sp. NPDC017936, assembly GCF_044328485.1. Taxonomy (NCBI): domain Bacteria; kingdom Bacillati; phylum Actinomycetota; class Actinomycetes; order Kitasatosporales; family Streptomycetaceae; genus Streptomyces; species Streptomyces sp. NPDC017936. The sequence goes on along the minus strand of NZ_JBIRHK010000006.1, from coordinate 64,825 downwards.
TGACCAGCGAGTGGCGCTTCTCGGGCGGCACCTCGACGACGGCGACGCCGAGGTCCGGGAAGTGCACGGAGACGTCGGGGCGCTCGAGGAGTTCCCCGACGTTCGTGGTCTCGCTTCCCATGACGCGTTCCACCGGTGCGATGGCGGCGGCGGAACTCAGCGCGTTCAGTCCGCTCTCCTGGTCTCTCGGGTCGAACACGATCACGTACCGGCCGGTGAACTCGGTGCCGGAGCTTCCGAGGGGACCGTGGTGCCCGTCGGGCTGCTCGCCGAAGACGCCCCTGTTCATGGGTCCGTTCGCCATGGGATTTCCCGCTTTCTGTGCGTCCCCCCGTTACGTGGACGCGCGCCGATCGCCCTCCGGCACGGGCCGGGGAGGGCGGGCCGCGATGCGGCCGGATGTCGGCGCGGTGGGACCGGGGCCGCGCAAGGCCGTCCCTTGCGGGGCCGTCGATCTCGCCCCCCGTACACGGTCGCACCGGGCACGAGGTCCCGCAACACAGGGCGGCGATCCGGGCACGGAGAGTGATGCGGCGCGCGTCGTGCCTGGTCCCGCCGGTTTCCTCTACGGGATTAGCCCGGCCTTCTCGCAGGCGGCCCGCAGGCGCGGGGTGCAGATCTGGTCGACCGTGTACACGCCGTCCTTGACCAGCGTCCGCGCGATGGTGTCGACCGTCACCGCCCTGGGGGTGAGCAGGACGGACGGGATGTTCCGGGTGGTGGGGCTGTCGATCGTCGTCGTGGCGGCGTCGCCGGCGTCCCCGCCGCGCCCCAGGGCGACGGCCATGGCGGCGGCGGCCGCGGCCTCCTGCCGGAAGGGCTTGTACACCGTCATGTACTGCTCGCCCTGGAGGATGCGGCGCACGGCGCCGAGTTCGGCGTCCTGGCCGGTGACGGGCGGGAACTGCCGGACGCCGGCGCGTTTCAGGGCCGCGACGACGCCCGCGGCGATGGCGTCGTTGGCGGCCAGGACACCTCCGATGCGGTCCGGGCCCAGGGCGGCGATGGCGGCGGACATGCGGGCGTGGGCGTTCTCCGTGTTCCAGCTCTGGATGTCGTAGGACCGTCCGATCGTCACCTTGCCCTCGATGACGGACAGCGCGCCCGACCTGTACCAGGCCGCGTTCGGGCTCCTCGGGTCGCCGTTCATCATGACGACGGTCCGGTCGCCGCCGCGGTCCCCCATGCCCTTCAGCAGCGCCTCGCCCTGGAGTTCACCGACCCGGCCGCCGTCGAAGCCGACGTAGCCCGAGACGGGGCCCTCGGCGAGCCGGTCGTAGGCGACGACGGGGACGCCCGCCTTGCGCGCCTCCTGGATCGAGGAGCGCAGCGCCTTGGTGTCGGCGGCGTCGAGGATCAGCACCCCCACCCCCTTGGTGATCATGGAGCTCATCTGCTGCCGTTGCTGCGCGGCGTCGTCCTCGGCGTTGGCGTACTGCACGGCGCAGTCGGGACACAGCTCCTTCAGCCGCTGCTCGATGAGCGGCTTGTCGGACTGCTCCCACCGCGCCAGCGAACGGCTCGGGAGCAGCAGGCCGACGGTGAAGCCGTCCGGGCCGCCGTCGCCCCGCCCCTGGCAGGAGACGGCGGACAGCGTCATGAGCCCCGCGACGAGGGCGGCGGCGACGTACCGTCCGCGGGCCCTCACGGCGGGCCCCCCGGCTCCCCCGGGGACGCCGGCTCCCCGGCGGCCGGCTCGCCCCGCGGTACGACGATCTCGCTCCACACCAGCTTCCCGCCGGCCACCGGCATCGAGCCGAAGGAGTCCGACACCGCCTCGACCAGCAGCAGCCCCCGGCCACCGGTCGCCTCCCAGTCCACGATGACCGGTTTGGCCGGCGCGCGGGGCGAGGAGTCGCTCACGCCGACCCGGACCCGGTCCCCGCGGAGCATCAGGTCGATGTGGACCGGCCCCTGGGTGTGCACCAGGGCGTTGGTGACGAGTTCGGACACGACCAGCAGCACCGCGTCGGCCGCTTCCCCGACCTGCCACCGGCGCAGGGTGCGGGCGGTGAAGCGACGGGCGTGCATCACGGCGTCGGGCAGCCGCCACACCGCCCAGCCGGCCTTGATCGGGCGGGTCTTCATGCCGTCGTAGCGCAGCAGCAGCAGCGCCACGTCGTCCTCACGCCGGCCGCCGTCGCCGAGCAGCCGGTCGGCCATGCGCCCGGGATCGGCCGGCTCCGCCGCCGCGAGCGCGGCGAGCGTCTGCCGCATGCCCACGTCCAGGGGCAGGTCGGAGGCCTCGACCAGGCCGTCGGTGACCATGACGAGCACCGTGCCGGGGGCCAGGGCGACCGAGGTCATCGGGAACTCGGCCTCCGCCAGCACCCCGAGCGGAGGCCCTCCCTCGACCTGCACCTCCTCGGTGCCGCCGTCGGGGTGGCGCACCAGCGGTGAGAGGTGTCCGGCCCGGACGAAGAGGATGGTGCCCTCGTCCATGTCCACCTCGGCGTAGCAGCAGGTGGCGAACAGGTCGGTCTCCATGCCGACGAGGAGGCGGTTGGCGTGCGAGACGACCACGTCGGGCGGGTGCCCCTCCACCGCGTAGGCCCGGACGGCGGTGCGCATCTGGCCCATGATCGTCGCGGCTCCGGCACTGTGTCCCTGCACGTCGCCGATGACCAGGGCCACGCGGTCCTCGGTGAGGGCGATGACGTCGTACCAGTCTCCCCCCACCTGCAGTCCGTGCCGGGCCGGCAGATAGCGGGCGACGGCCGTCCCGCCGGGCAGCTCGGGGAGCCGGCGGGGCAGCAGGCTGCGCTGCAGCATCGTCGCGAGCTCCTCCTCGGCGTCGTGCGCGTGCGCGCGCGCGAGCGCCTGTCCGACGAGGGCGGCGGTGGCGGTCAGGAAGGACCGCTCCTCGGGCACGAACTCGTGCACCCGGTCCCAGCCGACCAGGCACACTCCGGCGACCCGGCCCTTGGCGGGCAGCGGCAGCACGGCCAGGCCGCCGTCGCCGATGCCCGCGAGTCCGGGTGCGAGGACCGTTCCGGCGGGCCACAGGTCCATCCGGCCGTCCCGCAGCGCCGTCCGCAGGGCGGGCACGGCGGTGGCCGGCACGTCGGGCCACTGCGAGCGCCACGCGGAACGCCAGGCCTCCGGCCAGGCGGCGGGCTCCGGCGGGTCGAGCACGGTGACCGCGAGCCGGTCGCCCCGCGCCTCGGCGAGAGCCACCCGGTCCGCGCCCAGCGGCTCCCGCAGCACGGACACCACCAGCCGCCCGACCTCGTGGACGCTCGCGGCCTCGTCCAGCGCGGCGGTCAGCCACTGGATCCGGGAGACGTCGTCCGCGCCGCGGCGCAGGACCGAGGTCGCCGTCACCACCCCCAGCACGCGCTCCGGCCGGTCCCCGGTGCCCGCCAGCACGCGGCACCCCAGGCTCAGCCAGCGCATCTCGCCGGTGGGGCAGCGGACCCGGAACTCCAGCTCCCGTCGGCCGAAGGGCTGGGGGGACGGTTCCAGGACGGACATCAGGGCGTGCATGTCCTCCGGCAGGGCGTGCGCGAGCAGGGTCTCCGCCTTGCCGTCGAAGGCGTCCGGCGTGATGCCGACGAGTTCGAGCAGGGTGTCGTCCACCTCGACCAGGCCGGTGTCCGGCACCAGGACGAAGGAGCCGACGCCCAGTCTCCGCAGGGCGGGCACGAGCAGCGGAGACGCGCGGTCGGCCCCGGTGCGCAGCAGGCCGGTGACCGCGTCGGCGTACCGCTCCAGGAAACGGCGCCGTTCGGCGTCGAAGCCGTGCGGGTCGCTCCCGACGAGGACGAGGCAGCCCAGGCGCGCGCCCTGTGCGCCGAGCGGCAGCGCGGCGAGCGACGCCTCGGCCCGGGGCGGCACGGGGCCGCCCTCGGCATAGGCGGCGAGGGCCGTGGAGCTGAGCCACAGGGGCCGGTCGCCGCGACAGGCGTGGGCCGCGGGCGAGCCGCCGGCGAGGGACAGACGGGCCGGGAGCCCGTACTCGGCACGGGCGCACCCCGCGGTGTCGACCAGGCGGAGCTCGTCGCCGCCCCCGACGGGTACGTAGACGGCCGCGAGCGCCGCTCCGGCGAAGGCCAGGACCCGTTGGTGCGCGGTGGAGCCGGGCACCGGGAGGGGCGCCCCCGTGTCGTCGGCGCCGGACCCGGGAGCCGGCGGCTCCGAGACCCCGGCGCGGGCACGGCCGTCTTGAGGCATGTCCGCGACCTACCTCCCCGTACAGGCAGCAGGTGTCGACAGGTGGAGATCCGGCACCCAGACACCAGAATCGCATATGCGGAGGGAACGGACAGATCTCGTCGGTCTCCCCCCGGCGTCCCCTCGGCTTCCCCCCGGCCGTCCCCCAGGCCCCCTCCGGCCTCCCCACGGCCTTCCCTGCCGCCCTTCGGGCGTTCAGCCGACCGCCCCCTCCTCACGTTCCCCCCTCCCCCGTCCCCCTTCCTTTCCGCCGTCCGCACTGCGTTCGCAGATCACCCGGGCCGGTGTCAGACTGACGAGGTGGTCGTCTCGCCGCTTCCGCGCGGCACGTTCCAGGCGGGCGGTCGGCTCCCGTTTCGTCGTCGTCCGCCGGCTGCCGCACGAGCGCCGGAGCCGCGACCGCGCGTCCCCGCCGGCCCGGTCCCCCGGCTGACCCCGGCGGCTTCCGCCGTGGCGTCGCGCGCCGAACGGCCCGTACGGGCCCGTCGTCACGGGCCCGCCGTGTCCCCGCCGCCACGTCCGCGGCACGCGCCACGCGGCCGCGCTCGCGTGGACCCCCGGATCGAAGACCGGCCGAAGGGAGGTCTCCCGCATGAAGGCCTTCATCCGCGACGCGGTCGTGGCCGTGACCGCCGTGTCGGCGGCCCTCGCCCTCACGGCCTGCGGACCGAACACCGCGACCGGCCCCGGCCGGGACAACGCGGACGACGCGCCGACGATCGCCGTGCTGCTGCCGGACGCCATCACGGCCCGCTGGGAGACGCAGGACGGGCCCCTGCTCGAGGAGAAGATCAAGAAGCTGTGCGAGGAATGCACGGTCGAGCACGCCAACGCCAAGGGGGAGGTGGCGCTCCAGCAGCAGCAGATGGACTCGATGATCTCCAAAGGGGTCGACGCGATCCTGCTGGTGGCCGTGGACGGCCGGTCGCTCGCCGCCTCGGTCCGCAAGGCCGACGAGGCGGGCATCCCGGTCATCGCCTACGACCGTCTCGCCGGGGGACCGATCGCGGGCCACGTCTCCTTCGACGGTGAGCAGGTGGGCAGGCTCCAGGGCACGTCCCTGCTGCAGGGCATGGCCTCGAGAGCGCCCGACGACCAGATCGTCATGATGAACGGGGACCCCAGCGACCCGAACGCGGCGCTGTTCAAGAAGGGCGCGCTGTCCGTCCTCACCGGCCGGGTGAAGATCGGCAAGTCGTACGACACCCACCAGTGGAGGGCGGAGGTCGCGCACATGAACATGACCGGAGCCATCGCCGCCCTGGGCGCCGGGAACATCGACGGGGTGTACGCGGCCAACGACAGCCTCGCCGCGGGCAGCATCTCCGCCCTGCGCGCCAACAAGGTCGCCCCGATCCCGCCCGTCACCGGACAGGACGCCGAACTCGCGGCGGTGCGGCGCATCGTGGCCGGCCGCCAGTACATGACCGTCTACAAGCCCTTCGCCCCCGAGGCCGCGAGCGGCGCCGCGCTGGCCGTGGCCGCGGCCCGCGGGGAGAACCTCGGCAAGGTCGCCGAGGACACCGTGACCGCGCGCGACGGGACGAAGATCGCGGCCGTGATGCTGACCCCGCTGGCCGTGACCGCGGACAACATCAAGGACACGCTGGTGAAGGACGGCGTGTACACCGTCCGGCAGATCTGCGCACCCGGACTGTGGGCCGCCTGCGGCAAGGCCGGGCTCACCTGACAGCCGGGTTCCCGCCGGATCCGGCCCCGAGGAAGGAGATGGTTCCCGTGCCGGCTCCCCCCTTGCTGGCGCTGCACGGCGTGTGCAAGCGCTTCGGCGTCGTCGAGGTGCTCAGCGACATCGAGCTGGAGATCCACGCCGGCCAGGTCGTCGCCCTGCTCGGCGACAACGGGGCCGGCAAGTCCACCCTGGTGAAGGTGATCTCCGGGGTCGCCCCCGCCGACAAGGGCGCCGTCGAGTGGGAGGGCCGCACGGTCACCGTCAAACGCCCCCACGACGCCCGCGACCTCGGCATCGCCACCGTGTACCAGGACCTCGCGCTGTGCGGGAACCTCGACGTCGTCGGCAACCTGTTCCTGGGGCAGGAGCTGCGCAGGTACGGCTTCCTCGACGAGGTGGAGATGGAGCGCCGCACGCGGCACCTGCTGGAACGGCTGACCCGGGAGCTGCCCGATCTGCGCGCCCCCGTCGTCTCCCTGTCGAGCGGCCAGCGGCAGACGGTGGCCATCGCCCGCTCGCTCCTCGGCGACCCCCGGGTGCTCCTCCTGGACGAGCCGACCGCGGCCCTGGGGTTCCAGCAGACCAACGAGGTCCTGGACCTCATCGACCACCTCCGCGACCGTGGCGTGGGAGTCCTGCTGATCAGTCACAACATGGGCGACGTGAAGGCGCTCGCGGACCGGGCCGCCGTGCTGCGGCTCGGCCGCAACAACGGCTTCTTCGACGTGAACACCGCGTCCCACGAGCAGATCATCGCCTCCATCACCGGCGCCACGGAGAACGTGCCGCGCCGGCCGGCCTCCCAGGGGGCGGCATGGTGAACGAGACGCGCGGCGGGGCGGACACCTCGCGGACCGAACCCGCCGCGTCCGACGCCGGCGCGGGCCGGCCCCGGCGCGGGCGGGCCGCGGCGCGGATCGTGGAGGGCCGGGTCGCCGCTCTCCGGCGCAAGCTGAGCGCCGGTGAACTGGGAGAGCTCCCCGTCGTCCTCGTCCTCGCCGCGGTCTGGATCATCTTCCAGTCCCTCAACGAGAACTTCCTGTCCCCCCGCAACCTGTCCAACCTCAGCGTCGACATCGTGGGCACCGGGCTGATCTCGGTCGGCATCGTCTTCGTGCTGCTGCTCGGTGAGCTCGATCTCTCGGTCGGCTCGATCAGCGGGCTCGCCGCCGCCGTGTTCGCCGTCCTGAACGTGAACCACGGGGTGCCGGAGTGGCTCGCCGTGATCATCGCGGTGCTCGTGGGCACCGTGACGGGCACCGTGCAGGGGTACTCCTTCGCCAGGACCCGGGTGCCGGCGTTCGTCGTCACGCTCGCGGGGCTGCTCACCTGGAACGGCATCATGCTGTCCATCCTGGGCAACAACGGCACCATCAACCTCGACGAGAACGGCCTCGTCGCCAGGCTGACCAGCTACTACTTCACCGACGACGCCGTCGCCTACGGCCTGGCGGCGGCCGCCGCCCTCGCGGTCTTCCTCGTGCTGCACCAGGACGGACGGCGCCGCAAGGCCGTGGGCATGCCGCACCGCTCGACCGGCTCCGTCGCGGTGCGCACCGGAGGCGTCGCGGTGATCGCCTTCGCCACCGCGTACGTGCTGAACCGGTTCCAGGGGCTGCCGCTCGCGCTCCTCGTCTTCCTGGTCGTCGTGGCGGGCCTCGACGTCGTGCTCCGGCACACCCACTACGGGCGGCAGGTCTACGCGGTCGGCGGCGGCGTCGAAGCGGCCCGTCGCGCCAGCCTGAGCGTGACGCGCGTGCGGACCGCGGTGCTCGCGGTGTCGGGCACCATGGCGGCGATCGGCGGCCTGTTCCTGGCGTCGCGCATCACCTCGGTGAGCCAGACGTCCGGCTCGGGCGTCCTGCTGCTCAACGCGATCGCGGCCGCCGTCATCGGCGGCACCAGCCTGTTCGGGGGACGCGGCACGACCTGGACGGCGGTCCTCGGCATGCTGGTGATCCAGTCGATCGCCTCCGGCATGGCGATCACGGACACACCCGCCGCCGTCCAGTTCGTCATCACGGGCGGGGTGCTGTTCGCGGCGGTCGTCATCGACTCGTTCTCCCGGGGTTCGCAGGAGGCGCACGGGCGGGCCTGACACGGCCGCCCTCCGGCAGCGGACCCCGCCGGGGAGCCGGCGGTCCCGGTGACCGGCCGCGCCCGCCGACGCACGGCACCCGCCGGCCCGGCTGCGGCCGGGCGCCCCACGGTCACCCGGCGCCCGGCTCGCCCGGCGTCCCGTGCCGGCCGCGAGGCGGTGTCCCTCCCGTACGGCGGTGCGGGTCACGGCGACCGCCGGCTGAGCCGGTGCGCGCGACGCCGTCGGCGGCACCGGCGCCGTCCGCCCCGTGATCGGCGACCGTGGCGGCCCGTCCGGCCCGCGTGGCCGGCTCGTCACCGCCGTGCCGCAGGACGAGCAGGGCGATGTCGTCGGTGCGCTGCCCCGTCGTGCGCGCCTTGTCCAGCAGGTCGTCGACGAGCCGGTCCAGGTCCCGGTCGTCGGCCTGGGTGAGAAGGCCGGCGAGACCGGCGATGGCGTCGTCGAGGTCGACGCCCGGCGTCTCGATGAGCCCGTCGGTGTAGAAGGCGAGCATGAGCCCCGGCGTCAGCGGGATCTCGGTCCCGGGGAACTCGGCGTCGGGGTCGATGCCCAGCAGCGGCCCGGGCGTCACGTCCAGGGGACGGGTGCCGTGGCCGGGCAGGCGCAGCAGGGGCGGCGGGTGGCCGGCGCTGGCCAGCGTCACCCGCCCGCCCACGAAGTCGAAGTGCGCGTACAGGCAGCTGGTGAACAGGTCGGGGGCCAGATCGATGAGGAGCCGGTTGGTGCGGGAGAGGACGCTCCCGGGGGCCGTGCCCAGGGCCGCGTGGGCGTGGACGCCGGTACGGACCTGCCCCATCAGCGCCGCGGCGGCGACGTTGTGCCCCTGGACGTCGCCGATGACGGCCGCGGCGGCGTTGTCGCCGAGCCGGAGCACGTCGTAGAAGTCCCCGCCGATGTCCATCCCGCGGGTGGCGGGCAGGTAGCGGGCGGCGACCCGCAGGCCGGCGACGACCGGGAGGGCGCGCGGCAGCAGTGCCTGCTGGAGGCCGTGGGCGAGCTCGTGCTTGGTGTCGTACAGCCGGGCGCGGTCGAGTGCCTGGGCGATGAGCCCGGCGAGCGAGGCCATGACGGCGCGTTCCTCGGCCGGGAACACGTGGGGACGGTCGTAGGACAGGATGCAGATCCCGACGGGACGGCCGGAGATGATCAGCGGCAGGAAGGCCCAGGCCTGTTTGTCGCTGATCCGGGGCGCCTCGGGGGAGGCCCGCCGCATCTCCTCGGTGTCGGAGAAGAACTCGGGGGTGCCGCTGTCCATGGCCCGCCCGGCCGGGGTGAAGGAGGTGTCGAGGGACAGGCCGTCGAGCCGCTCGATGATCTCGGGGTCGTATCCGCGGTGTCCGGTGATGCGCAGCCGGCCGGCCTCGGCGGTGGACAGGACCAGGCCCTGAGCGCTGAAGGCGGGCATGATCTGGTCCGCGACCAGGTCGACGACGTCCTGGACGCCGACCACCTCGGTGAGGGCGGCGGCCAGGTGGGTGAGCTGGTAGAGCCGGCCGGCCCGGGCCGGCGGGGTGGTGTCGGGGAGCTGGTGCGGCGCGGACCAGGGCAGTGACTGCGCGCCGGTGGGGACGATGCGGACGCTGATGCCGCTGGCGTCCGGGTAGAGGTGGAAGTCCAGCCACCGGTCCGGGGGGCGGCAGGCGGTGAAGGCGACGGGTTCGCGGCTGATCACCGCGGCTCGGTAGCGCTCCTCGTACGGGGGTTCGTCCAGCCAGCGCAGGGACTGCCAGGGCAGGGTACCGAGCAGCTGACCGGCGCTGCGGCCGAGCAGGTCGCAGGCGCTGTCACTGAGGTAGGTGAAGTGCCCCTGCAGGTCCAGGGCGCAGCTGCCGCCGGGCAGGCGCTCGGCGAAGTCGGCGGCCGCCATCGCCTGCGTCGCGAGCCGGTGTCCGGTGCTCGTGGGGAGGACCCGGGGCGGTCCGCCGCGGGGCAGGGGCTTGCCGTGCTCGAAGGCCTCCTCCAGCAGCCGGGCCAGCCGTCGGCAGCTGGACGCGATGTGGCCCTGTTCCCGCCGGGTCATGTGCGGCGGACGGGTGGCCGGCCACATCAGCAGCAGGGTGCCCCAGCACCGCACGCCGGTGACCGGCGCGGCGACCAGCGCCAGCGGGTACGGGAGCGCCATCGCCGTGCGCGGGTAGGAGCGGGCCATCTGCTCCTGGCTGCCCAGCCACACCATGCGCTCCTCGCGGACGGCGTCGGCCACCGGCGCCGGGGCGGCGAGCGGGACCCTCGTCCACGGTGCGGCGAAATCGGCCGGCGCCCCGCACAGCACGTCCATGCACAGCACCTGCTCGTCCGGCCCGAGCAGGTACAGCGCGCCGATGGACGCGCCGGTCCGGCGCACCGTCTCCGCGAACGCGGCGTCCAGGGCCCCGGTGTCGGCGGCCGGGTCACCCGTGCTGGTCACGAGGCACCTCCAGCGTCGCCGGGGCGGGCCGCCGGAACGGCTGCGGGCGGCCGTCCGGCGCCGGCGCCCCGGCTTCGTCCCGTCACGACGGCGTCACCGCTCGTGCGGCGCGGGGTCACGTCGCCGTGAAGGGTGTTCGTCATGGTTCGCCATGACTCCGGGTTACCCGGCGCGCCGACAGTATGCGGCGCCCCGGACTGGCATGATCCGGTCTGATGCGCACGAAGCAGACATGGACGGAGGTACCGGCCTCTTTTCCGGCCTGCCTGCCGGGGGGACGGGCCGTGCCCCATGATGAGCGGGCCATGCCCCCGCACGTCACCGCGCCCAGCGCGCCCGTGCCCGTCCCGCGGGCCGCACTGTTCGCCGTCGTCGGCGCGGTGCTGGGGATGAGCGCCCACCGGTCGGCGGCCGAGGGACCGGTGCCCTGGGCGCAGGGCGGGACCGCGGCCGTCGTCCTGTTCGGGCTGGGGCTGGTCGGCGCGCGCCGGCCGCGCCGTCCGGCCACGGTCGTCGTCTGCTGTGTCGTCGCCCAGTACGCCCTGCACCTGTGGCTCACGCTCACCGCAGGCGGCGGACAGCCGGCCGAGGCGGCGGACAGCCGGCACGGCGCACACCTCCACGGCCACCCCGCGGGCCGGTCACCGTGGCCGCACGACTCCCTGGCCATGACGGTCGCCCACGCCCTGGCGGCCGTGCTCGTCGCCGTCCTCCTGCACCGGGCGGACTCGGCGTGCTGGACGCTGACCCACGGCGTGACGGCGGCGCTCCACGCGCTGCGCACCCGGCTGACCGCCGTCCGCCGGCTGGTCGCCGGGTGCCCGGCGGCGTCCCGGGCGCCGGGGCTGCCGCTCGTCGGGGCGCCCGGGGACGACGGGCTGCCGCCCGCCGGGCCGGTGCTCGCGCACGCGGTGACACGGCGGGGTCCTCCTCCCGGCGCGCACCCCTCGCGTCCACCGACCCCGCCGGGGCGCCGGTCCGGCATCGCCGTACGGCCGCCCCGTCCATTCCCCGCCTGGAGACACGCATGTCCCGCACCACCCTGCCGCGCGCCGCGCGGCGCCTGACCGTCCCGGCCGCCGCCGCGGCCGCCGTCCTGCTCGCCGCCGTTCCGGCCGGCGCGCACGTCGAGGTCGAGTCCGACCGGGCCCAGGCCCTCGCCGAGACCGTCGAGATCACGTTCACCGCCGAGTCGGAGTCCTCGACGGCCGGCATCACCCAGCTGCGGGTGGTCCTGCCCGAGGGCATCGAGCCCGCCGACGTGGTCTACGGCGAGGGTCCGGCGGGCTGGACGTTCAGCACCACCGCCGACGGCTACGCCGTCAAGGGCCCGGCCGTGAAGGTCGGTGAGGACGCCGAGCACTCGATCGTCGTCCGCCAGTTGCCGGACGCGAGGGAGCTGGTGTTCAAGACGCTCCAGACCTACAGCGACGGCAGGGTCGACCGCTGGATCGAGCTCGGCGAGTCCGAAGGCGACGGCCACGGCAACGAGGCTCCCGTGCTGGAGCTGGAGGCGGCCGCCCCCGGGGCGAAGACCGTGAGTCCCTCCCCCAGCGCCTCGCCGACCCCGTCGCCGACGGCCGTACCGGCCGCCGGGGCGTCCGCGCGGGCCACGCGGCAGGCGGCCGACACGGAGAAGGACGACGCGGACGGGTTGTCGACCACGGCCTGGACCGGCATCGTCGCCGTGGTCCTCGTCGTGGCCGCGGGCGCCGCGTTCCTCCTGCGCCGCCGGAGCGGCTCCGCGGAGTAGCGGCACGAGCCGACGGAGCGGCGGGCGGGCGGCGCGGGGAACGTGACGCGCGTGGTCCCGCCCGCCGCGCGGTGCGGCGGCGGCCGTCACACCGCGCAGCCGGGCGCGGAGTGCGGGAGGGTGTTGTCGAGGAGTTCGCCAGGTCGCACGAACGGGAGGGCCGGTGGAGACGTCGAGGGACCCGGGCGGCGCGTCCGCGGTCGGCGGCCCGGGCCGGACGGCGCCCCCGCTGCGCTGGTCCCTCGTGCTGTGCTGGCTCGTCGGTCTCACTGTGCTCCTGGCGGTCGTCGGGGTGTTCCTGGGCCGGGAGACCCGACTGGCCCCGTTCCTCGTGGTGGTGCCCGCGCTGGTCGCCGGGCGGGGCACCGTGCGGCAGACCGCCGTGGCGGCCGGGTGGACCACGCTGGTGATCGCCGCGGCCCTGCTCGACGCCCCGAGGGACACGGTCGGCCAGGCCGTGACGACCGTCCTGTTCGCCCTCGTCTTCAACGGCCTCAGCGTCGTGCGAGCCGGGCAGAGGGTCCGTGACGAGAGCGAGATCGCACGGCTGCGCTCCGCCGCGGCCGCCCTGCAACGGCAGCTCCTGCGGCCGTTCCCGCTGGTGACGGACCACCTCCTGGTCCACGGCCTCTACCGGCCGGTGGAGGAGGACAGCCGGGTGGGCGGTGACGTCTACGAGGTCGTGGCCTCCCCCTACGGCAGCCGGGTCTTCATCGCCGACGTCCAGGGCAAGGGCCTGCCGGCCATCAGCGCGGCCTTCGCGGTGCTGAGCGCCTTCCGTGAGGCGGCGGTGTCCGAACCCACGCTCACCGGCGTCGTCGACGCCCTGGAGGAGGCGGTGCTGCGGCACAACTCCTTCGCGGCACAGGTCGGCGCCAGGGAGCGGTTCGTGACGGCGCTGGTGCTGGGCGTCACCGACGGCGAGGAGGTCCAGGCGATCAACTGCGGCCACGTGGCGCCCCTGCTGCTCTGCCACGAGGGGGCCGCCCAGGTCCTGCGGGGCGAGCCCTGCGTGCCGCTCGGCCTCGACGCGATGGCTCCGGAACCGCGCACCGTCGAGTGGTTCCGCTTCCCGCCCGGGTGCACCCTGCTGCTCTGCACGGACGGGGTCACCGAGGCCCGCGATCCGTCGGGCGGCTTCTACCCCCTCGAACAGCGCGCCGCGAACTGGGGCGACGTCCGCGCCGGCGACGTGCCGGCGACCGTCTACCGCGATCTGCGGCTCCACTCGGCGGGCACGCCCAGCGACGACACGGCGCTGCTCGTGCTGCGCCGGCGGCAGGACGCCGGCCCCGCATGAGGACACCGGCCCGGGACGAGGCGCCGGCGGGGAGAAGGCGCCGCCCCGGGACGAGGCGCCGGCCGGGGACGAGAGGGAAGGTCCGGTCCGTCACGCCCCGGTGGTCGCGCCCCGGTCGGCCCGGCCGCCGGCGCCGAGCGGGCCCGTCGCGCGCAGGCCCTCCTCGGCCTCCAGCCGGGGCAGTTCACGCCGGCACCGGCGCAGCACCAGGGGCGGCAGGGCGGCGCGCGTCACCTGGACCAGCCGCAGCCAGGCGGGCACGTAGACGGCGGTGGTCCGCCGCTCCACCGCGCGCGCCAGCCGCTCGGCGACGACGTCGGCCGGATGGACGCGCCGGGCGGGCAGCGGCATCTGCGCGCGCAGCTCGCGCAGCACCGTGTACCGGTCGGCGTCCTGGATCATGTCGGTGTCGACCCAGTTCAGGTAGGCGATGCCCACCGCCACCCCCCGGTGCGCCACCTCCGCCCGCAGCGAGTGGGCGAAGGCCTCCACGCCTGCCTTCGAGGCGCAGTAGGCGCTCATCATCGGGGCGGCGCCGAGCGACGCCAGCGAGGCGATCTGGAGGTAGTAGCCCGCCGTGCGCCGCAGGTCGGGCAGGAACGTGCGGGCCGTCAGGGCGCTGCCCGTGAGGTTCACGTCGACCACCCGGCGCCAGAGGGCCATGTCCGCCGTGGCGAAGGGGCCCCCTTCGGCGATGCCGGCGTTCGCGACGACGACCGACGGCGGGCCGAGCCGCTCGCGCACCGTGTCGGCGGCGCGCGCCAGGGCGTCCGCGTCGGTGATGTCGGCCTCGACGGCCAGGGCCGGGGTGGGCAGGGAGGCGGCGACGGCCTCCAGCTCCGTCCGCTCGTGTCCGAGCAGGGCCAGGCGGGCTCCACGCCGGGCGAGGGCGTGGGCCTGGGCCGCGCCCAGACCGCGGGCGGCGCCCGTCACGACGACGGTGCGGCTGGTGAGGGGGCTGTCTGCCACGGCGTGCTCCGATCGGTCCGCGCGGTGGACGCCTCACCCGGCGTCCCGGCGGGGTCAGTGGGCGGGGGGCGGCCGGTCCCCGGTGCGGTCGCGGTGGGTGAGGACGCGCTGCAGCCGGGCCAGGCCCGGGGCCCGGTGCCGCCGCAGGGCCGCGCGGGCGGCGTTGGCGCCGGGCGCCCCGTGCACGCCGCCGCCCGGATGGGCGCCGGCGGAGGCGAGGTACAGTCCGCGCACCGGCGTCTCGGGGCGCCCGGTACCGGGCACCGGCCGGAAGAAGAGCTGCTGGTGGAGGGCCGCGGTGCCGCCGTTGATGGCTCCGCCGGAGAGGTTGGCGTCCAGCCGCTGGAGGGTGGGCGGGGCGAGGATGCGGCGGGCGCGGATCAGCGTCCGGAACCCCGGCGCGAAGCGCTCGACCTGGCGTTCGACCCGGTCGGCCATCACGTTCTGCTCCCGGTCGTCCCAGGTCCCGGTGAGTCCCTCGTCCCCGGCGTCGGACGTGATCTCGTGGGGCACATGGGTGTACGCCCAGGCCGACTCGGTGCCGCGCGGTGAGCGGGAGGGGTCCGCCGTCGTCATCTGGCCGAACAGGGTGAACGGGCGGTCGGGGACGCGGCGCATGGCGATCTGCGCCGCGAAGCGGGTGAGCTCGTCGAGGCCGTCGGCCAGGTGGACCGTGCCGGCCCGGGCGGCCTGCTCGGCCCGCCAGGGCACGGGTCCGTCCAGCGCCCAGTCGACCTTGAAGGTGGCGAAGTCCCACTGGAACCGCCGGAGGTCGGCGAGCACCTGGGAGGGGAGGTGTTCGGGTTCGACCAGGTCGCCGTAGAGCGCGGGGACGGACACGTCCGCGAGGACGGCACGGCGCGCGGTCACCGTCTCGCCGTCGGCCGTGCGCACGCCCGCGGCCCGGCCCTCCCGGACGAGGACCCGGGCGACCCGCCGCCCGCAGCGCACGGTGCCCCCGCGGGAGCGGAGCCGGCGCACGAGGGCCTCGGTCAGGGCGCCCGAGCCGCCGGCCGGCACCGGGAAGCCGTACGTCTGGCCGAGCATGGACATCAGCCAGCCGAAGCCTCCGCTGCCCGCCGCCTCCGGCGCGAGGTCGGCGTGCAGGGCGTTGCCGGCCAGGATGAGCCTGCCGCCCTCTCCCCCGAACTCCTCGTCGCCCATGCGCCGCACCGGCAGGGCGAGCGTCCGCGCCAGCCGCAGCCCGCCCGCTCCCCGCAGCCGCAGGGCGAGCCGGGCCGTGGCCTTGAGCGGCGGGAAGGGGGTGAACAGGCTGGCGAGGATGTCGGGGTGCAGGCGGTCCCACACATGGTGCAGGCGCCGCCAGGCGGCGCCGTCCCCGGCGTGGAAGACGTCGAGGGACCGGGCGGTGACGTCGACCCTGCGGTCCAGGACCGCGCACCTGCCGTCGCTCAGCGGGTGCGCCAGCACGTGGGGCGCGTGGCTCCACCGCAGTCCGTGGTCCTCCAGGCGCAGTCCGGCCACCACCGGGGAGGCGGCGGCCAGCGGGTAGAACGAGCTGAAGACGTCGCTGACGAAGTCCGGGTCGACCTCCCGGTCGTGACGCACCGCACCGCCGGGCTCGGGCTGTTCCTCCAGGACCTCCACGCTCCAGCCCGCGTCGGCGAGCAGGTTGGCGGCCACCAGTCCGTTCGGTCCGGCGCCGATCACGACGGCGTCAGGCATCGCCGCCTCCGTTCCGGACCGGTCCCGCCGCGGGCGCCGTGCGGCCGTCCCGGCCCCCGCGGGCGGCACCCTCGGCCTCGCACACCCGGGCCAGCCGGGCCAGCATGGCCCGGTGCCGGATCTGGATCAGTGCCTCGACGCCCACGTTGTGCAGCGTTCCGCCGGCTCCCTGCAGGGGGTGCTCGTCCACGATCACCAGGCAGTGCTCGCCCCAGGGGCGCAGTTCGATGGCGATCCTGGCGGTGCCGAGCACGCCCGCCCGCGCCTCCAGCTCCAGGGCGGCGCCCTCCTCGCAGCGGCGGACGACCGTCTCGTTGGTGAGGCTGACGGGCCCCAGGCGGATCTCGTACTCGATCGCCGCGCCGACCTGCGGCCACAGGCCCCGGACCGGCTCGGACGACGCCGTGCCCACCACCCAGTCCGCGTACCGGCTGCCGTCCGCCAGGACGGTCCACACCGTTCCCGGATCCGTCTTCACCAGACGATGCCGAACCGCCACTGCGACCTCCCGTGTGTGCGCCCGCTGCTCACCGCCAAGTGCCCACTCCGCGGCGGACGAACCAGGATGATCTCGGATATTCACGCCACACGGCGGCCGGCGGTGCGGACGGCCCCTCCCGCCGGCCGTCGACGGGGATCGCGCGGGCGCCCGCCCGGCGCCGGGACGTGCGGCCCGCGGCGAGGGTGCGGGGACCGGGCCGTGCGGGTCCCGGTGAGGGCGCGGGGGCCGCGGCGAGGTCGGACCAGGGTGGGGGCGTGGGAGCCGCGGCGGGGTCGGACCAGGGTGGGGGCGTGGGAGCCGCGGCGGGGGTGTGCGTCCGCGGTCGGGGCGCGAGGTCTGCGGTCGGGGCGCGGAGCCCCGGAACGAGGAGGCCGTCGACGAGGCCGCCGACGACGACAGGGCCGGCCCGGCCGGCGCGCGGTCGGGCGGGCGGCCCCCGCAGGACGGACCCCGGCACGAGGGGCGTGCCCCCGGGCCCGTCCTGGCGAGGCGTCAGATGCGTCCGCCGGTGAGCCGGGTGATCGGTCCCTGCGGGGTGCGGCCGGAGCGGCGGCCCACCGCGTAGGAGGCGGCGGTCAGCGCCGTCAGGCCCGCGCCCACGCCGGCCGCGACCAGCTTCCGGTGGGCGACGACGGTCCAGGCCGTCTTGGCGACGGCCGCGACCTGCCCCGAGGTGGCGACGATCGCCTGGCGGCCCGCCTCGACACCGCGGGCGGCGCCGTGTGCGGCACTCGTCGCCGCCTCGGCGGTGCGCCCGGCCGCCGACTTCGCCGCTGACGTGGCGTCATCCGCCTTGCCGGCGGCGCCCTTCGCGGCACGGGCCGCCGGAGCGGTGGCCTTGTCCGCGGTCCGCCGGGCCTTGGCCGCGGTCGTCCGCTTCGCTGCGTTCCGTTCGTCCGGTTGGGTGTTCGATTCAGTCATGGACATCGCTTTGCCTCTGACCGCGGCGGCAAACACCTTCCGCGTCCACCGTGCGCGCTCGGTGCCCGCCCCGGGTTGGCGACGATCACCTCGCGGGTAGGTCTCGCCCATGCGCCTCGCCCTCTTCGACCTGGACGGCACGCTGGTGGACCGCGCGTCCGCCTTCGCCGACGCGACAGCCGCCCTCTGCCACGACCACGGGTACGGGCCCGAGATCGAGCGGTGGCTGCTGACCGAGCTCGCCGATCACGCGGAGCGGAGCGACTTCGGCCGGCTGCGCGCGGCCTTCGGACTGCGCGAGTCGGCCGATCACCTGTGGCGGGTGTACGTCGACCGCATGGCCGCCGCCGTCACCTGTCGTCCCGCCGTCCTGCACGCCCTCGCCCGGCTGAAGGAGAACGGCTGGAGCGTCGGCGTCGCGACGAACGGGGCGTCGGACATCCAGCGGGCGAAGGTGCGCGCCACGGGCCTGGCCGACCTCGTCGACGGCATCGCGGCCTCCGGCGACATCGACGTCCGCAAGCCCGACCCGCGCCTGTTCGAACTGGCCGCCGCCCGCTGCGGCACGCAGCTCACCGCGAGCGACTGGATGACCGGCGACCAGCCGGAGGCCGACATCCGGGGCGGGTACGCGGCCGGACTGAGGACCATCTGGGTCGCGGGCCGGCCCTGGCCCGAGACGCTCACCGTGCCCCACCACACCGTCGCCGACGTCATCGAGGCCGTCGACCACCTGCTGTCGCACTCCCCGGCGTAGACCGCGCTCCACGCCGCCCTCGTGAGCCCGGTCCGCCACGCCCCGTCGTCCGCGTGGCGTCGGTCCGCCGTGCCCCGTCGTCCACGCGGCCCCGGTCCACCGCGCCGGGCCCTCGCCGTGGCCGCGCGCGCCCACCGGGGGGAACACGTGCCGCGGATCCCGCGGCACGTGTTCCCCCCGAGGGCGCTTCCGTCCCGCCCGGACGAACAGGCGCCGCGCCGCACGGGCGGCGGGTCGCCGCGGCGGCTCAGGTGCCGGGGTCGCCGTCGGCCCCGTCGGCCCGTCGCAGATCGCGGATCAGACGCGCGCCGGTGACGCTCCCGTCGTCCTTGTGGTGCTCCCATCGGGCGAACGTCCGCGCGGCGGCGTCGGCGAAGGCGGCGGGCAGACCGGCGTCCGCCCAGGCCTGGGCGATCTCCCGCATCTCCGGCTCCCAGCGCCAGGCCTTCGGTCCGGCGCCGGCCAGCCGTTCCGCGGCGGCCAGCGGGGTGCCGGGAAGCGCGTGGGCCGCGAGGTCGAACAGGTCCTCCAGCACTCCGTGGCCCTCGGCCAGGGCGCAGGCCTGGGCGGCCAGGGCGTACGAGATCTTGTTGTAGGCGGCGAAGGCCAGCTTGAGGGCCGACGCCCGGCCGACCGGGCCGTCGAGGGCGACGGCGGTGAGCGCGGTGCCCTCGAAGAGGGCGGCGACGCGGGCGGTGGCCCGGGCGTCGCCGGACAGGTACAGGCGGGTCGTCCCCGCGGTGCGCGGCGGCGGGCCGGTGATCCCGCCGTCCACCACGGTCGCGCCGCTGCCGTCGAACAGCGGGGCGAGGTCGGCCATGTGGCGCGGGCTGACGGCGTTGGCGTCGACGTACAGCCCCTCGAAGCCGGCGGCCGCGACCTGTGCGGCGACGTCGAGGGCGGCGGCCGGGGGGCAGACGCTGAGGACGGTGTCGCACCTGGCGGCGAGTTCCGCCAGGTCCGCCGCGGAGCGCAGTCCCCGCTCCGCCGCGCGCCGCCGGCTCGCCGCCGACCGGCCCTCGGGCAGCCACCAGACCCTGGCCCCGGCGGCCACGGCCTGCGCCGCCACGGCCGCGCCCATGGCGCCGGGGTGCAGGATTCCCACGTCTCGCTGAAGCATGTGCGGACCCTAACCCGAAGGCCCGCCGGGGTGTTCACGTCCTTCCGGGTCCGACCCCGCCCTTGAGGCGTTCGAGGTCCGAGGGGCGGACCTGGATCACCAGGGCGGCGATCAGGGCCGCGATCAGGGTGAACACGGCCGCCGTGACGAAGGCGGCCGAGACGCCCGCGGTGAGGACCTCGTCGGACCAGGGCGGCGGGAGCTGCCCGGTGCGCTGGAAGCGCAGGCGTTCGAGCGGGGTCGCCCGGGCCAGGAAGGCGGGCACCTGTTCCCTCGCCTCGCCGGCGCCGGCCGCGCCGAAGACGGTGACCAGGATGGACAGGCCGAGCGAACCTCCCACCTGCTGGGTGGCGTTGAGCAGTCCCGAGGCCGCGCCGGTCTCCCGCGGGGCGACTCCGGAGAGCGCCATCAGGGTCAGGGAGACGAACTCCATGCCCATGCCCAGGCTGAAGACGAGCATCGGGCCGAGGACGCTGCCCGCGTAGGTGGAGTCCACGTCGGTCAGGGTCAGCCAGCCCAGCCCCGCCGAGGCAAGGACCGCGCCCGCCACCATGAAGGGTTTGGGCCCGAACACCGGCAGGAAGCGCGAGGCCAGACCGGCGCCGACCGCGATGACGGCGCTCACCGGCAGGAAGGCGAGGCCGGCGCGCAGCGGGCTGAAGTCCAGCACGTTCTGCACGAAGAGCGTGAGGAAGAAGAACATGCCGAAGATCGACGCGGCGAGGCACAGCATGATGCCGTAGGTGCCCGCGCGGTTGCGGTCGGCGAACATGTGCAGCGGCGTGATCGGCTGCCGGGAGCGCTTCTCCACCAGGACGAAGACCGCGAGGACGACGACGGCCGCGGCGAACGAGGCGAGCGTCAGCGCGTCGCGCCAGCCGTCCTGGGCGGCCCGGATGAAGCCGTACACCAGCAGGACCATGCCCGCGGTGGAGGTCAGCGCGCCGGTGAGGTCGAAGTGGCCGGGGTGGCGTTCGGACTCCCGGATCCAGCGGGGCGCCGCGAGGGCGACGAGCAGGCCGATCGGGACGTTGACGAAGAAGACCCAGCGCCAGTTCAGCCACTCGACGAGCATGCCGCCGGCCAGCAGGCCGATGGCGCCGCCGCCCGCCGACACCGCCGCGAACACCCCGAACGCGCGGTTGCGTTCGGGTCCTTCGCGGAAGGTCGTGCTGATCAGGGCGAGGGCGGTCGGGGAGGCGACGGCTCCGCCGACCCCCTGGAGGGCGCGCGCGGCGAGGAGTTGGCCGGGTCCGTGGGCGAGGCCGCCGAGCAGGGAGGCGAGGACGAACAGCAGGACGCCGAAGACGAAGACGCGCCGCCGGCCGAGGATGTCGCCGGCCCGGCCGCCGAGCAGCAGCAGCCCGCCGAAGGTGAGGGTGTAGGCGTTGACCACCCACGACAGGCTGGTGGTGGAGAAGTCCAGGGCGCGCTGGATGTGGGGCAGCGCGATGTTCACGATCGTGATGTCCAGGACCACCATGAGCTGGCAGGAGGCGATGACCAGCAGCGCCATCGCGTGTCCGCCGCCGCCCTGCTGCCGGGTGGAGGCCTGGGTCGCTGAAGTCGGCCGCGGAGAGCTGCTCATGACGTGTCGCCCGCTCGCCGGCGGGCCTCGGGGAGCTTCGGTGGACGAGGACGTCCACCGGCGGGTCCACCGTTCGACCGTACGCCCGCGCCGGGGCGGTCACCACTGGATCACGGGGCGACAGCGGGTGCCCGCCGGGCGGGGGCGGGGCGCGCGAGCCGGTCCGGACGGCCCGCCGCCACATTACTGAACCGTAACCTACCGACGGGTACCCCCGGTAACCCCTCCCCGGCTACCGTCCTGACAGTTCGTCCAAGAACTGACGAGCCAGAGCGGCGCGGAGCAGCGGTGGACGACCGGGGCTCCGTGCCGGACGGCCCGCCCTCACCGGGCCGTGAGCACCCGAGCCGCAGAGGAAGGCTCGGCCTCCCTTCTCCCCCAGGAGGTCCGCCATGCCCGCCCCCACCCGCCTGCTCGCCGCCGCCGTCACGGCCGCCGCATGCCTCGGTACGACGGCCGTCCCGGCCGCCGCCGCACCGGACGCGGACGCCGTGGTGTCGCGCGGTGTCCGCATCCCCGCCTTCTACACCCCGCCCGCCGCGCTCCCCGCGGCCGACGGGGCCCTGATCCGCACCGAACGGCTCCCCCTCGCCCTGAGCCTGCCGGGCGTCGACGGACCGCTCCCCGGCCGGGCGACCCGGCTGATGTACAAGTCCACCGACGCGGGCGGGCAGCCCATGGCCGTCACCGGCGCCTACATCGAACCGACGGCCGCCTGGAAGGGCAGCGGGCCGCGTCCGCTGGTCGCGCTGGCGCCCGGCACCATGGGACAGGGCGACCAGTGCGCCGCCTCCCTCGGCCTCGAACGGCCCCTCTTCCTCAACGGCCAGACCGTGTCCGTCGGTTACGAGGACCTGGCGATCTACCGGATGCTCGCCCGGGGCATCGCCGTCGTCGTCACCGACTACGCCGGGCTGGGCACCACGGACCGGCTGCACACCTACGTCAACCGGGTCGACGAGGCGCACGCCGTGCTGGACGCCGTCCGCGCGGCCCGGTCCCTGGACGGGACGTCCCTCACGGACGGCTCCCGCGTGGCCCTGTTCGGCTACAGCCAGGGGGGCGGGGCCACCGCGGCGGCCGCCGAGCTCCAGCCGTCCTACGCGCCCGACGTACCGCTCGCCGGGACGTACGCGGGAGCCGCGCCGGCGGACCTGGTCGCCGTCACCGAGGCCATCGACGGCAGCGACCTGGCCGGTGCGCTCGGCTGGTCGGTCAACGGCTTCCTGCAGACCGACCCCGCGCTGAGGCCCATCGCCGACGCGCACCTCAACACGGCCGGCAAGGCGGCGCTCAAGGACCTGTCGACGATGTGCGTGGGCGACGCCCTCCTCGCCTACAACTCGGCGCGCAGCACCTCCTGGACGACGGACGGGCGCTCCCTCGGCGCCGTCATCGAGGCGGAGCCGGCGCTCAAGGCGTTCCTGGCCGGCCAGCGCATCGGCACGCTGAAGCCGGCGTCCCCGGTCCGGGTGGCGACCGGCACCGCCGACGACCTCGTGCCGCACGCGCAGGCCCGGGAGCTCGCCGTGGCCTGGTGCGCCAAGGGAGCCGACGTCACCTACAAGCCCGTCGTGCTGCTGCCGCTCGGCAACTCCCTGATCAACCACTTCGCCCCGCTGCTCGCGGACCAGGGCGACGCGATCTCCTGGCTGGCCGACCGGCTGAACGGCAGGCCCGCGGACTCGAACTGCTCCGGCATCCGCCGGCAGCCCTGAGACCGGGAGGGCGGCGGCCGCACCCCACGGCGGCTGCCGCCCTCCCCCGCCACCGGACCCGCGCCTAGGGTTGATCCATGGACGGTGTGCTCGAGGTGGAGGTCGTACAGCTGCTCGTGTCGCCGGTGCACCGGTTCGCCGGCCGCCCCGCGGACGGGCCGTCGGACGCGCCCGGCGACGAGCTGGTGGACTCGGTGCGGGTCCGCGCCGGTCTCGGGCTGGTGGGCGACCGCTACTACGGCCGCCCGGCGCACCGGGACGCGTCGGTGACCCTCATGTCCGCCGAGAACCTCCCGGCGGACATCGCCCCGTCCGCCGACCTCCGGCACACCCGCCGCAACGTCCTGCTGCGGGGAGTCGACGTCGACTCCCTGGTCGGCTCCACGATCGTCCTCGACGGCGCGCACGGCCCGGTCACGCTCGCCGTGAACCGCCCGGCGAGGCCCTGCGCGTGGATGGACGTCACCCTCGGCCCGGGCGCGCAACGGGCGTTGCGCGGCAAGGGCGGGGTGCGCTGCACACCCCTGTCCGACGGGGTCCTCGCCCTCGGCGGGGCGACGCTGCGCGTCGTGGACGAGGACGGCGGCGAGGACACCGGCCCGCGCTGAGCGCGGACCCGCTCACAGCCCGTCGAGCAGACCCAGGCGGGTGACGATCCGCTTGCCGACCGGCTCCCGGACGACGGCGAACTCCCGGGCCACCGCCATCACGATCTCCAGGCCGTGCTGGCCCACACGCGTCGGGTCGGCGCCCCGTGGCACCGGCATCGCCGGATCGCTGTCCCAGACCGAGATCTCCACCGTGTCCCCGGCGATGCGCAGGCGCAGCAGCACCGGGCCGGGCGCGTGACGGAGCGCGTTGGTGACCAGTTCGCTCACCACCAGCTGCGCCACGTCCAGAGTCCGGGCCGACACCGGCACCCCGTGCTCGCGCTGGACCCGCGCGAGGAAATCACCCGTCAAATGCCGTGCACCGGCGATACAGCCGTCCTCGCCGTCCAGAGCCACCGTCGTCTCGACAGGACCCTCGCCGGGCCCGGAGGACCGTTCGTCGGGCGGAACGTGTTCCATCCGGACCGCCTTCGCTACCCCGTTCATGGCGCCCCGCCTACCCCCGAACCGTTCTCCTATGCCTCAGACATCCCACCCGCGTCCAGGAGCACGTCGCAGGAGGTGTCCGGGGGGGGGCGCGCGGCCGTCCGCGCCCCCGCCGGGCGCCGGTCAGCGGACCCCGGGGACGTCCCCCCGCCAGTCGAACCGGCGGCCGTCCGCGGGGCGGCGCACGTACAGGGCCCGGCCGCCGGGTCCGTAGCGGCCTATCTCCGTCGTCAGGGCCACCTCGGAGAGCTCCGCGCCGGCCGCGTGGTCCGTGACGTCCAGCAGCAGGCCGTCCAGGGGCCCGCCCACCAGTTGCGCGTAGGCGCGGCCGGGGCGGGGGCCCGCGTCGTCGTGGTCGGCACCGTAGACCCGGCCCCGCATGAAGTCTGCGTCGTCCATGACCGGCAGCTTGGCAGCCGCCACTGACAACGGCCCGTGGACCGGCCGCCGCCCGCAGGAGCGGTCTTCGGCCAAGGCCGTGGCGCGAACCCGTCGGGTGCGGGCAGGCCGTCACGCTGTGGGTATCACTCCTTGCACATCGTGGTGTGTCGGGGCGGGGGGTGCCGACCCTGGGCGGACGCGGCGAGCGGCGGGGGACGGCGGGCGAGTCCACACGCGCCCGGCGGCGCCGAGCCGTGCGCGAGCTGCGGGCGGCGGGCCGTTACGGGCCCCGGCTGCGCGAGGTGCTGCCCGGTCTGGCCGCCCTCGGCCTCGTCGTGTGCGGGGCGACCGCGGCGCTCGCGCTGGCGGGGCGCGCCGTCGGTCCGTGGGTCCCCCCGGCCGCCGTCGCGGCGCTCGGTGTCCTCGCCGTCGTCGTGCGCCGTCGTTCCCGGCGGCCGGCCCGGCGGCGCCGCGGCTACTACAGCGCCGAGGAGCTGGCCGAGCTGGACATGCCGGCGCTCGTGCTCGCCGTGGCCCGGATGCTGCGGCGGGACGGGTGGCGGGTGGTGCCGCCGTCCGCGCACACCGCCCCGCACCTGACCGCCCGGGACGGGCGGGGGCGGCTGCTCGACGTGTCGTTCCGGCCGGTGGCCGAGCCGCTGCCCGACGAGGACGCGGCCTGCTCCTGCCGGTCACGGGCACGGCCCGGGCCCCGGCTGCGGCTCGTCGTGCATCGCGGCGCGTTCACGCACCGGGACGAGGTCTGGGCCGCCCGCCAGGGGCGCACGTACCTGATCGACGGCGCCCGCCTGCGGCTGTGGGCGCTCGGGACGCCGTTGGACGGGATAGCCGCCCTCGGGGGTCCGCCGCGGCGCCGCGCGTGAGGGCGGCCCGCTCGCCGCGGCGCCGCACCGGCCGGAGGTCCTCCCGGCCGCGCCGGCGGCGCTGACCCGTTCGAGTGGCCCCCGCCCGCCTGTCGTCGTAGCGTCGGTACACGGCCGGGCTGCGAAACGGGCGGACGGGAGCTGACATGCGCGGACACACCACGAGGACGGCGGCCCTGCTCTGTGCCGCGCTGGGACTCACCGCGGCGGTGGGCACGGCGTCGGCCGCGCCCGCCACGTCACCGTCCGGGGCGGAACGCGCCGCCCCGCGGACGGCGGCGCCCTTCCTGGTCGACTGCCTCTGGCACCCGCGGGTGCGGCCGGACAAGTTCATCCTGGCCTGCGGCGACGGCAACAGCGTGCTCGTCAAGCTGAAGTGGCACCACTGGCGCGCGGACTCGGCACGGGCCACGGGCGTCAACCTGCTCAACGACTGCAAGCCGTACTGCGCCGCGGGCACCTTCCGCGCCTACCCGGTCATCGTGCGGCTGGACAAGCCGCAGACCTGGAAGAAGGACCCGCAGGAGCAGCGCTTCGGCCGGATCACCCTGACGTACACCGGGCAGCGACCGGACCAGTTCGACCGGGTCGTGAGCTACCCGCTGTGGGACTGACGCCGCAGCTCCTCCGGCCCGGTGCGGCGCCGGTCACTCCATGAGGCCGGCGGCCGTCGCCGCGCCCAGCTCCCAGCAGGCCTCCAGGTCCGCCTTGCCGGGTTCCCCGGTGACGGTCACGGGCTCGGCGACGCGCCGCCAGGCCAGCCCCGCGGTGACGGCCTCGATGCCGCGGACCGCGCCGGTGACGTCGTTGCCGCCGTGCACGTAGTAGCCGAAGGGGCGGCCGCGGGTGCTGTCGAGGCAGGGGTAGTAGACCTGGTCGAAGAAGTGCTTGAGGGCGCCGGACATGTACCCGAGGTTGGCCGGGGTGCCCAGCAGGAAGCCGTCGGCGGCGAGGACGTCGGCGGCCGTGGCGGCCAGGGCCGCGCGCCGGACCACGCGGACGCCCTCGATCTCCGGAGCCGTCGCCCCCGAGACGACCGCTTCGAACATCGCCTGGCAGTTCGGCGACGGGGTGTGATGGACGATCAGCAAGGTGGCCACGGCACCGAACCCTGCCCGCTCGCCGGTCCGTCCGCAAGCGGCGCCCGGCGGGGCGCGGGTCCCGGTCGGGCCGCCGACCGGACAACGCGCGGATGCTCTCGATCAGGAAACGCCACCGTCTCTCGTGTTCCGAACCTTCTTGCGCCAGTCCCGGAACGCGTCACCCGCCCGGGCGACCCCGCTCCGTACGGTGCGGGGCACGAGCGGATCCGGAGGGAACCGGGTCCGCGCAACCGGCAGGAGAAGCGCATGGCGAATGTGGAAATCTCCCTCAAGGAGATCATGACCGCGGTCGAGGGGGCGCTGGGCGCGGCCGTCGTGGACTACACCAGCGGCATGGCGCTGGGGACGCTCGGCGGCGGCAAGGACCTCGACCTGTCCGTGGCGGCGGCCGGCAACACCGACGTGATCCGCGCGAAGGTCCGCACGATGGAGCACCTCGGGCTGACGGGCGAGATCGAGGACATCCTGATCACGCTCGGCAGCCAGTACCACCTCATCCGGCTGGTCCAGGGCCGCCAGGGGGCCGGACTGTTCATCTACGTGGTCCTGGACCGCGACCGCTCCAACCTGGCGATGGCCCGTCACCAGCTCAAGCGGGTCGAGTCCGAGCTCGAGGTGTAGGCGGCCCGGCAGCCGGCGGCTTCGCACGCCCAGGAGTTGAAAATGTCTTCAACTCGACACATCCACATCAGTGCATCACCGGGGTGTGCGGAGCCCGCAGTCGCCAGGATCGTGACGGACGCAGGACCCCGAACGCGGCAGGGAGCGAGCGATCGACCATGCAGGTCCCCCTCTACCAGGCCAAGGCCGAGTTCTTCCGGATGCTCGGGCATCCGGTCCGCATCAGGGTCCTCGAACTGCTCCAGGGCGGCCCCGTCGCCGTGCGGGACCTGCTCACCGAGATCGAGATCGAGCCGTCCAGCCTGTCGCAGCAGTTGGCCGTGTTGCGCCGCTCCGGGATCGTGGTGTCGATCCGGGAGGGCTCGACGGTCAGTTACGCGCTCGCCGGCGGCGACGTGGCCGAGCTGCTGCGGGCGGCCCGCCGCATCCTGACCGAACTGCTCGCCGGCCGGAACGAGTTGCTGGCCGAACTGCGTCAGGCCGAACCGCCGCCGCCCCGGACGCCGGAGCCGGACCCGCGGCTGCCCGAACCGGCCCGGCCGGCGGCCCGGCTGCCGGACCCGGCACGGCCCGAAGCCCGGCTGTCCGAATCGCCGCGGCCCGGACCACGGCTGTCCGCGGCGCGGCGGTCCGAGCCGCCGCTGTCCGTCCCGCGGGGCGGCGCGAGCCGGTCCTGACGGAGCGCGCCGGACGGACGTACGCCGGACGGTGCGCGCCGGCGGCTCACAGGTCCGCTTCAGGTCCGTCGGGGAGCTTGGGTCCCATGCACGGACACCGACCACGTACTCCCGGAGCCGAGCGCAGCAGGCGCTGGTTCATGAACAGGGCGCTGCTCGCCGGCGGCGCCGCCGCGGTGGCCACGATGACGGGCTGCTCCTCGGGCTCCTCCGGCGCCGCGGCCTCCGCCTCGGGCGCCCCGGGCGGCATGCCGTCCGGCGGTCCCGGCGGCATGGGGCCGGGGGCGAGCGAGGTGAAGTACGCCGACTTCGTCGGGGTCACCACCGACGGCAAGGTCGTCGAGGACCTGTACTCGGTCCACTCCACCGGCGTCTCCACGGACGCGGTGGTCAAGGCCGCGCAGGCCTTCCTCGACGGCCTGTCCGCGACGCAGCGGCGGGCCACCCTGTTCGACGTCCAGGCCGACGAATGGCTGGCCTGGAGCAACGTCGACGGGTACGAGCGCGAGGGCGTCCGCATGGGCGACCTGAGCGAGAAGCAGCGCGACCTCGGGTACGCCCTGCTCGGGGCGGCCCTGTCGGCGGACGGACTCACCCAGACCCGCAACATCATGAAGCTCAACGCGTTCCTCGGCGACCACGACGGCGGCGGGAAGGAGACCCTCACCGAGGGCCACTATTTCTTCACCGTGATGGGCACCCCGTCGACGACGCAGCCCTGGGGCTTCCAGTACGAGGGCCACCACGTCGCGATCAACTACTTCGTGCTGGGCGACCAGGTCGTCATGACGCCGACCTTCATGGGTTCGGAGCCGACCTCGGCCACCTACCGGGGTGAGAAGATCACCCTGTTCACGAAGGAGACCACGGCCGGCCTGGCCATGATCCGCGCGCTGACCGACGCCCAGCGCGCGAAGGCGGTCCCCGCGTCGGAGCAGAAGGCGGGCGACAACCTCAAGGCCGGCGCGGGCCAGGACAACCTGCGGCTCGCCCACCAGGGCCTGCCCGGCTCCGACCTCACGGCGGCGCAGCGCGCGAAGCTGCTCGACCTGGTCGGGGTGTACGTCGGCTACCTGGCCGAGGGGCACGCCGCGGTGCGGCTGAAGGAGGTGGAGGAACACCTCGACGACACGTACTTCTCCTGGCTCGGCGGGACCGAGGACGACTCGGCCTTCTACTACCGGGTGCACGGTCCGGTCGTGCTCATCGAGTACGACGCCCAGGCCCCGCTCGCCTACAACACGAAGAACGGCGGCGGCATGGGCGGGCCGGGCGGGACGCCCACCCGGCAGCACATCCACACCATTGTCCGCACGCCCAACGGGGGCGACTACGGGGTGGACCTGCTGAGGCTCCACCTGGAGAACGACCACTGAACCGCCGGGGGCCCGGACGCCGTGTCCGTCCCACGGTGTCCGGGCCCATCGGACGGCGCGTGTCAGTCGCCGGACAGGCGCGCGCGCAGGAGCTCCTTGCCCAGTTCGGCGCCCTTGCGGCTGTCGGCCTGGGCCTTGCGGAACAGGTCCGCGACCTCGGTGTCCTCGGCGCGTTCCGCGTCCTGGATGTACGTCTCCAGCCGCAGCGCGTTGTTCAGGCACGCCTCCACGTACCAGATGAGGTTGTAGTCCTTGTCCCGGGTTCCGGTCACGTCGCCGGTTTCCGTGCCAGTGGCCATGCGGGCCTCCTTCCGGCGTGATCCTCGACGTTGCTGGCTCGTCGGTCGCCGAGTACCCCTCGCTCCCGGGGGCACACCGCGCGCTCCCGCCGGAGGCCGCCGGTCGAACGGAGGCGCGGACGTCGAACGAACCCCACCCGAACGCCAGGGTCCGCCACCCCTTCCGCCACGTGGGAACATCCACCAGCATGCATACGCCGGGCCGGCCGGGTCGGTCCGCGCCCGGCGTCCGCGCGCCCGCCTGCCCGCGTGCGCCGGGCCCGGGCGGATCGTCTAGGGAGCCGGACATGAGCGATGTGGTGTGGGGGCGCGGCGTGGAGTGGCTCGCCGCCGCCGCGACGGACCCACGGGCGTGCAAGCGGGACTGGGACCGGGGCGACGGGATCGTGCTGCTGGAGGCGGGCCGGTACTGGGACGTGCTGAGCGTGCCCGCCGGGCTGGGCCTGCTCACCCTGGACCTGCTGTGGCGGCCCTCGCTGCCCGTGCCGGGGCCGACGCTCGTGGACACCGCGGCCCACCGGGTGGGCTTCTTCCTGCCCCCCGACCCGGGCAGCCGGTGGATCGGCGCCGGACTGCGGCACGCGGGCCGCGGCTCCTGGGTCGCGGTGCCGCCGCCGTACCGTGCGGCCCGGTTCCTGGAGTGGCTGGTGCCGCCGGACGGGACCGGTGCGCTGCACGCGCCCGAGAGGCTGGAGCCGGCGCTGCGCCGGGCCAACGGCACGCTCGCCGTGCTGACTCCGCCGGGCGGCGAGCGGCCCGCCTCGACGCCAACCCTATGATCATATTCACGGCGCCGGGAGCGTGAAATTCGCCAACTCGACTGTGCTGCACGGCAATTCAGACAGTCGGCGCAGATGCGAACAGATATCGAGCACTTTCACAGCGAAGTCTGGCTCGACCGTGCGAGATCGATCAATGACGGTGTGTACTGTGCTGCGGGTGCCCCGGCCCGTACACCCCGGGCCCACCCCTGCCCTCCTGCCCCCGCACCGCCCGACCCCTCCTGGAACCCAACCGATGATCGAATTACCGGACCTGGTGGCCGGTGGTCTCGCCGCCGGCACACTGTCCGCGCTCGCCCTCGGCGGCGGGCTGCTGCGGCTCCGACGGCGACAGACCCGGCAGCTGGCGGAGATCGCCGCGCTGCACACCCAACTCGAAGGCACATCAAGGGCGTTCACGACGGAGGTCGAACACCTGGCCACCCGCCGGGTGCCCGCCGCCGCCCGCCAGGTGGCCCATCCCCACCTGGACGTGCCCGGCCCCCTCCAGCCCCTGACGTTCGGCACGCCCCTGGGCATCGCCCTGGAGAACGTGCTCCTCGCGGTCCAGTCCGAGGTGGCCGACCAGCGCACCCGGGTCGACGCGGCCGCGCAGGCCGGCATGCGGGGCGCCACCCGCGAGATCCAGGCCGCGCTGTACCGGCTCCAGGACGCGCTGCGCGGTCTCCAGCAGCGCTACGACGACCCCGAGTTGACGCAGACCCTCTTCCAGCTCGACCACGAGAACGAGCAGTCCCTGCGCCGCGCCCAGGTCGCCGCCGTGGTGTGCGGGGCCTGGGTGGGGCTGGCCCGCGAGGAGTCGCACCTGGTGGACGCGGTCACCGGCGGCCAGGCCCGGCTCGCGGGCTACCACCGGGTCAAGGTCCACAACCACCTGGAGCCCGGCACGGCCCTGGTCTCGCACGCCGTGGAGCCCGTCGCCATCATCGTCGCCGAACTCCTCGACAACGCCCTGCGGCACTCCGCCCCGGACACCGACGTCGTCGTGAGCCTCGAACACGTCCACCACGGCGTGTGCGTGACGATCGACGACGCGGGCCTCGGCATGACCCAGGACGAACGCGACCGCGCCCAGCGCCTGGTGGCCGGCAACGCCCCCATCCTGCTGACCGAACTCGGCGACCCGCCGCGCATGGGCCTGGCCGCCATCGGCCGGCTGACCCGGCAGTTCGACCTGGGCGTCGACGTGTCCTCGGCCTCCCCGTACGGCGGTGTGCGGGCGGTGCTGCGGGTCGACAGCCACCTGCTCAGCCACCTCGACCCGGCCGACCGGCCACCGGCGCCCAGCGCCCCGCGCACCACCCGCGGGGCCGTGCCGCCCGCCCCGGCCGCTTCGCACGCGTACGGCACGGAGGCCCCGGCCCCGGACGCGCCCCGGCAGCACGCGCCCCGTGACGCGGACGGGCTGCCGCAGCGCCGGCGCCGCACCCGGGCCGCCGCCGCACCGGAGCAGCCCGCGCCGCGACCGCCGGCGCGCCGCCCGGAGGACGCCGCGGCCGCGCTGGGCGCGCTCCAGTCCGGCACGGCGGCGGCCCGCTCCGCCGCCGGGGCCGCACCCGGGGGCCCCGCCACGGCGGCCCACGACACCGACCACACCGACCACGAAGGGGGAGCGGCTCGATGACCAGCCGCAACACGGGGGACACCGCATGGGCGCTGGAACCGATCCTGCAGGTGCCGCACGTGGTGGCCGCCGTCATGCTGACCCGTGACGGGCTCGCCACCGGCTACACCGACGCGCTGTCGCAGCCGTCGGCCGAGCGGGTGGCCGCCATCACCAGCACCGTGCAGGGGGCGTGCCGGACGGCGGCGGCCGCGTTCGCCGACCGGGACCGGGCGGAGGTGCGCCAGGTCGTCATCGAGTCGGACCAGGGCTACGTGCTGATCGTGCCGACGGACCACGGCACCTGTGTGGCCGCGTACGGCGACGCCGAGGTGCGCCTGGACCTGCTGGCGCACCGGGTGCACTCCCAGGTGGCGCGGCTCGGCGAGAAGGCCATGGCGGCCGCGCCCCGAGGAGCCGACGACAACGCTCCGGCATGACCGGACGCCCGGCCGGCCGTCCCCTGGTGCCCGCGTACCTGTCGACCGGCGGGGTGGCCCGGCCCAGCCGGCCCCACCTGGAGCGGCTGTCGGTGCTCGCCCGCAGCGGCGAGCCCGTGCCGCACGGGCTGCCCGCGGCCGAACTCGCCCTGCTGGACGTCCTGGAGGGCGGTTCGCTGACGGTGGTGGAGGCGGCGGCACTGCTCAGGCTGCCCGTCTCCGCGGTGCGCGTCCTGGCGGCCGGCCTGGCCGACCGGGACCTCGTCCTCACCCGCGCGCCGATCCCGCCCGCCGAACGCTTCGACCCCGACCTGCTGAAGAGAGTGGCCGATGGCCTCCGCGCCCTCAAGCACGCCTAGCGTCGGCGCACCCGACGCGATCCACCTGCCGGACACGGCCCGCGACCTGGTGAAGATCCTCGTCGCGGGGCCGTTCGGGGTGGGCAAGACGACCCTGATCGACTCGGTGTCCGAGATCCGCCCGCTGCACACCGAGGAACACCTCAGCGAGGCGTCCGCGCAGGTGGACGACCTGGACGGGGTGCGGGACAAGGCGACGACGACCGTCGCGATCGACTTCGGACGGATCAGCCTGCCCGGCGGTGTGGTGCTCTACCTGTTCGGCACGCCCGGTCAGGAGCGGTTCCGGTCCCTGTGGGACGACATCGCCTACGGGGCGCTCGGCGCGCTCGTCCTGGTCGACAGCCGTCGGCTGGACGCGTCGTTCGACGTGCTGGGGCTGGTGGAGGAGAGCGGGCTGCCGTACGCGGTCGCCTTCAACACCTTCCCGGACGCGCCCCGGCACTACGGCGAGGACCAGTTGCGGCGCGCCCTGGACCTGGAGCCCGGCACGCCGATGGTGGCCTGCGACGCGCGGGACGCGCACTCCTCGATCGACGCGCTGCTCGCGCTGGTCGACCATCTGATCGACGGTGACCCCGTGGAGGCCCGGTGACCGCCTATCCCCCGGATCAGCACGCCTTCTCGCGTTCGGCGCCGGTACGGCTGTGGGAGGACGGCTTCGCGTCGGACCCGCACCGCTACTACGCGGCCCTGCGCGCCCAGGGGCCCATCGGCTGGGCCGAGCTGGCGCCCGGGGTGCCGGCGTACGTGGTGACGGACCGCAAGGCGGCGCTGGACGTGCTGCACGACACGGAGACGTTCTCGCACGACCCGCGCGCGTGGGAGGAGACCGTGCCGGCGGACTCCCCGGTGCTCGGCATGATGCGGTGGCGGCCCAACGCCCTGTTCGCCGACGGGGCCGCCCACGTGCGCTACCGCACGGCCCTCATCGACGTGTTCGACCTGGTGGAGCCGCACGACCTGCGGGCGCGCGTGCACCGGGCGGTCCGGCTGCTGGTCGGCCGGATCGGGCCGCGCGGCGAGGCCGACCTGGTCGGCGACTTCTCCCGGCCGCTGCTGGCCCTGGTCCTCAACGGCCTGTTCGGACTGCCGGACAGCGACGGCGACCGGCTCAACCGGAGCCTGGGCAGGATGATGGAGGGCGGGGCCCGGGCGGCGCGCGGCGAGGCCGAGTACGCCCAGTACGTCCTGGAGCTGATCGCGGCCAAGGCCGAACGCCCCGGTGACGACCTGCCGAGCCGGCTCCTGGACCACCCGGCCGGACTGACCCGGGAGGAGGTCACCTGGCAGGTGTTCCTCACCCTGGGCGCCGGGTACGAGCCGACGGCGAACCTGCTGTCCAACACCCTCTCGCGGGTCCTGGGCAACCCGGCGTACTACTCGACGCTGACCAGCGGCGCGAGGCCGGTCATGGACGCGGTCGTCGAGGTGCTGCACCACGAGACGCCGCTGACCAACTACGGCATCTACTACGCCCGCAGGCCGGTGGCCTTCCACGGGGTGTGGCTGCGGGACGCGGTGCCCGTGGTGGTGTCGTACGGGGCGCTCGGGCTCCCCCATGGCCCGAAAGGCATGGGCGGTACCCCCATCGCCGAGCGGGGGGCCGCCGACGACCGGCACCCGAACGACGCCTCGCACCTGTCGTGGGGGGCGGGCCCGCACGCCTGTCCGGTCAAGCAGCACACGCTGCTGCTGGTCACCGAGGCGATCGAGCGGCTCACCCAGTGGCTGCCCGACCTCGAGCCGGTGCTGCCCCGCGAGCGGCTGTCCTGGCGTCCGGGCCCGTTCCACCGTTCGCTCACCGCCCTGCCCGTCCGCTTCAGCCCCCGCTCGCCCGACCAGCCAGGAGGTCCGTCGTGACCGTGACCGACCGCATCGACCGTTTCGCCCTCGACCCGTTCGGGTCCGACATCCCCCGCGAGAGCGCCCGGCTGCGCGCCCTGGGTCCGGTCGTGCCCGTGGAGCTGCCCGGGGGCATCCCGGCCTGGGCGCCCACCGGCTACGACACCCTCAAGGAGCTGATCCTCGACCCGCGGGTCAGCAAGGACCCGCGCCGGCACTGGCGGCTGTGGCCCGAGATCGGCGAACACCCCTCCTGGGGCTGGATCCTCGGCTGGGTGGGCGTGGTCAACATGCTGTCCACGTACGGCGCCGACCACGCGCGGCTGCGCAAGCTGGTGGCGCCGAGCTTCACCCACCGGCGCACCGAGGCACTGCGGGAGCGGGTGGAGTCGATCACCGCGGAGCTGCTGGACGCGCTCGCCGACGACTCCGCGGGCGGCGGGGCCGTCGATCTGAAGGCCGGGTTCGCGCACCCGCTGCCGATGCGGATCATCTGCGAACTGTTCGGTGTGCCCGAGGAGTTGCGGGAGGCCACGGCCCGGCTGATCGCGGCCATCATGGACACCTCGGACCCGAGTCCCGAGCACGCGGCCTTCGTCCAGGAGCAGATCGGCACCGTGCTGGGCGGGCTCATCGCCCACAAGGTGGAGCATCCCGGCGACGACATGACGACCGAGCTGATCCGGGTGCGCGACGAGGACGGGGACCGGCTCGGCGACGAGGAGCTGCTGCACACGCTGCTGCTGGTGATCGGCGCCGGGTTCGAGACGACCGTGAACCTCATCGGCAACGCGGTGGTGGCGCTGCTGGACCGGCCCGAACAGCTGGCGGCCGTACGGCGGGGCGAGATCGGCTGGGAGGCGGTGGTGGACGAGACGCTGCGGGTGCACCCGTCGATCGCCTCGCTGCCGCTGCGGTTCGCGGTCGACGACCTGGAGGTGGGGGGCGTGACGATCCCGGCCGGGGACGCGATCATCACGACGTACGCGGCCGCGGGCCTGGATCCGGCGCACTACGGGCCGGACGCGGACGTGTTCGACGCGACCCGCGGGGCGGACGACCACCTGGCGTTCGGGATCGGCGTGCACCGGTGCATCGGCGCTCCGCTGGCGCGGATGGAGGCGCTGACGGCGCTGCCCGCCCTGTTCGACCGGTTCCCGGACCTGCGGCTGGACGGCGCGGCCGAGAAGCTGCGGCAGGTGCCGTCCTTCATCGCCTTCGGCTGGCAGGAGATCCCGGTCCGCACCCGGGGCTGACCGGCTCGCGGGAGCCCGACCGGTCCCCCGTTCCGGTCGTGGCCCCCGCGACGCGTAGAACTTATGCGGACGGGGCGCGGCTTGTGAATCGTGGCGGTGCCCGCTCACCGGGCCGGAGGACTCACCTGTGCACAGGTGAGTCCGGAAGGCCCGATTCCACCGGGTGGAGCGCGGGCCGGTCGAGGTCACCGGTGGTCAGATGGGCGAGGACGACCTCGTACAGATCGCTGCCGGCAGCGAGGAGCTGGCGTTCCAGGACGGGTTCGGCGCTGCGGACGTGCTCGCGGACGGTCTGGGCGTGCACGCCGAGCCGGTGGGCGGCGCGTTCGGCGTTGCCGCCGGCGGCGATCCAGGCGCGCAGGGTGCGGCGCAGGTCGCGGCCGTCGCCGTCCAGGCGCGCGAGCAGGTGGTCCGCCCAGGCGCGCAGCGCGGATCCGCCGAGCACGTCGTCGAGGCGGTCGGGTGCCGTGGCCGCGCCGGGGTACTCCTCGGCGATGCCGACCTGCGCGTTCAGGGCGAGGTGGACGGTGGCGCGGACGGTGAGGTCGGAGAAGTCCGTGCCCAGGAGGGTCTCGACGCGTTCCATGCGGGCGCGCACGGTGTTGCGGCTGACGCCCAGCACCTTCGCCGCGTTGACGGCGGTGAACTCCAGGCCGAGGCGGGTGGTGGCGAGGAGTTCGGCGCGGGTGTGGTGCGGAAGGGTGTCGAGGGGGCGCAGCAGGCGGGTCGTCCAGGCGCGCAGCACGCGGGGGTCCATCAGGCGTTCGGGATGGGTGCGTTCGGCGTAGACGGCCGCCTTGTCGGGGCGGAAGCGGGCGACGGCGAGGGCGCTGACGGCCTGTCCGTAGGCGGTGGCGGTGTGGGCGAGGCTCTGCGGGGCGCTGCCGCCGAGGAAGGTGTCGGGTCGCCGGTCGCACAGGCCGCGCAGGGCGCCGCCGGCGTCGTCGTCCGGTGTGACGACGATGACGTGGCTGTCCATGGCGGGGCAGCGGACGACCAGGGCGTGGTCGCGGGTCGCGGCGAGGCAGGCCTCGGCGAGGCGGTCACGGTCGTGGGGGGTGCTCTCGACGACGTAGACGCAGGCGGTGTCGGTGTCCAGGAGGCCGGGCCACAGGCCGGCGGCGACGCGGCGGGCGGCGACGGTGTCCTCGACCATGAGCAGCTGGAGGATGGCCAGGCGCAGGTCGGAGGTGGCGCGGGCGAGCCGGTGTCCGGTGGCGGCGGTGCGCTCGGCGCGCAGCAGGAGTTCGAGGGCGGCGGCGGTGTGGGTGACGACCTCGGCGGCGCGCCGGTCGAAGGGGGCGGTGCGGGAGACGGTGAGGACGCCGGCCCTGGCGGGCGGCGGGAGCTCGACCCGGATCAGCCGCAGGTGGCGGCCGTCGCCCTCCCAGGCCGCGGCGGCGATCCGGCCGGTGAGGATGTCGGCCACGAGGTCCTCGTCGAGGTCGTCGAGGGGGCTCGCGGGTCCGGCGAGGGGGGCGCCGGCGTCGTCGCGCAGGAAGACGGTCGCGTCGACGGTGGCGCCGAGCCAGTCGACGATCCTGCGCACGTCGCGTCCGGTGGGGCGCAGGTGGTCCAGGAGTTCCTGCGCCCACGCCGGCCCGGCACCGTCCGTCCTGCCCGTGTGGCGGTGCTCGTCGTCCCGGCCAGCCATGTCGGCGCTCTCCTCGTCCCTCGCGGCCCCTGATCGGGGCCGAAACCAGCCGTACCGGTCGGGGACGTTACCTCACGCGGGCCGAACGGTCGTCCGGGCTCCGCCCGCCGGCGCGGGCGGAGCCGCGCGGGTCAGGACGACGGGGCGGACGTCCGGAGGCCGGCGGCGGCCAGCACCGCTCCGGCGACGCACAGCAGACCGGTGACGACGGAGGCCGCGTGCAGACCGTTCATGAAGGCCTGGCCGCTGCCCTCGACGACGGCCGCCCTCAGCTGCTCGGGCAGGGCGGCCGAGACGGGGGCGACGCCCATGGCGACCGCGTCCTCGGCCTCCCGGAATCCGGCCGCCGCCGCGGCGGGGACCCCGGCCCGGGTGAGTTCGCCGCCGAGGGTGGAGCCCACCCTGGCGCTGATCACGGAGACCAGGACGGAGGTGCCGAGGGCACCGCCGATCTGGAGGGTGGTGGCCTGCAGTCCGCCGGCGACCCCGCCGTCCTTGACCGGGGCGTTGCCGACGATGGCGTCGGAGGAGGCCGCCAGCACCATGCCGACGCCGAGGCCGAGCGCGACGAACGGCGGCCACATGGTGGCGTAGGAGGAGTCGGTGGACCAGGTGAGCAGGCCGAAACAGGCGGCACCCTGCAGGACCATGCCCAGCGGCATGCAGAAGCGGGCGCCGAACCGGGCGGTGAGGGCCGCGCCGAGCGGGGAGGCGACGAGCGAGGCGAGGCTGAGCGGCAGGGTGCGGACGCCGGCCTCGACGGGTGTGTAGCCGCGGACGTTCTGCAGGTAGAGCATGATGAAGAAGATCGCGCCGAGCATCACGAAGAAGTTGAGCGCGGTGACGAGGGCGCCGACGGTCAGCGCGCGGCTGCGGAACAGGCGCATCGGCAGCAGCGGGTGCTCGACGCGGGTCTCGTACACGCCGAAGACGGCGAGGACGGCGAGTCCGGCCAGCAGGGCGCCCCAGGTGCCGGTCGAGGTCCAGCCCCAGGTCTCCCCCTTGACGACGCCGAAGACGAGGCTGAGCAGGCCCGCGGCGAGCAGGAGCACGCCGAGGACGTCGAAGCGGTGGTGCCCGGTGG
Organism: Streptomyces sp. NPDC017936; assembly: GCF_044328485.1. NCBI lineage: Bacteria > Bacillati > Actinomycetota > Actinomycetes > Kitasatosporales > Streptomycetaceae > Streptomyces > Streptomyces sp. NPDC017936. The sequence goes on along the minus strand of NZ_JBIRHK010000006.1, from coordinate 26,679 downwards.
AGTTCCTGGACTGCGGCAGGACGACGGCGCTGAAGACGAACGCGACGACGCCGATGGGCAGGTTGACGTAGAACACCGACTCCCAGTCGACGTGCTCGACGAGGAGGCCGCCGACGATCGGGCCGAGCGCGGTGGACACGGCGGAGACCATGGCCCAGATGCCGACCGCCATGCCGAACTTCCTCGGCGGGAACACCGCGCGCAGCAGTCCCAGGGTGTTGGGCATCAGCAGTCCGCCGAAGACGCCTTGGAGGGCCCGGAAGACGATGACGCCGGTGATGGAGCCGGACAGGCCGATGGCGACCGAGGAGACGGCGAATCCGGCGACGCCGGCCAGGTAGAAGGTGCGGCGGCCGAAACGGTCGCCCAGCTTGCCGCCGAGGATGAGGGTGGCGGCGAGGGCGAGCAGGTAGGAGTTGGTGACCCACTGGAGGTCGGCGGTGGAGGCGTCGAGGTCGCGGCCGATCTCCGGGTTGGCGATGGCGACGACGGACGCGTCGAGCTGGACCATGAACAGGCCGAAGGCGACCGCGCAGAGGGTCAGCCAGGAATTGCTGCGGAGGCGGCCGGGGGCCGGGGGCTGCGGCGCGCTGTGCGCGGGCACGCCGGAGTGATCCACGGTCGTGGACGGCATGGAGGAGCCTTGTCTGTGTACGGGGTCTGCGAGGAGGAGGGGCGGCGCGCGAACGGGCGCCGCGGGGAACGGGGCGTCGCGCGGAGCACGGGCACCCGTGGGGAACCCTCCGGGGAGGAGGCCTGGGAGGGGTCAGTGTGCCGTGGCGCGCAGCCGGCGCGTGAGCGACGTGAGCGCGCCCAGCGCGGATCCGAGGGCGTCCATCTCGCCGTCGGTGAGGGAGAGGAGGGCCTCGGAGAGGAAGGCGGTCTCGAGGTCACGGACCTCGGCGATGCGCCGGCGCGAGGTCGCCGTCAGGTACAGGTGGGCGACGCGCTTGTCGGTGCTGTCCTGACGGCGCTCCAGCTCGCCCTGCTCGGTGAGCTGGGAGACGAGCGCACTGACGTTGTTGGGCTTCATCAGCAGGGCCTCGGCGGCCTCGCGGACGGTGGCGCCCTCCCGTTGCGCGACGAACCTCAGCAGCAGGAGCTGCCCCTCGGGCGGCTTGGGATGGGGAAAGGCGGCCGCGACACGGCGGTCCAGGGCCCGGTGCAGCGCGGGGAGGCAGGCCGCGAGCCCGGAGGCCACGCGGTCGGCGCTCCGGCGGGAGGCGCTGGTGTCGGACATGACATCCACGATAGGTATGTCACCATACCTATGTCAAGGCGAGGCGCCCGGCCGGGGCGGCGGGTCCGCCCCGGCACCCGCGCTCGAGAGGCCCGCGCCGCACGGGCCCGGCCCACCGCATAAGCTCGGCGAATGGCGAAGTACTACGACGTGCACCCCGACAACCCCCAGCCGCGCACCATCGCCCAGGTCGCGGCCGCCGTCCGGGCCGACGCGCTGATCGCGTACCCGACGGACTCCTGCTACGCACTCGGCTGCCGCATCGGCAGCCGGGACGGCGTCGACCGGATCCGCTCCATCCGCGAGCTGGACGACCGGCACCACTTCACCCTGGTCTGCCAGGACTTCGCGCAGCTGGGGCAGTTCGTGCGGGTGGACAAGGACGTGTTCCGGGCGATCAAGGCGTCGACGCCCGGCAGCTACACCTTCATCCTCCCCGCGACGAAGGAGGTGCCGCGCATGCTCCAGCACCCGAAGAAGAAGACGGTGGGCGTGCGCATCCCGGACCACGTCGTGACCCAGTCCCTGCTCGCCGAGCTCGGTGAACCGCTGCTGTCCAGCACCCTGCTGCTGCCCGGCGAGGAGGAGCCGATGACCCAGGGCTGGGAGATCAAGGACCGGCTCGACCACGTGGTGGACGGGGTGCTGGACTCCGGGGACTGCGGCACCGTGCCGACGACGGTGATCGACTTCTCCGGCGGCGAGGCGGAGGTCATCCGGTACGGAGCGGGCGACACCTCCCGGTTCGAGTAGGGGGACGAACCGTCCGGAGGGGGCCTCCCCGGCCGACCGGATGGTGCGTGCAACGATGGTCGCGGCCGGCCCGGGCACCCCGCCCGGCGGCCCCGCTCCCCCGTGAAACGCGCAGAGAGGCACCCCCATGACCTCCGTACCGGGAACCGCCGTGGACGTCCCCACCGAGGACGGCGTCGCGGACGCCTACCTCACCCACCCCGCCGACGGGTCGCCCCGCCCCGGTGTCCTGCTGTACCAGGACGCGTTCGGCCTGCGCCCGCACCTGCGGGCGATGGCCGACCGGCTCGCCGGGGCCGGTTACGCGGTGCTGGTCCCCAACGTGTTCTACCGGCACGGGCGCGCCCCGGTCGTGGAGATGCCCGAGTTCATCGACCCCTCCGCGCGTCCGGAGATCTTCGGGAAGCTGCGCCCGGTCATGCAGTCCCTGACCACCGACCTGGTCCGGCGGGACGCCGGCGCCTACCTGCGCTGGATGGCGCGCAGCCCGGTCGTGGCGGACGGCCCGGTCGCGGTCACCGGTTACTGCATGGGCGCGCGCCTCTCCCTGCTGACCGCGGGCACCCATCCGGAGCGGGTGGCGGCGGCGGCCGGCTTCCACGGCGGGCACCTCGCGACGGACGCGCCGGACAGCCCGCACCTGGTGGCCGGCCGCGTCACCGCGGAGGTGTACTTCGGTCACGCCGACGAGGACCCGTCCCTGCCGCCGGAGCAGATGGCCCGCCTGGAGGACGCGCTGACCTCGGCCGGCGTCCGCCACCGCTGCGAGGTCTACGAGGGCGCCCGTCACGGCTTCACCCAGGCCGACACGTCCGCCTACGACGAGGCGGCCACGGAGCGGCACTGGACGGCGCTGCTGGACCTGCTCGAGCGCACCTTCTGACAGCCCGCGCCGCCCCCTCTCCCCGGGCCCCCTCCCCCGGAAGCTTCCCGAAGCGCGCCCGCGGTGATCCGCCGCGGGCGCTTCCCCTTGCCGAAGTCATTGACATGCTCACACCCCAAGGGCACTGTGAGAGCGCTCTCAACTAGGTACGGACCAACCCCACAGGCCTACCCGCACGGAGGTGGAGAGTGCTCCGCACACTCAGGTCCCGGCTGGCGGCGGCGGCAGGCGCCGCGGCCCTCGCCGGCGCGTTGCTCACCCTCGGACCGCCGGCCCGGGCCGCGGTCCCCGACACCATCCCGCTGAAGATCACCAACAGCTCGGGCCGCGGCGAGCCCCTGTACGTCTACAACCTCGGCACCGACCTGTCGACCGGCCGGCAGGGCTGGGCGGACGCGAACGGCGCGTTCCACGCGTGGCCCGCGGGCGGCAACCCGCCCACCCCGGCGCCCGACGCCTCGATCCCCGGACCGGCCGCCGGGCGGTCGACGACCATCCGGATCCCGAAGTTCTCCGGCCGGATCTACTTCTCGTACGGCCAGAAGCTCGTCTTCAAGCTGACCACCGGCGGGCTGGTGCAGCCGGCCGTGCAGAACCCGACCGACCCCAACCGGAACATCCTCTTCAACTGGTCGGAGTACACCCTCAACGACGCCGGGCTGTGGCTGAACAGCACCCAGGTCGACATGTTCTCGGCGCCGTACGCGGTCGGCGTGCAGCGCGCGGACGGCAGCACGGTCAGCACCGGGCACCTCAAGGCGGGTGGCTACAACGGGTTCTTCAACGCCCTGCGCGGCCAGCCCGGCGGCTGGGCGAACCTGGTCCAGACCCGCTCCGACGGCACCGTCCTGCGCGCGCTCTCCCCGCTGTACGGCGTGGAGACCGGCGCCCTTCCGGCGAACGTCATGGACGACTACGTCAACCGCGTCTGGCAGAAGTACGCGACCACGACGCTGACCGTGACACCGTTCGCCGACCAGCCCGGCACCAGGTACTACGGCCGGGTCTCGGGCGGCGTCCTGAACTTCACGAACGCCTCCGGCGCGGTCGTCACCAGCTTCCAGAAGCCGGACGCGGCGAGCATCTTCGGCTGCCACAGGCTGCTGGACGCGCCCAACGACGCCGTGCGCGGGCCGATCTCCCGCACGCTGTGCGCGGGCTTCAACCGGTCCACGCTCCTGGTCAACCCCAACCAGCCGGACACCACGACGGCGAACTTCTACCAGGACGCGGTGACCAACCACTACGCCCGCAAGATCCACGCGCAGATGGCCGACGGCAAGGCGTACGCGTTCGCCTTCGACGACGTCGGACAGCAGGAGTCGCTCGTCCACGACGGCTCGCCGCGCCAGGCGTATCTGACGCTCGATCCGCTCAGCTGAACGCGGCGGCGTCCCGCACGCGGGGGGAGCCCGCGTGCGGGACGCCGGTCGGGCGGAGCGGATCAGCCGGTCGTGACGGCGGTGTCGTCGATCACGAAGCCGGTCTGGAGCGAGGAGTCCTCGACGCCGGTGAACTTCAGGGTCACCGTGGAGCCCGCGTAGGAGCCGAGGCTGAAGGACTTCTGGACGTACCCGGAGGCCGCGTCGAGGTTGGAGTACGTGGCCAGGGTGGTCGAACCGGCGGCGACCGTCAGCTTGTCGTACTGGGTGCTGGTGGTGGTCTCGGCCGTGTCGACGTGGAGGTGGAAGGTGAACGTCGTTCCGGTGCAGCCGCTCGGGATCGTCACCGACTGGGACAGCGTGTCGGTGTGGGTCGATCCGTAGCCGTCGAGCCAGGCCTTGTAGGAGCCGGTGCGGGCCGCCTGGCTGCTGGAGTTGGTGATCACGCCGCTCGACGCCGTCCAGGTGGTGTTGCCGGACTCGAAGCCCGCGTTGCCCAGGAGCTGGGTCGAGGTGCAGGAGCCGCCGCCGGAGGAGCTGACCGTCCAGGTGAAGGCCGCGGTGCCGGTCGCGCCGGTCGAGTCGGTCACCGTGACGGTGGTGCCGTAGGAGCCGGCCGTGGTCGGCGTGCCGGAGATCAGACCGGTGGAGCCGTTGATCGACAGGCCGGCGGGCAGACCGGTCGCGGCGTAGGTCAGGGAGCCGCCGTTGGTGCTGCCGGCCGAGATCTGCAGGCTCACCGCGGTGCCGACGGTGGCGGACCGGTTGCCCGGGTTGGTGACGGTGACGCCGGTCGACGGGACCGTGATGTGGCTGCCGACGTTGATGCCGGCGAAGGCGTTGCCGAACCCGGCGTACTGGGTGGAGCCGGTGCCGTACAGCGCCGCGGCCGCGTTGAGCGCAGCGGTGCGGGCGCCCGCGTAGGTGGTGCTGGACGTCATGTACGTCGTCAGCGCCTTGTACCAGATCTGCAGGGCCGCGGCCCGGCCGATGACCGGGCAGCCGGGGTGCTGTCCGGGACGAGCTGAGGCGTGCGGGAGCCGTGCGTGTGGGGGGTGAACGCGCCGCCCGTGGGCGGCGGTCGGATGGGAGAATGACAGCTTTGTCGAGGTCATGCCATCCCGACCGGGGTACTCGGAGGGTTATCCCTCGGTGCGGGACGCCACCAGGGCCGCCGCGGACCGCCGGACTGTGCTCCGGCTGTGCGTTCCCTGTGGTCGGCGCGGGTCCGGCGGGCCGGCCACCCCGTGGGCGCCGGCCGCCGGGAGGGCCGTCGGACGGCGCCGGAGCGAATCGGTCCGGCGCCCGGGACGCCTTCGGCGCGCGACCGCACCGGCCGGCCACCGCCCCGCCCCGGACACCGGCCGGCCGCTGCGGGCGTCCGGAACACGCCGTCCTCCCGCGGTAGTTCACCACGCGGTCCCGGACGAACGCACCGGGTGATCGTTGCTACGGTGCACCGGTGGCCAACTCCTCACGCGATACCGCCGAGGGCGCCGGCTGGGGCGGCGCCGAACCCGGCACCTACCGGCAGCTCATGCCGTCCGGGGTCCGGAAGATCTCCTGGCTGGACCCCCGGATGCTGTGGGCGGCGCGCAACGGCGTGCTGGCGTCGTGGTTCGGGGATCCCACGGGCCGTACCCGCAGCCGCTGGGTGGCCCAGCGGGCGGCGGCCGGGGCGCCCGCCGACAAGGTGATCCGGCGCCCGGACCCGGACCGCTTCTCGTTCCTCGTCATCGGCGACACGGGGGAGGGCGACGAGCCCCAGTACGCGGTCGTGCCCGGCCTGCTGAAAGTGGGTCAGGACACCCGGTTCGCCGTGCTGGCCAGTGACGTGATCTATCCCGTCGGCGGCGCCGACGACTACGAGGACAAGTTCTTCCGCCCGTACCGGGACTACCGGGCGCCGGTCTACGCGATACCCGGCAACCACGACTGGTACGAGGACCTCGGCGCCTTCATGCGCGTCTTCTGCGACGACGCCCCTCCCCTGCCCGCGGAGCCCGCGCCGCGCCCGCTCACCCGCGCCTGGCTGCGCTCCCTGCTGTGGCACCGCCCCCGCACCGGTGACGGCCGGTCCCTGGGCGCCGCACGGGCGTTGCGCTCCGCACCCGGCCAACAGGCCGTGCAGCCGGGCCCGTACTGGGCGATCGACTCCGGTCCGGTGCGGATCGTCGGCATCGACACCGGTCTGCTGGGCACCCTGGACGCCGAACAGGGCGCGTGGCTGCGCGAGGTGTCGGCGGGACCGCGTCCGAAGATCCTGGTCACCGGCTCGCCGCTGTACGTGGACGGCGAGCACCGTCCGTGTCCGATCGAGGGCGGCGGCACGGTCGACGAGATCGTGCGCGACCCGGCGCACCGCTATGTGGCGGCGATCGGCGGCGACATCCACAACTACCAGCGGTATCCGGTCCCCCTCGCGGACGGCCGCACCCTCCAGTACGTCGTCGCGGGCGGGGGCGGGGCGTTCATGCACGCCACCCACACCATCGCCCGGGTCGACGTCGGCGGGGTGACCGAGGCGGACTTCCGCTGCTATCCGCTGCGCGGCGACTCCCTCGCCTTCTACAGCGCGCTGTACGGCCGCCGGCTGCGGCTGCGCCGCTTCTTCACCCTCACCGAGGCCGAGGCCACGGCCGTGGTCGCCGAGCGTCTGGGCATCCCGCCGACCCGGTCGCCGGGCGGGGAGGTCCGGCTCACGCGGCGGATCCGGCTGGTCGCCGCCCTGCTCGGGGCCGGCCGCCGCCCCGACCGCGGCGCACGGCTGCGCCTGCCCGTCCGCAAGATCTACACGTCGCTGTTCTCCCCGGGCTCGGCGACGTACAGTCCGCCGTTCTTCAAGTGCTTCCTGCGCCTGGACGTGAGCCCGGAAGCCGTCCGGCTGCGCTGCCACGCGGCCACCGGCAACCGCGCGCAGGAGCTGGACCCGCCCGTCGAGGACGAGGTCACCATCCCGCTGGTCTGATCACCCGCGCGCCGTGCCCGCCCGGCGGAACCCGGGTACGACCGCCGTACGGCCGCCGGAGGAGTCCGTGCCGCCGGTTCGCGCCCGGCGCGCGGTCCCCCTCGGCCGGGCGTGGGCGGCCGCTCCCGGGACGGCGGTCTCACCAGCGGCCGGGCTCGGTCCCCACGAGGGGTTCCGAGGGCTTGCCGTCGACGCCGACGGGCACGTCCCCGGCGAGCATCACCCGGTGCATGGTGCGGGGGAAGCCGAGGTGGGCGTTGTCGCCGGGAGCGAGGTGGATGGTGGCCCGGTTGTCCCAGAAGGCCACGCTGCCCGGCTCCCAGCGGAAGCGGACGGTGTACTCGGGCCGGGTGGCCTGGTCGAGGAGCATCTGGAGGATCGCCGCGCTCTCGGCGCGGGAGAGGCCGGTGATCTGCTCGACGTAGTAGCCGTTGACGCAGAGCACCCGCTCCCCCGTCTCCGGGTGGACCCGCACCAGCGGGTGCACGGACGCGACCTGGTGGTCGAGCAGGTGGCGCGCGTAGGCGTCGTCGCCGGGGCGGGGCTGGTAGCCGACGCCGAGGCGGTGCTCGGCGCGCAGGCCGTCCACGAAGTGCCGCACCGGGGCGGAGAGTCCGGCGTAGGCGGCGGCCAGGTTGGACCAGGTGGTGTCGCCGCCGTAGGGCGGTACCGTCTCCGCGCGCAGGATCGTCGCGGCCGGCGGGTCGATGCGGGCGCCGTGGTCGCAGTGCCAGCCGCGCTGCAGGGTGTGCCGGCGGCGCCGCAGCCACTCGTCGTGGTCCATGCCGAACCGGCCGCCCAGTTCCAGCCGGTCGGCGGTGGTCTCGATCTCGGGGACGTCCGGCGGGGAGGCGCTGCCCCGCCTGCGCGGCACGACCGGTTCCCCGAAGCGGCGGGCGAACGCCACGTGCCCCGCGTGGTCGAGGCGCTGTCCCCGGAAGAACACCACCTTCCAGCGCAGCAGCGCGGACCTGATCGCTCCGGCCCGGGCGTCGTCGAGACCGTCCGCCAGGTCGGCTCCGGTGATCTCGGCGCCGATGTGCCCGGCGACCGGGTGCACCTCGAGACCGGCCGCCCGTGCGGCCCGGGTGACCTGCTCGTCGAGGTCCGTGGTCCGGCTGTCCGTCGTCATGCGTGCTCCGCTCGTCGTCGGGTACGGCTCCAAGAAGATCGTGGCAGCCGATCGGCGGCATGGCGACAGGGCCTCGGCGTCCCGGCACCCCGGACGGGCCGTCGCCCGTCCCCCGGCCCGTCCGGTTGATCGACCGGATTCCGTCCGTGAGGCTGGGAGGACGACACGACGAGGGAAGGTCCGACGGTGATCGACGTTCCGGTGCACACGCTCAACGACGGGACACGGCTCCCGGCCGTCGGCCTCGGCACCTGGCCGATGGACGACGCGCAGGCGGAGGAGGCCGTGGCCGGGGCGCTCGGTCTGGGCTACCGCCTCGTCGACACGGCGACGAACTACCGCAACGAGACCGGCGTCGGCCGCGCGGTGGCCCGCTCCGGGGTGCCCCGCGAGGAGATCGTCGTCACCACGAAGCTCCCGGGCCGCCACCACGGCTACGAGAAGACCCTCGCCTCCTTCGAGGAGTCCCGGCGCCGCCTCGGACTGGACCACGTGGACCTGTATCTGATCCACTGGCCGCTCCCCCGCGTCGACCGGTACGTCGGCTCCTGGCGGGCCATGATCAAGCTGCGCGAGGACGGCCTGGTCCGCTCGATCGGCGTCTCCAACTTCACCGCCGGGCACATCGAACGGCTGGAGGAGGAGACCGGCGTCCTGCCGTCCGTCAACCAGATCGAACTGCATCCCCTCTTCCCGCAGGAGGAGCTGCGCGCCTTCCACCGGGCCAAGGGCGTCGTCACGCAGAGCTGGAGTCCGCTGGGCCGTGGTTCGGCGCTGCTGCGCGACCCGGCCGTCGTCGCGGTCGCGGAGGCCCACGGGGTCACGCCCGCCCAGGCCGTCCTGCGCTGGCACGTCCAGCTCGGCGCCGTCCCGATCCCGAAGTCCGCCGACCCCGCGCGGCAGCGCGCCAACCTCGACGTCTTCGGCTTCGAGCTGGGTCCCGCGCAGATGGACGTGATCGCGGAGCGGGCGCGGCAGCGGCTGGGCGGGGATCCGGAGGCGCACGAGGAGTTCTGAGGCCCCGGCCCGGCGGACTCCCGAAGTGCGGCCTCCGCCCGTGCCGAACAGGCTGGAACGAGGCCGGGGCGCGCACTCGCCCGGCACCCGCCGACCGGCACCGGCCGGAACGCCCTCACCCCACGGGAGAACCCCTCATGCGTGCAACCCTCATGTACGGCGCCGGCGACGTCCGTGTCGAGGACGTCCCCGACGCCGTCGTCAAGCAGCCCACCGACGCGCTGGTCCGCATCACCGCGTCCTGCGTCTGCGGCAGCGACCTGTGGCCGTACGCCTCGATGAAGCCCGAGGACGGGCCCGCCCGGATGGGGCACGAGTTCATCGGCATCGTCGAGGACACCGGTTCGGAGGTGACCACCGTCGAGCGCGGCGACCTGGTCGTCGCCCCCTTCGCCATCTCCGACAACACCTGCGAGTTCTGCCGCGAGGGCCTGCACACCTCCTGCGCCCACCCGCAGGCCGGCTTCTGGGACGGCGAACCGGACGAGGGGGGCCAGGCCGAAGCCGTCCGCGTCCCGCTCGCCGACGGCACCCTGGTCAAGCTCCCCGTCGCCGCCGACTCCGCCCTCGTCCCGTCCCTGCTCACGCTCTCCGACGTGTTCGGCACCGGCTACCACGCCGCCGTGGCGGGAGGCGTGAACGAACGCACCCGCGTCACCGTGATCGGCGACGGCGCCGTCGGCCTGCTGGCGGTGCTGTCGGCCAAGCGGCTGGGCGCCGAGCAGATCATCCTCATGGGACGGCACCGGGCGCGCACCGACCTCGGCCGCGAGTTCGGCGCCACCGACGTCGTCTCCGCACGAGGCGAGGAGGGCATCGCCCGGGTGCGGGAACTGTCCGGCGGACACGGCACGCACGTGGTCCTGGAAGCCGTCGGCAACATGCCCGCCTACCAGCAGGCCGTCGGCATCGTGCGGCCGGGCGGTGTGATCAGCCGGGTCGGTGTCCCGCAGTACGAGGAGGCGCCGCTCGGCTTCGGCAGCCTCTTCCGGCACAACGTCCGCCTGGCCGGCGGCCCCGCACCGGTACGGGCCTACATCGAGGAACTGATGCCCGACATCCTCGACGGGACCATCGAACCCGGCAAGGTCTTCGACGCCACCACCGGCCTCGACGGCGTCCCGGCCGGGTACCGGGACATGGCCGACCGCAAGAGCCTCAAGGTCCTGGTCAGGAACTGACGCTCAGGAGCGGTGGGCGCGCAGCACTTCCAGGGCCCGGTCGGCGTGGGTGTTCATGCGCAGCTCGCTGCGCACGACCTCCAGGACGGTGCGGTCCTGTCCGATGACGAAGGTGACCCGCTTCGTGGGGGCCAGGGAGAAGCCGCGCTTCACGCCGAACCGTTCCCGCACCGCGCCGTCGGCGTCGGACAGCAGGGGCATGCCGAGGGTGTGGCGTCCGGCGAACTCCTGCTGGCGGTCGACGGAGTCGCCGCTGATGCCCACGGGCCGCGCGCCCACGGCGGCGAACTCCGCCGCCAGGTCGCGGAAGTGGCAGGCCTCCGCCGTGCAGCCGGCGGTCAGGGCGGCCGGGTAGAAGAAGAGGACCACCGGGCCCCCGGCGAGCAGTTCCGTGAGGCTGCGGACCGTCCCGGTCTCGTCCGGCAGCGCGAAATCCTCGACCAGGTCACCTGTCCGCGGTGCCTTGCTCACGGGCGTCCCTCCGCATTCATCGTGTGCACGGCGTGCACGGCGTCGACGGCGTGCACGGTGATCAGGCGTCGACCGCGCTCTTCGCGCCCGGGGCGGCGCCGGCGTTCCCGGCGACGCTCCGGGCCCACAGCACGAGGGGCACCTGGAGGGGCAGCCGGCCCAGTGCCGCGGCCTTGAGGGGGGCGGGCCGGTGCCGCCAGTCGACCGCCATCTTGACGTTGGCCGGGAAGACGCCGACGAAGAACGCCGACGTGGCGAGCGCGGCCGCCCTGCGGGTCCGCGGCAGCGCCAGGCCCGCCGCCAGCGCCAGCTCGGCGACGCCGCTGGCGTACGTCCAGGTCCGGGGCGAGCCCGGCAGCGAACGGGGCACGAGCGCGTCGAAGGGGCGCGGCGCGGCGAAGTGGGCGACGCCCATGCCGGCCAGCAGGCCCGCGAGCAGCAGGGGTGAGCGTTCGGACCGGGGCACGGTTCCTCCTCTGACGGCCTGGCGCGTGATCCTACTGGACGGTAAGTGGGGTTCCCGCCGAGGGGTCGTCCGATTCGGTCGCCTCCGGGGGCGGGTGAGGTGGCGGTCCGGTCGCCGGTGCGGGGCGTGCGCGCCGTCGTGGAGGAGGCGCCGGAGCGGGTCCGGGGTCAGGCCTCGCGCGCGACGGCTCCGGCGGGCTGCTCCGCCTCCTCGTCGACGGCGTACGAGAGGAAGTCGTCGACCATGCGGTGGAAGAGCGTGGCGAGCCGGCGCAGCTCTTCGGGGGACCACTCGGACAGGGCCAGCTGCATGCCGCGGGCGCCCGCGTCCCGGATGCGGCCGACGGCCGCGCGGCCGTCCTCGGTGAGCCGGATCCGCTGCGCCCGGCCGTCGTCGGGGTCGGGCACCCGCGTGACGTACCCGGCCTTCTGCAACTGCTGCACCGTCCGCGTCACGTGCGAGGCCTCCACGCCCAGCCGCTGGGCCAGCTCCCCCGGCCGCAGCGGCTCGGAGTCGGCGACCTGTCGCAGCAGGGCCACGGCGGCACGGTCCAGCGGGACGCCGGCCAGCGCCATCAGCCGGTCGTGCTGGCGGGCGCGCGTGCTCAGGTACGTGATGCGGGTGAGGGCCCGCTCGATCTCGATCACTTCCGGAGTGGGGGTGGCGACGGGGAGCGGTTCGGGGGACATGGGTCCACTTTACCGTCTCATTGCCTGACTCAATCAAGTCACCGGGCCGCCGGACCCGGACGACGAGGAACGGGCGGGCGCCGCCGCGCCCCGGCGCGGGCCGCGGCGGACAGGCGCTCGGCGAGCAGCCCGCGCACCCGCCGTTCGGCGGCGTCGCGGACCGGCTCGCGCCTTCGGTCAGTGGCCGGCCGACAGTTCACCGCTGAGCTTGCCGTGCAGGTGGGCGCTGGCTTCGTTCAGGCCGGTGATCTCCACGGTCTTCCCGCGCCGGGCGTACCTCGTCCCGATCGCGTCCAGGGCCGCGACCGAGGAGGCGTCCCAGACGTGGGCGGCGGACAGGTCGATCACGACCCTCTCGGGGTCGCCGGCGTAGTCGAACCGGCCGACGAGATCGTTGGAGGAGGCGAAGAACAGCTCGCCGGTGACCCGGTAGACGACGGTGTCGCCGTCGGGGTCGGTGACGGCGGTGACCTCGGCGAGGTGGGCGACCCGCCTGGCGAAGACGACCATCGCGGTGACGGAGCCGACGACCACGCCGATGGCGAGGTTGTGCGTCGCGACCACGACCACGACGGTGACGACCATGACGGTGATCTCCCCGGCCGGCATCCGCCGGAGCGTCTTCGGGGCGACGGAGTGCCAGTCGAAGGTCGCGAACGACACCATGACCATCACGGCGACCAGCGCGGCCATGGGGATGTCGGAGACGACCGGGCCGAAGACGATGCACAGCACCATCAGGAAGGCGCCGGCCAGGAAGGTCGACAGGCGGGTGCGGGCCCCGGACACCTTCACGTTGATCATCGTCTGGCCGATCATGGCGCAGCCGCCCATGCCGCCGAAGAAGCCGGTGACGATGTTGGCGATGCCCTGGCCGACGGACTCGCGGGTCTTGGAGGAGCGGGTGTCGGTGATGTCGTCGACCAGCTTCGCGGTCATCAGCGACTCCATCAGGCCGACCAGCGCCATCGCGAACGCGTACGGGGCGATCGTCGTGAGGGTGTCCAGGGTGAACGGCACGTCCGGCAGGCCCGGCGTCGGCAGCGAGGAGGGCAGTGTGCCCTTGTCGCCGACCGTGGGCACGGCGATGCCGGCCGCCACCGTGACGACGGTGAGGATCACGATCGACACCAGCGGGGCCGGGACGACGGCGGTGACCCTCGGGAAGAGCACCATCAGCGCCAGACCGGCGGCGATCAGCGGGTAGACCGGCCAGGGCACGTCGGTCATCTCGGGCACCTGGGCCATGAAGATGAGGACGGCCAGGGAGTTGACGAAGCCCACCATCACCGAGCGCGGGACGAACCGCATCAGCTTCGCGACCCCGAGCAGGCCCAGGACCACCTGGAAGACGCCGGCCAGGATGACCGCGGCGACGAGGTGGCCGAAGCCGTGCTCGCGGTTCAGCGGCGCGATCACGAGGGCGACGGCGCCGGTGGCGGCGGAGATCATCGCCCGGCGGCCGCCGACGACGGCGATCGTGACGGCCATCGTGAAGGAGGCGAACAGGCCGATCGCCGGATCGACCCCGGCGATGACGGAGAAGGAGATCGCCTCGGGGATCAGGGCGAGCGCGACCACCAGGCCGGCCAGCACCTCGGTGCGCCAGACCTTCGGGTCGTTCAGCCAGTCGGGCTTCGGGCCGCGCAGCCGGGCGGCGGGGGACCGTACGGAAAAGGACAAGGGAGCAGTCACCTGTCGTGTTCGGGCACGCCCCTGGAGCAGGACGGAGGCGTGCGGAAGAAGACGCGGAAGGCCGGGCCGACGTCCCGCGATCGGCCCGCGCGGGGGCCGGAGGTCTCAGGACCGGGCCGGGGGACGCGAACGGCGTCCGGGGCTCCGGCCGGGGCGAGGGGTCACGGCGGACAGGCGGCGGCGCGGGGCGCCACGAACTCGCGCACGCGTCTCTCCCGCGGGGCTCGGACTTCTTCGCCGGGGGCGGCATCGGCTCCGGCACGGCAGCGGCCGGGCCTCGGGGCCCGCACCGCACGCGGGGAAAGGGCCGCACCGACCCGACCCTCACCACCGACAACCCTACCCTAACGTTAGAGTAGGGATCGGCGGGCGGGAGGCACGCGGTCCGCCGCTCACGGAAAGGGCCGGATCGGGGACGTGGACGGCAAGCACATGCAGATCGGCGAGGTCGCGGCGCGCACCGAGCTGTCGCTGCGCACCATCCGGCACTACGAGGAGACCGGCCTCGTCGTCCCCTCGGCCCGCTCCCGGGGCGGCTTCCGCCTCTACACCGAGGACGACGTCGCCCGCCTGATGGTCATCCGCCGCATGAAGCCGCTCGGCTTCACCCTCGAAGAGATGCGCGAGCTGCTGGAGGCCACCGACCGCCTCGACTCCGGCGAGCCGCTGCCGCCCGCGGAGCGCGAGGAACTCGTGGAGCGGGTGCGCGGGTTCGAGCAGGCCGCGCAGCGGCGGGTGGACGACCTGCGTGTCCAGCTGGCCCGGGCGCAGGAGTTCGCCGCCACGCTGCGCGCGCGGCTCACGTCGGCGCCCACCCGCTGATCCCGCCACCGCCCGCCGGCCGGCCGTCGCGCCGCGTGCGGCCACGGCGCCCTGATCGGCGCCGCCGGGCGGAAGCGGTGGAAGCCGGACACGCGCCCGCCCGCCGTTCCGGCGGAGCCGCACCCCGCCGGTTCGGCGTCTTCGGCCACGTCGGCGACCGGGCGCTCCTCCGTTCGGGGAGAACGCCCGGACGGCGCGCGTGGCGCGCCGCGGCTCCGCCGGCCTCCCGCCCGCGGCCCTGCCGCTGACCTCCCCCGCGCTCGCCGCCTCCGGCACCCCGCCGTCCGCGGCGCGGGACGCGCGCCGAACTCGCGGCGCCGCTGCGGGTCGCGGCGACCGGCGCGCGCCCCTTCGGCCCGGTCCCGGTGGCGGGCGCGCACCGGCCTCACGCCCGAGGAGCCGACGTCCGGCATCCCGGACCATCTCGACCGACGTACCGTCACCTCCCAAGTTTTGGCTTGTACTTCACCACGGATACGCCTGCGGACTCTTGGCGCGGAAGCGAAAACCGGGGAAGCTGAACCGCCTTTTCCCCCACAGCCGTTGGGCTGCGCCCGCAACCAAGAGGAGGACGCAGTGTCGTCACCGAAGTTCCAGGCACACCGCCGGAGATGGCTCACCGGGCTCGCCGGGGCCGCCGCGCTCGTCGTCGCCTTCCCCACGGCCGCCTTCGCCGCTCCGCCCCAGGCGCTGCCGGCCAACGCCGAGGCCGCCGAGAGGACGTTCCAGCCCGCGTTCGACTACGACACGGACGGCTGCTACCCCACCCCCGCCATCGGCCCCGACGGCGCCGTCAACGGCGGTCTGAACCCGACGGGCGCCCTCAACGGCAACTGCCGCGACGCCTCGGACCTGGACAACACCAACAGCTACTCGCGCTACAAGTGCAACAACGGCTGGTGCGCGTACCTCTACGGCCTCTACTTCGAGAAGGACCAGGCCCTGTCGGGCAGCAGCATCGGCGGGCACCGCCACGACTGGGAGCACGTCGTGGTCTGGGTGCAGAACAGCCAGGTGAAGTACGTCTCGACGTCCAACCACGGCTCGTTCACCGTCACCGCGGCGTCCGGCGTCCGCTTCGACGGCACGCACGCGAAGGTCGTGTACCACAAGGACGGCATCAGCACCCACTGCTTCCGGCTCGCCAACTCCAACGACGAACCCCCGGAGAACCACAAGGGCACCTGGCAGTACCCGCCGCTGGTCGGCTGGAACGGCTACCCGGCCGGCCTGCGCGACAAGCTGAGCTCCTACGACTTCGGCAGCGCCAACTTCGGCCTGAAGGACGCCGGCTTCGCCAACCACCTGGCCTCGGCGAAGCCGTCCGGGATCACCTTCGACCCCACCGCGTGAGCCGGCGTCCGGGGTCGGTCCCGGGGCGTAGGACCCGCGCCGTGCGCGGGTTCGGCCCCGGGACCGATCCCGGTCCCCCGCCCGGACCCTAGTGTCCGGTACATGACCACGAACGAGATCGACGGACCGCTCGACGAGGCCTTCGAACGGCTCCACGCGTGCGGGCCGGAACGGCTGGGACGCCTGTCCAACCACGCCCCGATGGTGGTCGAGTCCCTGGCCGCGCGCGGCCGGGCCGACGCCGTGCACCGCTGGCTGGACCTCTACCGGGACCGGTTGGAGGAGTTCCCCGGTCCGGTGGCGCCGGTCACGGACGCCGACTGGCGGGAAGCGCTGGGCGACGTCCGCCGCGCGGCCGACTGGGTCGCCTTCTTCACCCGCGCCCTCGCCGAGCGCCCCTGGCGCGACGTCCTCGCCGCTTGGTGGCCCCGCCTGCTGCCGGGCCTGTACGGCGCCGCCACGCACCCGGTGATCCGCGTCGGCCACGCGGTGCGCGCCCTGCGGGCCGAGGAGAACGCGCCCCGGCTCGCCGAACTCGCCCACGCCCTCGGCTACTGGGCCGCCCGGCACCGCCCCGTCTCCGGTGTCACCGCGCTGCCCGGCGCGGCCACGGCGGCCGCCTCCCTGGACGCCGTCCCGGTGGTGCGCACGCCGAGCCCGGGGTTCCCGGACCGGCTGGCGGCCGTCCGGTCCCTGCCCGCCTGGGCCGCGGACGTGACCGACCCCGACACCGCCCGCGCCCGCCTCACCGAGCTGGTCCGCGCCGCGACCCACCGCTACGCCACCCACGGCCACGGCGAGGAGACCATGCTGGTGCACGCGGCGACGGCCCCCAACGCCGTGCTGCGCGCCCTGGACGCGCTCCCCCGCGCGCTGTGGGCCCCGAGCCTGCACGCGGCCTGGACGGCGTCCGCGGCGGTCACCGCGATGTACGCCCCGGCGCAGCCGGTCGACTGCGCGCCGTCCGGCCGCCCGACCGCCGAGGAGGTCCTCGAACGCGCCCTCGCCCACGGCGACGAACACGTCATCAAGCTGACCGACACGGCCCTGGACGTCGGGGACGAACGGGCGCTGGCGGCGGCGCTGCGCGCGGTCGAACTCAGCCGGCCCCTGGCGTGAGGGCCGGCCCACGCCGATGACGGCCGGACCGCCGAAGTCGCCGGGCGCGGCGGTCCCGCCGTCCAGGCACGCTGCATCACGCGCCGGCCGCGAGCACCCGTGCCACGAACGGCGGCGTGGCCGTCGGCGCCGCGGGGCGCCGACGGCGCGTCCGTGGCGCCCGCACCGGCCGCACGCCGGGGACGGCGACGCCCCGGAGCGGCGCGTGCACCCGCTCCCGGGATCCGTACGCCTAACCTCGCCCCATGGCCCCTGAAGATCAGCAGCGCGAGATCGTCCTCCGGCTCATCGGCTACCTCACCGCAGCCGTCGAATGGGGCCGCACGGACGCGGACACCGGCGACGGCCAGGCGGAAGCGGTCGGCGTACTCCTCAACGAAGTCATGCCGAAGGTGACCGTCCCGGCGGACATGCCCCCGGAGGAGATCGGTGCGACCGTCAGCCGGGAACTCGCCGACTTCATGGCCCGCTTCGTCACAGGCGTCGGCTACATCTTCACGGAGCTCGCCGACGTCCACGACGCCGGCCGCAGCGACATCTCGACGGTTGATCTTCTGCGAACGCTGGCGCTGCGCATGCAGGGCGGCCCGGAAGAGGAGTGAACCGGCGTCCTGCTCACCTGACGGAAAGTCACCGCTATTGTCCGGCACAGCAGTTGAGGACGCGTGGGACCGCCGGGCGGGCGGCGGGGGCACACCCGCCGGGGGCGCCCGGACCGGCCCGCTGCGCGTGCCCGGGCGACAGCGCGCTTCTGCCCGAGCGTCGAACGGTGACCCGCCCGAGGGTCTATCGTGTCCCGCATGTCCGTTCCGGAACTGATCCGTATCGTCTCCCGTGACTCCCCCATGGCCCTGGCCCAGGTGGAGCGTGTCCGCGCGGAGTTGTCCCTTCTGCACCCCGGCGTGCGCACCGAGGTCGTCCCCGTGAAGACGACCGGCGACAAGTGGATGGGGGACCTGTCCGAGGTCGAGGGGAAGGGGGCGTTCACCAAGGAGGTGGACGCCGCGCTGCTGGCCGGCGAGGCGGATCTCGCGGTGCACTGCGTGAAGGACGTCCCGGCGGACCGGCCGCTGCCCGCGGGCACGGTGTTCGCCGCGTTCCTGAAGCGGGACGACATCCGGGACGCGCTCGTGCACCCCGGCGGGCTCACCCTCGACGAACTCCCGGAGGGGACGCGCATCGGCACGTCCTCGGTGCGCCGGATCGCCCAACTGGCCGCCACCCACCCGCACCTGGAGTGCGTGCCGTTCCGCGGCAACGCCAACCGGCGGCTGGAGAAGCTGGCGGCGGGCGAGGCGGACGCGCTGCTGCTGGCGGTCTCCGGTCTGGAGCGCATCGACCGGCGGGACGTGATCAGCGAGGTGCTGTCGCCGGAGACGATGATGCCGCCGATCGGCGCGGGCGTCCTCGCCCTGCAGTGCCGCGAGGACGACGCCGACCTGATCGACGCGGTCAGCGGGCTCGGCGACCCCTCCACGCACCGGGAGGCGGCGGCGGAGCGCATGTTCCTGCACGTGCTCCAGGGACACTGCAACAGCCCGATCGCCGGCTTCGCGCGCGTGGACCGCAGCGGCGAGCTGTCCCTGCGGGCCTGCGTGTTCACCCCGGACGGCAAGGTCCGGCTCAACGCCCACGAGTGGGCGGGCCGCCTGGACCCGGCCACGCTCGGCACGTCGGTGGCGGTCGCGCTGCTGCGTCAGGGCGCCCGCGAGATCATCGACGGCATCCCCCACTGAGACCGGCGCCACCGGGACGGACCGACCCCGGGACGGAAGACCGCCCCCGGGACGGGAGGGACGGGGAACACGGGGCCGCAGGCCGCCGGGCGCCCTGCGTCAGGCGGTGCCTTCCTCGGCCTGGTCGCGCAGGAAGTTGCTCACCTGGCGCGCCAGGCTCTCCCGCACGGGGCCGGCCGGCGCGTCGGCCGTTCCCTCGTGCAGGCGGACGCCGCCCACCCACATCCGGCGCCCCGCCCACTCGTCGTCGACGCGCAACTGGACCTGCACGTCCACCTGGGCGAGCGCGGCCTCCGGCCCGGCGGCGTACAGGACGGCGGTGGCGCGGCGCAGCGGGTAGACGTCGAAGCCCTCGATGAACTGCGAGTTGCGCCAGTCGAGGAACGCGCTCTCCCCGTCGGGCCCGATCCGCACGTCGATCTGCCCGTCCTCCAGATGGACGCCGAAGCCGCGCTCCCCGCGGTTCTCCACGGTCACCCGCAGGCGGAAGTACGTCAGCCCCTCGGCCGCCTCGTCACGCCCGCGGGGCGGCTCGGCCCGTTCCAAGCGGTGGACGCGGACCCTCAGACCGGCACGCTCGTCGTACTCCTGCCAGTCCCCGACCACGTTCGGCTCGTACACACTCCACCTCTCGACTTGCTACGGGCTGCTTCCTATCCGTGGGCTCAGCGCACTGTCAAATGAGCGGAATGCGCTGTGGCCAGGTGATTCACCCGTTTTGATCGTTGATCAAGCCGTGCGCAGGCACGATCCGCCCGACAGCCTCGCACGAGCGACCCGCGGGCGTGCCGCACATCACGTCCCGGCACCCCGTTCCGGGGAAGACCAGCGGGCCAGCCGGCCCAGTGACGGAGAGGCGGCGGCGCCCTCGTCCGCGCGGCGGGACCACCTCCACCCCGGGAGGCGAACCGGCCGGGCGGACGTCAGGGGAGGCGGCCGACGCGGTACACCGAGGAAACCCGTGAGAAACTGGACGAAAATTACATTATCGTTTTGAAAGGCCCCACAAAGGGGCATCTGCACCGATGTGCTTCGGACAGGAGGCACGTCCGTGGGATCCCGTCGAACGGGCCGGTCCCGGGTGTTCTCCGTCAAGGTCCGAGCGCGCGTCCCACGGTGTCCGTCCATCCACCGGCACCCTCCTGAGGGAGGCGCGCGTGATGCGTTCCACCGTCAGAACCAAGCAGCACCCCCATGACGACGCCCCTGACACCGCCGAGTCCTTCATCCGGCTCGCCCAGCTGCCGGACGGCCCCGAGCGCCGGGCGCTCAGGGACGAGCTGGTCCGGCTCTGGCTGCCCATGGCCGAGCGGATCGCCGTCCGCTTCCGGGGACGCGGCGAGGCCCTCGAGGACCTCTACCAGGTGGCGGCCCTGGGACTCGTCAAGGCCGTCGACCACTACGACACCGATCGCGGCCGGGCCTTCGAGGCGTACGCGGTGCCGACCATCACCGGCGAGATCAAGCGGCACTTCCGTGACCACATGTGGACGCTGCACGTGCCGCGCCGGGTGCAGGACCTGCGCAACCGCGTACGGCACGCCGCCAAGGAGCTGTCCCAGACCACCCCCGGACGGCCTCCCACGGTCGCGGAGATCGCGGAGCAGGCGCACTTGACCGAGGACGAGGTGCGCACCGGGATGGAGGCGCTGGAGTGCTTCTCCGCGCTGTCGCTGGAGGCCGAGATGCCCGGCACCGACGGCTACGCCCTGGAGGACGCCCTGGGCGACGCCGACCCCGCCTACGACACGGTGGTGGACCGGGTGGCGGTCACGCCCAGCCTGCGGGCCCTGCCGGAACGCGAGCGGACCATCCTCTACCTGCGCTTCTTCGGCGGGATGACCCAGAGCAGCATCGCCGAGCAGCTGGGCATCTCGCAGATGCACGTCTCACGACTGCTGAGCGGCTGCTTCGCCCGGTTGCGCGAGGAGGTCGCGCCCGAGGCGAACTGAGGGCCCGGGCGCGTCTCGGCCGGCACACCGGTCCGGCGGAGGCGCGTCCGGGATCCGTGTGGGGCCGTGGCGGTCGGCGACGTCCTCGAGTTCCGCACGGACGGCCTCGGGCACGTCCCCGCCGCACCCCGGACCAGGATGGTCTCCGCGACGTGGCGCAGCTTGACGTCCGTGTGCTGGGAGACCTCCCGCAGCACTCTCCCTCCCTCGTCCGGCGTCGTCCGCCCCAGGGCGACGATCACACCGATCGCCTGGTCGACCACGGCGTGGGAGGCGACGGCCTCCTTGAGCTGGTCGACCTCTCGCTCGAGCTCGAAGATCCGGTTCGTTTCGCCGCGGGACGCGCGCGGTACTCGTGGCACTCCTCCATCGCGCCACCGGGTCCCTCGGCAGGCGCCGTGGACGGTTCCGGCCGGACACTGGGGGAAGACCCCCGGCGGCGCCGACAGAGCAGGAACGCGAGTGCCATGAACGATCACCTGACATCTTCCCGCGGTGCGAAGGAGGTCCTCTCCACGCACTCCGTGTTCGGCGCACCCTGCTGGGTGAGCCTGACCAGCCGTGACCTGGAGGCCACCCAGGACTTCTACGCGGCCGTCCTGGGCTGGCAGTGGCGCAGGGGGAGGCTCGGGGAGCACTTCCGGACCGCGCTCGTCGACAACGTTCCCGTGGCCGGGGTCGCCGCCGTCGCCTCGATGTGGCAGATGGCGGTCGCCTGGACCCCCTACTTCGCGGTGCCCAGCGCCGACGTGGCCGCGTCCCGCGCCCGGGAGCGCGGCGGCACGGTCGCCGTGGGACCGCTCTCCCTGCCGCCCGGCCGGGCGGCCCTGCTGGCCGACCGGGACGGCGCGACCTTCGGCGTCTGGGAGGGGCCGCTGAACAGCAACTGGGAGGCCTGGCGGCAGGCGGCCCCCACGTTCATCCGGCTGCACACCCGGGACGCCTTCGACTCCGCGATCTTCTACGGCGAGATCCTCGAGTGGGCCACGGGCCGGCCCGGCTGCTGCCAGGTCGACTACGAGGGCGGCGAGGTGGTGCTGCGCAGCCGGGGCGACATCGTGGCCCGGATCGAGTCGGGCGCGCTGGAGGCGGCACCCGACCCGACGATCCGGCCCCACTGGCAGGTCCACTTCGCCGTGGCGGACGTGGCGGCGTGCGCGCGCGCCGCGGAGCGGCACGGCGGCAGCGTGCTGGGCAAGGCGGCCGACGAAGCCGTGCTGCGGGACCCCGACGGCGCCCAGTTCACGGTGACCTCCTACCAGGAACGCTGACGGCTCCCGCGCGCGGGGCGCCGAACCCCGCGCACGGGGACGGACGCCGGCATCCCCGCGCGCACGCCGGTGCTCCCGCGCGGGACGCGCCGAGCCCCTCGCCGGAAGGCTCCGGGCCCCCTGCCCGGGACCCCGCGACCCGGCACCGCCCGCACAGCGCACGACGACCACCACGAGGCACGCAGGCACGCAGGCACGCAGGCACGCAGGGATTACGCCGGTACACACCTCTCCCCCCGCCGCGACACGCCGACACCCCGCCCAAGGCACCGGGCCCTTTTCCCCCGCGGCCCCGAAACCCCGGCGGCCACCCCGAGTCACCCGCCCGGCACGCCGCCGACGTCGACGCCCTGTCCGGGACGCACGGCCTCCCGTCCGCCGTTCCCGCCACGCTCCCCACCGCATCGCGCCAGGCCCTTCAGCCGGCACGCCGGACTCCCCCGTCGCGACGCCGGCGCCTCCCCGGGCACGTCGGCACCCGTGCCCGGCCCACCGGGCACGGGCCGCGCGGGGGACGCCGAGCCCCCGCGCGGACCCGCGCTACTTCGTGCGTCGCGGAGGGCGGGACAGCGCGACCAGGCTGCGGGCCTCGACCGTCACGCGGGCGCCTGCCTTGTACTCGGTCTCGTCCGGCCCGCCGTCGGCCTCCACTGTGTCGACGCACACCGTCCAGCGCTCCCCGTACGCGGCGCCGGGCAGCCGGAAGACGACGGGCTCCCAGCAGCTGTTCAGCAGCAGCAGGAAGGAGTCGTCGACGACGGGCCGGCCCTTGGGGTCCGGCTCGGCGATGGCGTCGCCGTTGAGGAAGACGCCGACGCAGTGCGCGTCGGAGCGCTGCCAGTCCCGGTCGGTCATCTCGCGCGCGTCCGGCAGCAGCCACACCAGGTCGGGCAGCGGCTGACCGGCGTGCGTGACGGTCTCGCCCCGGAAGAAGCGGCGCCGGCGCAGGACCGGATGGGCGGCGCGCAGGGCGACGAGGTGCCGGGTGAAGTCGATCAGGTCGCGCTGCTCCCCGGTGAGCCGCCAGTCGATCCAGGAGACCTCGTTGTCCTGGCAGTAGGCGTTGTTGTTGCCGCGCTGGGTGCGGCCCAGCTCGTCGCCGTGGCAGATCATCGGGATGCCCTGCGACAGCAGCAGCGTGGCGAGGAAATTGCGCTGCTGGCGGGCCCGCAGCGTGCGGACGTCCGGGTCGTCGGTCTCCCCCTCCACCCCGCAGTTCCAGGACCGGTTGTGGCTCTCGCCGTCCCGGTCGCCCTCGCCGTTGGCCTGGTTGTGCTTGTCGTTGTACGAGACGAGGTCGCGCAGGGTGAACCCGTCGTGCGCGGTCACGAAGTTGACGCTGGCGCGCGGCTGGCGCCTGTTGTGCGCGTACAGGTCGGCGGAGCCGGTCAGCCGGGAGGCGAACTCGGCGAGCGAGCCGGGTTCGGCCCGCCAGAAGTCCCGTACGGCGTCGCGGTAGCGGCCGTTCCACTCCGACCACAGCGGCGGGAAGTTGCCCACGTGGTAGCCGCCCTCGCCGACGTCCCACGGCTCGGCGATGAGCTTGACGCGGCTGATCACGGGGTCCTGCTGGATCAGGTCGAAGAACGCCGACAGCCGCGACACCTCGTGGAACTGCCGGGCCAGGGTGGCGGCGAGGTCGAAGCGGAAGCCGTCGACGTGCATCTCGGTCACCCAGTACCGCAGCGAGTCCATGATCAGCTGGAGGACGTAGGGGTGCCGCATCAGCAGGCTGTTGCCGGTGCCGGTGGTGTCGTAGTAGTGCGCCCAGTCGCCGTCCACCAGGCGGTAGTACGACGCGTTGTCGATGCCGCGGAAGGACAGGGTGGGGCCCTTCTCGTTCCCCTCGGCGGTGTGGTTGTAGACCACGTCGAGGATCACTTCGAGCCCGGCCGCGTGCAGTGCCTTCACCATCGCCTTGAACTCGGCGACCTGCCGCCCCCGGGTGCCGTCGGCGGCGTAGGCGTTGTGCGGGGCGAAGAAGCCGATGGTGTTGTAGCCCCAGTAGTTGGACAGGCCCCGGTCCTTCAGGATGCCGTCCTGCGCGTACTGGTGGACCGGCATCAGCTCGATCGCGGTCACGCCCAGCGAGGTGAGGTGCTCGGTGACGGCGGGGTGGGCGAGGCCCGCGTAGGTGCCGCGCAGCTCGGGCGGGACGTCCGGATGGGTACGGGTCAGGCCGCGCACATGGGCCTCGTAGATCACCGTGTCGGCGTACGGGCGCCTCGGCGACCGGTCGTCGCCCCAGTCGAAGGCCGGGTCGGTGACCACGCCGAGCAGGGTGTGCCCGGCGCTGTCCTTCGGGTCGGGACGGTCGCCCGCGCGTTCGAAGAGGGAGGCGTGGTTGTCGATCTGCCCGTCCACGGCCCGCGCGTACGGGTCGAGGAGCAGCTTCGCCGGGTTGCAGCGGTGCCCGGAGGACGGGTCCCACGGCCCGTGCACCCGGTAGCCGTAGCGCTGCCCCGGGCCGACGCCGGGCAGGTAGGCGTGCCGGACGAAGCCGTCGGCCTCGCTGAGCGTCACCCCGCGGCTGCCGCCGTCGTCGTCGACGAGGACGAGGTCGACACGCTCGGCGACCTCGCTGAACAGGGCGAAGTTGGTGCCTTCGCCGTCGAAGTCGGCACCCAACGGGTAGGGGCGCCCGCTCCACACGGGCACCCCTGCGCTCCGGTCTCGCCGTGAGGTCACCGGGCGCCCTCCAGGGCGCCGTCCGGCTCGTCGGCCGGGACGGCGGCCAGGGCCGCCACCGGCAGCGCGCGCGGCACCTGGAGGCCCTCGCGCAGGCTCGGCTCCGGTGCGGTCGGCACCAGCGGGACGCGCTCGCCGGCGCGGGCGCGCTGCGAGAACCAGATGACCGTGCTGCCGGTGACGGTGGCACAGCAGCCCCAGCCGTCGCTCGTCGCGGCGATGTGCTCCAGGCAGGAGCGCAGGTCCTGGTCCGGGCGCAGGTCCCGGTCGTCGCCCCCGACGGCGGTGATGAGGTGCTGGCCGTTCCACCACATCTCGATCGACGTGTGCTTGTCCCTGGCGTGCTGGTCGATGGCCTGCAGCAGCATCTCGGCGCCGCCGCAGACGGGATCGACGAGGACCTCCAGGTCCCAGTACCGGAGGTGCGCGGCCAGGATGCGCCTGACCTGTCCGACCCGTTCCGGACTCACGTCCACGTCGAGGTGGTAATAGCAGGGCACTGCGGTCTTCATCGTCGTTGCTCCTCACCGGCGAGGCTCCCGCTCCTTGGCGGTCCGCGGACCGCGCCCCGAGCACGAAGCGTGAGCGACGATCGCTCCTGAGTCACAACCACAGTGCGGCCGCTACGCCATTCGTGCAACACGAGCACACCACTATCAAGATCCAACAGGACGTTGGGTGGTGGGCCGTGCACCATAAGTGAAGGCCGCGGGAGGTTTGACGGTTCAGCACCTCTGCTCACAGGGCCGACCCGCCTCGTCGCGGGGCGACGTACCTCTCGAACTCCCGGAAGGTGAACAGCGCCATGCTGCTGCCAGCGAAGACCGAAGTAGCCAGACGCCTGCGCAGTTACCGCGTCTGGGAACGCGCGATGCTCGCGAGCCCGGGCGACCGCGCGGTGCGCGCCACCTTCGAGAACTGCGGTTACACCCTCTGCGTGCTGATGGGCAAGCGTTGCGCCCGGGAGGCCGCGGACGCCGCCGAGCAGTATCTGCGCGCAGGCGCGGACGCCCGGCCTTCACGAGGCCGGCGCAAGCGGAGGAGCGGCGTCTCCCGGGTCGGGGGCGCGCGGCCCGTACCACGGGTGGCCGCGGAGCGTTGACAGGGAGCACGCCCGCGCGTGAGCGCGGTCCGGCTTCCGGCGACGGGCGGCGAAGGCCCCTTTCAGTTCACGTGTTTCGGTACAGCGGAGGTGCAGCGTGAGGTCCACGAAGGCGATCGGCCGTATCCCGGTACGGGACGTCCAGCCGCTGGTGGAGTGCGGCAGGCGACCGGCCAAGTCGGTGGTCGGCGAGACGTTCCGGGTCGCCGCGACCGTCTTCCGCGAGGGCCATGACGCCGTCGGCGCGAACGTGGTCCTCAGGGGCCCGGACGGCCGCCGTGGACCGTGGACGCCGATGCGTGAACTCGCCCCGGGCACCGACCGCTGGGGCGCCGACGTGACGCTCGACGAGGCGGGCCTGTGGACGTACGCGGTGGAGGCCTGGAGCGACCCCGTCACCACCTGGCGCCGGCACGCGGAGATCAAGATCCCGGCGGGGATCGACACGGGTCTGGTCCTGGAGGAGGGCGCCCGGCTCCACGAGCGCGCCGCCGCCCGTGTGCCGCGCGGCCCGGAACGGGTGCTCGTGCGGGAGGCGGCCAGGAAGCTGCTCGACGACTCGCTGCCGGTGTCCGAGCGGTACGCGGCCGCGCTGGCGCCGGAGGTGGACGAGGTCCTCGCCCGCCATCCGTTCCGCGAGTTCGTCACCGCGAGCGCCCCCGCCCCCCTGCTGGTGGAGCGGGAGCGGGCCCTGTTCGGTTCGTGGTACGAGTTCTTCCCGCGGTCGGAGGGCACGCCCGAGCGTCCGCACGGCACGTT
>NZ_JBIRHK010000005.1:488109-499002 GCF_044328485.1 Streptomyces sp. NPDC017936 | reverse complement strand
GCGGCGGCGTACGGCGCGATCTTCGCCTCGGCCAGCGAACGGACGGCGTCACGGAGCATGTCGTGCTCCTCGGACGGGCGGTACAGGTCGAAGTCAGCCGATCCGGCCAAGGTCTCTCACGCTCCAAAGCACATGGGGTGATCTCGCTAATTACCGTTAAGTAACTCAAATTTTAGAGGTCCGCCCGACCGAGTGATACGTGAGGTTGGCGACAAGGGGAATCGCGCCGAAGAACTGCCCGGTGAACGGCTTCCGCACGCCTCCTTACTATGCTCGGGCAGCACACCCGATCCACCTCCAGCCCAGGAGCATGTTCATGGCCCTCAAGATCACCGTGATCGGCACCGGTTATCTCGGCGCGACGCATGCCGCGGCCATGGCCGAGCTGGGCTTCGAGGTGCTCGCGCTCGACGTGGTGCGCGAGAAGATCGAGATGCTGGAGCGGGGCGAGACCCCGATGTACGAGCCGGGTCTGGAGGAGCTGCTGCGCCGGCACGTCGCCGGGCTCGAGGGCTCCACCGGGCGGCTGCGCTTCACCCAGGACTGGGCGGAGGTCGGCGCCTTCGGCGACGTCCACTTCGTCTGTGTGAACACCCCGCAGAAGCACGGCGAGTACGCCTGCGACATGTCGTACGTCGAGTCCGCGATCGGCTCCCTGGCCCCGCACCTGCACGGGCCCGCCCTCGTCGTCGGCAAGTCGACCGTGCCGGTGGGCTCCGCCGACCGGCTCGCCCGCACCATCGCCGCGCTGGCGCCCGCCGGCGAGGACGCCGAACTCGCCTGGAACCCGGAGTTCCTGCGCGAGGGCTTCGCCGTCCAGGACACGCTGCACCCGGACCGGATCGTCGTCGGTGTGCGCAGCGAGCGGGCCGAGAAGGTGCTGCGGGAGGTGTACGCCACCCCGGTCCGGGAGGGCTCGCCGTTCGTCGTCACCGACTTCCCGACCGCCGAACTGGTGAAGACCGCCGCGAACTCCTTCCTCGCCACCAAGATCTCCTTCATCAACGCGATGGCGGAGGTCTGCGAGGCCGCCGGCGGTGACGTCGCCAAGCTGGCCGAGGCCATCGGCCACGACGACCGGATCGGCAAGAAGTTCCTGCGGGCGGGCATCGGCTTCGGCGGCGGGTGCCTCCCCAAGGACATCCGGGCGTTCATGGCCCGTGCCGGTGAGCTCGGCGCCGACCAGGCGCTGACCTTCCTCCGCGAGATCGACTCGATCAACATGCGCCAGCGCGGCCAGATGGTCGAGCTGGCCCGGGAGGCGCTCGGCGGCGGGTCCTTCCTCGGCAAGCGCGTCGCCGTGCTCGGCGCGACCTTCAAGCCCGACTCGGACGACGTCCGCGACTCGCCCGCGCTGAACGTCGCGGGGCAGATCCACCTCCAGGGCGGCCAGGTGACCGTCTACGACCCCAAGGGCATGGAGAACGCCCGCAGGGTCTTCCCCACCCTCGGCTACGCCACGTCGGCCCTGGAGGCCGTGCGGGGCGCCGACGTCGTGCTGCACCTCACCGAGTGGCGGGAGTTCCGTGACCTGGACCCGGCGGTGCTCGCGGAGGTCGCGGCGGGCCGCGTGATCCTCGACGGGCGCAACGCCCTGGATCCGCAGCTGTGGCGGAAGGCCGGCTGGACGTACCGGGCGATGGGCCGCCCGACCGCCTGAGGCTCAAGGGCCTGAGGGCTGGAGAGCCCGAGAGCCCGGGCCGGAGGGCCCGGGGCTGAAGAGACCGGGGCCGGAGGGGCCTCACGGCCTGGGGCCGGGCCGGCGGGCGACGCCGGTTCGGCCGAGGCTCAGTCGGCCGAACCGGCGTCTGGGTGCATTCTGCCGCAACCGGGCGGCGTGTGAGGTGTGAACTCCCTGTGGGTTACGGCGCCCGCTCGGTCGGGAACCCGTCCCTCCCGCGTCCCGCGCCCCGCCGGACGCCCACCGAGGAGGTTCCGCATGGCGCCCGTCGTCCGTGTCCGATCCGTCGTGCTCGACTGCCCCGACCCCCGCGCCCTCGCCGACTTCTACGCGGCCGTCCTGGGCGGCACGCCCGAGCCCGACGAGGACGGCTGGGTCGTCCTGCGGGTGCCCGGCGGCCCGCGGCTCGCCTTCCAGCGGGTGGAGGAGTTCACCCCGCCCGAGTGGCCCCGGGGCGACCGCAACGCGCAGCAGTTCCACCTCGACCTGAACGTCGGCGCCACCTGGGAGGAGTTCGACGCGGCCCACGAACGGGTGCTGGCGCTCGGGGCGCGGCTGCTGGACCTCGAGGACCGGGAGAAGAAGGACTTCCAGGTGTACGCGGACCCGGCCGGGCACCCGTTCTGCCTGTGCCGGATCGAGGACGGCGAGACCCCCTAGGGGACCGGGCGGCCGGGAGGAACGCGCGGGCGGGGCGACCGGACGCACCGGTCGCCCCGCCCTCGTGCGGGACCGCCCGGCCGGCGGTCAGCCGTCCAGCGACTCGATCGTCGCGCGGGACGGCGCGCGCGTCGCCCGCAGGTCGCGGGCCACGTCCTCCGCCGCGCCCAGCACCCGTACCGCGTTCTGCCAGGTCAGCTTGGCCAGGTCGGTCCTCGACCAGCCGCGGTCCATCAGCTCCGCGATCAGGTTCGGGTAGCCGGAGACGTCGTTCAGGCCGTCGGGGGTGAAGGCCGTGCCGTCGTAGTCGCCGCCGATGCCGAGGTGGTCGACGCCCGCCACCTCGCGCATGTGGTCCAGGTGGTCGGCGACCGTGGCGACCGTGGCGGTCGGCCGGGGGCGGCGCTCCTGGAAGGCGCGGTGGACCGCCATGGCCTCCTCGGTGGTCTCGAGGGGGTGGAAGCCGTGGGCGCGCATGTTCTCCTCGGCCGCCGCCGTCCAGTCCACGGCCGCCTGGAGCACGAACTTCGGCACGAACGTCACCATCGCGACCCCGCCGTTGGCGGGCAGCCGCTCCAGGACGTCGTCCGGGATGTTGCGCGGGTGGTCGCAGACGGCCCGCGAGGAGGAGTGGGAGAAGATCACCGGGGCGGAGGTCGCGTCCAGCGCGTCCCGCATGGTCGTCGCCGCCACGTGGGAGAGGTCGACGAGCATGCCGAGCCGGTTCATCTCCCGGACGACCTCGCGGCCGAACGCGGTCAGGCCGCCGGCCCTCGGCTCGTCCGTCGCGGAGTCCGCCCAGTCCACGTTGTCGTTGTGGGTGAGCGTCAGGTAGCGCACGCCGAGCGCGTACAGGCCGCGCAGCGTGCCCAGGGAGTTGGCGATGGAGTGGCCGCCCTCGGCGCCCATCAGCGACGCGATGCGGCCCTGCGCGCGCGCCGCCTCCAGGTCGGCGGCGGTCAGCGCCGCCATGAGGTGCCCCGGGTGGCGGTCGACGAGCTGCCGCACGCAGTCGATCTGCTCCAGCGTCGCCGGGACCGGGTCCGGCAGGTCCGCGCGCACGTACACCGACCAGTACTGCGCGCCGACGCCGCCCGCGCGCAGCCGGGGGATGTCGGTGTGCAGGTGGGCGCGCTGGTCGCCGGCGACGTCCCGGGCGTCGAGGTCGTAGCGGACCTGCTCGCGCAGGGCCCACGGCAGGTCGTTGTGCCCGTCGACGACCGGGAACTCGCGCAGCAGCTCGCGGGCCTCCTCCAGCGGGGTCACCGGCGTCACTTCCCGAAGCCGAAGCCGCCCGCGGACCCGTCGGCCTTGGCGCGCAGCCGCTTGCCCTTCTCGGTGGCCTGGTCGTTCAGGTCCTGCTGGAAGTCGCGCATGCGGGCCAGCAGCTCCTCGTCGTGGGCGGCCAGGATGCGGGCGGCGAGCAGGCCCGCGTTGCGGGCGCCGGCGACCGAGACCGTGGCGACCGGGACGCCGGCCGGCATCTGCACGATCGACAGCAGGGAGTCCATGCCGTCGAGGTACTTCAGCGGCACGGGCACCCCGATGACGGGCAGCGGGGTGACGGAGGCGAGCATGCCGGGGAGGTGGGCGGCGCCGCCCGCGCCCGCGATGATCACCTTCAGCCCGCGGTCGGCCGCCTGCTCGCCGTACGCGATCATCTCGCGCGGCATGCGGTGGGCGGAGACGACGTCGACCTCGTAGTCGATCTCGAACTCGTCGAGGGCCTTGGCGGCGGCCTCCATGACGGGCCAGTCGGAGTCCGACCCCATGACGATGCCTACAACCGGGCTCATTCGGTGATCGTGCCTCTCAGGTAGCCGGCAGCGTGACGGGCGCGCTCCAGCACGTCGTCCAGGTCGTCGCCGTAGGTGTTGACGTGGCCGACCTTGCGTCCGGGCTTCACGTCCTTGCCGTACATGTGGATCTTGAGCTGGGGGTCCCGGGCCATGCAGTGCAGGTACGCGGAGTACATGTCGGGGTAGTCGCCGCCGAGGACGTTGACCATGACGGTCCACTTCGCGCGCGGGCGCGGGTCGCCCAGCGGCAGGTCGAGGACCGCGCGGACGTGGTTGGCGAACTGGCTGGTGACCGCGCCGTCCATGGACCAGTGGCCGGAGTTGTGGGGGCGCATCGCGAGCTCGTTGACGAGGATGCGGCCGTCGCGGGTCTGGAACAGCTCGACGGCGAGGTGGCCGACGACGCCCAGTTCCTTGGCGATGGTCAGGGCCATCTCCTCGGCCTGGAGCGCGAGGGCCGGGTCGAGGCCGGGCGCCGGCGCGATCACCGTGTCGCACACGCCGTTGACCTGCTGCGACTCCACGACCGGGTAGGCGACGGCCTGGCCGTGCGGGGAGCGGACGACGTCGGCGGCGAGCTCGCGGACGTAGTCGACCTTCTCCTCGGCGAGCACGGGGACGTCGGCGCGGAAGGGTTCCTGGGCCTCCTCGACGGAGTCGACGACCCACACGCCCTTGCCGTCGTAGCCGCCGCGGACGGTCTTGAGGACGACCGGGAAGCCGTCGCCCTCGTCCGCGAAGGCCGCCACGTCCTGCGGGTCGCTCACGATCCTGTGCCGGGGGCACGGGATGCCGATCGCGTCCAGCTTCGCGCGCATCACGCCCTTGTCCTGGGCGTGCACGAGCGCGTCCGGGCCGGGGCGGACGGGGACGCCGTCCGCCTCCAGGGCGCGGAGGTGCTCGGTGGGGACGTGCTCGTGATCGAAGGTGATCACGTCGCAGCCCCGCGCGAAGTCACGCAGCGTGTCCAGGTCGCGGTAGTCGCCGATGACGACGTCGCTCACCACCTGGGCCGCGGAATCCTGAGGAGTGTCACTGAGGAGCTTGAACCTGATGCCGAGCGGGATGCCCGCCTCGTGTGTCATACGAGCGAGCTGACCGCCGCCGACCATGCCGACTACCGGGAACGTCACGCCCCTAGGGTATCGGCCACGCCGGGCGGCCGGATTCCGCGCCTCTCACCCGGGTCTTTCCTGCCTCTTACCCTCGCCTTCCGGGCTTCTTCCCGGCCGGATCCCACCCGGTGAGGCGCACCACAGGAAACCTGCGAGGGGGGGTGGTTAGCATGGCTGGGTTGACGAAACCGACACCCGGACGGGGGCCTGTACGACCATGGGACATGGTTCCTCGGGGGAAGGGCGGTTGCGCAGACTCGTCCACGAGCTCGCCAAGTTCGGCGCCGTGGGCGGGGCGGGGCTGCTGGTCAACCTCGGCGTGTTCAACCTCGTGCGGCAGGTCACCGATCTGCAGGTGGTGCGGGCCAGCGTCATCGCGACGGTCGTCGCCATCGCCTTCAACTACCTGGGCTTCCGGTACTTCGCGTACCGCGACCGCGACAAGAGCGGCCGCACGCGTGAGCTGACGCTGTTCCTGCTGTTCAGCGTGGTCGGGCTGGTCATCGAGAACGGACTGCTGTTCCTGGCGACGTACGGCTTCGGGTGGGACAGCCCGCTCCAGAGCAACGTGTTCAAGTTCCTCGGGATCGGTGTCGCCACGCTGTTCCGGTTCTGGTCGTACCGGACGTGGGTGTTCCGGGCGATTCCCGTACGGGAGGCCGAGTCGGTGCTGGCGGCCGGGCCGAGGGCGTCGGCCGCGCCGAGGCAGCGGGTGTTCTGAGCGGGGGCGCACCGTGCGCCGGTGCGGGCGTCGCCGGGGGCTGCCGCCTCCGGACCCCCGCCTCGGCCCTGAGCGGGCCTCGTCCTCGAGCGCCGGACGGGCTGTCCCTGCCCGCGTCCGCCCACGGGGCGCCGCACGGGCGGGTCATCTGACCGTCGGCTCCTCGGTCTCCGGCGGCTTCTTCTCCAGTGGGGTCCGGGACAGGAACAGGCCGAAGATCGGGGGCTGGGCCTGGAGCATCTCCAGCCGGCCGCCGTCGGCCTCCGCCAGGTCGCGGGCGACGGCGAGGCCGATGCCGGTGGAGTTGCGGCCGCTGATCGTGCGCTCGAAGATGCGGGCGCCGAGGTCGGCGGGGACGCCGGGGCCCTCGTCGGTCACCTCGATGACGGCCTGGTTGCCGGTGACGCGGGTGCGCAGGGCGACCGTGCCGCCGCCGTGCATGAGGGAGTTCTCGATCAGCGCCGCCAGCACCTGGGCGACGGCGCCCGGCGTGCCCACCGCCTGCAGGTGGCGTTTGCCGGAGCTGACGATGGCCCGGCCCGCGCTGCGGTAGGCCGGGCGCCACTCGGCGAGCTGCTGCTGGATGACCTCGTCGAGGTCGAAGGTGACGGCCGAGCCGGTGCGGGGGTCGCGGGAGTTCGTCAGCAGCCGCTGGACGACGTCCGTGAGGCGTTCCACCTGGGTCAGCGCGATGGTGGCCTCCTCCTTCACCGTGTCCGGGTCGTCGGTGAGGGTGATCTCCTCCAGGCGCATGGACAGCGCGGTGAGCGGCGTGCGCAGCTGGTGGGAGGCGTCGGCGGCCAGGCGGCGCTCGGCGGTCAGCATGCGGGCGATCCGCTCGGCGGAGGAGTCCAGGACGTCGGCGACCCGGTCCAGCTCGGGGACGCCGTAGCGCTTGTGGCGGGGGCGGGGGTCGCCGGAGCCGAGGCGTTCGGCGGTCTCCGCGAGGTCGGTGAGGGGCGAGGCGAGCCGGTTCGCCTGGCGGATGGCGAGCAGCACCGCGGCGATCACCGCGAGCAACGCCACCAGTCCGATGATCAGCAGGGTGCGGCCGACCTCGCGGGTCACGGAGGAGCGCGGCTCCTCGATGACGACCGTCTCGCCCTCCTCGCCCCGCGCCGAGCCGCGGATGACGTCCCCCTCCGGCCTGGTGCCGACCTCTATGGTCCGCCGGCCGGGGATGCGGATGACGGCGTACCGGTCGTGCGTGACCTGGTCGCGCAGGACCTCCGCGCCGACGGTCCCCGCCCCCAGCAGCCGGCTGTCCACGATGCTGGCCAGCCGTGCCGCCTCCAGGTCCACGCGTTCCTGCGCGCTGTTGCTGATGGTGCGCGTCTCGACGATGACGAGGGACACGCCGAAGACGGCGATCACGACGAGCACCACGGCGAGGGTGGACTGGATCAGACGGCGGCGCACGGGCTTCTCTTCCGGGCGATGGCTTCAGGACGGACGGTGGGGCGGCGCCCCTCCGGGGCGCGGGGCGGTGCCGGTGCGCGGCACCGCCGCACGGCCGTGACCGGCCCCGACGGCCCGCGGCCGCGCACCCCCGACGGCCCCGCCGGACGTGACGCGGCCCCTGGGCCGGGGTTCAGCTCTTCTCGAAGCGGAACCCGACCCCCCGCACCGTGGCGATGTACCGCGGGTTCGCCGCGTCGTCACCCAGCTTCTTGCGCAGCCAGGAGATGTGCATGTCCAGCGTCTTGGTCGACGACCACCAGGTCGTGTCCCAGACCTCGCGCATCAGCTGGTCGCGGGTGACCACCCGGCCGGCGTCCCGCACCAGCACCCGCAGCAGGTCGAACTCCTTGGCGGTGAGCTGGAGCTCCTCCTCGCCCATCCAGGCGCGGTGCGACTCGACGTCGATGCGCACACCGTGGGTGGCCGGCGGCTGCTGGGGCTCGGTCGAGCCGCGCCGCAGCAGGGCCCGGACCCGGGCGAGCAGCTCGGCGAGCCGGAACGGCTTGGTGACGTAGTCGTCGGCGCCCGCGTCCAGGCCGACGACGGTGTCCACCTCGTCGGCGCGCGCGGTCAGGATCAGGATCGGCACGGCGTGGCCCTCGGCGCGCAGCCGGCGGGCCACCTCCAGGCCGTCCATGCCGGGCAGGCCGAGGTCCAGCACGACCAGGTCGACACCGCCCTGCATGCCGGCGTCGAGCGCGGACGGTCCGTCCTCCCGTACCTCGACCTCGTACCCTTCCCGGCGCAGGGCGCGGGCCAGCGGCTCCGAGATGGACGCGTCGTCCTCGGCGAGCAGTACACGGGTCATGAGCTGATGGTAGTCCGCACGGGGCGGGGCCAAGGGCGTGATGCCGACCCCGGTTTCTTACCCACGGACAAGCCGGACAGCAGCCCCTCCCCCGTCCGGCCGATCTTGGTCCGGACCTGCGGTCGCGGGATGTCATCCTGGTACGGACCTTGGAAACAGAGATCCGGTTCCGCGATCACCTGTGATCCCTGTCTCAAGTCCTTCCATATCAGGCAGTGTCCTGTCGTATGGTGAAGTAACGCCTGTAGCACGCGGGGACCTTCGGCGGTCGACTTGACGCTGAGGGTCTCTTTTGTGTGCGGGCCGGTGTCTCCGCCGGCCTTGGAAAGGAATGACCTGTGGCCGGGCCCCCACTCGCGGGGCGTGGATCCCGGTGGTCGCCGTCCGCCGCTCCGAGACCCGGAGCGGACTCCCCTGGGCGTGGGGGGACGGGCCGATCGCGCCGGTGCCGGCCGCCCCAACCGGGCGCGCAACGCTCCACCCGCGCGTCCCGACCAGCAAGGAACGACCATGGCGTCCAGCCTGACGAAGGACTCGGTCCGTCCGGGCACACCCGGCTCCGGGAAGACCTTCTTCGGCCACCCCCGCGGACTGGCCACTCTCTTCATGACCGAGATGTGGGAGCGGTTCTCCTACTACGGCATGAAGGCTCTGCTCCCGCTGTACCTGGTGGCACCGGGCGGCCTGCACCTGAACGCGGCCACGGCGACCGCGATCTACTCGGTGTACCTGTCGCTCGTGTACCTGCTCGCCCTGCCCGGCGGCTGGTTCGCCGACCGCGTCCTCGGCCCCCGCAAGACGGTCGCCGTCGCGGGCGCGATCATCATGCTCGGCCACCTCACCCTGGCCCTGCCGAACTCCGGCACCTTCTACGCCGGCCTCGGCCTGGTCGCCGTCGGTTCCGGTCTGCTGAAGGCCAACATCTCCACGATGGTCGGCCACCTCTACGAGGGTGCCGACGATCCGCGCCGTGACGGTGGCTTCACCGTCTTCTACATCGGCATCAACCTCGGCGCCTTCGCCGCCCCGCTGGTCATCGGCACCGTCGGTGAGAACGTCAACTGGCACCTGGGCTTCGCGCTCGCCGCGCTCGGCATGGCGCTGGGTCTGGCCCAGTTCCTCCTGGGCAGCCGTCACCTCAGCTCCCGCTCGGACGTCGTGCCGACCCCGATGACCGCCGCGGAGAAGACCGCCACGCTCCAGAAGGCCGGTCTGTGGGCCGTCCTCGCGGCCGTCTTCTACGGGATCGTCGGCTTCTCCGGCCACTACACGCTGAACTGGCTGCTGGTCCCGATCACCATCGCCGGTCTCCTCATCCCGGTCCTGGTCATCGCCCGCATCAAGCGGGACAAGGACCTGGACCGCGCCGAGCAGTCGAAGATGTCCGCGTACATCTGGTTCTTCGTCGCCGCGGCCGTGTTCTGGATGATCTACGACCAGGGCGGCTCGACCGTGTCCCTGTTCGCCGACTCCTCCGCCGACAACACGATCTTCGGCTGGGAGTTCCCGGTCTCCTGGTACCAGTCGGTCAACCCGGTCATGATCATGGCGCTGGCGCCGGTCTTCGCCTGGGCGTGGCTGGCGCTGGCCCGGCGCGGCAAGGAGCCGAGCACCGCGACGAAGTTCGCGATGGGCCTGATCATGATCGGCGCGTCCTTCTTCCTGTTCCTCGCCCCGCTGGCGATCGCCGAGGGCGGTCACAAGGCGGCCGCGATGTGGCTGGTCGGCATCTACTTCGTCCAGACGGTCGGTGAGCTCACCCTGTCCCCGGTCGGCCTGTCGGTCACCACGAAGATGGCGCCCGCGAAGTACGCCTCGCAGATGATGGGCGTCTGGTTCCTGGCCGTCACCGCCGGTGACGCCACGACCGGCCTGCTCTCCATCGCCGGTGTCGACCTCAACAAGACGGGCATCGTCGCCCTCCAGGCCGTGCTCGCCGTCATCGCCGGCGCCGCGGTGTGGATGTACCGCAAGCGCGTCAGGGAGCTCATGGGCAACGTCAACTGACGTCCGGCCCCGACCCTGACGGAGGGCCACCCCGGCTTCGGCCCGGGGTGGCCCTCCGCGCGTTCCGGCGCGGGCGCCGACGGCCCGGCGGGGACGCGGGCACCGCCGGGCCGCCCGGCAGGATCGCCGTGCCGGCGCGGTCGGCCCGAGGGCCCGGAGCCGGCCGTGGCCGCGGGCTCCCGGCTCGGCGGGGCCGCCGCCGGACCGCCGGACGGCGTACCGCTGCCGCTGGACGGACGTCTCGCCGACGGGCGTCCCGCGGGCGCACCCGGCGCCGTGGGCTCGGCCCCGGCCGCAGGGGCGGCCGGCTGCGGGACCGGCCGGGCCCGGTGGCGGTCGCGGGCGCGGCGGGTCGCTTCCGGCACGCCACGGTCCCTCGTTCCCGACGGCTCGGAGCCGCCACGCCCGGAAGGGGAGACGTACGCCGGAGCCGCGACGGTCCGGGCAGGGGGGACGCGGCCGGAGCGGAGCAGGCCCCGGCCCGGGTGAGCCGCGCGCCGACGCGGACGGGCTGCACCTCGAAGGCCCTGACGGCCCGCGCCCCGGCCCGGGCGGCCCATCACTCGGCCCGGAAGCCTGCGGCCCGCCCCGGCGGACGTGACCGGGCTCGGCGGGCATCGCCGGGCTCGGCAGACGTGGCC
>NZ_JBIRHK010000005.1:458666-488011 GCF_044328485.1 Streptomyces sp. NPDC017936 | reverse complement strand
CCGGGCTCGGGCGGGTCGCGCCTCGGAGATTCGTTCGGACGGGCTGCGCCCAGCTCGAGCCGCAGGCGT
Source organism: Streptomyces sp. NPDC017936 (assembly GCF_044328485.1). NCBI lineage: Bacteria > Bacillati > Actinomycetota > Actinomycetes > Kitasatosporales > Streptomycetaceae > Streptomyces > Streptomyces sp. NPDC017936. Next base: position 487,942 of record NZ_JBIRHK010000005.1, on the reverse strand, counting down.
AGACGGACCAAAGCGGTCGCCGGACCGGCGAACGCCGCCGGGCTCGGGCGGGTCGCGCCTCGGAGATTCGTTCGGACGGGCTGCGCCCAGCTCGAGCCGCAGGCGTAGACGGACCAAAGCGGTCGCCGGACCCGGACGGGGGCCGGCGGGCGTGGCCGGGCTCGGGCAGGTCGTGACAGGGGTTCGGGCGGCCTGTGTCCCCAGCTCGAGCCGCCCGGGCGGAGTGCGGGGAGGGGCCGTTACGCCGGGGCGCCCAGTTCCGCCCAGACCGTCTTGCCCGCGACGCCCGGCGTCCGGATGACGCCCCAGTCCAGGCAGAGGCGCTGCACGATGAACATGCCGTGCCCGCCGGGACGGCCGGCGCGGTGGGGGGTGCGGGGGGCCGGCTGGCCCGTGCCGCGGTCGGAGACCTCGACACGGATGACCTTGTTGTCGCAGGCGAGGAGGAGCTGCTCCGGGCCCTCGGCGTGCAGACAGGCGTTGGTGACCAGTTCGGAGACGACGAGCAGCACGTCCTCGGCGGCCGCCCGCTGGTCGGCGGTCGCGGCGGGCAGCCAGCCCCACGCGTACAGCGCCTGGCGGGCGAAGTCCCGGGCGAGGGGTACCACTCCGCTCGCGCCGTCGAAGCTCAGCCTGCGGACCTGACGACCCGTCGACGCGCCGGAAGCGCCGCTGGGCTCCGGGCCGCGGTCGCCCGGCGAGTAAGGCCGGGTGGTGCTCATCAGCGCTTCACCTCACCGATTCACCAGTTCGTGATTCACAGCATTCGCGATGCCAAGGGTGCGCGCGGCGCCTCGGACGGCACCACGGGCGGCGCAGCGCGCGCGGGAGCCGGTGCGCACGGCTTCCGGCCGTCGCACGGTCGGTCCGCTCATCCCGCCCCCTCCTCGTGCCACGTGCTCCGGCACGCGCTCTGCCACCGACATGTTCAGGATGTCTCCTGCCCGACGGAACCGGGGGAACACCCCTCGTCCGCCCGGTTCTGCGCCGTTCCTCCGTCCCGCGCCCGCCCCGGTCCGGCCGGGACGTGCGTGATCCGCCGGCCGCGGGGCGCCCACGGGGGCTCCGCGAGCGGCGGCCGGGCCGCGCACGAGGTCAGTCGTCACCGTCGGCTAGGGCCGACTCGACCGTGTCGTGCACGGTGAAGACGGCGTCCGCGCCGGTGATCTCGAAGACCCTGGCCACCACGGGCTGCATGCCCGCCAGGTGCACCGCTCCGCCGGCCGCCTCCGCCTTGAGGCGGGCGCCGAGCAGGACGTTGAGCCCCGTGGAGTCGCAGAACTCCAGCCGGGAGCAGTCCACCACCAGCCGGCTCAGCCCCCGGGCCAAGCAGTCCTCGAGCGGCTCGCGCAACAGATCGGCCGTGTGGTGATCCAGCTCACCGGCCGGGGTCACGACGGCGCTGGAGCCCTCTTCCCGCACCTCCACCAGAAGCCGGCCAGACTGTGCGCTGCCGACCGTCCCGCGGTCCATGCCGTGTCTCTCCCGAGGTCGTGACTGCTTCCTGACGCCCTCGAACACTACGCCTTCGAAACGCGCTCCGACAGCCGAACAATCACCCACAAACGGACATAACTCAACAATTCGCACTTGCGATCGGTCGAGCGAAGCGGGTAGGGCTAGAGGAACACGTACCCGACACGGCCGGCTTTGGAGGCGCCGCACACCGCAGTGCACGCACTGGCTTCGGCAGCCGTATGCCGAGAACGATGGAGGACATCATGTCATCCCGGCTCGACGCACCGCATACCCGCGGCGCGACGTCGACCCCCCCACCGGACCATCTGGATCCCATCGCGCAGGGCGGCGAGCCCACCGCCGGCCCGGACGTGCTCGCCGGGCTCCCGGAGATCCCGCCGTACGACGAGGTGGGCCCCGTCGACGCGCGGGCCCTGTCCAGGACCCTCTTCGAGCGGCTGGAGTCGCTGGAGGAAGGCACGTACGCGTACGCGTACGTCCGCAACACCCTCGTCGAGCTGAACCTCGCGCTCGTCAAGTTCGCCGCCTCCCGCTTCCGCTCCCGCAGCGAGCCCATGGAGGACATCATCCAGGTCGGCACGATCGGCCTGATCAAGGCGATCGACCGCTTCGAACTCAGCCGGGGTGTGGAGTTCCCCACCTTCGCGATGCCAACCATCGTGGGCGAGATCAAGCGCTTCTTCCGTGACACCTCGTGGTCCGTGCGCGTCCCGCGCCGGCTCCAGGAGCTCCGGCTCGACCTGGCCAAGGCCGGTGACGAACTGGCCCAGAAGCTCGACCGCGCCCCCACCGTGGGCGAGCTGGCGGAACGTCTCGGCATCTCGCACGAAGAGGTCGTCGAGGGCATGGCCGCGTCGAACGCGTACACCGCCTCCTCGCTGGACGCCCAGCCCGAGGAGGACGACGGCGAGGGCGCCCTCGCCGACCGCATCGGCTACGAGGACCACGGCATCGAGGGCATCGAGTACGTGGAGTCGTTGAAGCCGCTGATCGCCGAGCTCCCGCCCCGGGACCGGCGCATCCTCTCGCTGCGGTTCGTCGCGGGCATGACCCAGTCGGAGATCGGCGAGGAACTCGGCATCTCGCAGATGCACGTCTCCCGCCTGCTGTCCCGCACCCTGGTGCGGCTGCGCAAGGGGCTGACCCTGGAGGAGTGAGGCACGCCTCCGGCCGAAGACCAGTGCGGTCCGCGCCCGGGTGAGCGACGTCGTGCGCCCGCCCGGGCGCGGGCGTGCTCCCCGGCTCCCGGTCCTCGAGGACGGTGGCCCGGAGCCGTCCTCATCGTGAGACGAGGCGCTGACCTGGGCCCGGGTCGCCCCTTACGCTGGGCCGGCCCTCTGACCTGCGGGTGGGCGCCGCCATCCGCCGTGAGGAGCCCGATGCCGCGCGTCACCCCTGCCCGCCTCGGCCGGCCGACCGACCTTCCCGTGCTGCTGGTCGCCGTGGTCTGGGGGTCCAGCTACCTCGCGGCCAAGGGCGTCACCACGGCGGACACGGTGCTCGCGGTGCTGGTGCTGCGGTTCGCCGTCGCCCTGCCGGTGCTGGTGACCGTGGGGTGGCGCCGGCTGCGCGCGCTGAGCGGGACGCAGTGGCGCGGCGCGGGGTTCCTCGGGCTGCTCCTCGCCGGGATCTTCCTGCTGGAGACGTACGGCGTGGTGCACACCTCGGCCACGAACGCCGGTCTGATCATCAGCCTGACGATGGTGTTCACGCCGCTCGCGGAGAGCCGGGTGCGGGGCGTGCGGCTGCCGGGGGCGTTCCTGGCGGCAGCCGGGCTGTCGGTGGCGGGCGTGGCCCTGCTGACGCAGGGGGCCGGGTTCACCGCTCCGTCCGGGGGCGATCTGCTGATGCTGGGGGCCGCCGTCGCCCGTACCGTGCACGTGCTGGCCATGGCGCGGATGGAGTCGGTGCGGGGCGCGGACGCGCTGTCGCTGACGACGGTGCAGCTGGGCAGCGCCGTGACCGTGTTCGCGGTGCTGGTGGCGGTGCCGGGGACGGGCGCCTCGCCGTGGGCCGCCGCGGCCGCGTTCGACGCCGGGGACTGGCTGGGGCTGGTGCACCTGGCGGTGCTGTGCACGCTGTTCGCCTTCTTCGTCCAGATGTGGGCGGTCCGCCGCACCTCCCCCTCCCGGGTCAGTCTGCTCCTGGGCACGGAGCCGGTCTGGGCGGCGGCCCTCGGCATCGCGCTGGCCGGGGACCGCCCCGGGTGGCTGGGGTACGGGGGCGCGGTGCTGGTGCTCGTCGGCACGGCGTGGGGACGCTCGGTCGCCGACCGGGGGCGGGACGCCGGGCGGACGGAGGCCGGCCGGGGGCGCGGACCGGAACCGACAGGGACCGGCCGCAGGCCCGAGGCCGTGCCTTCGGCGTCGGAGTGAGGGCCGGAAGCCGTGCCCGCGGCGGCGGGCCGGCGGCCGGAGGACCGGCCCCCGCCGGCGGGACCGGGCGGGCGGGAGCCGCCCGTCCGCCCCGAGCGGCCGGTCAGGCCACCCGCACGCCGCGCCGCCAGACCTCCGACACGAGCGGGACGCCCGGGCGGTAGGCCAGGTGGACGTGGCTCGGGGCGTCCAGGAGGACGAGGTCGGCGTAGGCGCCGGGGGTGAGGCGGCCGATGTCCGTGCGGCGCAGGGCCGCCGCTCCGCCCGCCGTGGCCGACCAGACGGCCTCGTCGGGGGTCATGTGCATGTCCCGGACGGCGAGCGCGACGCAGAACGGCACGGACGAGGTGAACGACGAGCCCGGGTTGCAGTCCGTGGACAGGGCGACGGTGACGCCCGCGTCGAGCAGACGGCGCGCGTCGGGCCACTTCGCGCGGGTGGAGAACTCGGCGCCGGGCAGGAGCGTGGCGACCGTGCCGCCGTTCGCGAGCGCGTCCACGTCCGCGTCCGTCAGGTGGGTGCAGTGGTCGGCGCTGGCGGCGTCCAGCTCGACCGCCAGCTGCACGCCGGGGCCGTAGGAGAGCTGGTTGGCGTGGACGCGGGGGTGCAGGCCCCTGGCCTTGCCCGCGGTGAGGATCGCGCGGGCCTGGTCGCCGTCGAAGGCGCCCTTCTCGCAGAAGACGTCGATCCAGCGGGCGTGCGGGGCGCAGGCGTCGAGCATCTCGCCGGTGACCAGGGCGACGTAGGTGGCCGGGTCGTCGGCGTGGTCCGGCGGGACGATGTGCGCGCCGAGGTAGGTGACCTCGTCGGTGTGGGCGGCGGCGATGCGCAGGGCGCGGGCCTCGTCCTCGACCGTCAGGCCGTAGCCGGACTTGGTCTCCAGGGTGGTGGTGCCCTGGCGGAGGGCCTCGGCGAGGTAGCGGGTGAGGTTGCGTTCGAGGTCGGCGTCGCTCGCCGCCCGCGTGGCCGCGACGGTCGTGCGGATGCCGCCCGCGCTGTACGGCCGCCCCGACATCCGGGCGTTGAACTCCTGGGTCCGGTCGCCCGCGAAGACGAGGTGGGAGTGGGAGTCCACGAAGCCGGGGACGACCGCCCGGCCGCCGGCGTCGACCCGGTTGTCAGTGGCGGGTGCTTTGCTTCGTTCACCGGTCCACGCGACGCGGTCGCCGTCGATGACGACGGCCGCGTCCTGGATCAGTCCGAGGGGGGACGTGTCACCCAGGGAGGGGTCGTTGGTGACCAGGGCGGCGATGTTGGTGATGAGCGTGCTCGCGGTGCTCGCGGAGTGGGCGGGGCTGTCGGTGGTCGCGTTGCTCATGGCGTCCTTGCTGGCCTGGTCGGCGGTGGGGTGGGGGTCGGGGGCGGAGGCGGGCCGCGCGAAGGGGCGGTCCGCGGTCATCCGCGCAGGACTGCGACGGCGTCCGCGAGGGCTTTCGGCACGTCCGGCACGAGGCGGTGGACCCCGTCCCGTACGACGTGACGGCCGGCCACGACCGTGTGCGACACGTCCGCTGCCGACGCGGCGAATACGGCCGTCTCGGCCCCGAGCCGCGGAAGCGGCCCTGCCGTCCTGACCGAGTCGAGCGCGATCGTGGTGAAGTCGGCGCGCGCGCCGGCTTCCAGGGTGCCCGCGTCGTCCCAGCCGAGGGCCGCGTGACCGTCGGCGCAGGCCGCGCGCAGGAGGGCCGCCGCCGTCCAGTGGCCTCGTGTGCGGGTGCGCAGCCGCTCGTTCAGCTCCATCGCGCGGGCCTCTTCGAGCAGGTCGATCACGGCGTGGCTGTCGGAGCCGAGCGAGAGCGGCGAGCCCTCGTTCTGGAGGGCGGCGGCCGGCCCGATGCCGTCGGCGAGGTCCCGCTCGGTCGTCGGGCACATGCAGGTGCCGGTGCCGCTGCCGCCGATCAGGGAGACGTCCTCGGCGGTGAGGTGGGTGTTGTGGACGCCGGTGGTGCGCGGTCCGAGGACGCCGTGCTCGGCGAGGAGCTGCGTCGGGGTGCAGCCGTGGGCCTCGCGGCAGGCGTCGTTCTCGGCGGTCTGCTCGGACAGGTGGACGTGCAGCGGGGCCCCGCGCTCCTCGGCCCAGCGCGCCACGGTCGCCAACTGGCCGGCGGGCACGGCCCGTACGGAGTGGATCGCGGCCCCGATCCGTGCGTGATCCCGTTCCTCGAGAAGGGAACAGCGCGCGGCCCAGGCGTCCGCGCTGCCGTCGGAGAAGCGGAGCTGGTGGGAGGTGGGGGGCTGTCCGAAGCCGGAGGAGAGATAGGCGGTGTCGAGGAGGGTGATGCGGATGCCGGCTTCGGCGGCGGCCTCGACGAGGGCCTCGCCCATCGCGTTCGGGTCGGCGTAGGGGGTGCCGCCGGGGGCGTGGTGCACGTAGTGGAACTCTCCGACGGCCGTGACGCCGGCCAGGGCCATCTCGGCGTACACCGCGCGGGCGAGGGCGTGGTAGGTGTCGGGCGTGAGCCGGTCGGCGACGGAGTACATGACCTCGCGCCAGGTCCAGAAGGTGCCGGAGCCGACCTGGACGGTGCCGCGCAGGGCCCGGTGGAAGGCGTGGCTGTGGGCGTTCGCCAGGCCGGGCAGGGTGAGGCCGCGCAGCACCTCCGCGCCGGGCGGCGGGGCGGGCGCGTCCGTGCGGACGGCGGTGATCCGGCCGTCCCCGGTCTCCAGGACGACGCCCGGCTCGACGCGGGTGCCGAGCCAGGCGTGCTCCAGCCAGTACGTCCGCGTCCGCTGCGTGGGGGTCACGTGCAGGCCAGCCCTTCCAGTACGTCGGCGAGTGCGCGCACCCCGGCCACGCAGTCGTCCTCGGCCGCGTACTCGGCCGGGGAGTGCGAGACGCCCGTCGGGTTGCGCACGAACAGCATGGCGGTCGGGATGCTCCCGGAGAGGATGCCGGCGTCGTGTCCGGCGCCGGTGCCCAGGACGGGGACCCTGAGGTCGGCCTCCTTGCCCAGGATGCGGGCGAGCTCGTCGCGCAGGGCGTGGTCGAACTCGACGACGGGGGTGAAGGACTCGCGGACGACGCCGAGGTCGACCCCGTGGGCCTCGGCGTACTCGCGGGCCGCCTTCTCGACGCCGTCGACGACCTGGTCGAGGCTCTCCTGGTCGGCGGCGCGGGAGTCGAGCCAGCCGCGCACCAGGGAGGGGACGGCGTTGACGCCGTTCGGTTCGACGGAGATCTTGCCGAAGGTGGCGACGGCGCCGGCGAGCCGGGCCTCGCGCCGGGCGGCGAGCACGGTCTCCGCGTACGGCAGCATCGGGTCGCGCCGGTCGGCCAGCCGGGTGGTGCCGGCGTGGTTGGCCTCGCCCCGGAAGTCGAACCGCCAGCGTCCGTGCGGCCAGATGGCGCCGGCGATGCCCACCGGGTCGCCGCTGAGGTCGAGGGCCCGTCCCTGCTCGACGTGCAGTTCGACGAAGGCGCCGATCCGGGCGAGCCGCTCCGGGTCCGGTCCGATGGCGTCGGGGTCGTGTCCGGCGGCCTCCATGGCCTGCGGGAGCGTGGTCCCGTCGCCGTCGGTCAGCCGGTGGGCCTGTTCGACGGTGAGCCGGCCGGCGGTGAGCCGGGAGCCGACGCAGGCGAGGCCGAAGCGGGCGCCCTCCTCGTCGCCGAAGTTGACGACGGCGAGCGGCTTGGCGAAGGTCGCCCCGCGGGCGCGCAGTTCGTCGAGCGCGGCGAAGGAGGAGACGACGCCCAGCGGCCCGTCGAAGGCGCCGCCGTCGGGCACGGAGTCGAGGTGGGACCCGGTGACGACGGCGTCCCCGGCGGCGGGGTCGCCGAGCCAGGCCCACTGGTTGCCGTTCCGGTCCACCTCGTAGGCCAGCCCCCGCGTCTCGGCCTGTGCCCGGAACCAGGCCCGGCAGTCGGCGTCGGCGGGCGTCCAGGCGTGGCGGCGGTAGCCGCCGGAGGCGGAGCTGCGGCCGATCGGCAGCAGCTCCGCCCACATGCTGTGGAACGTCACGCGTCGTCACCCTCACGCATGGGCACCCGCACGCCGCGCTCGTCGGCGACGGACTCCGCGGTGTCGTAGCCGGCGTCGACGTGCCGGATGACGCCCATGCCGGGGTCGTTGGTGAGGACGCGGCGGATCTTCTCGCCGCCCAGCTTCGTGCCGTCGGCGACCGTCACCTGCCCGGCGTGGAGGGACCGGCCCATGCCGACGCCGCCGCCGTGGTGGATCGACACCCAGGACGCGCCCGAGGCCACGTTGACCATGGCGTTCAGCAGCGGCCAGTCGGCGATCGCGTCGGAGCCGTCGCGCATGGCCTCGGTCTCGCGGTAGGGGGAGGCGACGGAGCCGCAGTCGAGGTGGTCGCGCCCGATGGCCAGCGGGGCCGCCAGTTCCCCGCTCGCGACCATGTCGTTGAACCGCTCGCCGGCCTTGTCGCGCTCGCCGTAGCCGAGCCAGCAGATGCGGGCGGGCAGGCCCTGGAAGTGGACGCGTTCGCCGGCCAGCTTGATCCAGCGGGCCAGGGACTCGTTCTCGGGGAAGAGGTCGAGGATCGCCTTGTCGGTCTTGGCGATGTCGGCGGGGTCACCGGACAGGGCCGCCCAGCGGAAGGGGCCCTTGCCCTCGCAGAACAGGGGGCGGATGTAGGCGGGGACGAAGCCGGGGAAGGCGAAGGCGCGGTCGTAGCCGGCGAGCCGGGCCTCGCCGCGGAGGAAGTTGCCGTAGTCGAAGACCTCGGCGCCGGCGTCCAGGAAGCCGACCATCGCCTCGACGTGCTGCGCCATGGACTCGCGGGCGCGGGTGGTGAAGCCCGCCGGGTCCTTGGCCGCGTACGACGCCATGTCCGCGAAGTCCACGCCGGTCGGCAGGTAGGACAGCGGGTCGTGGGCCGAGGTCTGGTCGGTGACGATGTCGATGGGCGCGCCCATGGCGAGGAGCCGCGGGACGAGGTCGGCGGCGTTGCCGAGGACGCCGACGGACAGCGGGCGGCGGGCGTCGCGGGCCTCGACGGCCAGTTGGAGGGCGTGGTCCAGCGAGTCGGCCTTCACGTCGAGGTAGCGGTGCTCGATGCGGCGCTCGATGGCGCGCGGGTCGCAGTCGACGCAGATCGCCACGCCGTCGTTCATGGTCACGGCGAGGGGCTGGGCGCCGCCCATGCCGCCGAGGCCGGCGGTGAGGGTGATCGTGCCGGCGAGGGTGCCGCCGAACTTCTTCGCGGCGACGGCGGCGAAGGTCTCGTAGGTGCCCTGGAGGATGCCCTGGGTGCCGATGTAGATCCAGGAACCGGCGGTCATCTGGCCGTACATGGTGAGGCCGAGCTGTTCCAGGCGGCGGAACTCCTCCCAGGTGGCCCAGTCGCCGACCAGGTTGGAGTTGGCGATGAGGACGCGCGGGGCCCACTCGTGGGTCTGCATGACGCCGACGGGGCGGCCGGACTGGACGAGCATCGTCTCGTCCTGCTTCAGCGTGCGCAGCGTCCGCACCATCGCGTCGAAGGAGCGCCAGTCGCGCGCCGCCTTGCCCGTGCCGCCGTAGACGACGAGCTTGTCGGGGTGCTCGGCGACCTCGGGGTCGAGGTTGTTCTGCAGCATCCGCAGGGCGGCTTCCTGCTGCCATCCCAGGGCGCTCAGTTCCGTACCACGCGGCGCTCGTACGGGGCGGGGTCCTGACATGGTCTGCCTCCTGGCGGCTGGGATGGTCCCGGCGGATGTTGTCGCCGTTATTCACATCCTGACTTCATGAATAGAGCTAGTCAATACGGGGATGCGGGCGCGTCGACGGGACGGGCGCCCGAGGAGGGGGATCCGCCGCCGGAAGGAGGCACGCACGAGGTGCACGCGGAGGGACACGCGGGGCGGGCGCGGAGGCACGCACGGAGGCGGGCGCGGAGGCACGCACGGAGGCGGGCGGCGGGGCGCGACCGAAGTGCCGCCGGAGCGCGGCCGGGGTCGCCGGAGCGCGGACCGGACCGCGCGCACGGGCGCCGGCGGAGCGCGGGCCGGAGCGCCTCCGGGGCACGCAGGGGCGCGCGTCGGCGCCCCCACCACCCCTCACCCGCCCCCACCCCCTTGACGCGCGCCCGCGGGCAGGGTGTTGAACAAGGAGCGGAAACCGAGACAGTTGACCCACCTTAGTCACCTCCACGCATGTTCCGCCGGAAAATGCCAGAACGCTCATTCCTCGTGCCTACGTTGCGTAGCTTCTTCCTCACTCAGCCGAACCGCAGGCGGGAGGGGAGCCAACGGTGCCCGGAATCGACGAGTGCCTACTGGAGGCCATGCGGCTGCCCGGAGCCCGGGGAGCCGCACTGGTCGACTGGACCAGCGGGCTGGCCCTGGGCGCGGTCGGGGAGTTCCCGGGCGGCGACCACGAGGCCGCGGCCGCCGAGGCCGCGGAGGTCGCACGGCTCACGGCCGAACAGCGGGCGTTCACGCCCGACGACGGCGGCGGTGCCCACGCCCCCGCCGACCCGCCGGTCGAGGACCTGATCATCAGCAACCGGGACAGCTACCACGTCCTGCGGTTCGTGCCGACGTCCTTCGACAGCAGCGTGTTCCTGCACGTGTGGCTGGCCCGGTCGGACGGCAATCTCGCCCTGGCCCGGATCCGGCTGGGCGAGATGGCCGGACGGCTGGTGCTGGGGTGACCGTCGTGGGGACGACCCCGCCGCCCCGGCTGCCGGTGCGCGACAGAGCGGCGGCCCGGGAACGCGCGGCCGGCGCGGTGTCGCCGATGCTGACGCGGCTCGCCGCCGACCGGGCCACCGGAGTCCTGGAGCGCGAGCGCGGCGCGCTCCACCTCGTCGAGGGCCGGGTGGTGCACGCCGAGAGCCCCTTCGCCCCCGGCCTCGACGTCCTGCTGTCGGCGCGCGGCACGCTGGACGCCGCCGTCTGGCGGGAGGCGGTGGAGCGGGCCGACGAGGAGCACGGCGCGGCCCGTGCGCTGATCGACTCCGGGCGGATCGGGCGGGGCGCGCTGGAGGTGTGCCACCTGGGGGCGCTGTACGACGCCGCGTACTTCGCCCTCGCCCCGAGCAGCACGCCGGGCCGGTTCCGGTACGGCACCGGGCACTGGTTCGGGGCCCTGCGGCCGGTCGCGGTCGACGCCCTGGAGCGCGAGACGCTGCGCCGCCGCGCACTGCTGCACCGCCTGTGGCCCGACCCGCTGCCGGACACCGCGCCGCTGCTGCGCAGCGAGCCGGTGGCGGCGCCGGGCCTCACCGCCCGGCAGGGCGCGGTACTGGCCCTGGTGGACGGGGTGCGCACCGCGTCGGACATCGCCCGGGCGCTGGGCCGGCAGGCCTTCGCCACGCTGGTGGAGGTCCGCCGGCTGGCGGCGGCCGGTGTGGTGACCGCGCAGTTCCCGCCCCCCGTCCCGCAGCCGCCGCCCGGCCTGGCCGGCGCGCTGCCCCGGGTGCACGACCCCGACATCACCTTGCTGAAGAGGCTCAGGGATGCGCTGGAGGCCCTTTGAACGGCAGCGACCGCGTGCCGAGAGGAGGGCGCTGATGGCCGCCGAGCCGGAGATACGCGCCGAGCTGCGGCGGCTGCGGGCCCGGGTGCCCCAGCTGACCGGGGCGCTCGCCGCGGGCGTGGACGGGCTCCTCCTCGCCCACGACACCCCCGGTGTGGAGCCGGAGGGCGTGGCCGCGCTGACCTCCACCGCCCTGGCCGTCGCCGTGCGGATGACGGACGCGACCGGCCGGGGCGACGTCCGCGAGCTGCTCGTCCGCGGGCTGTACGGCTACGTCGCGACGTACGCGGCCGGGGAGGGCGCCGTGCTGACGGTGCTCGCGCAGGACCGCGTCAACGTCGGCCGGCTGCACCTGGAGGGGCGCCGGGCGGGCGCCCGTATCGGCGAGCTCGTCGACGCCGTGGCGGCACCCTCGGCCGACGCGGCCAGGCCCTCCCCGAAGGCCCCGGTGAAGGCCCCGGCGGAGGCCCCGGCCGAGGCCGCGGACACCGCCGCCGCACGGACCACGGGCGCGCGCACCACCCGCGCGACGACCACCAACGCACGCACCAGAACCGAAAGTTGAGAGGAACCCAGTCATGGCCAACACCGAAACCGCGCTCAAGGAAGCCCTCGCCTCCATCGAGGGCGCCAACGGCGTCGCGCTCGTCGACTACACCAGCGGCATGGCGCTGGGCACGATGGGCGGGAGCAAGACCTTCGACCTCAACGTCGCCGCCGCGGGCAACACCGACGTGGTCCGCGCCAAGATGCGCACCATGGAGCACCTGGGGCTCAAGGCGCAGATCGAGGACATCCTCATCACGCTGTCCGACCAGTACCACCTGATCCGTCTGATCAGCGGCCGCGGCGGCAACGGGCTGTTCCTCTACCTCGTGCTGGACGCCAAGCGGGCCAACCTGGCGATGGCCCGCCACCAGCTGCGGAAGATCGAGGAGGAACTGGAGGTCTGAGCCGCCGGACCGAGGTCCGGCGGCCCGGCCTACACGAGTGCCGCGGTGCGGCGGCGCGCCCCGCCGGGGGCCGCGTCGCCCGCCGCGATACCCGTGCTGCGGTAGGCCTTGACCGCCTTGCCGGCCGGACGGCCGCCGTTCCCGGCGAGCCAGTCGACCCGCACCCACAGCAGCGTGTCCCCGGCCCGCTCGAGCCGCCCCAGCCAGGCCGCCTTCAGCCGCAGTCCCGTACCGCACCCGGCGAGCAGCATGCCGCCCGCGGCGGGCACGGCGAACGCGCTGCCCAGCGCGGCGGCGAAGGCCAGCAGCAGCCACCAGCGGTGCCCGCGCCGCCAGGCGCGCACGGTCACGCCCCGGTCCTGCAGCACGTCGTGCCTGCCCGCCCGGACGGCGGCACGGGCGAGGGCGCCGTACCGCTTGCGGCGCGGCAGCGCCACGGCCGCCGCCGCCACCAGGAACAGCGCGGCGCCCGCCATCACCCCGATCCGTCGCCCCGTCAGGCCCGGTACCAGGACGCCGACGCCGGCCGCGAACACCCCCGCCCACCACAGCGGCGCCGCCCCGGCCCGTACGACGACGGCCACCCGAGCCAGACCTTGAGCCCTGCGATCCCCGCGTGCCACGTTCCGCCTCCTCGTCGCCTCGGCAACACACCGAAATCTCCGGTCAGGCACAGTAGCGAGCGAACGTGAGACCAGTCTGAGAACCGCGGGCACGGACGGCGGCCGTCACTCCACGAACAGCCCCCGCGCCGCCGCCCTCGCGTCGAACGCCTCCAACCGTGCCTGGGCGTCCGGCAGGTCGTCGCACATCGCCTCCAGCAGCACCCGCCCGAGCAGCATCGGCGCGCAGGCGGTGTCGAAGGCGAGCCCGGTGCCGACGGCGGCCGGCAGCAGCAGGTCGGACACCCTGGCGACCGGCGCGAACGCGGAGTCGGCGACCGTCACCACCGTCAGCCCGGCCTCCTTGGCGCAGGCGAGGGCGTCGAGGACCTCACGCGGGTGGCGGGGCAGCGCGAAGCACAGCAGGGCGGAGGCTCCGGCGCGCGCGGCGGCGTCGACCCGGTCGTGCAGCATCGAGCCGCCCTCGTGCAACAGCCGGACGTCCGGGTGCACCTTGGCGGCGAAGTACGCGAAGCCGTAGGCCTGGGCGGCGGCGGCCCGCAGGCCCAGCACGGGCAGCGGCCGGGAGGCCGCCAGCAGCCGTCCCGCCCGCCGCACGGGCCGCGGGTCGGCGAGCAGTTCCGCCAGGTGCCTGAGGTTCTCGATCTCGGCCTCGACGGCCTGCTGGTACTCGTTGTACGAGGCCGCGTCCGCCGTCTGCTCGGCCGGCGCGACCTCGCGCAGGTGCCGGCGCAGGGCCGGGTAGCCGTCGAAGCCGAGGGCGACGGCGAACCGGGTGACCGAGGGCTGGCTGACGCCGGCCAGCTCGGCCAGCTCGACGCTGGAGAGGAACGGCACGTCGGCGGCGCGCCGCACCATGCTGTGCGCGATGCGCCGCTGGGTCGGCGTCAGCCGGTGCCCCTCGAAGAGCGCCTGGAGCCGTGCCGCGGGGCTGTCCGTCCCGCCGCTGCCCGTCCCACCGCCGCCCGTGTCCCTGTCCGCGCTCATGTCCCGCTCCCCCTCCGCCCGCACCCGGCCGGGCCCGCACCCGCCCGAGCCGTCTATTCAGTCAGCAAGAACTCTGCATGACGCTATACAGCGAGGCAAGCCGTCCCCGCCGGTCGTCCCCCCGGCGACACGGGGGCTAACCCCAGTGCCACCGCCGTGGGCGCTCCCTACCGTGGACGGCATGACGGGACGGGAGACCTCCATGGACGCGCGGGACACCGAACTGAAGAAGGAACTCGACGCCACCCTGCACGCGCGCAGGGAACTGGGCGAGGAGTACGAGTCCGCGCTGGTGGACTCCTTCCTGGAGAAGGTCGACCAGCGCATCGACCACGCGGTCGAGCGCCGGGTGCGCCGGCAGTTCACGGAGCAGCAGATGGCGGCGGCCCGCAGCGGGCGTCCGGGCGCGACGGACTCCTGGGGCGAGCGCTTCGGATTCGGGATCGTCTCGCTGGTGCTCGCGGTGCCCCTGTCGGCGATCGGCGTCGGCGCCGCGGACCTGCCCGGCCTGCTCGTCTCCTGGGCGGGCATCGTCGGCGTCAACGTCGTCCAGGCCGCCCGCACCACCCCGGGCCTCTTCGGCGGCCTGCGCCGCAGGTCCTCCCGGGACGGCGACTGGGACGGCTGACCGGCCGGCGGCGGGGAGGGATCAGCCGTCCCCGAAGCCCCGGAAGGTGCCGGTGGCGTCGGCGCAGTCGGCGAAGTCCTCGAAGTCCATGTTGGCGATGGCCAGGTTGGCGGAGACGTCCGGGAACCACTCGACGGGCACCCGGAACGTCCGCCCGGGCTCGTCGTACAGGTCGAGGGCCAGCAGGCGGTGCGCCGGGCCGGCCAGGGCGGTGGCGTCGGCGAGGAACAGGCAGGTGAGCTGTTCGTCCTCGTCGGCGGCGGCGTCCTCGGCCATCAGCGCCGGGATCGTCGCGTCGGCGTACCGGGGGTCGCTGACGAAGGTGGCGTGGTCCGCGTCGAACGCGGCGCACAGCGCGTCCCAGGCCGCGTCGTCCGTGAAGTCGGTCCGCAGCACGAGCGAGGTCAGGTCGGCGGGTCGGGGCAGAGGCATGCGGTGATGTTAGGCGGTCGTGGCGGCCCGACGGCCGCGACCGCCCGTCGGGCCGCCACGACGGCGAGCGACCACCCGCGCGAGAACGGCGCCGGTCCGGACGCGAGGAGAGGTTGCGCGGGGACCGCCGCACCCCCGTCACCGGGGGGCGGGACGACGGCGGTCCCCGCGAGGGACGCGGGCCGGGTCAGGGCCGGGCTTGCGCGTCCGTGGCGCCTGTGGAGGTCCGGGAGCCGCTCCGGAGGTCCGTGACGCCGTTTGGGTGCCGGCCGGGGCGGGGAGCCGCTCCCGCCCTGCCGACACCCCCTAATGTGCCGGACCCGTGTTAAGCGTGTGCTGCGTGAACGTGACGCGCGCGTACCACTTCCGCGAAGTCCACCGTTTCGGTGGAGAAACGGAAGTCCGCCGCGGAAGAGCCCCGTTCACCGCGGGTTCGCCGGGAGTCCGGCCCCGGGACCCGAAAGGTCACTTCCCGCCCTTGGCCAGGAAGGCCAGCAGGTCCTGGCGGCTGACGACGCCGGTGGGCTTGCCCTCGACGAGGACGATCGCCGCGTCGGCGCCGCCCAGCACGGACATCAGGTCGCCGACGGGCTCGCCGGAGCCGACCTGCGGCAGCGGGGCGGACATGTGCTTCTCCAGCGGGTCCTCCAGGGAGGCCCTCTTGCTGAACAGGGCGTCGAGCAGCTCGCGTTCGACGACCGAGCCGACGACCTCCGCGGCCATGACGTCCGGGTGGCCGGCGCCCGGCTTCACGACCGGCATCTGCGAGACGCCGTACTCGCGCAGCACCTCGATGGCCTGGCCGACGGTCTCCTCCGGGTGCATGTGGACGAGGGACGGCATGGAGCCGGCCGCCTTGTCGTCGAGGACGTCGGCGACGCGGGCGCTGGGGCCCTCGTCCTCGAGGAAGCCGTAGTCGGCCATCCACTCGTCGTTGAAGATCTTGCTGAGGTAGCCGCGGCCGCTGTCGGGCAGCAGGACGACCACGACGTCGTC
The DNA here is from genome assembly GCF_044328485.1 of Streptomyces sp. NPDC017936. Classification (NCBI taxonomy): domain Bacteria; kingdom Bacillati; phylum Actinomycetota; class Actinomycetes; order Kitasatosporales; family Streptomycetaceae; genus Streptomyces; species Streptomyces sp. NPDC017936. Next base: position 472,048 of record NZ_JBIRHK010000005.1, on the reverse strand, counting down.
CGGGCCGAGCCGCTCGGCGACCCGCAGCGCGGCGACGACGGCCATCCCGCAGGAGCCGCCCACGAGGAGGCCCTCCTCCTTGGCGAGCCGGCGGGTCATCTGGAAGGAGTCCTTGTCGGACACCGGCACGATCTCGTCGGCGACGGTCCGGTCGTAGGCGGTCGGCCAGAAGTCCTCACCGACGCCCTCGACGAGGTACGGCCGTCCGGAGCCGCCCGAGTAGACCGAGCCCTCGGGGTCGGCGCCGATCACCCGCACCCTGCCGTCGCTGGCGTCCTTCAGGTAGCGGCCGGTGCCGGAGATCGTGCCGCCGGTGCCGACGCCGGCCACGAAGTGGGTGATCTTCCCCTCCGTCTGCTCCCACAGCTCCGGGCCGGTGGAGTGGTAGTGGGAGAGCGGGTTGTTCGGGTTGGAGTACTGGTCCGGCTTCCAGGCGCCCGGCGTCTCGCGCACCAGCCGGTCGGAGACGTTGTAGTAGGAGTCCGGGTGCTCGGGGTCGACCGCGGTCGGGCACACCACGACCTCGGCGCCGTAGGCCCGCAGCACGTTGATCTTGTCGGTGCTCACCTTGTCGGGGCACACGAAGATGCACTTGTAGCCCTTCTGCTGGGCCACGATGGCGAGCCCCACACCGGTGTTGCCGCTGGTCGGCTCCACGATGGTGCCCCCGGGCTTCAGCTCCCCGCTCTGTTCCGCCGCCTCGATCATGCGCAGGGCGATGCGGTCCTTCACGGAGCCGCCCGGGTTGAAGTACTCGACCTTGGCCAGGACGGTGGCCTGGATGCCCTGGGTCACGTTGTTGAGCTTCACCAGCGGGGTGTTGCCGACGAGGCTGATCATCGAGTCGTGGAATCGCACCGTTGTCTCCGGTTGCTTGCAAAACAGTGGTCGTGGTGGTCCAGCCAGCCTACGGGGCGCCCGGACCCTTCACTCACCGTCGAGATTGGCCGACGGTCCGTACGGGGCAAGGAGTGGGTGTACGGACACGAGGAGGTGGCGTCGAGGCATGACGAGCATGTCCAGGGCAAGAGTGGCCCGGCGCATCGCGGCCGGCGCGGCCTACGGCGGTGGCGGGATCGGACTGGCCGGCGCGGCGGTCGTCGGCGTGCTGCTGGCGGAGGCGCACCTGGCACGGCGCCACGTCAACGGCATCGGCGCCTCTCCCCGCGTGCCGCAGGCGGACGGCCTCTACGGCCGGACGTACACCGTCCCCGGCGAGGAGGCCCTGCGGCTGACCCTGCTCGGCGACTCCACCGCGGCCGGCCAGGGCGTCCACCGGGTGGGGCAGACCCCGGGCGCGCTGCTCGCCTCCGGTCTGGCGGCGGTGGCGGAGCGTCCGGTGAAGCTGCGGAACGTGGCACTGCCCGGCGCCCGGTCCGACGACCTCGACCGGCAGGTCGCGCTGGTCCTCGGCGACGTCGACCGGGTGCCCGACGTCTGCGTGATCATGATCGGCGCGAACGACGTCACCCACCGCATGCCCCCCACCCGCTCGGTGCGCCACCTCTCGGCGGCGGTACGGCGGCTGCGCACGGCCGGCGCGGAGGTGGTCGTCGGCACCTGCCCGGACCTGGGCACGATCGAACCGGTCGGCCAGCCCCTGCGCTGGCTGGCCAGACGTGCCTCCCGCCAGCTGGCGGCCGCCCAGACGATCGGCGTCGTCGAGCAGGGCGGCCGCACGGTGTCGCTGGGCGACCTGCTGGGCCCGGAGTTCGAGGCGAACCCGCGCGAGCTGTTCGGCCCCGACCACTACCACCCCTCGGCCGAGGGCTACGCCACGGCGGCGATGGCGGTGCTGCCGACGGTCTGCGCGGCCCTGGGCCTGTGGCCGGCGGAGGAGGAGCGCCCGGACGTCTCCCGCCGCGAGGGCTTCCTGCCGGTGGCCCGGGCGGCGGTGGAGGCCGCGTCCGAGGCCGGTACGGAGGTCGCGGCGGCGATGCCGACGGGGCCGCGGGGTCCGTGGGCGCTGCTGAAGAGGCGCAGGCGGCGCCGGGTGCCCGAGCCGGAGCCGGCGCCCGCGTCACCCACCGGTCCGACCAGGGCACACGGAAGCTGAGCCAAGCAAGCGCTTAGAAAGTGCGGCCAGAGTCACACCGCGGCGGCAGTGACCGCGCCCATACGTACGGGTAACTTCCCAGACAGCCGTGCAGCGAAGTCCCCCGTCCACCAAGCCCGTCGGCCGCCCGGCAGCCACCCTCGACGTGGCGCCGCGCGCCGCCCTCCCGTCTGGAGCCGTGATGCCCGAAGCCGTCATCGTCTCGACCGCCCGCTCCCCCATCGGCCGCGCCTTCAAGGGTTCCCTGAAGGACCTGCGCCCGGACGACCTGACCGCCACGATCATCCAGGCCGCCCTCGCCAAGGTCCCCGAGCTGGACCCCAGGGACATCGACGACCTGATGCTCGGCTGCGGCCTGCCCGGCGGCGAGCAGGGCAACAACCTCGGCCGGATCGTCGCCGTGCAGATGGGCATGGACCACCTGCCCGGCTGCACGGTCACCCGCTACTGTTCCTCGTCGCTCCAGACCAGCCGCATGGCCCTGCACGCCATCAAGGCCGGCGAGGGCGACGTCTTCATCTCGGCGGGCGTCGAGATGGTCTCCCGCTTCACCAAGGGCAACTCCGACAGCCTGCCCGACACGCACAACCCCTTCTTCGCCGAGGCCGAGGCCCGCACCGCGGCCGTCGCCGAGCAGGAGGGCACCACCTGGCACGACCCGCGCGAGGACGGCCTCGTGCCGGACGCCTACATCGCGATGGGCCAGACCGCCGAGAACCTCGCCCGCTGGAAGGGCGTCACCCGGCAGGACATGGACGAGTTCGGCGTCCGCTCCCAGAACCTCGCCGAGGAAGCCCTCAAGAACGGCTTCTGGGAGCGCGAGATCACCCCGGTGACCCTCCCCGACGGCACGGTCGTCTCCAAGGACGACGGCCCGCGCGCCGGCGTCACCCTGGAGGGCGTGGCGGGCCTGAAGCCGGTCTTCCGCCCCGACGGCCTGGTCACCGCCGGCAACTGCTGCCCGCTGAACGACGGCGCCGCCGCCGTCGTGATCATGTCCGACACCAAGGCCCGCGAGCTCGGCCTCACCCCGCTCGCCCGCATCGTGTCGACCGGCGTCTCCGGCCTCTCCCCCGAGATCATGGGCCTCGGCCCGGTCGAGGCGTCCCAGCAGGCCCTGCGCCGCGCCGGCCTCACCATCGACGACATCGACCTGGTCGAGATCAACGAGGCGTTCGCCGCCCAGGTGATCCCCTCCTACCGCGACCTCGGCATCGACCTCGACAAGCTGAACGTCAACGGCGGCGCCATCGCCGTCGGCCACCCCTTCGGCATGACCGGCGCCCGGATCACCGGCACGCTCATCAACTCCCTGCAGTTCCACGACAAGCAGTTCGGTCTGGAGACGATGTGCGTCGGCGGCGGCCAGGGCATGGCGATGGTGATCGAGCGCCTGAGCTGAGCCGGGCGGCGGCCACCGCGCGGACCTCTCGGTAGCCGCCGGGGCACCCACCGTGAGCCGACGGCCCGGGGTCCGGGGATCCCCCGGACCCCGGGCCGTTCCGTGATCCAATCTCCCCCAGGATGTGACCTATCTCCCTCGGCGCGAGGATCACGCAGCTCAGAGCCGTACCGCCCCAGGACCCGAACCCGGAGCCCTGTCCGTTTCGTGACGTTACGCACTGACAGGGGGATAGTCCGCCCTTCAAGCTGATGTAGGAAGTCGGGGGGTCGACTTTGAACCGGGAGTACGTCAGTGAGCGCCATGCCGATCGCCTTGCTGGTCACCACGGCCGCCACCGGCGCCGTGGGGGTCGCCGTCCTGCGCACGCTCCTGCAGCTGCGGCGTCAGGTCGCGGCCCTGCGCGCCGAGCTCGTCGAGCACCCCGCCTTCGGGACGTCGGGCCTCGTGCCGGCGGCCCGCACGGCCGGCGCCGACGACATACGCGCCGCGGTGGCCGAGGCGCTCGCCGAGGAGCGGGAGCGGGAGCTGGCCGAGGCGCGCGCCTTCTGGGCCGCCCAGGAGTCCCGTGACGTCCCCGACGCCCCCTCGCTGCTGGGCCTGCCGGACAGCGAGCTGTTCCTGCCCCGCCAGAGCGACTTCGCGGGCCTGGAGCCGGTGACCGAGCCGACCGCCGACGCCGACGAGTTCGCCGGGGAGTCGCCGGAACTGGCCGCGGCCCGCCGCCGTCACCCCTCCCACCCGGACTTCGTCCCGGTGCAGTCACCGGTCGCGGGCGACCACGAGCGCACGGTGGCCGCCCTCGAGGAGCTCGCCGCCTCCCGCACCGGACTGACCGACGTCCGCCCGGGTCCGCTCGGCACCCTCGACGTCTACGTCTTCGCCGACGGCACCACCCTGTGCATGACCCCGGGGCACCGCGAGACGGCCGAGCGCCTGGCCGCGGCCCTGACGGCCGGCGAGGCCCCGTACCTGCTGGGCGGCTCGGGCGTCTCCGGCGCGTACACGCTGACGTTCGCCTGCGGCGAGGACAACGTCTACGTCCTGGCCGACCGGGTCATCGCGAGCCTGTAGGGCTCACACACCCGCCCGCTTGCGCGACTCCTCCACCAGGACGACCGCCTCGGCGACCTCGTCCTCACCGGTCAGCACCACCGCGAGGTCGTGCCCGGCGACGGTGATCTGGTCGGCGACGGCGAACATGCCGGCGTCGGGCATCTCCCGGGGCTCCGTCCCGGGCTCCTCGATGCGCTGTGCCCACCGGGCCAGCTCCCGGGCCAGGTCCAGGGCCTCGGCGGCGGCCCCTCGCTGCAGCCGGCTCTGGGGCGCGGCCCTCAGACGGTCGGCAAAGTGATCCACCGCGCGGGACAGGGGCGTCGTATCAACCACGCGGTGAGCGTACGCGCCGCACCGGGACTGTTGCCAACGGGCGAACGCTCAGGCACCGTGACCTGAAGGACCGGCTTACAGCCCATTGCGTTCGGAGGCGCCGATGTCCCAAGTCTTCTCCCAGGAGACCCATCGCAACCTGCTGGCTCGCATCCCCCACTGCACCGGTCGTGAAGTCGCCGACTGGCTGCGCACCGTCGAGGAAGGCCCCGCTCTCCGCTTCGAGGAGAAGGTCAGCTGGCTGCGCCACGAGTACGACCTCGCGTACGGCCACGCCAAGGCGATCATCCACGAGTACGACCTGAGGCGGGCCGCGCGCAAGCTGCTGTAGCGCGCCCGCGCGCCCGCCCGGTCACCGGGCACGGACACGCCGAAGGGCCCCGGGGGGAACCCGGGGCCCTTCGGGACGTCCGGCCGGCCGCTGCCGGCGGGACGGATCAGTCGCTGCTGTTGAGGATGGACAGGAGCCGCAGGAACTCCATGTAGATCCACACCAGCGTCAGCGTGAGGCCGAAGGCGGCGAGCCAGGCCTCCTCGCGCGGCGCGCCGTAGGCGATGCCGTCCTCGACCTGCTTGAAGTCCAGGGCGAGGAAGCAGGCGCCGAGGATGATGCCGATGACGCCGAACACGATGCCGAGGGCGCCGCTGCGGAAGCCGAGGCCGTCGCCGCCGCCGAAGACGGTGAACAGCAGGTTCACGGCCATCAGCAGGACGAAGCCGAGCGCGGCCGCCATCACGAAGCCGTAGAAGCGGCGGTTGACGCGGATCCAGCCCGCCTTGTACGCGACGAGCACACCGGCGAAGACCGCCATGGTGCCGAGGACGGCCTGGGCGACCACCCCGTCCGCGATGTACGTGGACACCGCGCTGGAGATCACGCCGAGGAAGACGCCCTCGAGGGCGGCGTACGACATGATCAGCGCGGGCGACGGGCGGCGCTTGAAGGACTGGACGAGCGCCAGCACCATCGCGACCAGACCGGCGCCGACGGCGATGCCGTACGACTTGTTGAGGTTGCCCTCGTCGACCGGCAGCAGCAGCCAGGACAGGACCGCGGTGACCACCACGGTGCCGAGCGTGGTCGCGGTGCGCGCGACGACGTCGTCCATCGTCATGGCGCCCGGGGTGGCCGGGGCCTGCGGCGGGACGCCCACGCCCTGCTGGGCGTAAGGGTTCTGCGCGTACGGGTTGCCCGCCTGCTGGGCGTACGGGTCGCCCTGCGCGTACGGGTTGGCCTGCGTGCCGACAGCGGGTCCCCCGGCCTGCGCGTTGAAGCCCGCGTAGCCGTTGTCGCGGCTGAACCCCCGTCGCGAGAAGACCGGGTTTCTGCTCTCCATTTCACTCCTCCATGGCCACCCTGCGCGGCCTTGGCCTCAAGGGTAATGGGTAGGCAAAGGATTGACCCTACTGCTCGGGGAGGATCTTTCCCTCGTCGTGCTGCGCAACACGCTACGTGGATCTCTGATTCCCGGTACCGGAGGACCTCATTCATGACCGTTCCGGTACCTGCCCGGGACCGGCCGGAGATCACGTGCCCGGTCCGGCCCCCGGGTCACGCGAACGGGAAGCCCGTGTAGGCCTCGGCCAGGTCGGTCTCCGCGGCCCGGGAGGAGGCGACGCGCTCCAGGCGGGCGATCTGGAGGCGGTCCTCGAAGGGGGTGGCGTCCGGGGCGCGGTGCAGCAGGGTCGTCATGTCGTAGCTGAACCGCTCGGCCTGCCACACGCGGCGCAGGCAGGTCTCGGAGTAGGCGTCGAGCAGCTCCGCCGAGCCGGTCTCCTTCTCGTGCGTCAGGGCCCGCGCGAAGGTGACGACGTCGCCGACGGCGAGGTTCAGGCCCTTCGCTCCGGTCGGCGGCACGATGTGGGCCGCGTCGCCGGCCAGGAAGAGGCGGCCGTGCCGCATGGGCTCGTGGACGTAGGAGCGCATGGGGGTGACGGACTTCTGGGTGATCGGGCCGCGCTCCAGCCGCCAGTCGTCGGCCGTCTCGAAGCGGCGCTCCAGCTCGGCCCAGATCTCCTCGTCGCTCCAGGCCTCGGCGTCGGTGCCCTCGGGCACCTGCAGGTAGAGGCGGGAGACGGACGGGGAGCGCATGGACAGCAGGGCGAAGCCGCGGTCGTGGCGGGCGTAGACCAGCTCGTCGTGCGAGGGCGGCACGTCGGCGAGGATGCCGAGCCAGCCGAAGGGGTACGTCCGCTCGAAGACCCGGGTCAGTTCGGCCGGGATCGCCTTGCGGGCCACGCCCCAGAAGCCGTCGCAGCCGACGACGTAGTCGCACTCCAGGACGTCCTCCCGGCCCTCGTGCCGGAACCGGACGCGGGGGTGGTCGGTGCCGGCCTCCTCGACGGCGAGGGCCTCCGCCTCGAAGAGCAGCGGGCCGCCCTCCTTCAGCTGGAGGGCGATGAGGTCCTTGCAGACCTCCGTCTGGGCGTAGACCGTCACGGACCGGCCGCCGGTGAGGGCGGGGAAGTCGACGCGGTGGCGCTTCCTGTCGTAGCGCAGCTCGATGCCGTCGTGGCGCAGTCCCTCGCGGTCCATGCGCTCCCCGGCGCCGGCCGCGCGCAGCACGTCCACCGTGCCCTGCTCCAGGATCCCGGCGCGCTGCCGCTGTTCGACGTAGGCCCGGTCGCGGCCCTCCAGGACGACGGAGTCGATGCCGGCGTTGTGCAGCAGGCGGGCGAGCAGGAGGCCGGCGGGGCCGGCGCCGATGATGCCGACGGTGGTGCGCATCGGGCGTTTCCCTTCATACGGGCGTCATTGCCACGGGATCCGTGTGGACAGGCGTGGAGTGGACTTCACCAGTGTTCGCATGGTGAAGTTTTTTTCACCATTGTTCGACGTGAGTCTGCGCCCGCTTTCATCGGGTGTCAACGGTTCCGCACCCCGGCGGTCGGGCCCTCACAGGAGGGTGCGAGGAAAAAAGGAGGCGCGGGAGGTGCCCGGAACCGGACTTGAACCGGTACGCCCGCGAGGGGCAGCGAGGTTTAAGCTCGCCGTGTCTGCATTCCACCATCCGGGCAGGCCATGGGCTCCGCATCGAGATCCCGAGCCTATCGGGACGTGCCCCCCGAACAGCCGACGAGTGACCCGATGTTGTCTTATTTTATTGGCGTCTGAGGGAGCATCAGACGACGGAACGCGCCATCCGCACTTGCCAACAGGCTGGCGTGCGACGGGCGCCCGCGCATGCGGAATGACGGAATTTCACCGCCCGAACGAGGGTGCTCCACCGGTTCTTGACCTTCGCGGCGAGGCGGCCTCCCCGGGGGGCGGGCGTCATCCCCTGGTATGACACGGCGTTCCGGGGTCCGACCGGAGTCTGCCTCCGGAACCGGAACAGCGGCTGACTCCACGACGACGGGCGGCCGGAACGATGGTGCACGTCCCTCCGTCAACGACGTCGCCCCGACAGGAGTCGCTCCCGTGCCCACCACCCCTCTCGCCGACCGGGCCACCGCCGTGGCCGCCCGCGCCACGGACCTGTCGAAGACCTACGGCCAGGGCGAGACCCGGGTGGTCGCCCTGGACCGGGTCTCCGTCGACTTCCGGCAGGCCGAGTTCACCGCCATCATGGGGCCGTCCGGCTCCGGCAAGTCCACGCTGATGCACTGCGTGGCCGGCCTGGACACCTTCTCCTCCGGCTCCGTGCGCGTCGGCGACACCGAGCTCGGCTCCCTGAAGGACAAGCAGCTGACCAAGCTGCGCCGGGACAAGATCGGGTTCATCTTCCAGGCGTTCAACCTGCTGCCCACGCTGACCGCGCTGGAGAACATCACCCTCCCGATGGACATCGCCGGCCGCAAGGTGGACCAGCAGTGGCTGGACACGGTCATCCAGATGGTCGGGCTCGCCGGCCGGCTCGGCCACCGGCCCGCGCAGCTCTCCGGCGGCCAGCAGCAGCGGGTCGCCGTCGCCCGCGCCCTGGCCTCCCGGCCGGACATCGTCTTCGGTGACGAACCGACCGGCAACCTCGACTCCCGTTCGGGCGCCGAGGTGCTGGGCTTCCTGCGCAACTCCGTGCGGGAGCTGAAGCAGACGGTGGTGATGGTGACCCACGACCCGGTGGCCGCCGCCTACGCGGACCGGGTGGTGTTCCTCGCGGACGGCCGGATCGTCGACGAGGTGTACGGGCCGACGGCGGAGTCCGTCCTCGACCGCATGCGGCACCTTCCGGGCGGAAACACCCGGACCCCCGAGTCCGGCGCCCAGGGCCGCACCAGCTGACGTCCGCCCGGCAGCCGGCGCCCGGCTGACATCCGGTCAAGAACCCTCGGAGTAGACACCCCCATGTTCCGCACCGCCTTGCGCAACGTCCTCGCGCACAAGGCCCGGCTCCTGATGACCGTGCTCGCCGTGATGCTCGGCGTGGCCTTCGTGTCGGGGACCCTGGTCTTCACCAACACCCTCTCCGACGCCTACCAGAGGAGCTCCGCCAAGGGCTTCGACCAGGTCGACGTCGCCGTCACCGCCGAGGCCCAGGAGGACGTCGGCGACCGCGTCGGCAGGACTCCCGAGCTGACCCGGGCCCTGCTGGAGCGCAGCGCCGGGGTGCCCGGCGCCGCGTCCGCCGTCGGCGTCGTCGGCGGCTTCACCGCCGTCGCCGACAAGGACGGCAAGCTCGTCGGCGGCGGCTTCCAGTCACGGGGCGGCAACTACTGGGGGGACGAGGACCCCCGGTACCCGCTGAAGGAGGGGTCCGCCCCGCACGGTGCGAACGAGGTCGCCCTCGACTCCGGGACCGCCCGCCGGGCCGGCTACGAGGTCGGTGACACGGTACGGCTCTCGGTCGACGGTCCCGTGCTCAGCCCGAAGGTCACCGGCATCTTCACCACCGACGACGGCAACGTCGCCGCCGGCGGCAGCCTCACCCTGTTCGACACGGCCACCGCGCAGCGGCTCTTCGGCAAGCCCGGCACCTACGACGAGATCGACGTCGAGGCCGCCGCCGGCACCTCGCAGACCGCGCTGAAGGCCGCGCTGGACAAGGCGCTGCCGGCGAAGCTCGTCGAGACCACCACCGGCGAGGAACTCGCCGACGACCAGGCGGAGCTGATCTCCTCGCAGATGAGCGGGCTGAAGCAGGGTCTGCTGGTCTTCGCCGGCATCGCCCTCTTCGTCGGCACCTTCATCATCGCCAACACCTTCACCATGCTGGTCGCCCAGCGCACCAAGGAGCTCGCGCTGCTGCGGGCGGTCGGCGCCTCGCGCCGCCAGGTCACGCGGTCGGTGCTGATCGAGGCGTTCGTGGTCGGCGCGACGGCCGGCGTGACCGGCCTGGTCGCGGGCATCGGCGTCGACGCCGGGCTGCGGTCGCTGATGGACACGCTCGGCGCGACCGTGCCCGACGGGCCGCTGGTGGTCTCCCCCGGCACCGTCGCCGCCGCGCTCGCCGTCGGCGTCGTCATCACCATGCTGGCGGCCTGGCTGCCCGGCCGCCGGGCCGCGAAGATCCCGCCGGTGGCCGCGATGAGCAGCGTGCACGCCAAGGCGACCACCAGGTCGCTGGTGCTGCGCAACACGATCGGCGCGCTGTTCTCGGCGGCGGGCGTCGCCGTGGTCCTCGCCGCGACCACGATGAACGGCTCCGACGGCCAGGCGCCCATGGGCCTCGGCGCGGTGCTCCTCGTCATCGGCGTGTTCGTCCTGACGCCGCTGCTGTCCCGCCCGCTGATCGCGGCCGCCGCGCCCGTGCTGCGCGGCTTCGGCATCTCCGGCAAGCTGGCCCGGCAGAACGCGGTGCGCAACCCGCGCCGTACCGCCGCCACCGCCTCCGCGCTGATGATCGGGCTGACCCTGATCACCGGCATGACGGTGATGGCGGGCAGCCTCCAGAGGTCCATCGACAAGATGGCGTCGGCGGCGATCCGCGCCGACTACGTCGTGGTCATGGCCAACCAGGCGGCCACCCTCTCGCCGGACGTCGAGAAGAAGCTCGCCGCGACCGAGGGGGTGACCGCCACCAGCCCGCTGCGCAACGCGCCCGCGCGCATCGACGGGGAGACCGAGTACCTCACCGGTGTGACCGGCTCCGCCATCGGCGAGCTGACCGACCTGCCGGTCGACGACGGCGCGTTCACGGTGGACGGCACCCGGGTCGTCGTCGACGGGGACACCGCCGGCAGGCACGGCTGGAAGGCCGGCTCGGTCTTCACCGTGGCGTACGAGGACGGGGAGAAGCAGCGGCTGACGGTCGCCGGGGTCTACGAGGGCAACGAGATGGTCCGGGGCATCATCCTGGACAACACCGCCCTCGCCCCGCACCAGGACGAGCCGGCCGACATGCAGGTCATGGTCAAGACGTCCGGCGGCGCGTCCGACGCGACGAAGGACCGGCTGGAGAGGGCCCTGGGCTCCAACCCCGCCATCATGGTCCAGAGCAAGCAGGACATCTCCGAGGAGATCGCGCAGATGTTCACGCTGATGCTGAACATGCTCTACGGGCTGCTCGCGATGGCCGTGATCGTCGCGGTGCTCGGGGTCGTCAACACGCTGGCGATGTCGGTGTTCGAGCGGTCCCAGGAGATCGGCATGCTGCGGGCCGTCGGCCTGGACCGCCGCTCGGTCAAGCGGATGGTCCGTCTGGAGTCCCTCGTCATCTCCCTGTTCGGCGGGGTGCTCGGCATCGGGCTCGGCGTGTTCTTCGGCTGGGCGGCCGGTGAGCTGATCGGCACCAGGATGGCGACCTACGAGCTGGTCCTGCCGTGGGGACGGATGGCCGTGTTCCTGGCGCTGGCCGCCGCGGTGGGCGTGCTGGCGGCGCTGTGGCCGGCGCGGCGGGCGGCCCGGCTGAACGTGCTGGCGGCGATCAAGGCGGAGTAGGGGGAGTGCCGGTGGGGCCCCGTCGCGCGTGCGGCGGGGCCCCTTCCCGTGTGTCACGTGTCCTCGGGCCGGTTCCAGGTACGGGCCCGCAGGGGCATCCCGGAGGCGCCGTCGCCCGGGGTGCGGACGGCCAGGACCTGGTTGACGCCGATGCGGTTGCGTTCGAAGGCGAGGGCGGAGGCCGCCATGTACAGGCGCCAGACGCGGGCGCGGCCGGGGCCGGCGAGCTGGACGGCCCTGCGCCAGCCGGCCTCCAGGCGGGAGACCCACTGGCGCAGCGTGAGGGCGTAGTGCTCGCGGATCGACTCCACGTCGCGGACCTCGAAGCCGGCGCGTTCGAGCTGGGTGACGGTGGTGCCCACGGTGGTGAGTTCGCCGTCGGGGAAGACGTAGGCGTCGATGAACGCGTCGACGTGGTAAGTCGACTCGTCGCGCTGGGGGCGGCGGGCGATCTGGTGGTTGAGGAGGCGGCCGCCCGGCGCGAGGAGGGCGTGCAGCGTGCTCGCGTACTCCAGGTAGCGTTCGGCGCCGACGTGCTCCGCCATGCCGATGGACGAGATCGCGTCGTAGGGGCCGTCGGTGACGTCGCGGTAGTCCTGGACGCGGATCTCCACCCGGTCGGTGAGGCCCGCGTCCGCGACGCGCTTGCGGGCGTACGCCGCCTGCTCCTGGGACAGGGTGATGCCGACGACGTCCACGCCGTGCTCGCGGGCCGCGTGGATCGCCATCGAGCCCCAGCCGCAGCCGACGTCCAGCAGACGCTGACCCGGCATCAGACCGAGTTTGCGGCAGACCAGTTCCAGCTTGTCGTGCTGGGCCTGCTCGAGGGTGCTGCCGGGGGACTCCCAGTAGGCGCAGGAGTACACCATCGACGGGCCGAGGACGATCTCGTAGAAGTCGTTGCCGACGTCGTAGTGGTGGCTGATGGCCCGTCTGTCGGTACGGCGGGTGTGCAGATGCCCGGTACGGCGGACCTCCTCGCGGGGCGGCGCCGGGGGGAACGGGGGGCCGGCGATCTTCAGCAACCCGCGGACCGCCGCGCGGAACTGGGGATCGCGCAGCGCCTCGGCGAGGGTGCGGGCGTCCTCGTCGCGCTCCCAGACGACGCCGGCGAGGAGGCCGAGCGCGGTGTAGAGGTCGCCCTCGACGTCCAGGTCCCCGGCCACCCAGGCGCGGGCCAGGCCCAGTTCGCCCGGCTTGAACAGGAGGCGGCGCAGGGCCCTGCGGTTGCGCACGACCAGGGTCGGGGCGTCGGGCGGTCCCGCCTGCGAACCGTCCCAGGCACGGACGCGTAGCAGGAACGGGGCTCCTGACAGCTGTTCGACGAGGGCATGGAGCCGCGGCGCGGCGTCAGCCATGGTGCACACCTCCATGAGGGTGATCCAGGAATGTCCTGACCCCACGTAAACACCTGCGACCCCCCGCCGCAGTCCCCCACGCACGTCAAGACCCCGCAAACCCCCCCGACGCACCCGCACCCGCAAGACGGCACAAGCGGACCGGCCGACACGGCGCAACCACCCGCACCCGCACCCGCGGGACGGCAGAAGCGGACCGGCCGACACGGAGCAACCACCACGCATCCGCACCCGCACCCGCACCCGCAAGACGGCGGGAGCGGGTCGTGGCGGTGCGGCTGGAGCCCGTCGCTCAGCTCGTCACAGCCACCCCCGACCGTGGCAGCAGGCAGCAGTACGCCCGACGCGCGACGGGCTCGC
>NZ_JBIRHK010000005.1:386200-458657 GCF_044328485.1 Streptomyces sp. NPDC017936 | reverse complement strand
TTGGTGTCTTCGCAGTTGGCCTGCCCCCCCCCCCCGCCCCCCCCCCCCCCCCACGACCCCGACCCACCCCCCACCCGCAGGCACCCACCGGAAGCCGCCCACCCGCAGGCACCCACCCGCAGGCGCCCACCCGCAAGCGTGACGGCACCCCGAAATCACCCACGAAAAGCCCGAAGGGGCCGCCCGCACCACGGATGGCGGGCGGCCCCTTCAAGGCACGCGGGGGAGGAGCGAAGGTCAGGAGGCCTTCGCCTTCTCCTCGGTCTTCTCGGTCTTCTCCGCCGCAGGCTTCGCGGCGACCGGAGTCGGCTTGGCGGCCTCGTAGAACTCCTCACGCGGGGACTCGAGGGCGCCGAGAGCGACGACCTCCCGCTTGAGGAACATGCCGAGCGTCCAGTCCGCGAACACGCGGATCTTCCGGTTCCACGTCGGCATCGCGAGACCGTGGTAGCCGCGGTGCATGTACCACGCCAGACGCCCACGCAGCTTGATCTTCATCTTGCCCATGACGATCATCGCGACGCCCTTGTGGAGGCCGAGGCCCGCCACCGCACCCTTGTTGGAGTGCGAGTACTCCTTCTGCGGGAAGCCCCGCATCCCGGAGATCACGTTGTCGCCGAGGACCTTGGCCTGGCGCAGCGCGTGCTGCGCGTTCGGCGGGCACCAGGCGTTCTCGACGCCGGCCTTGCGGGCGGCGACGTCCGGGACCTGGGCGTTGTCGCCGGCGGCCCAGATGTAGTCGGTGCCCTGGACCTGGAGGGTCGGGGCGGTGTCCACGTGGCCGCGGGGGCCGAGCGGGAGGCCGTAGCGGGACAGGACGGGGTTCGGCTTGACGCCGGCCGTCCACACGATCGTGTTGGAGTCGACCTCGAGGCCGTTCTTCAGCACCACGTGGCCGTCGACGCAGGAGTCCATCGAGGTGGAGAGGTAGATCTCCACGCCCCGGCTCTCCAGGTGCTCCTTGCCGTAGGCGCCCAGCTTGGGGCCGACCTCGGGGAGGATCTTGTCCGCCGCGTCGACGAGGATGAACCGCATGTCCTCGCGGGACACGGTCTTGTAGTACTTGGCCGCGTCGCGGGCCATGTCCTCGACCTCGCCGATGGTCTCCGCGCCCGCGAAGCCGCCGCCGATGAAGACGAAGGTGAGCGCCTTGCGGCGGATCTCCTCGTCGGTGGTGGAGTCGGCCTTGTCGAGCTGCTCGAGGACGTGGTTGCGCAGGCCGATGGCCTCCTCGACGCCCTTCATGCCGATGCCCTGCTCGGCGAGGCCGGGGATCGGGAAGGTGCGGGAGACCGCGCCGAGCGCGATGACCAGGTAGTCGAAGGGCAGCTCGTACGCCTCGCCGACCAGCGGGGCGATCGTGGCGACCTTGCGGTCCTGGTCGATGGTGGTGACCCGGCCGGTGAGGACCTCCGCCTTGGGCAGCACGCGTCGCAGCGGGACGACGACGTGGCGCGGGGAGATGTTGCCGGCGGCGGTTTCGGGGAGGAAGGGCTGGTAGGTCATGTACGACCGGGGGTCGACGACCGTGACGGTCGCCTCGCCGTAGCGCATCTTCTTCAGGATGCGCCGAGCTGCGTACAGGCCTACGTACCCACCGCCTACTACGAGGATCCTGGGACGCTCCGTGGTGCTCATGGCATCGAGTATCCACCCGCCTCAGGGGGGTCGCTCGTGCGCCCCTTCACAAGCATGCGCAAGGGGTGTGCTATCCTCCGCGGCCCGCGTGATCCACATCATGGCGGGAAACGGGAACCCGCGGAGGGCACGGCCCGTTGTCAATGCCGCGTGAGCTGCCTCTCCGGGCCGAAAGGGCCCGCGTGAGGGCCCCGAAACACGACCGTGCCGGGCTTCGCGAAACGTCCGCGCTCTCCGCTTTTGAACACGTTCACAGGGGGGTCGGACCTCCGGAAGGGCCAACCGGGCCGTCCATGCGGGCCGACCGGACCGAATTCCTTGTGAAGAACTTCACGAACTTTCCCGACGACGTGTCGCCGGGGCGCCGGGGAGGGGTCCGCACGGACCCCTCCGGCACGCTCATACGTTATCCGCACTGCTCAGCGGAGTGCTACTTACCGGTAACGAAAGAGAGCCACGCCACCGGCCTCGCGACGCCGTCGGGCACCGCTCCTCAACGCGCCTCGCTCGCCGCGTGATAGGCGATGCCGTCGAGGATGTCGTGCTCGCTCACCACGACCTCCTCCGCGTCGATCCGGTCCATGATCGACAGCAGGACGAGGGCGCCCGCGGCGATCACGTCCACCCGGCCCGGGTGCATCGAGGGCACCGCCGCCCGCTCGGCGTGGGTGGAGCGCAGCAGCCACTCGGTGATCTCACGGACCCGCTCCCGCGGGACCCGGGAGTGGTGGATGGCCGAGGAGTCGTACGCGGGCAGTTCCTGCGCGATCGCCGAGACCGTCGTGACCGAGCCCGCGAGGCCCACCAGCGTGCGCGCCTCGCGCAGCGGCACCGTGCGCTCCGCGAGGTCCAGGGCGGCCTCGATGTCGGCGCGCATCGCCGCGATCCGCTCCTCGGACGGCGGGTCGGTGACCCGGCCGTCGGCGACCAGGTGCCGCTCCGTCATCCGCACGCAGCCGACGTCGACGGAGCGGGCCGCGCGCACGTGGTCGTCGCCGACGACGAACTCCGTGGAGCCGCCGCCGATGTCCACGACCAGGTAGGGCCGGGGCAGACGGTCGTGGCCGGCCAGCTCCCTGGTGGCGCCCGTGAAGGAGAACTCGGCCTCCTGGTCACCGGAGATGACCTCGGGTTCCACGCCCAGGATGTCCCTCACCCCGCGCACGAACTCGTCCCGGTTCTCCGCGTCCCGGGAGGCGGAGGTGGCGACGAAGCGCAGGTGCCCGGCGCCGTGCTCCTTGATGACGGCCGCGTACTCCCGGCAGGCGGCGAAGGTCCGCTCCAGCGCCTCGGGCGCGAGGCGTCCGGTGCGGTCGACGCCCTGGCCGAGGCGGACGATCGTCATGCGGCGGTCCAGCTCGGCCAGTTCACCCGTGGCCGGGTCGGCGTCGGCGACGAGGAGACGGATGGAGTTCGTACCGCAGTCGATGGCGGCGACGCGGGTCATGGCGGGCCCTTCTGTCATCGGGTGAGCTTTTCCGGCACCGGGGGCGGTTCCCGCCCGTCCGGGGGTGCCGCCCCTCCGGGGGATGTGAGGACGAGGCCCGTTCCGGGCCGAGGCGGGGTCCGGGGCGCGGCCCCCGTGGCGGGACGGTCACTCCTCCGTGGCGAGCGCGACGCACGTCCCCTTGCGCCACCACTCCGGCAGCATCGCCAGCGCCTCGTCGCCCAGCGGGTTCACGCCCGGGCCGGCGGCCAGGGAGTGCGCCACGAGCACGTGCAGGCACTTCACCCGGTCGGGCATGCCGCCCGCGCTGGGGAAGTTCTTCAGCTCCTCGATCTCGTCCCGGCGCCGGATGTAGTCCTCGTGGGCGGCCCGGTAGGCGGCGGCCAGCTCGGGGTCGGTCTCCAGACGGGCCGTCATCTCCTTCATCACACCGTTCGCCTCGAGCGTGCCGATCGCGGAGTTCGCCTTGGGGCACGTCAGGTAGTACAGCGTGGGGAAGGGGGTGCCGTCGGGGAGGCGGGGGGCCGTCTCCACGACGTCCGGCTGGCCGCACGGACAGCGGTGCGCGATGGCGCGCAGGCCGCGCGGCGGGCGCCCGAGCTGCTGCCGGAAGGCCTCGACGTCCGCGTCGGTGGGCTCGGTGCGCGGGGTGGGCGGCGGAGGGGTTTCCATGGCCGTACGAAAGTCTCTCTGCTGTCGGTTCACTGGTGGGAGGCGTCGGACTTGTCGACCCCGTCCCAGACGTTCGAGTACCAGGGGCGGTCGGCCGCCCCGAGGTCGGTGCGGGACTGCCTGGCCGCGTCCGGGTCGATGACGACGAAGCCCGTCTCCCCCGGCATCACGTAGTGCAGCCGCTGCCGGATCTGCTGCTCGGCGTAGGCGTCGTCCTGCCAGCGCGCCTTGAGGTCGCGCAGTTCCTCCACCCGCTGCCTGGCGTGCTCCCTCTCGCGCTCCAGATCGGCGATCTCGGCGCGCTGGGAGACGTACTGGCGCATGGGGTAGGCCAGGGCCACGATCATCGAGCACAGGACGAGCGCGAGCAGGGCCGCGCGGCCGGTGAGGCGGGAGCGGCGGGCCTGGCGCCGGGTCTGGGAGCGGTAGACGCGGGCCGCCGTCTGCTCGCCGAGCAACCGGATCCTGGTCGCGGTGGAGAAACGGTCCCGGTCCCTCGCGGCCATCTGTCCCCGCCTCCCGTCTCACACGTGCGTACGTCCCCGCACACGGTACGGGACCGAGTACGGGGACGTACGTACGACTGGCTGACCCCTGCCCCGGGTCGGACCAACCCGGGGCCGGCCGGCTCAGCCCTTGCCGTGCCTACTGGTTCGCAGAGCGAAACCGCGGGAAGGCGCTGCGGCCGGCGTACACCGCGGCGTCGTCGAGGATCTCCTCGATGCGCAGCAGCTGGTTGTACTTGGCGACGCGCTCGGAGCGGGCCGGGGCGCCGGTCTTGATCTGGCCGCAGTTGGTGGCGACGGCGAGGTCGGCGATGGTGACGTCCTCGGTCTCGCCGGAGCGGTGGGACATCATGCACTTGAAGCCGTTGCGCTGGGCCAGCTCGACGGCGTCCAGGGTCTCGGTGAGCGAACCGATCTGGTTCACCTTCACGAGCAGCGCGTTGGCGGCGCCCTCCTCGATGCCGCGGGCCAGGCGCTCGGGGTTGGTGACGAACAGGTCGTCGCCGACGAGCTGGACCTTGTCGCCGAGCTGGGCGGTGATGGTCTTCCAGCCCTCCCAGTCGTCCTCGAACAGCGGGTCCTCGATGGAGACGAGCGGGTACGCGGCGACGAGCTCCGCGTAGTACTCGGTCATCTCGGCGGCGGAGCGCTCCTTGCCCTCGAAGGTGTAGGAGCCGTCCTTGTAGAACTCGGAGGCGGCGACGTCCAGCGCCAGGGCGATCTGCTCGCCGGGGGTGTAGCCGGCCTCCTTGATCGCCTCGAGGATGAGGTCGAGGGCCTCGCGGTTGGAGCCGAGGTTCGGGGCGAAGCCGCCCTCGTCGCCGAGACCGGTGGACAGGCCCTTGTTCTTCAGGACCTTCTTGAGGGTGTGGTAGACCTCGGTGCCCCAGCGCAGGGCCTCGGAGAAGGACTCCGCGCCGATCGGGGCGATCATGAACTCCTGGATGTCCACGTTGGAGTCGGCGTGCGAGCCGCCGTTCAGGATGTTCATCATCGGCACCGGCAGCAGGTGCGCGTTGGGGCCGCCCAGGTAGCGGAAGAGCGGGAGGTCGCTGGCCTCGGAGGCGGCGTGGGCGACGGCGAGGGACACACCGAGGATGGCGTTGGCGCCGAGGGAGCCCTTGTTGTCGGTGGCGTCCAGGTCGAACATGGCCTGGTCGATCAGGCGCTGCTCGGTGGCGTCGTAGCCGACCAGCTCCGGGCCGATCTGCTCGATGACGGCGAGGACGGCCTTCTCGACACCCTTGCCCTGGTAGCGGTTGGGGTCACCGTCGCGGAGCTCGATGGCCTCGAAGGCGCCGGTGGAGGCGCCGGACGGAACGGCGGCACGCCCGGTGCTGCCGTCGTCGAGGCCGACCTCGACCTCGACCGTGGGGTTGCCTCGGGAGTCCAGGATTTCCCGGGCTACGACGACGTCGATGGACGGCACGAGCATCTCCTTCTTGGGATGTGACGCTGGTTGTGCACGGGCACGTGGGCCGCGGTGAGCCCTTGTCGGTCCCTTGCTGGGCCTTGCGACTAGAGCCTAACCGCCCGGGGGCCTCCGGCAGCCGACCGACCGTCCCGTGGACAGACTGACGGTACACATTGTTCCCGCCCGGAACAAAGAGGGTGGGGCAATCTCCGGAACGGGCGGCGAACGCCGCGGGGAGGCGAGGGGGGCGGCCCGGACGCAGAAAACCCCGCCCCGGTGCGTACGGGGGGGGAAGACGCACCGGGGCGGGGAGCCCGTGGGGACGGGGGGACCCTCACGAGGTCCTCAGTGTGCGGACCTCGGATGTGAGGGGGCTGTGGCCGCGCTGGGGGCCGGGTGTCACTTGAGGTGCAGCTGCTGGCCCGGGTAGATGAGGTCGGCGTCCTCGACGACGTCCCCGTTCAGCTGGAAGAGCTTCGCCCAGCCGCCCTTGACGCCCTCCTGCGCGGCGATGGAGCTGAGGGTGTCGCCCTTGACGACCTTGTACTCGCCGTCGCCCTTCTTGACCTTCTTGCCGGTCGGGGTGGTGACCGTCTTCTGGCTCTGGGCGGCCGGGCGCTCGGCGGAGCGGGAGGCGCTCTGCTGCTCGGTCGAACGGGTCGTGGTCCCGGAGGACTCCGAGGACGACGAGCCGGAGCCGCTGTCGGAGGAGCCGCCGGTGTAGCCGGCGCCGGACAGGCCCTTGCCGCAGACCGGCCAGGCGCCCTTGCCCTGGCCCGCGAGGACCTTCTCGGCGATCTGGATCTGCTGGGACTTGGAGGCCTTGTCGGCGGTGGAGGCGTACTGCGTGCCGCCGTACGCGGCCCAGGTGGAGGCGGAGAACTGCAGGCCGCCGTAGTAGCCGTTGCCGGTGTTGATGGACCAGTTGCCGCCGGACTCGCACCGGGCGACGGTGTCCCACTCGGCGGCGGTGGCGGCGGAGGCGTTGCCGGCCGCCATCAGCGGGGCGGCGACGGCGGCGCCGGCGACACCGGCGACGGCGATGGCGCGGGTGGCCTTGGACGGACGGCGGTGCTTGCCCTTGCTGGAGAACAGCATGGATCGATCCCCTCACCGACGCCTGCGAGGTGAGCTGTCGGGTTCGGGCCGGTTGAGTTGCCCGGCCACTCCTCCACCGGGAGGCGTGGCTTCACCCCGAGCCGCTCCGGTCGACTGCCCGGTGCGGCACTTACCTTGGGTCCCCCGCTCCTGCCCACGGCGCTTGACGCGACGACTGTTCCCGGGCTGCCACTGGCAGGATTCGGCGTTGCGACAGCCGGGGCTCGGGTTGCCGAGCGGTCACGACCGTAGGCACGTGATCGACGGATTTTCAAAGACGATCAGGGCTTCTGAGACTCATCCCACACTTTCGCCAAAACGGACATTCAGCACGAAGTGTGACGTGAACTCCGCCGTTTCCAGCGGCCTTTCGCCCCTATTCGACCCCAGTCGCAAGGGTCTGACCGGGCACGATGTTGCTCGGGTCGGGCCCGATGAGGTCCTCGTTCTCGGCGTAGAGCGCACGCCATCCGCCGTCCAGGTCAAGGGAGTCGGCGATGGACACGAGGGAGTCACCCACCCGGACCGTGTAGGCGCCGGCCGTTCCGGCGGCGTGACGGCCGGCGGACGCGGTGGTCGTGCCGTCGGTCGCGCTCTCGTCGGCGGTGCCGCCCCGGTGGCGGCCGGAGCCGGTGTCGGTGGCGGCGGCGCCGGTGTCGACGAGGCTCCAGGAACCGGCACTCTGTGCGTAGTTGTCCGAGTTGTCCGCCTCGGGGGTCGCCGCGGACGACGCGCCTCCCGCCTGAGAGCCTTCCGCGCCGGCGTCGGCGGACGCGTCGGACGCTGCGGGGTCGTCGGGCGTCGAAGGCGAAGAGGACGAGGGCGAAGAGGAGGGGGTCTCGGCGGAGTCGCCGGGGGATTCGGCGGAGGGGTCGGCGGAGGCCTCGCCCGGATCCTCCGAGGACCCGGAGGAGTTCGCGGAGCCGGACGCCCCCTTCGACAAGTCGGACAAGCCGGACGACACGGGGGAGTCGGACTCTTCGCCGGCCACGCCGGTGTCCAGGTCCACCGAGCCGGACTCCTTGCTGAGCCCGGAGGTCAGCCCGCACGTGCCCCACGCGCCGACGCCCTGGTCGGCGAGGACCTTCTGGGCGACGGAGATCTGCTGGTTGCGGCTGGCCAGGTCGGGGCGCGTGGCGTAGTCGAGTCCGCCGTACGCCTCCCAGTCCTCCTGGGTCAGCGAGAGGCCGCCGTACTCGCCGCCACCCTCGTTGGCGCTCCAGGAGCCGCCGGTCTCGCATTCCGCCACCCTGTCCCACACGCCGCCGTCGGCGGCGCTCGCGGCGCCGGCGCCCAGCAGCGGGATGGCGATGGCCGAGCCGGTCACGCCGGCCGCGACGAGGAGGGCCGGGGCCTGACGGGGGCGACGGTGACGACCGTTCCCGGAGAGCATGCGGGCGCCTTTCTCGAGACAGCGATGGCCCGCGCGGCGGGTGAAGCCGGGGCGCCGCGCTGACGAGTGAACGTATAGGCAGACGATCACTTGTCACAAGTTCATGCCGCACAGATCACGTGAAGATCACAGAGTTGAGGAACGGTCACCTTTGCTTCGCGGAACGGTCATGTGGCGGTCGGTCAGGGAGCGGGTGCGGACGGTGTCCCCGGAACCGGGGACGCGGGAGGCGTGAACTCCACGGGAAGAGTGCGCAGCCCGCGCATGATGAGGCCGCCGCGCCACCTCAACTCGCCCGGGTCGGCGGCGAGCCGGAGGTCGGGCAGCCGGGTCAGGAGGGTGGCGAGCGCGGTCTGGCCCTCCAGGCGGGCGAGCGGCGCGCCCAGGCAGTAGTGGATGCCGTGGCCGTAGCCGAGGTGCTGGTTGTCGCGGCGGGACAGGTCGAGGGTGTCCGGGTCGGCGAAGCGCGCCGGGTCCCGGTCGGCGGCGGCGAGGACGACGAGGACGGGGTCGCCGGGGGCGATGTCCTGTCCGCCGAGGGTCAGCGGGCGGGTGGCGAAGCGCCAGGTGGCGAGTTCCACGGGGCCGTCGTAGCGCAGGAGTTCCTCGACGCCGGTCTCCAGCAGGGTGCGGTCGCCGGCGGCCAGGGCGTCCTGGAGCCGGTGGCGCTGGCCGGGGTGGGTGAGGAGGGCGTAGGTGCCGTTCCCGATGAGGTTGACGGTCGTCTCGAAGCCGGCGAACAGGAGGATGAAGGCCATGGCGGCGGCCTCGTTCTCGGTGAGGTGCTCGCCGTGGTCGGAGGCGCGGATGAGGCCGGAGATGAGGTCCTCGCCGGCGGTGGGCTCGGGGGGCAGGGCCTCGCGCTTGCGGTGGATGAGCTCGGACAGGTAGCCGCGCATCTTCTTCACCGACCGGGCGACTCCGCCGCGCGGTCCTCCGCCGTGCCGGATCATCATCCCGGCCCAGTCCCGGAAGTCGTCCTGGTCCTCCCGGGGGACGCCCAGCAGGTCGCAGATGGCGTAGATGGGCAGCGGGAAGGCGAAGTCGTGGATGAGGTCGGCGGTTCCCCGTGCGGCGAACCGGTCGATGAGGCCGTCGGTCAGCTCCTGGACGCGGGGGGCGAACTCGGCGACGCGGCGGGGCGTGAACGCCTTGCTGACCAGGCGGCGCAGGCGGGTGTGGTCCGGCGGGTCGATGTTCAGCAGGTGCGTCATCAACTCGGCCTTGCGCTCGCCGGGGATGCCGGTCTTGCCCTTCGCGTGTGCGGGCTCGTCGTGGTGCGCGGGGTTCTTCGACAGCCGCTGGTCGGCCAGGGCCTGCTTGGCGTCGGCGTACCGGGTGACCAGCCAGGCCTCCACTCCGCTCGGCAACGCGGTGCGGTGCACGGGGGCGTGCTCGCGCAGCCAGGCGTAGGCGGGATAGGGGTCGGTGGCGAATTCCCAGGTGAAAAGTTCCGGGGCGGCGCTGTCGGGGGTGGGCTGGTCGGTCACTCCTCGACGGTAGCCCGGATCACGGCGACGGCTTCACGCAGGACGGCGGGCCGGACGGCGGCTCCCCCGCGGCCACGACCGGTCGCGGGCGCACGGCCTCTCCCCGACGGTCCGGCGGAGTACGGCGGCGGCGGCGGCACGGACCGCGGGGCGCGCGGCACGCGGGCGCCCGTCCGGCCCTCCCCGGCGGGAGCGGCCCTCCGTCCGGCGGTCTCCTCCCCCACGTCCGCCTCCGGGTCCGGTCCGCGCTCCGGTCCGCGCTCCGGGTCCGGTTCGCGCTCCGGGTCCGGTTCGCGCTCCGGGTCCGTCCCGTGCGGACCGCGTGTCCGCACGGCGGAGCGGGTCAGTCCCCTCGGCCCCGGTCCGCCACGCCCTCGGTCGCCCGGATCGCGTCCCGGTAGGCCCGCGCGGCCGCCCGCAGCGCCGCCTCCGGGTCCAGCCCCTCCGACTCGGCCCGGGCCGCCAGGGCCAGCAGTTCGTAGCCGATGCCCTCGGACGCCGGCAGGGGCACCTGAAGGCCCGCGGTCCGCACGCGCGAGCTGAGCTTCGCCGCGAGGGCCAGGCCGGGCTGGTGGAGGGGGATGCCGTCGGTCACCGACTCGCGCTGCTTCTCGGCCGCCTTGGTGCGCAGCCAGTGCTCCTTCACCTCCTCCGGGGTCGTCGCGGTCGCGTCGCCGAAGACGTGCGGGTGGCGGTGGACGAGCTTGGTGACGATGGTGGCGGCCACGTCGTCGACGGAGAACGGGGACTCCTCGTCCTCCTCGGCGATGCGGGCGTGGAAGACGACCTGGAGGAGGACGTCGCCCAGTTCCTCGCGGAGCTCGTCGCGGTCGCCGTCCTCGATGGCCTCGACGAGTTCGTACGCCTCCTCGACCGCGTACTTCGCCAGGCCCCTGTGGGTCTGCCGGGAGGACCAGGGGCACTCGGCGCGGATGCGGTCCATGACCTGGACGAGGTCGAGGAGGCGGGCGCCGGGGAGGTCGTAGGAGGCGGGGAGCAGCTCGAGCTCCGGCATGGCGACGCGTCCGGAGCCCGCGAGGCGGGCGAGGCCGTCGGTGAGGGCCGGTTCGCCCTCGCCGGTCGCCACGACGACGACCGTGCGGCCGCCGGCACAGGCGGCGACCAGGTCCTCGGCGGCCGGGGAGGCCTCCTGCACCCGTATGCCCGCCTCGCGCAGATACGGCAGCTGGGGGTGGGCGCCGTCCGCGCACAGGACGCGGTCGGCGGTGCGCAGCGCCTGCCAGGCGGGCCAGGACAGCAGGCCGGGGGCGACGCGGTGGCTGGTGGTGAGCAGGACGACCCGGCCGGGGGCACCCTCCCGGGAGACCTCTGCGGAGCTGCTGTGTGCGTTCACCCCTCGAACGTAACCCACGCCGCCGACGGCCCGGCCGGCTGTCCACAGGCTCGCCTGCCGTCCACCGGGCCTGCCGTCCACCGGCAGGCCCGGTGGCCCGTACGGCGGTCCGTCAGGCCGTCCGCTGTTCGCCCGCCGCCGTCACGTCCCGCACCCACGGCGTCTTCGCGTCGACCCGGCTGACCTTCTTCACGTCCCAGTCGCCGTAGCGCGGGTTGAGGTCGACGCCGAGGTCCTGGGACGCCTTCGACAGGGCGTCCCAGAAGGCGGGCTGGCTGGTGTCGGTGCCGAGCGCCGCGGCGAGCTTCTGGGCCTCGAGCTGGAGGCGGAGGTTCTCGTCGAGGCGCTGCGGCGGGATGCCGTACTGCTGGAGCCAGGTCATCCGCAGGCCCTTCGCGCCGCCGGCCTGCTGTTCCAGGCCGGTCCGCATCTCCTGGACCTCCTTGCGGCTGACGGTGACGCCCGCGTCCTCGGCGGCGCGGTGCAGCACCCGGTCGAGGACCATGCCGTGCAGGGTGTCGCGGGTGAGGGTGCCGGTCTGCGCGACGGCCTGCGCGTACTGGGTGTCGTCGGTGACCGCCGCGCGCTGGGCGGCGCGGACCTCGTCGACCCGGTTCTCCAGCTGGGAGACGGTGATCCGCTGGCCGCCGACGACGGCCGCCGCACCGGGATGCGCCTCGCTTCCGCAGGCGGTGAGGAGGGGGCCGGCCGCGACGATCGCGGCGGACAACAGGAGCGCGGTGCGACGACGGCGGCTGTGCAAGGAAGCCTCCCGAGGAGATTGTGCGGCGGTGCACAAAGTCTTGCGGTGATCGATGGTAGGCAGTGGTGCGGCTGTGGCCAACCCATTCGACCAACGATTCACCGGGAGTTCCGGCACCGCCGCGCCCGGTTCCCCCGGACCGGAACGCGCCGCGGTCCGCGGTGCTCCCGGGACCGGGAAGCACAGGCCGCTCAAAGCGACAGGATTCCCTCATGCCGCGGTAAAGAGGGAGAGGTCCGCCGGGGTTCGGTCGTGCCCTACCCTTGCTCCCTGGCTACTTGGGGGGCGAGATGACGACAACGCCGATGACGGGCGCGGAGAAGAGACTGGAGGCCGGCTGGTTCCAGCGGCTGGCCTGGGCGGTTCTGGTGTGGGGCTCACTGGGCCTGCTGGTGTGGGTGCCGTTCCTGTACGTGGCGATCCGGCGCGGCCGGTCCTCGGACTGGGGCGCCTTCGCCGCTTTCCTGCTGTACGAGTGCGTGACCGTGCCGTGGCTGGCGACGGACGACAGCCCGGACGGCGACGAGTTCATGGGGCTCGCCATCCTGGTGACCCTGGTGACGGCGACGTGGATGCTGCTGGGCGCCCTGTTCGACAAGCGGATCCTGCCGGTGTCGGCCATGGCGTACGGAGCGGCGCCGACGCCTCAGGGGCATCCGTACCAGCAGCGCTACCCGTACGGGCGGTAGCCCGGGCGGGAACGGCGGGCCGGGCCCTGGGAGGCCCGGCCCTGGGAAGTCGGGCCCGTGGGCCGGGCCGCGGACGGCGGACCCGGCCCGGTTCCCGTCAGAGCGGGTGCCTCATCCACACGTTGGGCTCGACGTACACCGCGTAGTCGCGTTCCGGTTCGCAGCGCACCGGCACCAGCGCGCCGGGTACCTCGACGTCTCCCCGCGTGTCGAAGGGCAGCCCCGTCCAGCGGCGCCACTCCTCCAGCGAGGCGGACACCGTCATGGAGGCCGGCGCCACCCGCTCGATGGTCGCCCCCGCCCGCGCGTGCACCCGCAGCCACGGGTCGTACGGCAGCCCGTCCTCCCGCACCCGGTGGGCGTACTCCTCGATCGGTGTGTGCGGTTCGCGGTGCTTGGCGTTCGGGCGGACGGGGGCGACGACCTCGGTGAAGCCCCGCGCGCGGGCGTTGTCCCGCATCGCCGTGAGCATGCGCCCGGACAGGCCCAGGCCCTGGGCGTGCGGGGCGACCACGATCGAGATCGCGCTCACCGTGTCCGGCCGCACTCCGCGGCGCAGGTCGGCGAAGGCCCAGACGAGCACCTGGTCCCAGCCGCGCGCGGGCAGCTCGCCGCGTCCCTCGGCGTGCAGGGCGAAGGGCACGCTGTAGGCGTGCGCCAGGACCTCGCCCCGCTCGTCCTGCGCGAACAGCACGTACTCCGGGAGTTCGACGGGGATCCGGCCGTAGTGCGCGTTGCCCACCGGGTCCTGGGTGGTGAACTCCTGCCAGCTGTCCGGCATGTCGAGGACCGGGCCGAGCATCTCGGGGCGGTCGGCGAGGGACGAGACCTTCAGTTCCATGCCGGCCACCGTAGGCGGGGCGGCGAAGCCGCGGAAACGGGTTCGGGAACCTGCCGCCGGCGCCGGGACGGGTCCGCGTCAGGAGAGCCAGTCGGTGTAGCGGGTGGGGGCGAGGTAGGCCTGTTTGTCGGTGAGGACGTCGCCCTTGACGACGGCGAACATGCCGGCGGTGGGGTCGGTGACGACCGTGCGGCTGTCGCCCTTGTGTGCCAGGGTGATCCGGCCGAGCTCGTCCAGGGGGAGGATCTCGGGGCCGGCGATGTTGCGCACGCCCCTCAGCGGGCTCCCCACGGCGACCCCGGCCACCGCGTCGGCCACGTCCTTGGCGGCGATCGGCTGGATCGGCGTGGCCGGCAGCCGCACGGTGTCGCCGTCGGCGGTCCAGGACAGCACGGCGTCGATGAATTCCATGAACTGCGTCGCCCGGACGATCGACCAGGGGACCGGCCCGGCCGCGAGGATGTTCTCCTGCAGCGTCTTGGCGCGGTAGTAGGCCAGCTCGGGCACCTGGTCGACGCCGACGATGGAGAGGACCACGAAGTGGGCGACGCCGCTCTTGTGGGCCGCGGCCAGCAGGTTGTCCATGGAGGTCCGGAAGAAGGCCAGGGAGGCCTCGTCGAAGGTCGGCGAGTTCGTCACGTTGATGACGACCTCGGCTCCCGCCACCGCCTCGTCCACGCCCTGGCCGCTGATGACGTCGACACCGGTGGACAGCGCGTGCGGGACCGCCTCGTGCCCGGCGGCGTTCAGCTTCTTGACGACCTGCGACCCGATGAGCCCGGTACCGCCGATGACCGCGAACTTCATGGCCTGCCTTTCGTCGGGAACACCTGAAATCTGGCACAGGGACCGTTCCGTGGGCAGGGCATCTTTCATCCGGCCCGGCCGAAGCGGCCGGCGGCCCGCGCGGACGGGTCGGCCGGGGGTGTTCGGACGGGCCGGCGGAGCGGGGCCGTCAACCGCCGCACTGCTCCAGCATCATCTGCTTGTCCGCCGCCGTGACCGGCAGCTCGTACTTGAGCGCCACCTGGCCGAAGCGGACCGCGTACGCGCACCGGATCTGCTTGTCCGGGGGGAGCCAGGCGGCGGGGCCCGAGTCGCTCTTGGCGGAGTTGGCACGGCCCTCGACCGGGATCAGGTTGAGCGCGTCGTTGGCCAACTGCTCGCGCTTGTCCTTCGTCCAGCGGGAGGAGCCCATCTGCCAGCTGTAGGACAACGGCACCACATGGTCGATCTGGACCTCGGCGGCCTTCTGCTTGGTCCACTCGATGGTCGTGCCGGTGTACGGGTCGTGGAGCGTCATGGCGACGACCACGCAGTCGGATCCCGACCGGAAGCGCAGGCTCTGACCGTCCCGGCGGATGAGGTCGTTCCGCGTGTCGCACCCGTTCCTCGCGAGCGGCACCCCGTCGGCCGTGTCCATCCACGCGTAGCCGAACTTGTCGCGGTCGTAGCCGGTCTTCGGTCCACGGCCCTTGGTGGCCAGGCCCTCGATGAGTTCGCGTGCGGCGGCCCGGTCGGTCTCGGTGGTCACGGGCGCGAGCCCGGGCTTCGTGCCGTCCGGGTTCTTCAACGGGCTGACGGCGTGTCCGTCCGGGACCCCCGCCGAGTCCGTGCCCCGCGGCGCCGGTGTGATCCGGTCGGCGCAGCCGGCCACGGCGCACACCAGCACGGCGGCGGCCACCGCGCCGCCCCTCAGACGCCTCACGCGCGCCCCTCTCCTTGCCCGAGGTCCTGCCGACCGTCGCCATCCCGCACAGGACGGCTTCCCCCGTCGGGCTCCGGTACACCGTAGGCGAGGGAGCGGACGGGGTGGGCGGGAGGTCCAGACCAGACCTGCCCAAAGTGGGCATCCGGGTCGAATCGTGCATATCGTCGATGATGAGTCACCTCCGGAAGGAGTGTTCTGGATGGGCATCTTCGACAAGTTCAAGAGCCACGGGCGGGACAAGGCCAAGCACATGTCCGACGCCGCGGAGCAGAAGGCCAACGAGAAGACGGGCAACAAGTACGAGTCCCAGATCGACACGGGCCAGCAGCAGGCGCACCGGCGGCTCGGCATGGACGAGGGCCCGCCCGACCGGCCCGAGCAGCAGCCATAGCCCGGCGACTCACCAGGGGGCGCGCAGAAGACCGTCCGCGAGGCCGACCGCCCGCGGGCGGCCTCGGCGTGTCCCGCGCCGCCGGCGCCGGGCGGGCACCGGGCGGGCCGGCCGCCGGAGACTTCAACGGTCCCCGTGGCAGGGCCCGGTGACGGCCGGCACAGGCGCCACGGCGGAGGCGCCCCGTGTCACACCTTGCCGATGCCCAGCGTCGACTCCGAGGGCAGCAGACCGGAACCGATCACCATGACCCAGTAGTCGCCGAGCAGGGCGGCCAGACGCTCGACGCCCTCCGGGCCGAGGGCCCGCCAGGGGCCGAGTGCGAGCCGGTCGGTGTCCTGCTCGACACGGTGGCGCAGCTCACGGCCCGCCTCGGTGGCCGTGCCCGCGGCGTCGACCAGGCCGCGCGCGACCAGACGTTCGCGCGCGGCCTCCCACTCCGGCGGCGTCCAGCCACGACTGGCGAAGCGCTCCACGGAGGCGGCGCCCACCGCGGCGAAGGACACCAACGCCTCGACGGGGTCCAGTTCCGCGGTCAGCAGGGCGGCGAGGTGGCCGTCGCCGCGGTGCTCACGCAGGATCGTCGTCGCCTGCCAGAGCTGGAGATGGGGCTCGGCGGGCCAGTCCAGCGCGGCGTTGGCCGCGGCGAGGGGGCGTCCCGCCAGGTCGGCCGCCTCGGCCGCGCGCCGGGCGAGGGCGGCGGCCTCCACCAGCTCGGGGCTGCCGGTGCGGTCACCGAACAGGGCGCGGTACGTCCGGTCGACACCGCGCAGTCTCGCCGCCAGCACCGCCTGCGGGTCGGCGGTCCGCCAGGCGTCGTCGACGTACCGCGCGACCATGCCGGGCTGGAAGCTGTAGAAGGCGGAGGCCACCGCCTTGCCGCCGACCGGGCCCAACGGCGCGGCGCGCAACGGGAAGTAGCTGGGCCAGCGGTCCTCGACCGGGTAGCCGAGAGCGCCCGCCTCCTCGAAGACTTCCGGCGCGTAGTACAGCACCGCGTGCAGCGGTTCCAGCAGATGCCAGAGGCGGCGCGCCTGAGCCGACTGCACCAGCCCCTCGTCCCGGCTTCCCTCCGGGCCTGCGGCCCGCTTCTCCGTGCGCTCGGACATGACCTGTCCCCCTTGCCCCGTTCAGCACTCACCCGCCATAACTTGACACTGACAAGATTGCCTCGTCCGCACGAACTTGTCAATGCCTAGATCCGGCGTACGCTGCTGTCCATGAGCGACCGCCCCTACCACCACGGCGACCTGCGGCGCGCCATCCTGGCCGCCGCCCTCGACGTCATCGCCGCCGACGGCCCCTCCGGGCTGAGCCTGCGCGACCTCGCCCGCCGGGCCGGCGTCTCGCACGCGGCGCCGGCTCACCACTTCAGGGACCGCACGGGCCTGCTGACGGCGATCGCGGCGGAGGGGCACGGCCTGCTGGCCGCCGCGCTCGCCCGTTCCACGGACCTGCGGGACGCGGGCGCGCGGTACGTCCGCTTCGCCCGGGAGCACCCGGCCCACTTCCAGGTGATGTTCTCGCCGGAGCTGCTGCGCGCCGACGACCTCGAACTGACCACCGCGCGCGGCCTCTCCGCCGCCGCCCTCACGGACACGGTCACCGCCGCCGCGTCCGGGCCCGAGGAGACCGACGCCCGGCTGGCCCGCATGGCCGTCTGGTCGCTGGCCCACGGCTTCGCCACGCTCCTGCTCGGCCACAACCTCGACCGCCTCCTGGGCGACGAGAACCCCGAGGAGGTCTTCCGGGAGCTGCCGATGACGCTGTTCCCCCGGCCCTGAGCCCTCAACTCCGGCCCCCGGGCCGGGACAGCCGGGCCGGGACAACCGGGCCGGGACAGCCGGGCCGGCGGCCGGCGGGAACGACCCGGCCGCCGGCCGAAAGCCGGAGGAAACCGGCGCCCCGCTCCCCCGGTCCCCTACGACCCCAGGACCGAAGCCAGGAACTCCCCGACCCAGCCCAGCAGTTCGCGTCCGACCAGCGGCTTGCCGCCGACCTTCGCGGTCTTCGGGCGGGGCACGAGGACCTGGTGGGCCGCCGGCTTGATGACGCTGCCGGGGTAGAGGCGCTTCAGCCGCAGTTCCTGCGACTCGCGCAACTCCACCGGCGCGAAGCGGATGTTGTTGCCCTGGAGGACGATCTCGCCGACGCCGCACGCGCGCGCCAGCATCCGCAGCCCGGCCACCAGCAGCAGGTTCTCCACCGGCTCGGGCAACTTGCCGTAGCGGTCGACGAGTTCCTCGCGCACGGCCTTGACGTCCTCCTCCGAGTTCGCGGAGGCGATCGCACGGTAGGCCTGGAGCCGCAGCCGCTCGCCGGGGGCGTAGTCGTGCGGGACGTGCGCGTCGACGGGCAGCTCGATCTTGACCTCGAGCGGCGGCTCCTCCTCGATCTCGCCGGTCTCCAGCTGCCGCCGGTAGTCGGCGACGGCCTCGCCGACCATGCGGACGTACAGGTCGAAGCCGACGCCCGCGATGTGGCCCGACTGCTCGCCGCCCAGCAGGTTGCCCGCGCCGCGGATCTCCAGGTCCTTCATCGCGACGTACATGCCCGCGCCCATCTCCGTGTGCTGGGCGATGGTCGCGAGCCGCTCGTGGGCGGTCTCCGTGAGGGGCTTCTCCGGCGGGTACAGGAAGTAGGCGTAGCCGCGCTCGCGGCCACGGCCGACACGGCCGCGCAGCTGGTGCAGCTGGGAGAGGCCGAAGGTGTCGCCGCGTTCGACGATCAGGGTGTTGGCGTTGGAGATGTCGATGCCGGACTCGACGATCGTCGTCGAGACGAGCACGTCGAACCGCTTCTCCCAGAAGTCGACGACGACCTTCTCCAGCGCCGCCTCCGACATCTGGCCGTGCGCGGTGGCGATCCGCGCCTCGGGGACGAACTCCCGCAGCCGGGCCGCCGCGCGGTCGATCGACTCGACCCGGTTGTGGATGTAGAAGACCTGGCCCTCGCGCAGCAGTTCGCGGCGGATGGCGGCGCCGATCTGCTTCGCCTCGTAGGGGCCGACGAAGGTGAGCACCGGGTGGCGCTCCTCCGGCGGGGTGGTGATCGTCGACATCTCGCGGATGCCGGTGACCGCCATCTCCAGGGTGCGCGGGATCGGGGTCGCGGACATCGTGAGGACGTCGACGTTGGCCCGCAGCTTCTTCAGCTGCTCCTTGTGCTCGACGCCGAAGCGCTGCTCCTCGTCGACGATGACCAGGCCCAGGTCCTTGAACCTGGTCTCCGAGGAGAACAGGCGGTGGGTGCCGATGACGACGTCCACGGAGCCCTCCTGCAGGCCCTCCAGGACCGCCTTCGCCTCCGTGTCGCTCTGGAAGCGGGACAGTGCCCTCACGTTCACCGGGAACTGCGCGTACCGCTCGCTGAAGGTGCCGAAGTGCTGCTGCACCAGCAGGGTCGTCGGGACGAGGACGGCGACCTGCTTGCCGTCCTGGACGGCCTTGAAGGCGGCGCGGACCGCGATCTCCGTCTTGCCGTAGCCGACGTCGCCGCAGATCAGCCGGTCCATGGGGACCGTCTTCTCCATGTCGTCCTTGACCTCGGCGATGGTGGTGAGCTGGTCGGGCGTCTCCGCGTAGGGGAAGGCGTCCTCCAGCTCGCGCTGCCAGGGGGTGTCCGGGCCGAAGGCGTGGCCGGGGGCGGCCATCCGCGCGCTGTACAGCTTGATCAGGTCGGCCGCGATCTCCTTCACGGCCTTCTTCGCGCGTGCCTTGGTCTTCGTCCAGTCGGCACCGCCCAGGCGGTGCAGGGTGGGCGCCTCGCCGCCGACGTACTTGGTGATCTGCTCCAGCTGGTCGGTGGGGATGTAGAGGCGGTCGCCGGGCTGGCCGCGCTTGGCGGGCGCGTACTCCACGACCAGGTACTCGCGGGTGGCGCCCTGCACGGTGCGCTGCACCATCTCGATGTAGCGGCCCACGCCGTGCTGTTCGTGGACGATGTGGTCGCCCGCTTCCAGGGTGAGCGGGTCGATGGTCTTCCTGCGGCGCGCGGGCATGCGGGCGCCGTCCTTGCCGGCCGCCTTCTGGCCCGACAGGTCGGTCTCCGTGAGGACGGCGAGCTTCAGCGCCGGGTCGACGAAGCCGTAGTCGATGCAGCCGCAGGAGACGTGGACGAGGGACGGGGACAGTTCGGTGAGGTCGGCGTCCAGGCGGGCCGCGACGCCCTCGCCGCCGAGGACCTCGACCGTGCGGGCCGCCGGGCCGTGGCCCTCGGTGACGAAGACGACGCGCCAGCCGTCGGCGAGCCAGCCCTTGGTGTCGGCGAGCGCCCTCGCGGTGTCGCCGCGGTAGGTCTCCGTGGCGTGCATGCCGAGCCGGAGGGTGTCCGCCTCCCGTTCGAGGTCGGCGGTGAACGGCGACACCGACCACCACATCATGTCCAGCTCGCGCGCGCGGTCCCGTACGTCCGCGATGGACCACAGGGAGGCCGCGCCGACGTCGATGGGCGCCTCGCCGCCGCCGGCCGTGGCGGCCCAGGACGCCTGGAGGAACTCCTGGCTGGTCGCGACGAGGTCGGCGGCACGCGTGCGGACCCGCTCCGGGTCGCACACGACGGCCATCGCGCCCTTGGGGAGGACGTCGATCAGCAGCTCCATGTCGTCGACGAGGACCGGCGCCAGGGACTCCATGCCCTCGACCGCGATCCCCTCGGCGATCTTGCCGAGCAGCTCGCCCAGTTCGGGGTGCTCTTCGGCGAGGGCACGCGCGCGCGTGCGGACGTCGTCGGTGAGGAGCAGCTCGCGGCAGGGCGGGGCCCACAGGCCGTGCTCGGCGACCTCGAGGGAGCGCTGGTCGGCGACCTTGAAGTAGCGGATCTCCTCGACGTCGTCGCCCCAGAACTCGATGCGCAGGGGGTGTTCCTCGGTGGGCGGGAACACGTCGAGGATGCCGCCCCGGACGGCGAACTCGCCGCGTTTCTCGACGAGCTCGACGCGCGCGTACGCGGCGGCGGCGAGGGCTTCGACGGTGTCGTCCAGATCGGCGGTCCGACCGCTCCTCAGGGCCACCGGCTCCAGGTCGCCGAGGCCCTTGACCTGCGGTTGCAGTACCGAGCGCACGGGGGCGACGACGACGGAGACCGGGCCGGTCTCCGGGTCGTCGGAGCTGGGGTGGGCCAGGCGGCGCAGCACGGCGAGGCGGCGGCCGACGGTGTCGCTGCGGGGGCTGAGGCGCTCGTGCGGGAGGGTCTCCCAGGAGGGGTACTCCACGACGCCGTCGGGGGGCAGCAGCGAGCGCAGGGCGGCGGCGAGGTCCTCCGCCTCGCGGCCGGTGGCCGTCACCGCCAGGACCGGGCGGCCGGTCTCGCGGGCCAGGGCGGCGATCGCGAAGGGGCGGGCCGCCGGGGGGCCGACGAGGTCGACGTGCATGCGGTTGCCGTCTGCGGCGGCCGGGATCGCTTCCGCGAGGGCGGTGTCCTTGACTACGGCGTCGAGCAGACCGTGCAGGCTCATGGAGGGCTTTCCGTCCGAGGGACCGCGGCGCGGGACGCCGGGGTCCGGGGTGGGCAACGCGAAGGACCCGACGCGTGTCACGGGCCGGGGGTGTCCAGAGTACGACGGGGCGGTGTCGCGTGCCGGGGGCTGTGGACGACGCCGGGGTCGCGGGGCGCCCCGTGAGCCGTTCGGCTCGCCCGCCTCCCCACGGCGAAGGGCCCGGCGCCGAAGAGTCCCCCGTGGCTCTTCGGTGCCGGGCTCCGCCGTCGCGGACGGTCGGTCCGTCGCGACGGCGGTCGGTCCGTCGCGACGGCGGTCGGTCCGTCGCGACGGCGATCAGTCCGTCGCGACGGCGGTCAGTCCGTCGCGATGGCGTTCAGGACGTTCATCCGGCCGGCGCGGAACGCCGGGACGAGGGCGGCGAACAGGCCCACGAAGGCCGAGCCGATGAAGACCCCGGTGATCGTCGGCCAGGGGATCTCCAGGACGGTCAGGCCCTCCAGGGCGAGGAGCTTCTGGGCCGTCGCGCCCCAGCCCATGCCCAGGCCGAGGCCGAGCAGGGCGCCGAAGAGGGCGATGACCACGGACTCCATGCGGATCATCCGGCGCAGCTGGCGGCGGGAGAGGCCGATGGCCCGCATGAGGCCGATCTCCCGGGTCCGCTCGACGACCGACAGGGCGAGGGTGTTGACCACGCCCAGGACCGCCACGATGATCGCCAGCGCCAGCAGGCCGTAGATCATGTTCAGCAGCTGGCCGACCTGGTCCTTCAGCGCTTCCTTGTAGTCGGTCTGGTCGCGGACGGTGTACTGCGGGTAGTCGTGCAGCGCCGACTTCAGCGCCTTGTACGCGGCGTCCTGCCGTCCGTCCTCGGCCGAGGCGAAGACCAGCTGGTCGAGGGGCATCTTGTCGGCGGGCACGTACCTGGCGACGGTGGTGATCGAGGCGTACATGGCGCCCTTGTCGATCACGACGTCGTCGCTGGTGATCGCGCGGACCGTGAGGGAGGCCTTCGCGCCGTCCCGGAAGGCGACCTCGACCTTGGAGCCGACGGTGATGCCGTGGTCCTCGGCGAAGCCCTCGAAGACGGACATCGAGTCGGGCCGGTAGGCGTCCGCGAGGTTGCCGGCCACCGTCTCGGTGCGCAGGTCGGTCGCGTACGTCGGGTCGGCCGCGTTGATGGTCTCCTTCTTCGACGTCGTGCCGTCGGGGGTGGTGAGGTCGGCGTCGAGGATCTTGTACTCGGTGACCCGCTCCAGGCCCGGCGTCGACTTGACGGCCTGGACCGCCTGCGGGGTGACCAGCTGTCCGGTGTCGCTCTGGATGATGAAGTCCGTGCCGACGGACTTGTCGAGCTGGTCGGTGGCCGAGGCGACCATGGAGGAGCCGACCACGGACAGGCAGGCGACCAGCGCCAGGCCGATCATCAGGGCGGCGCCCGTGGCGCCCGTGCGGCGCGGGTTGCGCAGGGCGTTGCGTTCGGCCATGCGTCCGACGGGGCCGAACATCCGCAGCAGGAGCGCGCCCAGCACCCGGACGACTCCGCCGGCGAGCAGCGGGCCGATGACGACGAAGCCGATGAGGGTCAGCACGATGCCGAGGCCCAGCCACAGCGAGCCGTCCTTGGCGGTGTCCGCGGTGGCGGCCAGGTAGAGGCCGTAGGTGCCGGCGCCGGTGAGGACCAGGCCGAGGACGGCCCGGATCCAGCCCGCCCTGGCGTCCGCCGGGGCGCCCGCGTCGCGCAGCGCGGCCATCGGGGAGACCTTCCCGGCGCGGCGGGCCGGGAGGTAGGCGGCGAGGACGGTGACGACGACGCCGAGCACCAGGCCGATCACCGGGGTGGTCCAGGTGACCGTGAGGTCGTCCGTGGACAGGTTCATGCCGGCCATGCCCATGAGCTTCATCAGGCCGACCGCGATGCCGACGCCCGCGCCGACGCCGAGCACCGAACCGACGACGCCGAGCAGCAGCGCCTCGGCGAGCACGGAGCGGTTGACCTGCTTGCGGGAGGAGCCGATGGCGCGCATCAGGCCGATCTCGCGGGTGCGCTGGGCGACCAGCATCGAGAAGGTGTTGATGATCAGGAAGATGCCGACGAGGAAGGCGATCCCGGCGAAGCCGAGCATCGCGTACTTCATCACGTTCAGGAAGTCGCCGACGTTCTTGCGGTTGGCGTCGGCGGTCTCCTTGGCGGTCTGCACCTTGTAGGCGCCGCCGACCTCGGCGACCACGTTCTTCTTCAGCTGGGCGTCGGTGACGCCGGCGGCGGCCGTGACGTTGACGTTGGTGTAGACGCCGGTCTCGCCGACGAGCCACTGCTGTGCCGTCCTCGTGTCCAGGTAGAAGAGGGCGGCGCCGGGGTTGGTGACCTGGAAGGCGGCGATGCCGGAGACCTTCGCGGTGTGGGTGCCGACCGCGCTGATCACGCCGATCTCGTCGCCCAGCTCCAGGTCGTGCTTGTCGGCGGTGTCCGCGTCGACCATGACCTGCCGGGAGTTCTCGGGCGCGGCACCGGAGGTGATCTTCATGGTGCGGGCGTCCTGGCCGTTCCAGCTGCCGACGATGGTCGGCGCGCCGCTGGAGGGCGAGAGGTTGTCCTTGTCGGCGTCGACGACGGTGACCGAGGTCGAGAAGACGGTCCCCTCCGCCGACTCCACGCCCCGCGCCTTGCGGACCTCGTCGAGGACGGAGGCCGGGACGACCGGCGGCCTGCCGTTGTCGGAGGTGGTCTCACCGGTGTCCGAGGCGTCCTCGGCGCTGACGGTCACGTCCGAGGAGGTGGCCGCGAAGAGCTTGTCGAAGGTGGTGTTCATCGTGTCGGTGAACACCAGGGTCCCGCACACGAAGGCGACCGACAGCAGCACGGCGACCGCCGACAGGGCCATGCGGCCCTTGTGCGCGAAGAAGTTGCGCATCGAGGTCTTCATGACGGTCATGACGTGCGCCCCCGGGCGTCGAAGTCCTTCATGCGGTCGAGCACGGCGTCCGCGGTCGGCTTGTGCATCTCGTCGACGATCCGGCCGTCGGCGAGGTACAGCACGCGGTCGGCGTAGGAGGCGGCCACCGGGTCGTGGGTGACCATCACGATCGTCTGGTGGAGCTCGTCCACCGAGCGGCGCAGGAAGCCGAGCACCTCGGCGCCGGCGCGCGAGTCGAGGTTTCCGGTCGGCTCGTCGCCGAAGATGATCTCGGGGCGGGCGGCCAGCGCCCGGGCCACGGCCACCCGCTGCTGCTGGCCGCCGGAGAGCTGCGTGGGACGGTGCTTGAGCCGCCCGGCGAGCCCGACGGTCTCCACGACGCGGTCCAGCCACTCCTTGTCCGGCTTCCGGCCGGCGATGTCCATGGGCAGGGTGATGTTCTCGATCGCGTTCAGCGTCGGCAGCAGGTTGAACGCCTGGAAGATGAACCCGATCCGGTCCCGGCGCAGCCGGGTGAGCTTCTTGTCCTTCAGGCCGGTGATCTCGGTCTCGTCCAGGAAGATCTGACCGCTCGTCACGGTGTCGAGGCCGGCGAGGCAGTGCATCAGCGTGGACTTGCCGGACCCCGAGGGGCCCATGATCGCGGTGAACCGGCCGCGGGCGATGTCCACGTCGACGTGGTCGAGGGCGACGACCCGGGTCTCCCCGGACCCGTACGCCTTGACGACCTGCCGCGCCCGTGCGGCAACGGCCGTACGCCCTCCAGTGCCCCCGTGCCTGGGAATGGTCACAGCCGAAGTCACGGTACGTCTCCTCCGTCGGAAGTGGGTGAGCGGCGGCAAGCGCCGTGTCGAAGAGTCTGTCGGCGGGAGGGGGTCCGGCGCGCTGGTGCCGGGACCCCTCTTCTCGGGGGGTTAACCCCACCCTCGGCCGACGGGGTGAGCCGCCCCCCAGCGGCGTAAAGCCAGGTTAAGGACGGGACCCGGCGCGTCTCGTCCTCCGCCGGTACGACCCCTCCCCGAACCCCGGTACGGAGATACCCCTAGGGGCCCTCCCCCTCCGGGTGAGCGCCTCTCGGGGTTCGCTCCGCCGTACGGCCCCGGCGGACTCCGCCCTCCGGCCCGGTCGGGCCCCGCCCTCCCGTCGGGTGAAGGCCGGGCCTCCCCCGGTGCGGGGGGCTGATGGGAAGCTGTCGTCGGGCGGATACGTGCAAGGGGCACGGGAGACGGCAGGGAGGGCGTCCGGTGGGGGACACGAGACCCGCGACACGCGAGGCCATGAAGCGGCGCACGGCGACGGGGAAGCGGGGCGCGGTCGTCGCCGCGCTCATGCTGTCCATGGCGCTGGCCGCCCTCGACTCCACCGTCGTCTCCACGGCCGTCCCGCAGATCGTCGGCGACCTCGGCGGGTTCTCCGTCTTCTCCTGGCTGTTCTCCGGCTACCTGCTCGCCGTGACGGTCACCCTGCCCGTGTACGGCAAGCTCTCCGACACCTTCGGCCGCAAGCCGGTGCTGGTGGCCGGCGCCGCCGTGTTCCTGCTGGGCTCGCTGCTGTGCGCCCTGGCCTGGAACATGGGCGCGCTGATCGCGTTCCGCGTCGTGCAGGGCCTGGGCGGCGGGGCGTTGCAGGGCACCGTGCAGACGCTCGCCGCCGACCTGTACCCGCTCGAGGAGCGTCCGAAGATCCAGTCGAAGCTGTCCACGGTCTGGGCGGTGTCGGCGGTCGCGGGCCCCGCCGTCGGCGGGCTGCTGGCCGCGTACGCGGACTGGCGGTGGATCTTCCTGGTCAACCTGCCCGTCGGCGCGGTGGCGCTGTGGCTGATCGTGCGTCACCTGCGCGAGCCGGAAAGGGAGTCACGCGCGCGTGACGAGGCCGCGGGGCAGGCCGCACCCGCGCGCGGGGACGCCGGAACGAGCCCGGCCGTCCACGCGCGGGAGGACGCCGGACCGGAACGCGCCGCACGCGCGCGTGGGGACGTCGACTGGGCGGGCGCGCTGGCGGTGTTCGCGTGCGGCGGGGTGCTGCTGACGGCGCTGGTGCAGGGCGGGGTGGCCTGGCCGTGGCTGTCGGCGCCGTCGCTCGCCCTGTTCGGCGCGGGCCTCGCGCTGGCCGCCCTCGTCGTGGTCGTCGAACGCCGGGCCGCGCAGCCGATCATCCCCGGCTGGGTCTGGCGCCGCCGCACGATCGCGGCGGTCAACCTCGCGCTGGCCGCGCTCGGGCTGCTGATGGTGGCCCCCACGGTGTTCCTGCCGACGTACGCCCAGGCGGTGCTGGAGCTGGACCCGGTGTCCGCCGGGTTCGTGCTGTCGGTGTGGACGCTGAGCTGGCCGCTGTCGGCCGCCCTCAGCCAGCACGTCTACCGGCGCATCGGCTTCCGCGACACGGCCCTGCTCGGCATCGGCGCGGCCACGCTGGTGCTGCTGGCGTTCCCGTTCCTGCCGTACCCCGGCGAGGCCTGGCAGCCGGCGGTGCTGATGCTCCTGCTGGGCGCCGCCCTGGGTCTCTTCCAGCTCCCGCTGCTCGTGGGCGTCCAGTCCACGGTCGGCTGGTCCGAGCGCGGCACCACGACCGCGTCCGTGCTGTTCTGCCGCCAGACCGGGCAGACCGTCGGCGCGGCCGTCTTCGGCGCCGTCGCCAACGGGGTGCTGGCGGCGCGGCTGGGCGGGGCGGGCGACCTGGACTCCGTCACACGGGCGCTGGACGCCGGAACCGTCCCGGAGACGACCCGCCGGGCGGTCGCGGAGGCGGTGCACGCGGTGTACCTGGGCGCGTCGTGCGCGGCGGCGGCCGCCTTCCTGGTGCTGCTGTGCGTGGCGCCCCGGCGGTTCCCGGTGCTGAAGGACTGACGGCGGGGGCGCCACGGTCCCCGGCCGGCGGTCACTCCACCGCGCGTCCCGTGAGCGACTTGAGGCTCTCGCGCATCTGGTCCATGTGCGACTGCACCTCGTCCCAGCGCTCGCCGTGCTCACGCAGCACCCGCTCGGTCTCCCGGGCGATGCGCTCCTCCTGCCGGCGGGCCTCGGCGATGATCTCGGCGGCGTGCGCGCGCGCCTCGTCCTGGCAGGTGAAGATGCCCGCCTGGGCCTCGGCTAGCTCCCGCTGCGCCTGGGCCAGGGCCTCCTCGGCGCGGGCCACCTCCCGGGCGTGCTGCGCGTCGAGGGCGGCCGCCTTCTCGGCGGCCTCGCGCTCCAGCGCGGCCATCCGCTCGGCGTGCTCCCGCTTCGGATCGACGAGCAGGCCGGCGGTGCGCTGCCGCACGTCGCGCAGCTCCGAGAGCGCCTCGCCGCGGAAGTCCTTCACCTTGCGGCGGGCGCTGACGCGGATGCCGTGCGCCTCGGCGCGCGCGGCCAGCAGCCGCCGGCGGGCGTACTCCTTCGCCTCCGCGCGCAGTTCGTCCGCTTCCTCGTGCGCCTGCCGGCGCAGGTCGAGGGCGCGCTCCTCGGCCAGGGCGACGTGCTCCCGCGCCTCGCGCCGGGCCGTCTCGCGCACGTCCCTCGCCTCCTCCTGCACGACCTCGAACAGGCGCCGGGCGCGCTCCCCGAGCGCTTCGTACGTCTGCGGCCCGAGCCCCGCCACGGCCTCCCGCAGCCGCTCGGCCTCCGTCGCCATCTCCTTGACGAGCACGGTGAGCCGGGCGACCCGTTCCCAGGCGGCGTCGCGTTCGGCGGAGAGCGCGGCGGTGTACACGTCGACCTCTTTGGGCCGGTAGCCGCGTCCGCGAACAGTCACGAACCCCGGCGCCGACACGTTGGCGATGCTCATCCTGCAGCCCCTCTCCACCAGACAGACACGAAATAATGATTTCGTGCATATCTTGATGTATCGGACTTATGGGTTCACAACGCGACACTCCGCGCACCACCCGTGGGCAACCGGAAGACAGAACGGGACACAAAAGGGCCGGGCCCGGTCACACGACCCGGCCCGGCCCTCGACACCCGCGGCGTCAGCGCCTCACAGCAGCCCGTCCCACATCTGCTCCAGCAGCACCGACCACCAGCTCTCCGGCGACCCCAGCGCCGCCGGGTCCAGCGCGGCCAACTGCGCCTGGAAGTCGACGGTCCACCGGCCCGCCTGCTCCTGGTTCAGCCCGAACCGCAGCCGCCACATCCGCCCCAGCAGCGCCAGGCACCGCGCGAACTCCGGCAGCCCCGTGTTCACGAACTGCGGCGGCACGGGCGCACCGCCCGGCCCCGCCTCCACCGGCACGGCGACGATGTTCGCCGTCCCGTACTGCACACAGATCGCCTTGCCGAAATCGCTGCCCATGACGAGGTACGAACCCGCGTCCGACGCGGGCTGCACCCCCCGCTCGGCCGCCAGCTCCGCCAGCGTCGGCACCGGCCGCCCCGGCTGGGCCTGAGCCCAGAAGAACGGCCCCATGTCCATCGGCAGACCGGCCACCACCAGCGTGTGCGCCACGACCGGCGGCACCCCCTGCCGGGACACCGCCGCCTGCTCGAACCGGAACATCCCCGGCCCGAACACCGCCGCCAGCTCCTGCGCGACCGCCTCCGGCGGAACCGGCGGCAGCGGCGGAACCGGCGGCAGCGGCGCCCGCACCGGAGCGGGCCGCGCCGGACCGTCGGCCACCTGGTGCAGCTCGCCCTGGTGCGCCAGCAACTGCCCCATGCCCTGCTGCCGGCTCGCGTGGTCCGTGCCGTACGGCGCGATGCTCGTGATCCGCGCCTGCGGCCACTGCTCCCGGATCATCCGCGCGCAGTACGCACCCGGCAGCTCGCACGACTCCAGCTCCGTGTGCAGCTCCAGCACCTGGTCCGGCGGCACGTTCATCGCCCGCAGCTCGTGGAAGATCTGCCACTCCGGGTGCGGGGTGCCCGGCGCCGAACGCCGGATCAGCTGCTGCTCCGAACCGTCCTGCGCACGGTAGCGCAGCACCGCCTGGTAGCCCGGTCCCACCGTCGGCTGCCCCTGCTGCGGATACCCGTACGCCGGCGGCTGCCCCGGCACGGGCCCGCCCGGCGGCGGCACCGCACCCGGCGGCATCGGCTGCGGGGTGCCCGGAGGCATCCCCGGGGCACCCGGCACACCGGGAGCCGGCGGCGGGGGCGCGCCCGGACCGCCCGTCGGCGGCGCGGCCAGCATCGTCTCGGCGTGGTGAACGGCCCGCTGCCCCCCGCCGGGGGAACCCTGCGCGCCGGGAGCGCCGGGAGCGTGCGAAGCGTGGGGAGCACCCGCGGGAGCCGGCGCGCCGGGGACGCCCGGAGCACCGGGCGCGTGCGGCACACCGGGAGCACCCGGAGGCTGCGGCGCGCCGCCCCCGGGACCGGCCAGCATCGTGGCCGCGTGCGGGGCACCGCCGGGCGGAGTGCCGCCCGGAACGCCCGGGGCGCCCGGCGCGTGCGGCACACCGGGAGCACCCGGGGCACCCGGAGCACCGGGCGCCTGCGGACCCTCGGGACCGAGCGCCGACACCAGCTGCGTCGGCACGTAACCGCCCGCCGGCGCACCCGGGCCGGAGGACGGCGCGGGCGGGGGCGTGCCGCCCGGCCGCGCGCCCGGCGCACCCGGCGCACCCGGCGGGGGCGGCGGGGTCGCCCCGCCACCGCGCCCACGACGAGGAGGCGGCGCCGCCTTGCTGGTCGCGGCGTCGGCGATGTCACCGGCGTTCGGCGCGAGCGGCCGCGCCGGACCGCCCGGAGCACCCGGCGTGCCCGCGGCGCCCGGAGCCTGCGGGTAGCCGTACGAGGACGCACCGGGCGGCGGCGTGCCCTGCGGACCGCCCGGAGGCGGAGTCCCCGGCCCGCCCGGGGCGCCCGGAGCGCCGGGCCCCTGCGGGTACCCGTAGGACTGCGCGGGCGGCGGCGTGTGGCCCTGCGCACCCGCGGCGGACGGTGCCGCGGGCGTGTTCCCGCCCTGGGAACCCCCCGGGCCACCCGGCACGACCGGATCGGCGAGCGCCGGCGCGACCGCCGTGCGCGGAAGCCCGCTGCCACCCGACATCAGGGCCGTCTTGGCGTCCGACGGGACGGACGGCGGCACATCGTCGTCGGAGCCGCTCAACGGCGGCGCGAACACGGTCGCGGGAAGGGGCACCGAACGGTCCTCGCCCGCGTCGGCGTTCGTGTCCGTGCCCGTCCAGGGCGTGGCCCCGACCGGCGTGGCAGCCGCCGGCACGCCCGCACCCGCGGACGGACCCGCACCGGCGCCCGCGCCCACGGGCACCCCCGCCTGCGTCTGCGGCAGAGCGGGATCCGGCGTCACGGAACCGACCGGACCCGGCCCGGAGGCCGGACCCGACGCCGCGACGGACCCACCCGAGCCCGCCTCCGGCTCCCCCCGCTCCTCCCCGATCCCCAGCCTGTCCGCAGCCTCCTGCAACCACTCCGGCGGCGTCAGCAGGAACGACGTCTGGTTCAGGTCCACCCGGGCCGCGGGCGCCGGCGCCGGCTCGGCCGCCTCGCCCTCCGGACGCCCGTACTCCTCCTCGTACCGGCGGATCACCTCACCCACCGGCAGCGAAGGCCACAACGAGACCTCCCCGCTGTCCCGGGCGAGCACCAGCCGCTGCGCACCCCCGTCCGAACGCGGCCCCTCCGCCCGGTCCTCGGCCCACACCACGAACCCGAGCCCGAACTCCCGCACCCGCACCTCACGATGCTGGTACGCCGGAACGTCCCCGTTGATCCACTCTTCACCGCGCTCCTGCGCCTGCGCGAACGTCACCATCGCCGGATCACTCCCCCGCGCCCACGGACGACACGGACACGACACGCGCGAACCCGCCGTCCACCATCAGATTCGCCACCGTCTCCAACTCCGGCGGCCGGCCCGCCAGACGCGACAGGAACACGTCGAAGTCCTCACCGCACGGCAGCAGCAACCGCTCCACACGCTCCGCCGGCGACCACGCCGGATCCGCGTCCCGCACGTCGTCGTACGCGCAGAACCACACCGAACCGATCCGGTCG
Organism: Streptomyces sp. NPDC017936; assembly: GCF_044328485.1. Classification (NCBI taxonomy): domain Bacteria; kingdom Bacillati; phylum Actinomycetota; class Actinomycetes; order Kitasatosporales; family Streptomycetaceae; genus Streptomyces; species Streptomyces sp. NPDC017936. Next base: position 427,963 of record NZ_JBIRHK010000005.1, on the reverse strand, counting down.
CCCTTCACCTTCACGGCCAGCAGACCACCCTGCACGAAACCGACCCCCAGGTAGTCCTTGGTCAGGTGGTCGCGCAGGCACTTGTTCACGTACACCAGGTCGTTGACCGCCGCCTCGTCCCGCACCGTGAAGAACGGCTGGTCCACCAGCAGCCCCAGCTCCGCGTCCAACGCCACCCCCACCGGCGCACACCCACCCGCCGCCTTCAGGAACGACCGGTACGCACCCGGCAACCGGTACCCGAGGTCCTCCTCGACCCCCTGCACCTGCGACTCCGTCACCGCCACACCCGACTTCGGCAGCCCGAAGTGCGCCGGACGCGTCTCCTGCAACGGACGCGTCCCCCGCTTCGACTGGTCCACCGCCGCCGTCGCGATCCCCCCGTGATGCCGCAACAACGCCTTCACCTCGACCGGAACCAGCTCCAGCCGCCGCGAACCCGCCACGTGATGCCACGTCCAGCCGTGCGGCGTCGCCACACTCGCCACCGTGTCCCACAACGCGTGGCCCGACGCCGCGAGCGCCGCGTTCGCCGACACGTAGTCCGTCAGCCGCAACTCGTCGACCCCGAAACCCTCCGGCGGCTCGGCGATCTCCGCCGCCGCCCGCGCGTACGGCGAGAAATCGGGGTGACCCCGCTCGTCCACCCGTACCCCCCTCGGGTGACGCGCGGCCCGAACCGGATCCGGGAAGTGCACGACCTGCCCGGCGTAGGCCGCGTTCGGCGGCGCGGCTTGCTGCCCGAGCCGACCTGTCGTCATGGCGGTTGCCCCCTGCGGCACTCTGTACGGACCCCGACGACCGGCCCCACACGGCTCCGGCCACCACACTCCGTATTCGACTGTCTCCAACGGTCTCCCCCGCGCGTCCACCGCGCGCCGGGCGGTGCCGACAGCCTATGCGGTACGACGACACCGGTCACCGGCCCTCCACTTCCGTGACCAGCCGTCACCCCGTCGTGACAGCCCGCCCCGAACAGGGCGTGTCGCACCGCCCCAGCTTCCCCAGCCGCCTCGCCGTTTGGCACTCTGTGACCGTCCGGCGGGGGATGCACAGGAGGGGAAGGCGATCATGAACGCAACACAGACAGGGCCGCACACCAGCCGCTCCGGCGACCCCCGCATCGGCTGGAGCACCGACGACACCCCCCACACCCCCGCCCTCCGCCACCGCCGCGACGGCATACTCCCCACCGTCGCCGCAGCCCTCTCCGTCCGCGGCACCACCCTCACCGGCACCGCCGCCCGCGGCGACCGGCCCCCCGCCCTCCACCCCCTCGTCCAGGACTTCCTCGACACCCTCACCAGCGGCGAACGCGACCGCTTCACCGGCCGCTGCGCCGAAGCACTCCTCATCTCCCGCCACCTCGCCACCACCGACGCCACCCGCAGCAAACGCGCCGCCCGCAGACCCATGACCAACGGCGAAGCACGCAAATCACTCAAACAGGCCAAACTCACCACCCGCCGCATCCGCGAGGACGGCGACCCCCTCCACGGCAGCTTCGCCACCCCCTGCCGCGCCTGCACCGCCCTCAGCGCCCACTTCGGCGTCCGCATCGTCGACCCCACCACGAACGACTGACACACCCCCGCCCCACCCGGACCCACAGCACAGACCGCACATCTCGACGAACGAAGGGCAGATGCACCCCGACCGCACCTCCACCACCCGCTTCCCCGTACCCGTCGACGCCGCCCTGCGCGCCGCCGGCTGGCAACCCGGACGCTGGGACATCAAACAAGCCGAGATCTGGGCCGACACCCTCCGCGACCACACCTCCCCCGCCGGCCACCGCCACGCCGTCTTCCCCGCGGCCGTCGAGGCCTGGGCCGAGTTCGGCGGCCTCCACATCGCTCCCACCGGACCCGGCCGCCAGATCGCCCCCCTCGCCCTCGACCTCAACCCCCTCCACGGCCTCCACATGGCCCGCACCCTCGCCGACCTCGGCCGCGCCCTCGACACCGACGTCAGCCCCCTCGGCACCGAGACCGACACCCAGGCACTCCTCGCCATCGACACCGAAGGCCGCGTCTACGCCCTCGACCACACCGGCGACTGGTACCTCGGCCCCGACGTCGACCAAGCCCTCGGCGCCCTCATCTCCGGCATCACCCCCGTACGCCTCACCGCCGGCTGACCGGACCCGCCCCGGGCACCCCCGGGCACCCCCCCAGCCCGCCTACACCGCCGGAATCACCGCCGACACCCGGAAACCCCCCGCCTCCGTCGGCCCCGACACGAACACCCCGCCCAGACCCACCACCCGCTCCCTCATCCCCACCAACCCATTGCCCCCCGACGGCAACCGCGCCGACGAAGCCGACCCCACCTCCGGCGGCGGCTCGTTCTCCACCTGCATCGCGATCTCCGCCACCCGATGCGCCAACCGCACGTGCGTCTTCGCCCCCGCCGCGTGCTTGTGCACGTTCGTCAACGCCTCCTGCACCACCCGGTACGCCGTCTGCTCGACCTCCGCCGCGTACGACCGCACCTCCCCCTCCACCGACAACCGCACCACCATCCCCGCAGCCGCCGACTGCCCCACCAACTCCTCCAACTCCGACAGACACGGCCCCTCACCCTCCTCCACCGCCCGCGCGGCCACCACCGTCACCGCCGCGGCCGCCACCGACGCCCGCCGCTCCCCCTCACCACCGCTGCGCAACACCCCCAGCATCTCCCGCAGCTCCGTCAACGCCTGCCGCCCCATGTCCCCCACCAACGCGGCATTGCGCACCGCCTTCTCCGGATCCTTGCGCGCAACCGCCTGCAACGCCGCCGCATGCACCACCATCAGACTCACCCGGTGCGCCACCACGTCGTGCATCTCCCGCGCGATCCGCGTCCGCTCCTCGCCCCGCGCCCACTCGGCCCGCTCCTCCGCCCGCTCCGCGAGCAACTGGAGCTCCCGCTCCAGGCTGTCCGCCCGCTCCCGCAGACTCTCCATCAACCGCCGCCGCGCCCCCACGTACAGCCCCAGCAACACCGGCGGCGCCGTCAACCCCAACGACGTCGTGATCGACGCGAACGGGACGAACCAGTCCCCCAGGTCCAGATCCCCCCGCACCATGTCCTGCCGCACCCGCACGAACGTCACGATCAACGTCCCCACCAGCTGCATCCCCGCCAACGACCCGATGATCCGCCGGGGCAGCTCCGACGCGGCCAGCGTGTACAGCCCCACGATGCCCATCAGGAAACCCATCTGGGCAGGCGTGATCGCGATCGCCACCAGCACCACCGCGATCGGCCACTGCCGGCGCACCAACAGCACCGAACCCGCCAGCAGCCCGAAAACCACCCCCGCCGCCACCGGGATCCCCGCGTCCCGCGCGAACGGAACCCCCTCCACCGCGCACTCCACGGCGGACACCGCCGCCAGGCTCCAGTCGAACACCGCGCTGCGACGCCTGCTCCACCACAACGGCCCTCCCCGAGCCGTCGCGTGCTCTTCCCCCGTCGTGGTCATGCCCCCAGCCTACGGGCGCGCCCCCCGGCTTTTCCGGCGAGTTTCCACGACCGCCCCACACCACCCCCCGCAACCGAACAACACCGAAACCCCCCGGTATCCCTCGAACGGCTGAACCACACGCGTTCGACCCCGGAACCCTCCATTCCGCCCGGACGGTATGCCCATGGCACATTCCCACGGCAAGTACGCGGACTTCGAGGGACTGCGGGAGCGGGCGGTCGCCCTGCGACGGGCGGGCCACAGCCTCCGGCAGATCCGCGACGAACTCGAGGTCCACAACAAGGAGACCCTCCAGCGCCTCGTCGAGGGCGAGCCGCCCCCGGAGTGGACGAAGCGGCCACGAGCGAAGGACGACCTCCGGCAGAGGGCGCGTGAGCTACGACAGCAGGGCTGGACGTACAACCAGATCCAGGCCGAGCTGGGGTGTTCGAAGAGCTCGGTGTCGCTTTGGGTACGGGACTTGCCCCGCCCTGAGCCCAAGTGCGCACCCGAAGAACAACGAGCCCGCATGAACGCAGGCCTCGCGCGGCTGCGCGCCTCCCAGGACCGCGAGAGGACGGAAACCAAACGGGAAGCAGCTGCAGCAATCGGTGACCTCTCCGGCCGGGAGTTGTTCCTTCTGGGCGTCGCCCTCTATTGGGCGGAGGGCACGAAGGACAAGCCTCATGCCCGCCGTGAGTGCGTGGAGTTCGTCAACAGCGACCCCGGAATGATCACCGTCTTCCTCGCCTGGCTGGATCTTTTCGAGGTGAGTCGCGATCGACTGCACTGTCGCGTCATGATCCACGAGACTGCAGACGTCGCCGCTGCCGAACGCTACTGGGCCGATCTCGTGGGTATCGACAGGTCAGCCCTGGGCAAGACGGTTCTCAAGAAGCACAAGCCGACGACCGTGCGCAAGAACACGGGAGACACCTATCGGGGCTGCCTCGGCATCAAAGTCCGACAAGGGGCCGATCTGTACCGTCGCATCGAGGGCGCCTGGTACGGCATAGTAGGGGCTGCCTGTCCGGGCGATCTATCGAACCGGACATAAGGGCGATCCCGGGTCGTCTAAGGGCAGGACAGCGTCTTTTGGTGTCGCTTATGGAGGTTCGAATCCTTCCCCGGGAGCCCGAGTGAACGTGGGCCCTGACAGCAAGGTCAGGGCCCACTCTCATGTCTGCCAAGAAACGCCCCGGTATCCTTCGGGTGTCTCCACCCCTACACAGCCGAAGGGCAATTCCGTGAGCGCCATTCGCCCGGCAGCCGTCGTCGTTCTCGCAGCGGGTGAGGGCACCCGTATGAAGTCGGCCACACCGAAGGTCCTGCATGACATCTGCGGCCGCAGCCTCGTCGGTCACGTCCTGGCCGCCGCCCGGGAGTTGGACCCCGAGAACCTGGTCGTCGTGATCGGTCACGCGCGGGAGAAGGTCACCGCGCACCTGAACGAGATCGACCCGGACGTCCGCACCGCGGTCCAGGCGGAGCAGAACGGCACCGGGCACGCCGTCCGGATGGGGCTGGAGCAGCTCGGCGGCGCGGTCGACGGGACCGTGGTCGTCGTGTGCGGTGACACCCCGCTGCTGACGGGTGCGACGCTCGCCCGGCTCGCCGCCACCCACCAGGAGGACGGCAACGCGGTGACGGTGCTGACGGCGGAGGTGCCGGACGCGACGGGGTACGGCCGGATCGTGCGGGACGGGGCCTCGGGGGCCGTGACGGCGATCGTGGAGCACAAGGACGCGACGGAGGCGCAGCGGGGGATCCGTGAGATCAACTCCGGTGTGTTCGCGTTCGACGGGCAGCTCCTCGCGGAGGCGCTGAAGCAGGTCCGCACGGACAACAGTCAGGGTGAGGAGTACCTGACGGACGTCCTGGGGATCCTGCGCGAGGCGGGGCACCGCGTGGGTGCTTCCGTGGCGGCCGATCACCGGGAGATCGCCGGCATCAACAACCGGGTGCAGCTCGCGGAGGCTCGTCGGATCCTGAACGACCGTCTCCTGACCGAGGCGATGCTGGCGGGTGTGACGGTCGTGGACCCGGCGACGACGTGGGTCGACGTCACCGTCACGTTCGGGCAGGACGCGGTGGTGCATCCGGGGACGCAGCTCCAGGGGGCCACGCAGGTCGGTGAGGGTGCGGAGGTCGGCCCCAACAGCCGGCTGAAGGACACGGTGGTCGGTGCGGGGGCCCGTGTCGACAACACGGTCTCCACCGGCGCCCACATCGGTCCGGAGGCGAGCGTGGGTCCGTTCGCGTATCTGCGTCCGGGGACGCGTCTGGGGGCGAAGGGCAAGATCGGCACGTACGTGGAGACGAAGAACGCGTCGATCGGTGAGGGGACGAAGGTTCCGCATCTGTCGTACGTGGGTGACGCGACGATCGGCGAGTACTCGAACATCGGTGCGGCGAGTGTGTTCGTGAACTACGACGGGCAGGACAAGCACCACACGACGGTGGGGTCGCACTGCCGTACGGGTTCGGACAACATGTTTGTGGCTCCTGTCACGATCGGGGACGGCGCGTACACCGCCGCGGGGTCCGTGATCACGAAGGACGTGCCGCCCGGTTCGCTGGCCGTGGCCCGTGGTCAGCAGCGGAATATCGAGGGTTGGGTGGCGCGCAAGCGTCCGGGCAGTGCGGCGGCGAAGGCGGCCGAGGCGGCTTCCGGGCAGGGCGGTGGCGAGGACTGACCGGGAACGGTCGCGTCGAACACGGCGTACCGTGATAAGTGCACAACCCGCACCCCACCAGCTGAGACGGCCGCGTCGCGCCCAGTGGCGCGGTCGGTGGACAGTCGGCTGAGACACCTCTGAGGAGACAGTGCTGTGACCGGGATCAAGACGACCGGCGAGAAGAAGATGATGTTCTTCTCCGGCCGCGCCCACCCCGAGCTTGCCGAGGAGGTCGCCCACCAGCTGGGTGTCGGGGTCGTCCCGACGAAGGCCTTCGACTTCGCCAATGGTGAGATCTACGTCCGTTACCAGGAGTCGGCCCGTGGTGCGGACTGCTTCCTGATCCAGAGCCACACGGCTCCGATCAACAAGTGGATCATGGAGCAGTTGATCATGATCGACGCGCTGAAGCGGGCGTCGGCCCGTTCGATCACGGTGATCGTGCCGTTCTACGGTTACGCGCGGCAGGACAAGAAGCACCGGGGTCGTGAGCCGATCTCGGCGCGGCTGATCGCGGATCTGATGAAGACGGCGGGTGCGGACCGGATCCTCACGGTGGATCTGCACACGGACCAGATCCAGGGCTTCTTCGACGGTCCGGTGGACCACCTGTTCGCGCTGCCGCTGCTGGCGGACTACGTGGGCGCGAAGGTCGACCGGGAGAAGCTGACGGTCGTGTCTCCGGACGCGGGCCGTGTGCGGGTGGCGGACCGTTGGTGCGACCGGCTGGGCGCGCCGCTGGCGATCGTGCACAAGCGGCGCGACAAGGACGTGGCGAACCAGGTGACGGTCCACGAGGTCGTGGGCGAGGTCAAGGGCCGGGTGTGCGTCCTGGTCGACGACATGATCGACACGGGTGGCACGATCTGCGCGGCCGCGGACGCGTTGTTCGCGCACGGTGCGGAGGACGTGATCGTGACGGCGACGCACGGTGTGCTGTCGGGGCCGGCCGCGGACCGTCTGAAGAACTCGAAGGTGAGCGAGTTCGTGTTCACGAACACGCTGCCGACGCCGTCGGAGCTGGAGCTGGACAAGATCACGGTGCTGTCGATCGCTCCGACGATCGCGAGTGCGGTGCGTGAGGTGTTCGAGGACGGTTCGGTGACGAGCCTGTTCGACGAGCAGTGAGCGGCTGGAGGGGCTGTTAGCTCCTCCGGTTGACCGCCCGTGCCGGGTGTTCATGGTCGACTTCTCTGTGGCCTCCTTCGCCGAGTAGACTGTTGCAGTTGCTCGGCGAGGGAGGCCGTTGCCGTTTTCGTGACGGTGGCGGCGGTCCGTTATCGACGCGCTCTTCGTAGCAGGCCGTTCGTGGCCGGGTGACCACGTCCGTTCCCATTCCTACGAGGAGTGATCCACATGTCCGAGGTGAAGATCGCCGCCGAGACGCGCACCGAGTTCGGCAAGGGTGCCGCGCGCCGTGTCCGTCGCGACAACAAGGTTCCGGGTGTTCTGTACGGTCACGGCACGGAGCCGGTGCACCTGACGCTGCCGGGCCACGACCTGCTGCTGGCGCTGCGCACGCCGAACGTGCTGATCTCGCTGGACATCGACGGCAAGTCGAACGAGCTGGCGATCCCGAAGGCGGTGCAGCGTGACCCGCTGAAGGGTTTCCTGGAGCACGTGGACCTGCTGCTGGTCAAGCGGGGCGAGAAGGTCACGGTCGAGATCCCGGTGCAGACCGAGGGTGAGCTGGCTCCCGGCGGGAACCTGCTGGAGCACGTCCTGAACGCGCTGCCGGTGGAGGCCGAGGCGACGCACATCCCCGAGGCCGTCACGGTGTCGGTGGAGGGTCTGGAGGCCGGTGCGTCGGTGCACGCGAAGGACATCGCGCTGCCGAGCGGTGTGACCCTGGCCGTCGACGAGGACGCGGTCGTCCTGCAGGTCCTGGCCGCGCAGGTCGAGGAGGCCGCCGAGGGCGAGGCCGTCGAGGGCGAAGAGGCCGCGGAGGCCTGATCCCCACCGTCGTCGTTCGTTCGTCAGCCGCTGTTCCCGCGTGTCGTGCGCGGGGACGGCGGCTGGCGCGTATCAAGGAGACATGGACGTGGCGAGCGATGCCAGTGCCCCTTGGCTGATCGTGGGGCTGGGCAATCCGGGTCCGGAGTACGCGATGAACCGGCACAACGTGGGGTTCATGGTGGCCGATCTGCTGGCGGAGCGGATCGGGGGGAGGTTCAAGCGGGCGGGCAAGGCGCAGGCGCAGGTGGTCGAGGGGCGGATGGGTCCGCCGGGGCCGGCGAACCGGCGGGTGGTGCTGGCGAAGCCGATGTCGTACATGAATCTGTCGGGCGGGCCGGTGAACGCGTTGCGGGACTTCTACAAGGTGCCGGTGGGGAACGTGGTCGCGGTGCACGACGAGCTGGACATCGACTACGGGACGCTGCGTCTGAAGCTGGGGGGCGGGGACAACGGGCACAACGGGCTGAAGTCCATGACGAAGGCGTTCGGCGCGGATTACCACCGGGTGCGGTGCGGGATCGGGCGGCCGCCGGGGCGGATGCAGGTGGCGGATTTCGTGTTGCGGGACTTCTCGTCGGCGGAGCGCAAGGAGTTGGACTGGTTCGTGGACCGGGCGGCGGATGCGGTGGAGTGTCTGGTGCTGGAGGGGTTGGAGCGGGCGCAGAGCACGTACAACTCCTGATGCGTCCCCCGGGGAGGTTGACGGACCGTTCAGGCATGGCCAATGATCCCCGCCATGCCTGCCACTGCCGCTTCCTCCCCTCGGGCGTCGTCTCCTCGGGCGTCGTCCCGCCGGGCGCCGTCCCGTCGGGCGCCGTCCCACCGGGGGGTGTCCCGTAGAGGTGCGTCCCGCAAGGGGGCGTCCGCGGGGTCGTGCCGTGCGGCCTCGGCCGTCGCGTTGCGGTGGGGCCGGTCGGCGGCGATGGGCGCGGTGGCCCTGCTGATCCTGCTCGCGGGGGTGTGGGGGTCGTGGGGGACGGCGCAGCACGTGATGCTGACGAAGGGGCGGGAGCAGGGCACGATCGAGGTGGCCCGGTGCGGTGCCGCGTCGTGCACGGGCCCGTACACGCCGTTGTCGGCGGGGTCGACGGCGCGGGCGCGGGTGGTGATCGAGAAAACGGTGGCCGTGCGGGCGGGTGAGACGTACACGGTGGTGATCAAGCCGGACAGCGACGAGGTGGTGCGGTCGGGTCCGGCGGGGGTGCTGTACTCGTGGGTGCCGATGGGGGGTGCGCTGTTGCTGGCGTCGGTGGTGGTCGCGGGTGGTCTGGGGCGGACGCGGGCCGGGTGGGTGCTGGCGGGTTCGGGGGTGGCGCTGTTGACGGCGGTGTTCGCGACGATCTGAGGTGCCGGGCGTTCCGGTGGGGATCTGTGCGGGATGTGTGTGTTGCCTGTTCGTGATTGACCTTGGGTCAGTGCGGGATGGATGCTGAGCCGCCCCCTCCGCTTCCTCCCCTTTCGTCACTCGAAGATGGACTGCCCCATGCGTACCCTCACTCGGGCCGGCGTCGTCGCCGTCGCTTCCTCGGCGGCGTTGCTGCTGGCTCCCGTCGCTCATGCGACGAACGGCGACAACGGCGACGTGAAGACCCACAGCTCCACGACCGACGAGTTCGACCAGCGCGACGAGCCGAAGGTCTGCTCGTTCTATCTCGACGCCTTCCACTTCGACGGCCTGCAGCGGGTCGACTGGCGCATCGAGGCCTGGGCGGACAACGAGGTCGACAAGGGCGTGACGGTCGGGACGGGTTCGATCACGCTGGACGCGGACGGTCACGGCCGGACGCAGGACCTGTCGCTGGCGGACGGTCAGTACAAGCTGTTCTGGAACTTCGACGGCGAGAAGGGGGCCGCGAAGCACAAGGTGTTCAAGGTGGACTGCGGTCAGGAGGGCGGCGGCGGTTCGTCCGCGTCGCCGTCGGGTTCCGCCTCGGCTTCCGCCTCCGCGTCCCCGTCGGCGTCCGCTTCGTCGTCGCCCTCGCCGGGTTCCTCGGCCCCGGCGTCCGTGGAGCCGTCGGGTTCCACGGGTGCGACCCCGTCGTCGGCGGCCACCGCGCAGGGTGGCGGCGGCGATCTGGCCGAGACGGGCAACGGTGTTCCGGTCGGTGTCCTGGCGGCCGTCTCGGCGGCGCTGCTGGGCGCGGGCGGTTACCTGGTGGTGCGGCGGCGCCGCGCCTGACGCCGGATGTGACGACAGGGGTGCCCCCGGGCTCGTACGGAGCCCGGGGGCACCCCTGTGTGCGCGGTGGGGGTCAGCCGGTGTTGCGCAGGCCGGCTGCCACGCCGTTGACGGTGAGGAGGAGGGCGCGAGCGAGGAGGGGGTCGGGTTCCTGGCCGGCGGCCGCGGCGTCACGCTGCCGCTTGAGCAGGGTGACCTGGAGGTAGGAGATGGGGTCGAGGTAGGCGTCGCGGATGGCGAAGGTCTGCTTGAGGACGGGCTGGGCGTCCAGCAGTTCCCGCTCCCCGGTGATCTTGAGGACTTCGGCGACGGTCAGCTCGTGTTCGGCGCGGATGGTGTCGAAGACGTGCTTGAGCTCGTCGGGGACGAGGGTGTCGACGTAGTGGCGGGCGATCCGCAGGTCGGTCTTGGCGAGGGTCATCTCGACGTTGGACACGAAGTTGCGGAAGAAGTGCCACTGTTCGTGCATCTCGTCGAGGACGGTGTCGAGGCCGGCCTCGCGCAGGGCCTTGAGGCCGGAGCCGACGCCGAACCAGCCGGGGACGATCTGCCGGGACTGGGTCCAGCCGAAGACCCAGGGGATGGCGCGCAGGCCGTCGAGCGAGACGCCGGAGCCGGGGCGGCGGGAGGGCCGGGAGCCCAGGTGCAGGTCGGCGAGCTGGTCCACCGGCGTCGACGCGAGGAAGTACGTCGGCAGGTCGGGGTCCTCGACGAGCCTGCGGTAGGCGGCGTGGGCGGCGTCGGACATGACGTCCATGGCGGCGTCCCAGCGGGCGAGGGCCTCGTCGGACTGGCGGGGGGCGGTGTGCAGGGCGGAGGCCTGCAGGGTGGCCGCGACGGTCAGTTCGAGGTTCTCCCTGGCCAGGGAGGGGATGAGGTACTTGTCGGAGATGACCTCGCCCTGTTCGGTGACCTTGATCTCGCCTTCGAGGGTGCCCCAGGGCTGGGCGAGGATGGCGTCGTGGGAGGGGCCGCCGCCGCGGCCGACGGTGCCGCCGCGGCCGTGGAAGAGGCGCAGGCGGACGCCGTAGCGGTGGGCGACGTCGCGCAGGCGGCGCTGGGCGCGGTGGATCTCCCACTGGCTGGTGGTGATGCCGCCGAACTTGGAGGAGTCGCTGTAGCCGAGCATGACCTCCTGGACGTCTCCGCGCAGGGCGACGAGCCTGCGGTAGGAGGGGTCGGAGAGCATGTCCTCGAGGATGGTGTCGGCGGCCTTGAGCTCGTCGGTGGTCTCGAGGAGGGGCACGATGCCGATCTTCGCCCAGCCGGCGTGCAGGTCGATGAGGCCGGCTTCACGGGCGAGGACGGCGGCGGCGAAGACGTCGTCGGCGCCCTGGCACATGGAGATGATGTAGGACTCGATGACCTCGGGGCCGAAGACCTCCAGGGCGCGCTTGACGGTGAGGAAGACGCCGAGGGTCTTCTCGCCGGCGGCGTCGACGGGGGCCGGGGTGGGGGCCAGGGGCCTTCTGGAGCGGAGTTCCTTCGCGAGGAGCTTGGTGCGGTACTCGCGGGGCATGTCGGTGTAGCGCCAGGATTCCTCGCCGAGGCGGTCGAAGAGCTGGCCGAGGGCGTGGTGGTGGGCGTCGGCGTGCTCGCGGACGTCCATGGTGGCGAGCTGGAGGCCGAAGGCGGCGAGGGTGCGGATGGTGCGGTTCATGCGGCCGTCGGCGAAGAGCGCGCCGCGGTGTTCGCGCAGGGAGCTCTGGATCAGGGTGAGGTCCTGGAGCAGCTCGCTGGTGCCGAGGTAGTCGTGGCCGGGCACGTGGGGGGTGCCCTTGGCGAGGCGCTGCTTGGTGTTCTCCAGCTTCTGCCGGATGCAGGTGGCCTTGAGGCGGTAGGGCTCCTCGGCGTTGAGGCGCTTGTAGCGGGGGCTGATCTCGGGGAGGGCGTCGAGGTCGGCCTGGAGGGAGGCGAGGAGTTCCTCGGTGGCGCCGGTGTAGCGGATGGAGTTGGAGAGGAAGCCGCGGAGTTCGTCGATCATCTCCAGGGCGTCGTTGATGCCGTGTTCGTGCTGGAGGATGAGGACGTCCCAGGTGACCTGGGGGGTGACGTTGGGGTTGCCGTCGCGGTCGCCGCCGATCCAGGTGCCGAAGGTCAGCGGGCGGGTGCCCTCCGGGAGGGTGACGCCGACGCGTTCGAGTTCGGCGGTGAGGTCCTCCAGGACGTCTCCGACGGCCCCCGCGTGGAGTTCGTCGAGGTAGTAGATGGCGTTGCGGGCCTCGTCGGCGGGTTCGGGGCGGACGACGCGCAGTTCGTCGGTCTGCCACACGAGGTCGATGTTCTCCGCCAGCCGGGTGTCGTGGCGGCGGCGGTCGGACTCGATGACGGGGGTCTCCAGGAGCGCGGCGATGCGCCGGAGCTTGTTGAGGACGGAACGGCGTGCGGCCTCGGTGGGGTGGGCGGTGAAGACGGGGCGGACGTTGAGGTTGCCGACGGTCTCGCGGACGTGTTCGGGGTCGGCGTCCTTGAGGCGGTCGGCGGTGCGGGAGAGGAGGCCGCCCTCGGCGGCGCGCCTGGCGCGCAGTTCGCGGCCGCGGTGGACCTGCTCGGTGACGTTGGCCAGGTGGAAGTAGGTGGAGAAGGCGCGGACCAGCTTGGCCGCGGTCTCCAGTTCGGTGCCGCGCAACAGTTCGGCGGCTGCCTCGCCGTCCTCGCGGGTGAGGCGGCGGACCTTTTCGACCAGGTCGAGGAGCTCGGGCCCTTCCTGCCGGACGAGGGTCTCCCCGAGGAGGTCACCCAGTCGGCGGATGTCGGCGCGCAGCTCGGTGCTGGTCGTCGTCTGGTCGTCGGCACTGCTCACAGGTGCGGCTCCTTGCAGTGTTGAAGCTCGTCCGGGAGGGGAACCCGTCAGACCGGGCCGGGCGGCGGCTGCCGCATACGGGCCGGACGTCAGGGAAGACATCAGAGCGGACCGCGCTGTCCGACCGTCTCCAAGGATAGGTGTCCATGTGGACGCGCAGGCTCTCGGGCTCTTGCCGCCGGGCACCGCACTGCCATACTTACGACGCCGTAGGTTACGGAACCGTAGGAAGTGACCCGGCGGTTGCCGTCCCGGCTTCTGTCTCGATTCCACGACCCCACAGGGGACGCGCATGACCACAAGCTCCGACGTGATCGAAGAACCTTCGAAGGCGCCTGACGACTCCTCCGCGCTCTCCGCCACGCTGGGTGGCGAACAGAAGCGCTCGATCGAGCAGATCACGCTGCTGCTCTTCATCACCGTCCCGTTCCTGGCGCTGCTGGCGGCGGTTCCGCTGGCGTGGGGCTGGGGGGTGAGCTGGCTGGACCTCGGTCTGCTGGTCTTCTTCTACTTCCTCGGGTGCCACGGCATCACCATCGGTTTCCACCGGTACTTCACGCACGGTTCCTTCAAGGCCAAGCGGCCCCTGCGGATCGCGCTGGCGATCATGGGGTCGATGGCGGTGGAGGGTCCGCTGGTGCGGTGGGTGGCCGATCACCGCAAGCACCACAAGTTCTCCGACGCGGAGGGCGACCCGCATTCGCCGTGGCGGTTCGGCGAGACGGTCCCGGCGCTGATGAAGGGCCTGTGGTGGGCGCACATCGGCTGGATGTTCGACGAGGAGCAGACACCGCAGGACAAGTACGCACCCGACCTGATCAAGGATCCGGCCATAAGGGCGATCTCCCGCCAGTTCGTGCTGTGGACGGCGGTGTCGCTGGCGCTGCCGGCGTTGATCGGCGGGCTGGTCACGATGTCCTGGTGGGGGGCGTTCACCGGGTTCTTCTGGGGTTCGCTGGTGCGGGTGGCGCTGCTGCACCACGTGACGTGGTCGATCAACTCGATCTGCCACGCGGTGGGCAAGCGGCCGTTCAAGTCGCGGGACCGTTCGGGCAACGTGTGGTGGCTGGCAGTGCTGTCGTGCGGGGAGTCGTGGCACAACCTGCACCACGCCGATCCGACGTCGGCGCGGCACGGGGTGGAGCGCGGGCAGGTGGACTCGTCGGCGCGTTTCATCCGCTGGTTCGAGATGCTCGGCTGGGCGTACGACGTGCGCTGGCCGTCACGCTCGCGTATCGATTCGCGCCGGAACACGGGCGGGGACGGCTCCCGACGCCGGAAGGCGGCCGCTGAAGCGGCATGATGGACGCCGTGGCGACCGACTCCAGCAGTAACCCGAGCGATGAGAAGCCGCGGCGAGCGCGTCGCACCCGGATGACCGGTGCCGAGCGCCGCCAGCAGTTGCTGGAGATCGGTCGCACCCTCTTCGCGGCGAAGGGGTTCGAGGGCACGTCGGTGGAGGAGATCGCGGCGAAGGCCGGGGTGTCCAAGCCGGTGGTGTACGAGCACTTCGGCGGCAAGGAGGGGCTGTACGCGGTCGTCGTGGACCGGGAGATGCGCCGGCTGCTGGACATGGTGACCGGTTCGCTGACGGCCGGGCATCCCCGGGAGCTGTGCGAGCAGGCGGCGTTCGCGCTGCTGGACTACATCGAGGAGTACACGGACGGTTTCCGCATCCTGGTGCGGGACTCGCCCATCCCGCAGTCGACGGGTTCCTTCGCGTCCCTCATCTCGGACATCGCCACCCAGGTGGAGGACATCCTGGGCCGCGAGTTCAAGAGCCGCGGCTTCGATCCGAAGCTGGCGCCGCTGTACGCGCAGGCGCTGGTGGGGATGGTGGCGTTGACGGGGCAGTGGTGGCTGGACGTGCGCCGCCCGAAGAAGGCGGAGGTGGCGGCGCACCTGGTGAACCTGGCGTGGCACGGCCTGGACGGCCTGGAGCAGAAGCCCCGGCTGATAGGGCACCGCAAGAGCTGAGGAAGATGTCACAAGGTTCATCTTGTGACGCCATGTGCGCATGACTGAGATCGCGATCAGCGCAGCCCGTTCCCAGCTCGGCGATCTGGTGCGCCGCGCGGCCCACGGACGCGAGACCATCGCCCTCACCGACCACGGCCACGTGGCGGCGCTCCTCGTCTCCCCACAGGTCATAGAGGATCTCGAAGACGCCCTCGCGGTCGCCGACCACCGGCGGCGCAAGGCGGAGGGCTCCCTCACCGAGGGCATCCCCCACGAAGAGGTCGGGCGCATGCTGGGGCTGCGTCCGTGACCTACCGCATCATCTGGGAGCCGGCCGCCACGGATCAGGCATTGCGCTTCCTCAAGGACGACCCGGCCGGACTCGCCTCCGTCTACGAGGCCGTCGACAAGCTGGCGGAGGAACCACGCCCCGCCAACTCCTTCGCCTACGGGCCGGAGACGCGCCGCCTGCGCGTCGGCGACTACCGGGTCCTCCACCTCGTCGACGACGACGTGATCCGCGTTCTCGTCACCCATCCGGGTCGCACGCCGTAGGCGGCCTCACCCCTTCTTCACGGCCACGGCGAACAGGCGGCGGAAGGGCAGGACCGTGCCGTAGTCGTGGCGCGGGTAGGCGCGGCGCAGGAGGTCGCGGTACTCGGCGACGAAGGCGTCGCGGGCGTCGGGGTCGTCGGCGAGGGCGTCGAGGACGGGCCGCAGTCCGGTGCCCTTGACCCAGTCGAGGACGGGGTCCTCGCCCGCGAGGACGTGGTGGTACGTCGTCGTCCACACGTCGGTCGCGCAGCCGAGGCGGGCGAGCCGGTCGAGGTAGACGCCGGGGGCGTGGACGGAGTCCTCGGGGCGCGGGACGGAGCCGAGGCGGTCCTTCCAGCGGGGGGTGCGGGCCAGGTCGCGCAGGAGGGCGTGCAGGGGCGCGTCGAGGTTGTGGGGGACCTGGAAGGCGAAGGTGCCGCCGGGGGCGAGGCCGTCGAGCCAGGCGGGGAAGGCGTCGAGGTGGCCGGGGACCCAGTGGAGGGCCGCGTTGGAGACGATCAGGTCGTACGTCTCCGCCGGCGTCCAGGTGGTGAGGTCGGCGTACGCGAAGTCGAGGTGCGGGCCGGCGTACGCCTGGGCGCGGTCGAGCATCTGCGGGGAGTTGTCGTAGCCGGTGACGCGGGCGGTGGGCCAGCGGTCGGCGAGGACGGCGGTGACGTTGCCGGGGCCGCAGCCGAGGTCGGCGATGCGCGGTGGCCCGGCGGGCGGCTTCGCGGGCACCTCGGGGACGCGGGCGAGGAGGTCGGCGAAGGGGCGGGCGCGGTGGTCGGCGTGACGGAGGTACTGCGCGGGGTCCCAGGTGGGGTTGGTCATGTCCTCCACTCTCCTCCCCCATTTCTCTCGACGTCAAGAGACTTGACATCAAGAGACTTCATGTCGACACAACCACTACACTGATCGTCATGGAGGACGAGGTCGATCGGCTGGTCGCAGCGTGGCGCCGGGAGCGCCCGGACCTCGACGTGGAGCCGCTGGAAGTGCTCAGCCGGGTGAGCAGGCTGGCCCGGCACCTGGACCGGGCGCGCCGTCTGGCGTTCTCCGAACACCAGTTGGAGCCCTGGGAGTTCGACGTCCTGACGGCGCTCAGGCGGGCCGGGGTGCCGTACCAGCTGTCGCCGGGGCAGCTGCTGACCCAGACCCTGGTCACGTCGGGCACGATGACGAACCGCATCGACCGGCTCGCGAAGAAGGGCCTGGTGGAGCGGCTGCCGGATCCCAGCGACCGGCGCGGTGTGCTGGTGCGCCTCACGGACGACGGCAAGGACCGCGCCGACCAGGCGCTGTCCGGGCTGCTCGACCAGGAGCGGGCGATCCTGGCCGAGCTGTCCCACGCGCAGCGCGGCGAACTGGCGGGTCTGCTCCGCCTGTTGACCGCGCCGTTCGACAACATCCCCGGCTGAGGCCGCGGACACCGGGCGTACGGCGACGCCCCCCGGTGGGCGCCGGGCCGCCGCAGGCGCCCAGGGGCGCGGGGAACGGCGCGCCCGGCCACGACGAACCCGCACCCGCACCCGCACCCGCCTCGCCCGCGGGGATCAGGCGCTGCTGCTCGCCTCCGGCATGATCCGTCCGGTGGGCCCCAGGTCCACCGGCCCCACGCCCGCCCTGCGGGCCAGGGCGACCGCGGCCAGGGTGGAGTGGACGCCCAGTTTGCCGAGGACGTTCTGCATGTGGGTGCGGACGGTGTGCGGGGAGAGGAACAGCCGCTCGGCGACGGCCTTGCGGCCCAGGCCCGCGACCATGCAGCGCAGCACCTCCCGCTCGCGCGGGGTGAGGGACTCGACGAGCCGCTCGCTCTCGGTGCGGTGCTTGCGCGCGGCGGTCAGTTCCTTGAGCACGCCCGTCAGCAGGGCGGGCGGCAGGTGCGTCTCCTCGCGCAGCACCCCGCGGATGACGGTGAGCAGCCGCGACAGCGAGCAGTCCTTCGCGACCCAGCCGCAGGCCCCGGCCTGCAGGGCGAGCGCCGCCCGGCGCGGGTCGTCCTTCTCGGCGAGGACGACGACCCGGACGTGCGGCTGGGCGCTGCGGACCCCGGCGACCAGGGATATGCCGTCGACCAGCCCGTCCTCGCCCGCGTCCGGCACGGGCACGGCGGGCCGCGCGCCGGGCGGACGGCCGCCCAGATCGGCGTCGACGAGCAGCACGTCGTACCGGCGTCCCTCGACGGTCGCGCGCTCCAGGCTGCGCAGGGCCGCCGGGCCGCTGCCGGCGGCGGAGACGTCGACGTCGGGCTCGGCGGCCAGTGCGGCGGCGAGCGACTCGGCGAAGATACGGTGGTCGTCGACGACCAGGACTCGGATGCGAACCACGAAACCCCCTTCCCCAGGCTCCTCCACGGAGCAGGGGATACCCCAGGTCCGGAGAACGACGACCGGCGCGGGCACGACGCCCGCGGGGCGGTGCGCGTCGCACGGCCGCCGCCGTGCTGACATCGATACCCCCACCGCGGGCGCCGTACCCGACTGTCTCGCCCCCTGATCAGCACCGGCCCCCACCGGCGCTGTTCACAGGGTAGGGCTGTGGGCCCGTAGCGGAAGGCAATTTGCAGAACTGGCCGCCCGGCGCGTTTATGGTGTGCCGCATGTTTCGTCTTGAGACAGAAGTCGACAGGACGCGGCGGGAACAGCTCCGGCTGCGGCTCCTCGACGCGAACACGGCGGCCTCCCCGATCCTGCGCGCCCTGCGCGGCACGCCCGCCGAACGCGAGGCCCCGCTGCACGTGTGGGCGACGGACCGCGCGGGCGAGCTGGCCGGCGGGCTCGTCGGCCACACCTGGACCGCGTGGCTGCACGTCACCTACCTCTGGGTCGACGAACGCCACCGCGGCGCGGGCCTGGGCACCCGCCTGCTGACGGAGGCCGAGCGCCTCGCGCACCGGGAGCGGGGCTGCCGGCGGGTGCGGCTGGAGACCTGGGACTTCCAGGCGCCGGGGTTCTACCGGAAGCTCGGCTACGAGGTGGTGTGCGTGATCGAGGACTATCCGCCGGGCCTCACGGAGTACACGCTGACCAAGCGGCTGGGCTGACCCGGGGCGTCAGAGTTCGTCGAGCGCGTCGGCCGAGACGTCGATGACGAGGTCGTACGGGGCGGACAGCTTCAGCCGGTCGCGGTGGACGCCGGTCGGGGCGTACGCCTTGGACACCGGGTCGAGCTCGTACGTGCGGACCACGGGCTGCCGGCCCGTGCCGCTCGCCTCGACCAGCCAGAAGTGCGGGATGCCCGCGGCGGCGTACTTGCGGGGCTTCGTCTCGTGGTCGCGGGCCTCGGAGTCGGGGGAGACGACTTCGACGGCGAGGAGGACGTCGGCGGCCTCGAAGCGGGTCTGCTCCAGCCCGGTGACGGCCTCGGCCCGCACGACGGAGAGGTCGGGCTCGGGACCGTTGCGACGGTCGAGGACGATGGTCATCTCACGCTCGACCTTCAGGTCCTCCGGAATCGTGCGGCGCAGGCCGTTCATCAGCAGTTCGATCATCTTGGCGTGGAAGCGCCGCTGCGGACTCACGAAAACCAGGCTCCCGTCGATCAGCTCGGTGTGCGGCGGGAGGTCGGGCAGCGTGAACAGGTCGTCCACGGTGTATCCGTCCTGGGGCGGCACCGGCCAGCGGCAGCCTGACGCGGCGGTCGGCTCGGCGAGGGGCTCGGCGGTCATGATTCCTCCCATGGACGGGATTCTCGGCCTGCCCGTCCACGGTAGCCGCCGGGAGCGATGATCGTCATCACAAAGAGTGAGCGGCCCGTGCCGTCCCAGGACGGTACGGGCCGCTCGGCTCGTGGACGGTCAGACGAGCCGCCGCGCCCCCGCCGAGGGCACCGCCTCGAAGACGCGCGGGGCGGTGAAGCCCGCTGCCGCGAAGGCCTCCTCGACCGCCTTGGTGAGGGTGTCGACGTCGGTGGCCTCCGCGAGGACGATCGCCGAGCCGCCGAAGCCGCCGCCGGTCATCCGGGCGCCGAGGGCGCCCGTGGCGAGGGCGGTGTCGACGACCAGGTCCAGCTCCGGGCAGGAGATGCGGAAGTCGTCGCGCAGCGAGGCGTGGCCCTCGGTGAGGACGGGGCCGATGGCGCGGGTCTCGCCGGACTCCAGGAGGGAGACGACGCGCTCGACGCGCTCGTCCTCGGTCACCACGTGCCGGACCAGGCGGCGGACCTCCTCCTCGTCGCCGAGGCGGGCCAGGGCCGCGTCCAGGTCGGCGTGGGGGACGTCCCGCAGGGCGTCGACGCCGAGCAGGGCGGCGCCCTTCTCGCAGCCGGCGCGGCGCTTGCCGTACTCGCCGTCGCTGTGGGCGTGCTTGACCCGGGTGTCGACGACCAGCAGCCGCAGCCCCAGCGCGGCCAGGTCGAGGGGGATCTGCTTCTGGGACAGGTCGCGGGTGTCGAGGAACAGGGCGTGGCCGGCCTCGCAGCAGGCGGACGCGGTCTGGTCCATGATCCCGGTGGGGGCGCCGACGTAGACGTTCTCGGCGCGCTGGCACAGGCGGGCCAGCCGCCAGCGCTGGAGGCCGAGGTCGTACAGGTCGTTCAGGGCGAGCGCGACGACGACCTCGAGGGCGGCCGAGGACGACAGGCCCGCGCCGGAGGGGACCGTCGAGGCGAGGTGGACGTCGGCGCCGGTGACGGGGTGGCCGGCCTCGCGCAGCGCCCACACCACGCCGGCCGGGTACGCCGTCCAGGAGCGGTCGGACTCCGGGACGAGGTCGTCGAGCGCCAGGTCGACGACGCCGCCCTCGACGTCGGCCGAGTGCAGGCGCAGCCGGCCGTCCGTGCGGCGCGAGACGGCGGCGACCGCGGTGTGCGGCAGCGCGAACGGCATCACGAAGCCGTCGTTGTAGTCGGTGTGCTCGCCGATGAGGTTGACGCGGCCGGGCGCCGACCAGACGCCCTCGGGCGGGACTCCGTACAGCTCGACGAAGCCCTCCGCGACCTGCTGTTCTGCCCCCATTTACCGCTCCCTTGCGATCTTCTGCGTGAACTCCCACGCGTCGGCGACGATACCCGCGAGGTCCGCGCGGGACGGGTTCCAGCCGAGCCGCTCGCGGGCGGTGGCCGCCGAGGCGACCAGGACGGCGGGGTCGCCGCCGCGGCGGGGGGCCACGACCTCGGGGATGGGGTGGCCGGTGACCTGGCGGACGGTCTCGATGACCTCGCGGACGGAGAAGCCGTTGCCGTTGCCGAGGTTGCAGATGAGGTGCTCGCCCGGGGTGGCGGCCCCGAGGGCGAGCAGGTGGGCCTCGGCGAGGTCGGCGACGTGGATGTAGTCGCGGACGCAGGTGCCGTCGGGGGTCGGGTAGTCGTCGCCGAAGACCGAGATCGCGTCCCGCCCGCCCTGCGCGACCTGGAGGACCAGGGGGATGAGGTGCGACTCGGGGTCGTGGCGCTCGCCGTACGCGCCGTACGCGCCGGCCACGTTGAAGTAGCGCAGGGACACGGCGCCCAGTCCGTGGGCGGCGGCCTCGCCGGTGATCATGTGGTCGACGGCGAGCTTGGAGGCGCCGTACGGGGAGGTGGGCGCGGTCGGGTCGGTCTCGGTGATCGGGGTGCCGGCGGGCTCGCCGTAGGTGGCGGCCGTCGAGGAGAAGACCAGCTTGCGCACGCCCGCCTCGCGCATGGCGCCGAGCAGGGCCATGGTGCCGCCGACGTTGTTGTCCCAGTACTTCTCGGGCTTCACCACCGACTCGCCGACCTGGGAGAACGCGGCGAAGTGGAGGACGGCGTCGAAGGACGGGTCGAGCCACTTGGCGGCGTCGCGGATGTCGCCCTCGACGAAGGAGGCCCCGGCCGGGACGCCCTCGCGGAAGCCGGTGGAGAGGTTGTCGAGGACGACGACCTCGTCACCCGCCTCCAGCAGGTGCTGGGCGACCACGCTGCCGACGTACCCCGCGCCGCCCGTGACCAGATACTTGCCGCTCATGAACTCGCTACCTCTCGCAGTCGCTCGGCCGCGCGCTCCGGCGGCACGTCGTTGATGAACACGTTCATGCCGGATTCGGAACCCGCGAGGAACTTCAGCTTGCCGGAGGTCCGGCGGATGGTGAAAAGCTCGAGGTGGAGCGCGAAGTCGTCGCGGTTGACGCCCTCGAAGTCCTCCAGTTGGCCGAACGGCGCCTGGTGCCAGGCGGCGATGTACGGCGTGGGCGGTTCACCTTCGCCGAAGATCCGGTCGAAGCGCCTCAACAGTTCCAGGTAGACCTGGGGGAACTCTGTGCGTGCCGCCTCGTCGAGGCCGAGCAGGTCGGGGACGCGGCGCTTGGGGTAGAGGTGCACCTCGTAGGGCCAGTGCGCCGCGTAGGGCACGAAGGCGGCCCAGTGCTCGCCCTCCAGGACGACCCGCTCCCCGGCGAGCTCGCGTTCCAGGACGGAGTCGAAGAGGTTCTCGCCGCCGGTGGCGTCCTGGTGGGCCGCGAGAGAACGCAGCATCAGGGCGGTGCGAGGGGTGGTGAACGGGTAGGCGTAGATCTGCCCGTGCGGGTGACCCAGGGTCACGCCGATCTCGGCACCCCGGTTCTCGAAGCAGAAGACCTGTTCCACGGAGGGCAGATGCGACAGCTCGGACGTCCGGTCCGTCCACGCGTCCAGCACCAGCCGTGCCTGCTCCTCGGTGAGGTCGGCGAAGGAGGCGTCGTGGTCGGAGGTGAAGCAGACCACCTCGCAGCGCCCGGAGTCGCCGGCCAGCGAGGGGAAGCGGTTCTCGAAGACGGCGACGTCGTACGAGGAGTCCGGGATCTCGCTGAGCCGGTCCCCCTGGGACGGGCACAGGGGGCACTCGTCGGCCGGCGGGTGGTAGGTGCGCCCCTGCCGGTGCGAGGCCACGGCGACGGAGTCACCCAGGAGCGGGTCCCGGCGTACCTCCGAAGTGGTGACCGTGGGCTCCAGCGGACGGCGGTCCACCGCGTCGCGCACCGAGTCGTCCCGCAGGTCGTAGTAGATGAGCTCACGACCGTCGGCCAAGCGGGTCGAGGTCTTCTTCACCGCGACGCTCCATCCCTGCCCTAGCAGCAGCACCAAACAACGCTTCAAACAGAACCAAACACATAAAACCATAAACCCCCACGCGAGTCACCACCACAACCAAACAGAGTCCCCCAAGCGAAGTGAGCAGCATGCGAACCCCCACGTATCTCGCGGCCGAGCTAAGGCTTCCGACCAACTGGCTCGACTACACGATCCTCGCGATCTACTTCGTGGTCGTCCTGGGCATCGGCTTCGCCGCCCGCCGTTCGGTGAAGACGAGCCTCGACTTCTTCCTCTCGGGCCGCTCCCTGCCCGCCTGGATCACGGGCCTCGCCTTCGTCTCCGCCAACCTGGCGGCGACGGAGATCCTCGGCATGGCCGCCAACAGCGCGCAGTACGGCGCCTACACGGTCCACTGGTACTGGATCGGCGCCATCCCCGCCATGGTCTTCCTGGGCCTGGTGATGATGCCGTTCTACTACGGCTCCAAGGTCCGCTCGGTCCCCGAGTTCCTGCTGCTGCGCTTCGACCGGGGAGCGCACCTGCTGAGCTCGCTGCTGTTCGCGTTCGCCGCCATCCTGATCTCGGGCGTGAACCTGTACGCGCTCGCGATCGTCGTCGAGGCGCTCCTGGGCTGGCCGCAGTGGGTGGCGATCGTGGTCGCGGGCTTCTTCGTCCTGGCGTACATCACGCTGGGCGGTCTGTCCTCGGCGATCTACAACGAGGTGCTCCAGTTCTTCGTGATCCTGGCGGCCCTCATCCCGCTGACCGTGCTGGGCCTGAAGCGGGCCGGCGGCTGGGACGGTCTGAGCGACACCCTGACGAAGGCCCACGGCGACAACTTCGTCACGGCGTGGGGCGGCACCGGCATCGGCAGCGACAACCCGCTCGGCGCGAACTGGCTGACGATCGTGCTCGGCCTCGGCTTCGTCCTCTCCTTCGGCTACTGGACGACGAACTTCGCCGAGGTCCAGCGCGCCCTGTCCGCGCGCAACCTGTCGGCGGCCCAGCGCACGCCGCTGATCGCCGCCTTCCCGAAGATCTTCATCGTCTTCCTGGTGATGATCCCGGGCCTGGTGGCGGCGGCCCTGGTCCCGAACATCGGCACCGCCGAGTCCGACCTCCAGTACAACGACGCCATCCCCTACCTGATGGAGCAGCTGCTGCCCAACGGCGTGCTGGGCATCGCGGTGACGGGTCTGCTGGCGGCGTTCATGGCGGGCATGGCGGCGAACGTCTCGTCCTTCAACACGGTGTTCACCAACGACATCTGGGCGAAGTACGTGGTGACCGGGCGGGAGGACGGCTACTACGTCCGCTTCGGCCGGCTGATCACCGCGATCGGCGTGCTGGCGTCGATCGGCACGGCGTTCCTGGCGTCGTCGTTCTCGAACATCATGGCGTACCTGCAGACGCTGTTCTCCTTCTTCAACGTCCCGATGTTCGTCGTCTTCATCGTCGGCATGTTCTGGCGGCGGGCGTCGATGAAGTCGGGCTTCTGGGGACTGCTCGCGGGCACCACGGCGGCGATGGTCAACTACTTCTGGATCTACAAGCAGGGGATCATCGACATCCCCACCGACCAGGGCGCCAACTTCGTCTCGGCGATCGCGGGCTTCGTGGCGGGCGCCGTGGTGATGTTCGCGGTGTCGCTGTTCACCGCCCCCAAGCCGGCGGAGGAACTCCAGGGCCTGGTCTACGGCACCCGCTCCCCCGGCATGGCCGAGCCGCCCGCGCCCGGGGACGAGGCCTGGTACCGCAAGCCGGCCCTGCTGGGCTGGGGCGCGATCGTCCTGGCCGCCGCCTGCTACATCCCGTTCTCGTTCTGAGCCCGTCGACGCCGATCGCGGGAGGAGGGAAACACCATGTCCGAGCAATTCGAACCCGAGAAGCACGCCGAGGCGGCCGAGCGGCTGCACCGGGCGGGCTTCTCCGAGGCCGAGGTCCAGCAGGAGGTCACCGAGCTCGAGGAGAGGTCGGAGACCGCGGCCCGCATCTTCGACCTGCGCCGCATCATCGGCGGCCTGTTCGTCGTCTACGGCGTCATCGTGACGATCACCGGCCTGTTGGACGACCAGGCGGCCATCGACAAGGCCCAGGGGATCAACATCAACCTCTGGACGGGCCTGGGGATGCTGCTGCTGGGGATCTTCTTCCTCGTGTGGCTGAAGCTGCGGCCCGCGGCGCACCCGACGCCGACGCTGCCGCCGGAGGCGGTGGAGGAGAAGCGGCCGGAGTGACGCCCGCCGGGGGCGTACGGGGCCGGAGTCCGCGGGCGCGGATCCGGCCCCGTCGGCTGTTCGCCCGGCGGACGTCGGGCGACGGTGCCGGACCGGGTCCGGACGGGGGCGCGGGCGGCGTGCCCGGCTCGGGCAGGTGCCGGGGCGGATCGCTGTACGCGTGCGGCGGCGACGTGAGAGCGGGTCCGGCTCGACGGTGCGGCCGTGGGCGGCGGCGACGCGGGCGGGCGGCTTCGGGCGCTACGGGCGACGAAGGCGCCGGTGTCGTGCGCGGGAGTGCCCCCGGGGCCGGTCGCCGGGGCGGAGGGCGTCGACGGGGGCGTCGCCGATCGCGTGGGCGGGCCGCGAGCCGTCCGGGAGGCGGGTGCGGGGGGTGCCGGCGGGCCTCAGGCGGCCGGCGAGGGCCCTCGTACCGGTCCGCCTGCCGGGAGCGGTGCGAAGAGGGACCACGGGCGGGGCGGGGTCGGCCGAGGGCCGAGGGGACGTGCGGGGAGGGCCGGACATGAAGCGGCTCCGGGACCCGAGCCTTCGGGTCCCGGAGCCACCGGTTCTCAGATGAGGTCCAGGAGGTCGTTGTCCGACTCGATCTCGCCGTGGTTCCCGCTGAAGCTGTTGTCACCGACGACGCAGGACTGCTGGGTCGCGTTGACCGGCGCCGAACCGCCGAGGAGCGAGAGGTTGACGTTGTTGAGAATCGGGATCAGGCCCGAAACGCTGGCGTCCGTCTCGTTGTTGTTCACGCAGAAGCCGGGCTGGTCCTTGCCGTCCTTGCCGTAGTCGGTGGCAGAAGCGGCGCCAGCGGCCGCCATGCTGAGGCTTCCGATCATGGCGGTCACGAGAGCGGCCTTGCGAAGCTTGCGCATTGCATACCTTTCCGTCAGGTTCGCACGTCCCGCTTGATCACGGGGCGTTACGTTTGTGCACCGTATGTTGCGGTTGCACCTTTCGCACCACACCACGCCGATATCGGCCCCCGCAACTGAACGAACCTCCTTCGGGGGATCGATGACCCCGTCCGGCGGAACCCGCCACCCCCCTAGACCACCGCGAGCTCACCCCACACGTACTTGCCCCGCCGGCCGAACCGGGAGAGCGGCTGCCAGCCCCACACGTCGGCGCAGGCCCGCACCAGCGCGAGACCCCGGCCGTCCTCCGCGTCGGTCAGCTCGTCGAACTTCGCGGGCGGGTCGGGGGGTTCGGGGTCGGAGTCCCAGGCCCCGACCCGCAGCACTCCACCGGAGTAACGGACGCGCAGCATCGCGGGGCCGTCCGTGTGCCGCACGGCGTTCGCGACCAGCTCCGCGGCGATCAGCTCGGCGGTGTCGACGAGGTGGATCAGCCCGTGCAGCGTGAGGATCAGCCGCAGGGTCCGGCGCGCGACCGGGACGGCTCTGGGGTCGTTGGGGATGTGGAGGGAGTACTCCCAGGTTTCGGACATGACGGAACTCCGGTCGGTGGAGGGGTGGTCGAGGGCGCGGTGGCAGTGCCGCAGCCGTCGTGGCAGGACGGAGCGGTGCGCTTCCGCAGCGTGAACGTCGCGTCACCGACGGTAGGTCTGAAAGTTATGACCGTGCAAGTCGTTCGCGTACTCTGACGCCCGAACGAGGCACTACAGCCCGCATGTTGAGGACCTGTACATGGCAACGCGACGACATCCCACCGCCCGACAGGTACGTCTCGGCACCGAGTTGCGCAGACTTCGGGATGCCGCAGGGCTGAAGGCGACCGAGGCCGCGACCCTGTTGGGAGTGAACTCGGTCCAGATGAGCCAGATCGAGTCCGGCGTCGCAGGCGTGAGTGAGGAGCGCCTGCGCCGTCTCGCCGCCAACTACGCCTGCTCCGACGTCGATCTGATCGACGCGCTGGTCGACATGGCCACCGACCGGACACGCGGCTGGTGGGAGGAGTACCGAGGTGTCCTCCCTGCCGCCTACCTGGATCTCTCCGAACTGGACCACCATGCGACATTCCGCCATGACGTGGCGGTCATCCATGTGCCCGGCCTCTTCCAGACGGATGCCTATGCTCGCGCCCTTTTCTCCTACATGAATCCGGAGTTCCCCCAGAGCGAGGTGGAGCACCGGGTGGCCCACAGGATGAAACGCAAGACCGTCATCGAGAGCCCCGACCCGATTCCTTATGAGACGGTGATCCACGAGGCAGCGCTTCGCATCAGGGTGGCCGGCCGAGCCGCTTCGCGCGCCCAACTCACCCGCATCCTGGAACTGTCCGAGGCGGAGCACATCACGGTGCGCGTCATCCCGTTCGGCCTGGACGACTTCGCGGGCGCCGGAAGCGCGATGGTCTACCTGGGCGGCGCCGTGCCGCACCTGGACACCGTCGTACGCGATGCCCCGCACGGGACGGCTTTCATCGACTCCGCAGCCCAACTGGAGCACTTCCGGAAGCTGTTCCGTAGGGTGAAGGGGGCTTCGCTGGAACCCGAACAGTCACGCGACCTCATTCAACAGCTCACCAAGGAACTGTGAGGAGCAGCCATGGCCACCCGCCTCGTATGGCAGAAGTCGTCTTTCTCCGGCGGCGGCGAGGGCAACGACTGCGTCGAACTCGCCGCTTCCTCCACAGCCGTCCACCTCCGCGAGAGCGACACCCCCGCCACGCACCTCACCACCACCCCGACCGCCCTCGCCCACCTGCTCGCAGGCATACGCTCGGGCGGCGGAACCATCAACGGGGCCTGACGAGTTGAACCCCTACGAAGGCGCGGCTCAGACGCGGGTCCATATGCGGATGGTGCGGTGGTCCTCGTCGTACGTGTACCAGGTGCCGTCGCCCAGGGCTTCGGGGGCGCTCGTCACGGCGAAGGGGTACGTGACCCGCTCGGGAGCCCGACGGCCGGTCGTCGTCAGGAGCCAGTGGCGACCCTCCCCGAATTCCTCGTCGCTCTCCGCGGTCCCGCCGATCACGGTCGTCTCGTCCAGGAAGCCGCCGGCCCAGTCCCAGGCGGTCCACGGCTCGTCGTCGTCGGGTTCGGCGTCCGGATGGCGCGGAAGGTCGGACCCGGCGTCCCACTCCGCCAGGACGGACCCGTCGACGGTGTCGTGCACCGCGAGCCTGTCCTGGTCGTGGGTCACGGTCATGAAGCGGTCGCCCGACGGGCTCAGGCCGGTCAGCGCGAGGTCCTGGCCCTCGAAGTAGTCCACGGTCAGGTTCCGCCCGTCCCAGCGGCCCCAGCGCAGGGGTGCCCCGTCCTGCCCCTCCCCGATGCTCAGCCCCATCTGCCGGGGGTCCGGCGAGGCCAGGTGATGGCTTCCGGCCGCCGCGGCGCGGGCGTCGGCCCGGGCGAGGATCCGGCCGTCGTCGGCGGAGACCACCAGCCACTCGTCGACGGCGTCGCCCAGCTCGCCCTCCGGCAGCGGACCCCGCACGTGCGCCCACACCAGCCGGCCGTCCGACGAGAACCCGGCCGAACCGCCTTCCGGGTACCTGTGGTCGGGCCGGTCGGCGTACTCCTCGTAGGACCGGTGCATCTCCCGGCAGGCGCCGTACCAGCACCCGTGCCGGATCTCCCAGCGGACGGCTCCCGAGGGTTCCACGGCCCGCACGGCGTGCACGCCCGCGAAGACGGCGAGGCCGCCGTCCGGCGCCACCGACACGGTCCCCCTGCGCGACGGCCACGGCGCCGGGAACCTGACCGTCGAGCCCGCGTCCGTACGCGGTGCGTACGTGCCGTCCAGGGCGCACACCAGCGCCTCCCGGTCCCCGCGCTGACGCAGCACGATCCGGCCCCCCTGCCGCGACAGCTCCGGAACGCCGCCGTCCGCGGACGACAGCGGCGGGGACAAGGTGGCGACGAGCCGGGCGACGACATCGGACACGGGACACTCCGGGATGCGGCGGATCACTGACAGCGTCGAACAGTACGACGCGCCGCTGACACCCACGCGGCACCGGCGGGGTGCGGGGACGCCCACGCCGTCGCCTCCGCCGGCCTGGCTCACCTTCTCGCCGGCATACGCACGGGCGGCGCGGGCGTCACCTCAGCTTGACGAGCTGGGCGTCGACGACGGCCGTCGGGATCGACGGGGTGCCGCTGAGGTACGCCACCGTGGTGCCCGAGCGGAGGATCAGGGCCTTGGCCGGCTCCTTCTTGCCGGCCCGCTCGACCGTCGCACCCACGCCCATCGCCTGGTCGGTGCCCTCGGGGGCGATCTCCGGGGCGACCTCACCGACCTTGTGCTCGTCACCGTCGACCGTGGCCGTGAAGCCGGCCGCGCACTCGTCGAGAGCGGTGGCGATGGCGTCCATCGCCATCTGAGCCTCGTCGGACGCGTACTCGGCGAGGACCACGGTGACGGTGGCGCCCTCGCCGGACGCCTCGCGCACGACCGTGGACGCCGGCTTGCCGACCGTCGTGCCGGACAGGGCGTGGGCCAGCGGTGCGCAGGCGTTCCGGGTGACCTGGACCTTGCGGGGGCCGGCCGGCGTCGACACCGTGAAGCCGGCCGTGTCCCGGGAGGCCAGGGCCGCGCCGCCGAGGCCCCCGGCCCGAGCCGTGGCGCCCGGCCGGGCGGTGGGCTTCAGCAGGCCGTCCTCGCTCCCACCGGCACCGCTCGCCACGCCGCACCCACTCAGCAGGCAGACAGCCAGCGCTGCTGTCGCGAGATCCCGGGTCACACCCAACGCTTTCTCTCGTTTCACTAGGAGTGGACTAATCGCCAGAGGAACTCTTCGCAACCTTGAGACAGCTCTCTCCGGTGACGGAGTTGAAATAATCCGACGCCTCCCAGCCCGCAGCGCCGAGAATGCCGATGAGGGCCGTGTTCATGGCCTCCTGTGCAGCAGTGCCCAGTGCAAGTGCCCGAGGGTCGGGCCCCTCCGGCCGAACGACCTGTCGCATGAGCTCCTGGCTGGGCATCCACTTGACGTAGACGCCCGCCGATTCGTCACTGTACGGCGCATGGAAGACAACGGCTCCGGCGATCCCCCTGCTGAGTCCGTCGAAGGAGCTCCCGGCGTAGACCGCAGCGATTCCCGCCTGCCGCAGGTCGTCGGTCACGCCGAGTGCGACACGCACCAGGATCAGTTCCGCCTCTGGTGAACACCTCCGAGGAACTCCACTGGAGTCTTCGGTGCCGGTCATTCCCTGCTCCACATTCTCTCGAGTCTCGTCAGAGCCTCATCGCCGGAAGTCCTCGCCGTCCGCGTGCTTGGTTGATCCAGCCGCCGAGTGTCTCCGTCCAGACTTTGTTCATGAATTTTCCGTCCGGAGTCGATGGATCAGCGTAGGGCATCGAATAGGTGATGGCCGCATTCTTGGTACGGGGGTCGCTCGCCAGAGCGGGCCCGCATATCCCGGGACAGGGTGAGCGTTCCGTGTACAGGGCCTCGACCACGTCGTCCTTGCCGAGCTGTTGGATGATGTGCTCCTCAGCGTGTCGGCTGCCGCTGCTGAATCCGCGCACCACGCGCGTGTTTCCGTCGGCGCCCCTGACCGTCGCGGCGGCGACGTTGTGGTCCGCTCCCCAGAATCCGGCGTCCATGCGCGCCTCGAACGCCTCCGTGGCGAGGCCACCGCTGTCGTAGTCGACCTGCGTCGCGTTGCCACAGTTGTGGACGAGGAGCGGAGTGGCCCCCGCCAGCACGTAGTACGTGTGCAGGTCGCTGACGGTGAGGTTGTGGACCGTGGCCCGCTGGGTGGTCCAGCGTTCGACCGCCGTGAGCTGGACGTACGTGCCGGCGCTGGTGCGCAGCCACTCGCCCGCCTCCAGGTCCGTGGCGTCGATCCACTCGCCCAGCTCCGGGACCCAGAAGGGGTGACCCTCGGTGGCCGTCACCTCCGCGGTGTGGGTGCCGTCCTTCGCCCCGTCTCCGGTGGCGATGGTGACCTTGACCAGGTGCTTGACGCCCTCGCCCAGGATTTCCGCCGTGACCGTCTCGCCAGCGGTCTCGCCGGTCTCCGGGTCGGTCGCCAGGACCCTGTCACCGTTCTTGACGTCCTCGATCGGCTTGGTGGTGCCGTCGGCCATCAGGACGAGGGTGCCGGCGACGAAGCTGTTGGCCTCCTTCTTCGAGCAGCTGCCGCCTCCCCCTGACGACTCCTCCTTGGCCTTCGTCTGCCGAGGCTTCGGCTCCGACTTCTTCGCCGCCGCCTTCCGCGTCTTCTGGACCGCGTTACCCGTCTTCTGGGCGGCCTTCTTGGCCTGGCGGGTGGCCGCCTCCTTGGCCTTCTTCTTCAGCTGTGCCGCCAGGGCGGCGGCCTTCTTCTTGGCCTCGGCCGCCTTGCGGGCCAGCTCGCGGGCCTTGCGGGCCAGTTCGAGGACCTTGCGGGCCTTCTCCTTGGCCTTCATCAGCGCGTTGATCGCCTTCGCGATCCGGTACGCCGCCTTGGCCACGCCGAAGGCCTTGTACGCCTTCGTCCACGGGATGGCGTTGAGGAACAGCTCACCGCACGCCCAGATGTCGCCCCGCGAGAAGCAGCCCACCACGCTGTCCCAGCCGACGAACTCCTTCAGAGCCGCCCAGCCGATGGACAGGATCACGTCCGACACCGAGGTGTTCAGCGTCTTCTTCGCCGCCGCCTCCTCGGACGCCGACGGGCCTCCGTACTCCGAACTGCCGCCCTCCGACGCCAGACCCGACGGGTCGGCGAAGGTGACCGGGTTGTTCTCACAGTAGACGTAGCCGTTCATCTGGACCGGGTCGGCCAGGTCCAGGACCGGGTCAGCGGACAGGAAACGGCCGGTCGACGGGTCGTACTCGCGTGCCCCCAGGTGCACCAGACCGCTGCTCGCGTCGTCGTCGCCGCCCAGGTAGCCCTGGTGCGAACGCCAGGTCCCCGGCTCCGACCGCTCCACACCGAACGGATCCGTCTTCGAGAACTTGACCTTGTTGCCCGACGACAGCGCCACATTGACGTACGCCGTGCCGTTCTGATCGGTGACCTGCACCGACAGTTCCGCGGTACCCGTGCCCTGCGCGTGCCGCATCACGGTCGGCGCGCCCGCCTGGGAGTAGTAGCGCTCGGTGTAGGCGGGACCGCCGGCCGCGTTGACGGAGATCGTCGACTCGCCGAGGTACAGGGTGCGCTCGGTGGCGGAGATCGCCATCAGGCGCTCGCCGTCGCCGCCGTAGACGTACTTGGTCTCCTTGTCCGGCACCCACTGCTGGTTCGCGGCGGTCCCGCACGTGTTCAGCTGGAGGTCGGTGCTGTCGGCCGAGTTGGAGCCCGGCACGTCCAGGCACTTGCCGGACGAGACGTGCTTCAGGGTGCCGGTGGACGTCGCCGTCCACTGCTGGGCCGCAGCGCCCGTGCAGTCCGCGACGACGACCAGCGTGCCGTTGGCCGTGCCGCCGGCCTTCGGGACCACGCACTTGCCCAGGATCTTCAGCGCGCCCGTCGACGGGGCCGCGGAGGACGCCGCGTCGATGCGGAACTTCTGCGCCTTGGAGCCGTTGCAGGTGTAGAGCTGGACCGGGGTGTCGGCCGTCGTCGCCGCGTTGGCCAGGTCCAGGCACTTGTTCGCCAGGCCCTTCCACGCTCCGGCGCCGTTCTCGCCGAAGCCGGTGACCTTCTCGACCCGGCCGTCCCAGGTCCAGGACAACGCCTGCTCGGAGCCGTCGTACGTGCGGGTGAGCGTGTTGCCCGCGTCGTCGTACGTCAGCGTCGTCGCCTTCGTCACCCGGGCGCCGGAGTCCGCCTTGTAGGTGGAGGACATGCCGGTCAGCGTGTGCGGCTGGGTGCCGTCCGCCTTGCCGTAGGTGTAGTCGGTCGTGGCGTCCTTGGTGGTGTCCAGGCCCGGGTCGTGCTCGACGAGCTTCTTGCGGTTGCCCAGCGCGTCGTACGTGTACGACTGCCAGTAGCCGCTGTTCGCCGCCGTGACGTTCGTGGTGCCGTCCGAGTACTTCGGGGCCGCCGTCGTCTTGCCCGTCGCGGTGCAGGACGCGGGAGCCGTCCACGCCTCGGTGAGCTGGCCCAGCGCGTCGTAGGTGAAGCACTGGCGGTCGGTCACCGCGTTCGCGGTGTCGGCGATCGAGGTGACGTTGCCGGCCGGGTCGTAGGCGTACGTCCGGGAGTTGACCCGGTGGCCGGTGACGGCCGTGGTGTCGCTGGTCGACTCGCGGTCGACGATGCTCCGGGTCAGCTCACCCGTCGCCTCGTCGAACAGGTTCGTCGTCCACACCCGGTTGGGGTTCTCGCCGCTGACCGTGCGCAGGACCTGGCCGTACGGGGAGTAGGAGGTCTGCGCGGTGTACCAGGCCAGGCCCGAGGTGGAGACCGGCAGGCCGTCCTCGTTGTAGCGGACGACCACCTTCTCGGCGGGCAGGGTGCCCACGGAGGGGAGGTTGACCGCCTCCAGGAGGCCCGACTCCGAGTACTCGTAGCTGTACGCGTACTCCTTCTGGAGGCCGTAGGAGAGCGCCACCGACTCGGGGATGGAGATCCTCTGGCCGGTCGGCTGGTAGTCGGTCGTGTAGCCCGTCACCGCCGTGGTGTAGGCGAGACCGTCCGTGTAGCGGGTCTGGGAAGTGGCCAGGCCGACACCGCCGATCAGCGTGTCGTACGTGGTCTTCGCCAGCAGGGTGCCGGTGGCGGAGCCCTCGTGCTGCTCGACCGGGCGGGACAGCTTGTCGTAGACCGTGTAGACGGCCGCCTTCTCGTCCGTGACCAGCTCCGGCCGGTCCAGGACGTCGTACCGGGTCGTGGTCGTGCCCGAGTCCGGGTCGACGGCCTGGGTCTCACGGCCCCGGGCGTCGTACGTCCAGGTCCAGAGGTTCCCCTCGGAGTCCCTCGCCTCCACGCGGTCGCCGCGCTCGTCGTACTTGTACGTCGTCGAGCGGTAGGCCGCGCGCAGCGCGTCCGTGTACGTGTCCACGCGGGCCGTGCGGCCGAGCGCGTCCGACCACGTCCGCTGAGCCGCAGCCCCCGTCGGGTTGATCACCGTCGAGTTGTCGAGCCCGTACTCGTAGCGGGTCGCCTTGGCCGGGACCTCCGTGCCGTTGAGGTACGGGGTCTCGGTGAGGGTGCGGCCCAGGCCGTCGTACGCGTACAGCGTCGCGTTGGGGACCTGGTAGTCCGAGTCCAGCTCGAACAGGACGGTGGAGGGCTCGTCCTTGTCGTAGTACGCGTTGTTGGTCTGCTTGATGGTGCCGTTGGCGCTGTACAGGGTGTCCGTGATGAGGCGTCCGCCGCCGACCGCCGGCTCCTGCTTCTGGCGTTCGCGGCCGAGGCCGTCGTAGATGACGGTGGAGACGCCGTAGTCACCGGTGTCGGTCAGGGACTCGGTGGTGATCGACACCGGCTGGCCGATCGTGGTGTCGTAGGTCATCTTCGCCGACGGCGACTTGGACGTCGGGCGGTTCGGGTTCCACACCTGGGTGGCGCGGCCGAGGGCGTCGTAGGTGTACGTGGTGACACGCCCGTTGACGTCCTCGTCGGTGAGGGCCACCCCGCGGCCGGGCTCGATCGTGCTGGTCTCGCTGTGGTTCAGCGCGTTGGTGGTGGTGATCTCGTAGACCTGCCCCTTGTCCGGGGTGTAGGTCGTGGTGTCCTTCGAGTCCTCGTTGTTCGCGATCGCCAGCGCGTTCCTCGTGGACGTCGTCCGGCCGTAGCCGTCGTACGTGACCTCGGCGTCCTTCACCCAGCCGCCGCCGGTGCCGGTGACGGCCCAGGTGGTGGTGGCGTTGCCGGTGGTCGGGGTGGCGGCGTAGGCGAGGCCGTCGTAGGCGACGCGGGAGCCGTCGATCCAGTCGGCGGCGGTCGCCGTGGACGCCTCGGCGCAGGTGCCGGCGGTGGTCAGGGTCTGCTCGGCCAGGCCGATGAGGTGCTTGGACGTGTTGTGGACGTACGTCATCACCGTGCAGGTGTCGTCGTCCGCGTTGTCGGCCGTCGAGTCCGACGACCAGTCGTTGTAGTCGGTGACCCGCGTCGGCAGGCCGTAGGTGTCCTCGTACTCGGTGACCGTGCGCAGGACGCGCAGGGTGCGCTTGTCGGTGCCCTCGCCGGAGGAGCGGGTGTAGGTGAGGGACTCGGGGGTGAGGACCCGCCAGGCCTTGAGGTCCGGGATGCCGCCGGAGCGGCTGCGGGAGGCGAGCTTGACCGCCTTCGGCTTGTCGACCGTGCGGGTCAGCCAGGTGGAGGCGGTGGCCGAGGCGTAGGTGAGGGACTCGGCGACGCGGCCGGCGAACGGCTCCTCGTCCGTCGCGACGGTGGCGCCCTCGGAGTCCTTCACGGTGACCGAGCGGGAGCCGCCGCCGGGCAGCGGGTCGCCGTCCATGCCGCGGAAGTAGCGGGTCTCCGTCATGCCCCGCTTCGTGGACATGTACGCGGTGTCGCTGTCGGCGCCGGTGTAGGTGCGCACCCGGGCGAAGCCGCGCCACTGGTCGTAGGTGCGGGTCTTCTTCTTGGAGAACTCGGCCTGGTTCAGCGCCCAGGCGGCGTCACCGAGGTACTCGTACGTCGTGGTGATCGGGTCGACGCCGGTCAGGGCGGGCTGCTCCTGCACCTGGTCGACGACGTACTTGTGGAACCAGTCGATGGTCTCCTTGTCGGGGTCCGGGTTCCAGTACGCCGGGAAGCACAGGCCGACGTTCTCCTCGGGCTTCGGGAAGGAGCCGTCCACCTTGCACGCGTCGGTCCTGTAGGTGACGACGGTCTCGCCGCCGTACTCGCTGACGACGCGGGCGATGCGCAGCCGGTCGAAGGCCGGGTTGGGGTCGTCGGCGCTGCGCTTGACGCGGTTGGGCATCGAGACGCTGTTGGCGAGGAACTCCACCGGGTTCAGCGCGATGGCCTCGCCGTCGGTGCCGTAGCCGGTGCGGGTGATCGACTCCAGCCACAGGGCGGTGCCCTCGTCGGTGAGGTCGGCGGGCAGGGACTGCTGGAGCGTCCAGCTGTCCACCTTGGACAGCTCGGTGGAGCCCCGGGTGCGCTGCGTCCACGTGGTCACCTGCGCGAGGCGCTTGCGGGACCAGAAGGTGGGGACGGGGACGTAGCACTCCTTGCCGGCGGCGCAGTACAGGTCGGCCGGGGTGTCGTACCAGATGCGGTTCTTGGCGAAGTCGCCGGAGGCGAAGTTGTCGTTCGCGTCGCCCTCCGCCGTGCAGGCGATCTCGCCTTCCTTGAAGCACCGCTCGTCGACGTCGAAGGTGACCTTGGAGATCGGGGCCGCGAACAGGTCGGCCGTGGTCAGGCCGTACTCGATGCGCTTGAGGTAGCCGCCGCGGTCGTAGGAGACGGGCGTCTTGTACTTGTTGTTCCTGGCGTAGTGGTTGGTCTCCTTCGCCCACCACAGCGTCATCGCGTTGCCGTTGGTGTCGACGACGTAGTCGAGGTTCCAGCGCCACG
The DNA here is from genome assembly GCF_044328485.1 of Streptomyces sp. NPDC017936. Classification (NCBI taxonomy): domain Bacteria; kingdom Bacillati; phylum Actinomycetota; class Actinomycetes; order Kitasatosporales; family Streptomycetaceae; genus Streptomyces; species Streptomyces sp. NPDC017936. The sequence continues at coordinate 391,886 of NZ_JBIRHK010000005.1, read as the reverse complement.
CCTCGGCGCAGAAGGAGCCGGCGAAGTCGCCCGCCTCGTAGCAGGGTTCGCCGCTCTGGTTGCTGGCGACGGGGGCCGTGAGGACGGAGTTGGTGACCGGGTCGCCGCTCTCCCAGTCCGGCAGCTTGTGCCGGCCGAAGTAGTACTGCGTGCCGTCCCGGGTGGTGACCCGCCAGTACTCGCCGTCCTCGTCGCCGTTGCCGAGGCCGGCGTCCTTCAGCAGTTCCACGCGCGAGCCGTCGCCGTTGGCGGTGACCCACTTGTCGCCGTACGGGCTGCTCGCGCCGTCGGGCAGGACGAGTTCGGTCGTCGTGCCGCCCAGGGTGAGCGTGGCGTTGTACGAGCCGAAGCAGAGGTCGCTGGTCTTCTTGGTGTTGTTGCCGTTCGTCTGGTCGTCGCGGCAGGAGGTGTACGTGCGGGTGATGGAGCCCGCGTTGTACTCCCAGCCGTCGCCGATCCAGGAGGGCTGGTTGTTCGAGGCGGACGTGCGGCCGTCCACGACCTGGGAGTTGTAGCCGAAGGACACCGACGGGGACGGGCCGCCGGGGACGGACGGGGTCTGCAGGGTGTACGAGTACGTGAAGGCGCCGGAGTTGCCGCCGGCGGACCAGGAGCCGGCGCTGACCAGCGGGGTCGCGCCGAAGTCGCCCTTGGAGCCGGAGCCGGAGTCGGTGGCGAGGAGGACGGAGGAGCCGGAGCCGTCGGCGGTCGCGGCGGCGAGGGAGGCCGGGCGGGCGCCGCCGCCGGTCTTCGTCTCGCGGTACACGCCGTCGGTGACGGTGCCCTCGTCGGAGGCGGAGGCGGTGGAGGCCGCGGTCGCGGTGCTCGTGCCGCCGGCCGCCAGGTCCTCGGTGGCCACCGTGGCCAGGATGCGGCGCTCGTACACCGGCTTGCCGTCGGCGTCGGTGCCGGTCTGCTCGACCACGTTGTCGGTGGTGACCTCGGCCGGCTCGGAGCAGCCCTCGGTGTCCGGGGTGGTCAGGAAGCACGCCGGGTACTGCACGAACGACAGGCGGTCGGCCCAGTTGGCGCCGTACAGCTCGGAGAAGTCGCTGTAGTCCAGGGCGATCACGGCGTCGCCGCTGGCCTCGGCGGGCGGGGTGACCGTCAGGGCCACGCCCTCGATCGCGGTGGTGGCGAGTTCGTCCTGGCCGGCGAGGGTGACCTGCCACTCGCCCTCCAGGGCGGCGGCCTCGGTCGGGGTCGCGGTCTCGGGCGCGCCGACCTCGACGGGCAGCGCGGTGCCGTCGGCCTGGGTGAGCGGGACCATCTCGCCGGGGGTGAGGCCGGTGAGGTCCTTCGTGGCGGTGCCGCTCGCGGGGGCGGTGACCTCGGTCGGCTCGTACTCGACGGGCTGCTCGGCCTCGGCCGTCGTCAGCTCGGCGAGACTGCCGCCCTCCTCGCCGTCGGCCTGCTCGGCGTCCGGGAGGTCGACCAGTTCGACGCCGCTGCGGTCGTCACCCGGCGGCAGCGCCGATGCGGCGGGCGCGACGCCCACCGTCAGCGCCAGCACGAGCGCACCGACGACACCGGCGCGCATCCGCGCCCGTCTGCGGCGCTCGGCGCGCGTGCTCACGCGCCTGCTCCTGCCGCTCCACGACAGCGATCCCCACACAGCGGCAGCCCCCGGTGCACACAGTTCCGTCCCTTGACGAGCACGAATGCTCGGGCACCCGTTCACGGAAAGTCAACAAGCCCAATAAGGCCGGTGATCTAGGTCACGAGGGCAATTTCCGCGACCTTCCACAAATGCAATCCGGGCGGTTTTTTACCAGAAAGATCAGGCCAAACGGAGGTTAATCGTCCGCCAACGACGGGTAAATTGTGATCGTTTGCCCCGTGCACCCGGGAAGTGAACTCGCTGGTCATCCGTATCGGTTGAACGAACGAGCGAGCGGGCCCGCTCCCTCCCCCAGGTCACGGAAAGGCAAAGGGCATCGAGCGGTGTGGCGCAATCGAGCCGCATCGGCCATGCTCTGTGATCGCTTTCCCGGGCCACTGGACACGGAAATACAGCCCGGGGCGATCGCAAGCTGTTCACAGAATTCACGGGGCTTCCGGAATTCCAGGGGGAGGGGACGCAGCACCATGGAACGTCGTCGCTTCGGCCTGCCCGCGTCCAGACGCGGGCGGGCAGGGGTGGGCGCCCTAGTCGCCGGCGCGCTCGGCCTCGGGCTGCTCGCCGTGCCGCTGTTCGACGATCCGGGCCCCGCGGACTCCCCCGCCGGGACGAAGAAGGCCGCCGCCGGCCCGCTGACCCAGGACGGCGCACAGCAGAAGGCGGTCTCCACGGGCAAGCGCGTCGAGGTGACCGCCCTGCGCGACGAGACGTCCACGACGTACGCCCGACCGGACGGCAGCTTCGAACTCGTCGCGTACGGCGCACCGGTGCGGGCGAAGGTGAACGGCGCCTGGAAGCCCGTCGACACGACGCTGGCCAAGGCGGCCGGGGGCGGATGGGCGCCGAGGGCCGCGGTCGATCCCGTGGTGTTCTCCGGGGGCGGCAAGGGCGACGACGGTGCCCGGGGGGCCGGCACGCGCGGCGGCGACGGTCGCGTGACGACCGTTCGGCCGGCCGTCTTCACCGTCGCGCGCGGTGGCCGCGCCGTGCAGGCCGCCGACGCCACCGAGGGCTACGCCGAGCTGGCCACCATGACCAGCGGCGGCCACGAGATCACCCTGAGCTGGCCGGGCGCGCTGCCCGAGCCGGTGATCAGCGGGCCGAGCGCGCTGTACCGGAACGTGTTCACCGGGGTCGACCTGCTGCTGACCGCGCAGGCCAGCGGCTTCAGCCACGTGCTGATCGTGCACAGCGCCGAGGCCGCCGCCGACCCGGCGCTGGCCGAGCTGAGCTACGGGATCTCCTCCCCCGACCTGACCTTCTCCCTCGACCCGGTCACCAAGGTCGTCGCCGGCCGGGACCGCGACGGCAACGAGATCGCCGTGTCCCCCACGCCGTACATGTGGGACTCGGCGGGCTCCCGGGCCGTCACCGAGGGCGCCGACCCCGAGCCCACGGAGCCGGCCGAGCCGACGCCCTCGTACGCGGAGGAGCCGGGGGCGCCGGTCGGCGAGGAGAGCGTGCCGCCGGTGGACACCGCCGCACCCGACTCCGGGAGCGACGGCGTCACCTCCGAGGCGGAGGCGGAGTCGGCCGTCGATCCCGTCGCCCACCGCGGAACGTCGTACGGCGGGACGGCCTACGGCAAGGCCGCGTACCGCACCGCCGCGCGGGCCGCCCTCGACGACACCGAGGTCCTCGCGCTGCCGGGCCTGGCCGGACCCGACCGGGGTGCCCACCTGGCCGTCGCCGGCGCCGAGTTGAGCGCGCCCGGCGCCACCGCCACCGGCCTGTCCATCGTGCCGGACACCGGGCTGCTGACCGCCGACACCACGGTCTACCCCGTCTTCATCGACCCCACGATCTACGGCAAGACGAAGAACTGGACCACGGCGTACAAGAAGTACCCGACCTCCAGCTTCTACGACGGCGCCAACTACAACAGCGGCACCACCGAGGCGCGCGTCGGCTTCGAGTCGACGACCTGGGGGTTGTCCCGGTCCTTCTTCAAGCTCGGCTGGTCCACCAGCATCAAGGGCGCCCACGTCTCCTCGGCCTCGATCAAACTGCGCGAGACGTACTCCTGGTCGTGCTCCTCGCGCGAGATGCAGGTGTGGCTGACCGGGGGCATCTCCTCCAAGACCACCTGGAACAACCAGCCGGACTGGAAGACGGAGATCGGCACCAAGTCCTTCGCCTACGGCTACAACTCGTCCTGCCCGGACGCCTACGTCAGCTACGACGCCAAGTCCGTCGCCCAGGACGCCGCCGACGGCGGCTGGTCCTCGATGACCATCGGGCTGCGCGCCAGCACCGAGGACTCGGCCTACTCCTGGAAGAAGTTCCGGGCGGAGGGCGACAGCGCGCCCAAGCTCACCCTGGTCTACAACCGCAAGCCGAAGACGCCGACCTCGGTGCTCCAGTCCCCCGGCAGCACCTGCGACAAGACCTCGCCCTACCTCCACATCGGCAAGCGCGACCTGACCCTGTCGGCGGTCTCCTCCGACCCGGACGACACCTCCACCCGGCAGGACCTGAAGTACCTGGACTTCGAGCTGTGGCGCACCGGCTACGGCGACGACAAGATCCTCGACAAGAACGTCACGGTGAGCAGCACCGGCAAGGCGTCGGCCACGGTCCTCAAGAGCGAGTTCACCAACGGCTACACCTACTCCTGGCGGGTGCGCGCGATCGACTCCAGCGGGGCCGCCTCGGCGTACGCGCCGACCTCCGACCCGTACGTGTGCCGGTTCGTCTACGACAGCAGCAAGCCCAACGAGCCCCTCGTGACGTCCACCGTCTTCCCGCCGGCCGACGACGACGGCTCGGTCTGGTCGACGGTGAAGTTCGGCACCTCGGGCGCCTTCACGTTCGCACCGGACGAGGACACCGACGTCACCCGGTTCGAGTGGTCCTTCAACACCACGACGTACGCGGACGGCAAGAACGTCACCGCGGGCACCTCCACGTCCGTGTCGCTGCCCCCGCCGATGGCCGGCCCCAACGTGCTGTACGTACGGGCCAAGGACAGCGCGGGCAACCCGTCGCTCGGCACGAAGTACCTGTTCTACGTCACCCCGCGCGACAGCGCCGACAAGCCGGGCGACATGACCGGTGACGCCACTCCCGACCTGCTCGCCATCAGCTCGGCCGGCAACCTGTGGATGTACCCGTCCACCTCGGCGGGCGACCTGCACGTCTCGCTCTCCGCGGCCCACGACGGCGGCATCGGCCTGCTGTCCGACCCCGATCGTGACGGCGAGCAGCACCGGCCCGGCTACTGGTGGGGCAGCGACGGCAAGCCCGCGCTGGTCACCCACGGCGGCGATGTCATCGATGCCGACGGTGTCGGCGACGTCTTCGCCCGGATGCCCGACGGCAAGCTGTACGCCTACCCCGGCGACGGCTACGGCAGCGTCGACATCGCCCGGCGTCTGACCCTGCGACTGCCGTCCGGGGCGCCCGACCCGGCGACCTTCGACCAGATGATCGTGGGCGACTACGACGCGGACGGCCGCGCCGACCTCTTCGCCACCGCCACCGGCGGCGAGATGTGGGCCTTCGAGGGCTACACCGGCGGGACCTTCCTGACCGTCACCAAGATCGCCTCGACGGCGTGGGCCGACCGCGACCTCGTCTCGGTCGGTGACCACGACGCCGACGGCGCGCCCGACCTGCTGTGGCGCTCCCTCGCCTCCGACCGCCTGTACCTGCGGTACGGCGTCAAGGACGGCGCGGGCGGCTCGACCATCACCTCCCTGGCGACGGCGGCCGCGTCCAGGACGGGCGCGGACGAGATCTACGCCGAGGGCTGGGGCGCGACGGCCACCCCCGTCACGCACCTGCGCGGCACGCCGGACGTCACCAAGGACGGCATCCCCGACCTGTGGGCCCTCAGGAGCGACGGTGCCGTCTACTTCTACAAGGGCGGTGCGTCGGTGATCGGTACGGGAACGGCGGTGATCAGCGCGTCCAGCGAGTGGGCGACGACGAAGCTGCTGTTCGGCTGAGGCCGGGGCGGTGGGGGGGGGCCCCCCCCGCGCCCCCCCCCCCCCCCCCCCCCCCCCCCCCCCGGGGCCGGGGGGGGGGGGGCCCGCCCCCCCCCCCCGGCCCCCCCCCCGGGGC
>NZ_JBIRHK010000005.1:83771-386190 GCF_044328485.1 Streptomyces sp. NPDC017936 | reverse complement strand
GGCGCGGGGGGCGGCGGGGGCCGGCGGGGGGGCGGGGGGGGGGGGGGGGGGGGGGGGGGGGGGGGGGGCCGGCGGGGGGGGGGGGGGGCGTGGGGGGGGGGGGGGGGGGGGGGGGGGGGGGGGGGGGGGCCCCCCGGGGCGCCCGCCCCACCACCCGCCGACTCCCCCGGACGGGGCCGGAGTTCTAGGACTCCGGCCCCGTCTCCGTGTCCCGGGACGTGTGCGGGAGGGGACCGGCCCGGTCCAGCAGGCCCGTCCTCGCCGCCAGGGCCGCCGCCTCCAGGCGGGAGCCGACGCCCAGTTTCATCAGGACGCGCTGGACGTGGGTGCGGGCCGTGGAGGGGGCTATGCCCATGCCGGCCGCGATCAGGCGGGTGTCCTCGCCGTCGGCGACGCGGACCAGGACCTCGACCTCCCGCGGGGTCAGCAGCTGGAGCAGGCGCTGGCCCTCGTCGTCCGGCTGGGCGGCGGGGTTGAGGAGTTCACCGAAGGCGCCCTGGAGGAGTTGGGGGGCGACCGCCGCCTCGCCCGCCCGCGCCTTCATGATCGCCCGCTCGACGCCCTCGATGCGCTCGTCGTGCCGTACGTACCCCGAGGCGCCGGCCGCGAAGGCCGCCGCGATGCCACGCGGGCTCGGGACCGGGCCGAGGACCAGCACCGCCACCTGCGGCCGCTCCCGTTTGATGCGGACCACGGGATCGAAGATCCCCGGCTCGGCCGGGGCCGCCGTCCCCAGCAGGCACACCTCCGGCGCCCGGGTGATCACGAGTTCCGCCGCCCCCGCGGCGGGCGCCGCCGCGGCGAGCACCCGGTGCCCCCGCAGTTTCAGCGCCGAGGCGAGCGCCTCGGCGAGCAGGCGGTGGTCGTCGACCACCATCAGCCGCACTCCCATCGAGCAACCCCCCAGTCCCCCCATGGATGCCCACACGGACACACGGGCAAAGCCGGATCCGGGCACCCGTGCCCGGACCCGCGGACGGACGGACGGCGCCCCCCGGCACCTCGTCCTTCATGCCCCCGGAAGCTACACGCTTGTTCGACGTCGCGCTCCCCCTACCGGCGAGAAGCGCCCCGGATCGCCGAAGTTCCCCTCCCGCGCGGGCGTCCAGCGGTACGTGAACGGCCCCGCCCCTGAGCAGGGGCGGGGCCGTTCACGGCGCCGGTGCGATGATCAGCCCTTTCGGGACCGGTCGCGCCCCGGGGTCAGCCGCTCGTGCCGAACGCGAGCACCAGGTACTCCTCCTCGCCGGCGCTGGAGTCGTCCGCGTACACCGAGGACATGTACAGGTGCCCCTTGGCGTAGAGGATCTCGGCGTACTCCGGGAGCATGCTCGACTCCGCGTCCCGCACCGACTCCGTGGCCGGGTTCTGCATCAGCTTCGTCTGCTTGAACGATCCGCCGTCGATGCTGACGATCTGTCCGCCCTCGTCGTACGGCGGCCGCTTGTACGCGATCAGGTTGTTGCCGTCCATGCGCAGCGGGGTGAGCTCGTAGCCGTCGCCGGCGTCGGCGCGCTGGCCGGTCTGCTTCCCGGTGGCCAGGTCGAAGGCGACGATCTCGTTGGTCTGGCTGTACTCGCCGGTGCCGTCGTGCTCCTCGGTCGGGATGTACAGACGGTTGGCGCCGACCGCCAGGCCCGTGCAGTGCTCGATCCGGGTGATGCCGTCGCAGCGGGCCGCGAACTGCTCGCCCGGCGCGGAGATCCGGGTCTTCAGCTTGCCGGTCTTGTTGTCGATGGAGAAGAAGTCCGAGATGCCGCTGCCGTCCTGGGCGCTGTCGCCGACGTCGGCGGCCACGACCAGCGGGTCCGTCGAGACGACGCTCGCGTACTCGATGCCGGTCGCCATCTTGTACTCGGAGAGCACCTTCCCGGAGGCCGGGTCGATGGTCTGGATGTGCAGCTCCCGGGCGTCGTAGTCACCGCACTTGCGGACCGCGACCAGCTTGGGGCCGCCGCCGTAGCCGGCGTCGTAGCAGGTGTCGGCCGGCTTCGGGGCCCACAGCTGCTTGCCGGTGGTGATGTCGAAGGCCGCGCCGCCCTCGGTCGCGCCGAGCGCGACCGTGTTCCCGCTGACGGTGACGTTGTCGAAGGTGACCGGGTAGTCGCCCGTCGAGACCGTCTTCGTCCACAGCTGCTTGCCGGCGACGAGGTCGAGCGCGGCGACCTGCGAGCAGCCCGCCGAGGAGTCCTTGGCCGGCATCTTCGGCTGGAAGACGACCGCCGTCCTGCCGTCCGCGGTGGCGTGCTTGCTGGCCGTGCACACCGGGCCGGGCAGCTTGATCGTCCACAGCTTGGTGCCCTTGTCCGGGTCGTAGCCGACGACCTCGGCGACGCCCGACTTCACGTACGCCTTGTCGGTCAGCCAGGAACCGGCCACGACGACGCTGTCGTCCTTGGCCACCGCGGGCGAGGGGACCTGGAAGAGGACCTTGGAGGTGGGGTCGGAGGGCGTCTTCTCGGTGCCCCCGGAGCCGCCCTTGTCGCCGCCCCCGCCGGTGGTGCCGCCGGAGCTGGCGGTGTCGTTCTTCTTGTCGTCGTCGCCCGACTGCGCGTACCAGACGCCGCCGCCGACGATCAGCGCGATCGCGACGACCGCCGCGACGATGATGGCCACCTGCGCGTTGACCTTGCGGCCGGTGCCGGGCTGCCCGCCCGGCTGCGGGTGCATGGGCATGGTGGGCGGCTGGCCCGGGTAGCCGTAGCCGGGCTGCGGGTGACCGGGCTGGCCGGGCCGGCCCGGGTAGCCGTAACCGGGCTGCTGCCCGTACGCCGACTGCTGGCCGTACGGCGGCGTCTGGCCGTACGGCGGCGTCTGGTACGCGGGCTGCTGGCCGTACGCCGGCTGCTGGGCGTAGGGGTTCGGCGCGCCCGGCTGGCCGGGCCGGCCCGGGTAGCCGTAGCCCGGGGCGGTGGGCGGCTGGGCCGGCGGGGCCGCCTGCGGGTAGCCGTAGCCCGGCTGGGGCTGCGGGGGCTGCGGCGGGGCCGGGGGCGCCTGCGGGGGCTGGGCCGGCTGGGCGGGCGCGGGGGCCGGGGTGCCCTGGGCCGCCGCCTGGGCGTTCCGGGCGGCCTCGTCCGCGTGCTGCGCCTGGTGCGGCACGGAGCCGCCCGGTGACTTGCTGAGCTGCGGGCCCTCCGGCGGGGCCGACGGCGGCGCGGCCGGGCTCCCGGGGGCGCCGGAACCGCCCTGGGGCGGGGCGTCCTGGGGCTCCTGCGGCTGCTGCGGGGGCCGGTCCTGCGGCTGGTCCTGGGGCTGCTCGGGTGCGCCGAAGGCGCCCTGCTGCTGCGGGGGCCGGTCCTCGGGTGTGCCCTGCGGCTGGTTCGGCGGCGGCTGGGTCATGGTGTGGGTACCTCGGGAGAACGCTCTGGGAGACGGGGCGCGGGGCCGGGACGACGGGGGCCGGTGCGGCCGGGAGGCCGGGAGGGCCGGGGCGGGGTCGCTGCCCGCCTCACTTGCCGTAGGCGAGCATCAGCTTCTCCTTCGCGTCGTCGTTGCCCGTCAGCCGGGTGGAGGAGATGTAGAAGCGCCCGTCGACCCAGGCGATGTCCCGCGAGGAGAAGCCGTTCTCGACGGCGATCGTGCTCTCGGGCATCTGCAGCAGCGTCTTGGGCGTGTGCGCGGAGCCGGCGACCGGGATCGACACGACCCGGCCGGCGGTGTCGTACGACGGCTCGACGTAGGCGACGAGGTTTCCGCCGTCCATGCGCACCGGCAGCATCGAGTCGTCCGCCGGGGACTTCACGCGCCACTTCTCCTTGCCGGTGGCGAGGTCGATCGCGACGATCTCGTTGGGGCCGGTGGTCGCCTGGGTCGGCAGGTACAGGGTGTCGGCGTCGGCGACGGTGCCCACGCAGCCGGTCAGGTTGCGCTGGAGGATGGCCCAGCCGCACTCCGGCGCGAAGTCCTCGTCGAAGCCGACCTGCGAGCGGAAACCGCCGCCCGGCTTGAACGCCGCGATGTTCCAGGCGTTCTTGTCGTCGTTGGTGCTGTAGACGACCAGCGGGTCGACGGAGTACGCGCGCTCGACCGTCCAGCCCTTGTCGAAGGCCTGGGTCCACTTGACCTTGCCGGTCGCCGGGTCCAGCTCCTGCACCTCGTCGTGCTCATCGGCGCCGGTCGCGTCGCAGGACGCCACCGAGTACAGCTTGGCGCCGCCCGCGAAGGCGGTGGGGAAGCAGGCGTCGCCGTACTTCTGCTTGTCCCAGATCTTCTTGCCGGTGCGGACGTCGTAGGCGGTGCCGGACTGGGAGCGGCCCACCATCAGCGTGTTGCCGGTGAGCGACATCTGGATGCTGAGGACGCTGTCGAACAGCCCGCCCTCCTCGACGACGCCCTTCCAGCCCTGGGCACCGGTGTTGAGGTCGACCTGCTGGAGCTGGTTGCACTTGGCGCGGTCGCTGGTGCCGCTCATGTACGCCACGACGACCTTGTCGTCGGCCGTCTTCTGCGGGGTGACCGCGCAGATCTTCTGCGGGAAGGTGATGGTGTCCCACGTGGGCTTGCCGTCACCGACGTTGTAGGCGACGAGCTCCTTGAAGGCCGCCTTCACCGCCGTCCTGGAGGTGATCCACAGGGCGGGGGCGTCGGCGCCGGAGGCGGGCGCGTCGGGGGCCTCCTTGTACCAGAGGACCTTGGCCTCGCCGGACTTGCGGTCCGCGTTGAAGTCCTCCTGCTCCTCGCCGCCGTCGCCGCTGCCGTCACCGGGGTTGACCGGGCCGCCGCTCGCGCTCGCCTTCCCGTCGTCGCTCGGGCCGGCGACGGGCTTCTTCTCCCCGCCGCCGTCGTCGTCGCCGGTGACCGCGAACACCGTCCCGCCGATCACCAGCAGCGCCGCGACCGCCGCTCCCACGACCAGGGCGGGCTTCCCCTTGAAGGGGTTGCGCGAACCGGACGGCGGTGTGCCGGGGCCCGGGGCGCCGGGGAACTGGGCGCCGGGCGGGGGCGGGTAGCCGTAACCGGGCTGCTGGCCGTAGGGGCCGCCCGGCTGGGCGTACGGGCCCGGCTGCTGCGGCGGGCCGTACGGGCCGGCGGCGGGCGGGGCGCCGTACGGGCCGGGCTGCGGCGGCTGTTGCTGCGGGTAGCCGTAGCCCGGCTGCGGGGCCGGCGGACCCTGGGGCGGCCGGCCGGGCATCTGCGGTGCGCCGAAACCGCCCTGCGGAGCCTGCGGTTGCTGGTCCTGGGGCTGCTGCGGTGCTCCGAAACCGCCCGGCTGCGGCGGCTGGTTGGGCGGCTGAGTCATCAGCGTGTTCCCCCTCGCTCACTGATTTTTCGCCACGCCCTGAGGTTCGTGATGGACCCAGAGTCGTCTTCAGGTAGTTCTCAGACGGCTCTTTCTATCACCCGGGCCCGACAGGCCAGGGGCCCGGATGCACGCCTGTTCCCAAGGGCGCACCGGCCCGTGATGCCGTCGTTACGCGCCTTCACGCCCCCTTCACGCGGCGCGCGCGCTGACGCCGCGCGCGGGAGCGCGGGCCCGGGCGGCAGCGGACGGGGGATCGATTCGCGCCGACGCCGAGGGCGTGCGGGACAGGTGTGCGCGCCCACGCCCGGGGAGCGCACGGCAGTTGCGCACGCCTGCTCCGGGCGCGCACGGAGTCATCGCGCGCATCGGGGGCCGGGAACGCACGGCTCCCGGCGCGCACCACGGCCCGGGAGCGCCCGGCAGCCGGAACGCGCCCCCGCAGACGACACCCGAGCCGACCTCGCGCGTTCGGCGCCGGAAGGACAGGCCGCGCCCCGCCCGGTCCGGTGTCCGCTACGCGTCCTCCGCCAGCTCCAGCCAGCGGAGTTCCAGTTCCTCGCGCTCGCCCGCCAGCTCCCTCAGTTCGGCGTCGAGTCGGGCGACCTTCTCGAAGTCGGTGGCGTTGTCGGCGATCTGGGTGTGCAGCCTGGTCTCCTTCTCGGAGATCTTGTCCAGCTGCCGCTCGATCTTCTGGAGTTCCTTCTTCGCGGCGCGCTGGTCGGCCGCGCTCTTCTCGGGCACGGCGGTCTTCTGGGCGGCCGGCGCGGGGGCCACCGCGGCGGCGGCCGCCTCCTCCATCCGCCGGCGCCGCTCCAGGTACTCGTCGATGCCGCGCGGGAGCATCCGCAGGGTGGCGTCGCCGAGGAGCGCGAAGACGCGGTCCGTCGTGCGCTCGACGAAGAACCGGTCGTGGGAGATCACGATCATCGAGCCGGGCCAGCCGTCGAGGAGGTCCTCGAGCTGGGTGAGGGTCTCGATGTCGAGGTCGTTGGTGGGCTCGTCGAGGAAGAGGACGTTCGGCTCGTCCATCAGCAGGCGCAGCAGCTGCAGGCGGCGGCGCTCACCGCCGGAGAGGTCGCCCACCGGCGTCCACTGCTTCTCCTTGCTGAAGCCGAACGTCTCGCACAGCTGACCCGCGGTCATCTCGCGCCCCTTGCCGAGGTCGACGCGCTCGCGCACCCGCTGGACGGCCTCCAGGACCCGCCAGTCCGGGTCGAGCTCGGCGACCTCCTGGGAGAGGTAGGCGAGCTTGACGGTCCTGCCGACGGTGACCCGCCCGCCGGCGGGCTGTGCCTCCCCCTCCGTGCGGGCGGCCTCGGCCATGGCCCGCAGCAGGGACGTCTTGCCGGCGCCGTTCACACCGACCAGGCCGATGCGGTCGCCGGGGCCGAGCTGCCAGGTGACGTGCTTGAGCAGCACCTTGGGACCGGCCTGGACGGTGACGTCCTCCAGGTCGAACACCGTCTTGCCCAGGCGCGAGGACGCGAACTTCATCAGCTCGCTGCTGTCGCGGGGCGGCGGCACGTCCTTGATCAGCTCGTTGGCGGCCTCGACCCGGAAACGGGGCTTGGAGGTGCGCGCGGGGGCGCCCCGGCGCAGCCAGGCGAGCTCCTTGCGGACGAGGTTCTGCCGCTTGGTCTCCTCCGTGGCCGCGATGCGCTCGCGCTCCGCGCGCGCGAAGACGTAGTCGGAGTAGCCGCCCTCGTACTCGTGGACGGTGCCGCGCTGGACGTCCCACATGCGGGTGCAGACCTGGTCGAGGAACCAGCGGTCGTGGGTGACGCACACGAGCGCGGAGCGCCGCTCGCGCAGGTGCTGGGCCAGCCAGGAGATGCCCTCGACGTCCAGGTGGTTGGTGGGCTCGTCGAGGACGATCAGGTCCTGCTCCTCGATGAGCAGCTTGGCGAGCGCGATCCGGCGGCGCTCGCCGCCGGAGAGCGGTCCGATGACGGTGTCGAGCCCCTGCGGGAAGCCGGGCAGGTCGAGGCCGCCGAAGAGGCCGGTGAGGACGTCCCTGATCTTGGCGTTGCCCGCCCACTCGTGGTCGGCCAGGTCCCGGATGACCTCGTGCCGGACGGTGGCCGTCGGGTCGAGGGAGTCGTGCTGCGTCAGCACCCCGAGCCGCAGCCCGCCGGAGTGGGTGACCCGCCCGGTGTCGGCCTCCTCCAGCTTGGCGAGCATCCGGATCAGGGTGGTCTTGCCGTCGCCGTTGCGGCCCACCACGCCGATGCGGTCCCCTTCGGAGACGCCGAGGGAGACGCCGTCGAGCAGGGCACGGGTGCCGTACACCTTGCTGACGTTCTCGACATTGACCAGGTTGACGGCCATTTCTCTCCTGCGCGTGGGGGTCGGTCAGCCTTCTAGCGTAGGGCCTGCCGGGCGGCGAGCGGGTCGTGAGCATGTCGTCACTCTTCGTGGTGACGTGATCGGAGACGGGTCGCTACCGTGGAGGACGGGCAGCAGGATCCCGTCCATGGGAGGAACCATGACCGCCGAGTCCGTACAGCACCGCGTCCAGTGGCCGGTGCCGCCGCAGGACGGCTACACCGTGGACGACCTGTTCACGCTGCCGGATCTCCCCGCCGCACACCGAGCTGATCGACGGGAGCCTGGTTTTCGTGAGTGCGCAGCGCATTTTCCCCGCTGATGCGATCGACATGCTGATCAGCGGCCTGAGGCGCACGGCACCGCCCGAGGTGAAGGTCGAGCGCGAGATGACGGTCGTGCTCGACAACCGCAACGGCCCCGAACCGGACATCTCCGTGGTCCGTGCCGAAGCCGTCACCAGCCGGCGTCAGACCCACTTCGAGGCGGCCGACGTCCTGCTCGCCATCGAGGTCGTCTCCCCCGATTCCGAGGCCCGCGACCGCAACACCAAGCCGCAGAAGTACGCGGCGGCGGGCATCCCGCACTTCTGGCTGGTCGACATGGCGGGCCAGGACGACCGGCCGGCCGTCCAGGTCTACGAACGCGGCGGGGCCACCGGCACCTACGCGCTGACCGGCATCCACCACGACCACGTCAAGCTCAGCGTGCCGTTCGACATCGACATCGACCTGGCCGTCATCGACGAGCTCTGAGCGGAGCGGCCCCTCAGAGCACCGTCGCCCCCGCCGCCGGGGCCGTCGCCACGCGCGCCGTGCGGCAGGTGCCGGAGGCGCGCAGGGCCCCGGCCACCTTCTCCGCCTCTCCCGCGTCACGGACGAGGAACGCCGTCGTCGGGCCGGAGCCGGAGACCAGCCCCGCCAGCGCGCCCGCCCCGCGTCCCGCCGCCAGCGTGTCGGCCAGCTCCGGGAAGAGGGAGAGGGCGGCCGGCTGGAGGTCGTTGGAGACCGTCGCGGCGAGCGCGTCGGGGTCGCCGGCGGCCAGGGCGTCGAGCAGGGCCTCGGAGGCGACCGGCTCGGGGATGTCCAGGCCCTCGCCGAGGCGGTCGAACTCCCGGAACACGGCCGGCGTCGACAGCCCCCGCCCGGCCGTCGCGAACACCCAGTGGAAGGCGCCGCCGACCTCCAACGAGGTCAGCTTCTCGCCGCGCCCGGTGCCCAGGGCGGCGCCGCCGACCAGGCTGAACGGGACGTCGCTGCCCAGCTCGGCGCAGATGTCCAGGAGTTCGTCGCGGGACGCGCCCGTCCCCCACAGCGTGTCGCAGGCGAGGAGGGCCGCCGCGCCGTCCGCGCTGCCGCCCGCCATGCCGCCGGCGACCGGGATGTCCTTGGCGATGTGCAGGTGGACGCGGGCGTCGCGGCCGTACCGCTCGGCGAGGGCGAGCGCCGCGCGCGCGGCGAGGTTCGTGCGGTCCAGGGGGACCTGGTCGGCGCCGGGGCCCTCGCAGGTGATCCGCAGTTCGTCGGCGGGGGTCGCGGTGACCTCGTCGTGGAGGCCGACGGCCAGGAACACGTTCGCCAGGTCGTGGAAGCCGTCCGCGCGCGCGGCGCCCACCGCGAGCTGGACGTTGACCTTGGCGGGCACGCGGACGGTGACGCTCACGCTGCGTTCTCCTGCTTGTTCTCGGCGATCCGGGCGAACTCCTCGACGGTCAGCGACTCGCCGCGCGCCTGCGGGGACACCCCGGCGGCGACCAGCGCCGCCTCGGCGGCCGCCGCCGAACCGGCCCATCCGGCGAGCGCGGCGCGCAGCGTCTTGCGCCGCTGCGCGAAGGCCGCGTCGACGACGGCGAAGACCTCGGCCCTGGACGCCGTGGTCTTGAGCGGCTCGGTCCGGCGGACGAGCGAGACGAGCCCGCTGTCGACGTTCGGCGCGGGCCAGAAGACGTTGCGGCCGATGGCTCCGGCCCGCTTGACCTCGGCGTACCAGTTGGCCTTGACGGACGGCACGCCGTACACCTTCGAGCCGGGTGCGGCGGCGAGCCGGTCGGCGACCTCGGACTGGACCATGACGAGGGTGCGCTCGATGCTCGGGAAGGTGTCGAGCATGTGCAGGAGGACGGGGACGGCCACGTTGTAGGGGAGGTTCGCGACCAGCGCGGTCGGGGCGGGGCCCGGCAGCCCGGTCACGTGCATCGCGTCGGAGTGCACCAGCGCGAAACGCCCGGCGCGCTCCGGCATGCGCGCCGTGATCGTCGCGGGCAGCGCGCCGGCCAGGACGTCGTCGATCTCGACGGCCGTGACGCGGTCGGCCACCTCCAGCAGCGCCAGCGTCAGGGAGCCGAGCCCCGGCCCGACCTCGACGACCACGTCGTCGGGCCGTACCTGCGCGGTGCGGACGATACGACGGACCGTGTTCGCGTCGATCACGAAGTTCTGGCCGCGCTGCTTGGTGGGACGCACGCCGAGGACGGCCGCCAGTTCACGGATGTCGGCGGGGCCCAGGAGGGCGTCGGGGGTGGGGCTGCTCACGGGACAAGGGTACGGGGGCGCGCGGGCGGCCCCGGCCGGAGCCTCACCCGCGCAACCGCGCCCCGCAGTGCGGCCAGGACGCGGCGCCCTGCCGCCGGTACAGCTCCTTCGCCCGCCGCGTCTGCTCCGCCGCCGGGGCGTCCTGCGGGCGTCCGCTGCCGCCGAGGCCGTGCCAGGTGCGGGTGTCGAACTGGTACAGCCCGCCGTACGTCCCGGACGGGTCCACCGCGTCCGGCCGTCCGCCGGACTCGCAGTCCGCGAGCCCCCGCCAGTCCAGGTCGTCGGCCCGCCGCGCGGCGGGCCGGGGCCTGGTGCCGACCCTCACCACCTGCGCGCGCGGCTCGCGCACGGTCTCGGTCCTGATCCACCGCGGTTCCTGCCGGACGCCGTTGACGGTGCGCAGCAGATAGGTGTGCCGCCGCAGCCCCGGCCGCCCGGCGCGCTCCACCACCTCCGCGCCCCTGAACAGCGAGGGGTCCTCCGTCCGCCGCACCCGGAACGGGATCGCCTCCTCGCGCACCTGTCTGCCGCCGGTGATCCGCAGCACGGTGACCGTCTGCCCGTCGCGCGGGAAGCTGCCGGGCGGGACGGACGTGGTGTCCTGGCCGCGCAGGGTGATCCCGGCCTCCTCGACGGCCTCGCGGACGGTCGCCGCGTTGGTGCGCAGGGGGCGGGCGCGGCCGTCGGCCAGGATCGTCAGGGCGCGCTCGGTGCGGACGTCCAGCGCGAGCCCCGCGCGCCCGATGCGCCGGGAGCGCGGGGCGGAGAGGTACGCGCCCTCGGCGCGCACGCCCAGCTGCCGCAGCGCCTCGTCCACCGTGCGCGCCGTCGTCCACACCTCGTGCCGTCGTCCGTCGAGGGTGAGCCGTACGGGACGTCCGTAGCGCACGGCGATCTCGTCGTCGCCGGTGAGCGCCGTGCCGGGCGCGGGGACCACCGTGTCGTGCGCGCCCACGGCCACGCCTTCCTCCGCGAGCAGTTCGGTCACGTCGTCGGCGAACGTGTGCAGGGTGCGCGACCTGCCCTCGACGGTCAGCTCGACCGCCTTGTCCTCGGCGACGAACGCGGTGGTGCCGCCGGCGAGGAAGGCGACGACCAGCGCCTGCGGGAGCAGCCGACGGAGGGCGGCGTCCGGGCGCCCGGTGGAGCGCGCCCTGCGCCGGTGCGCGGCCCGCCGCCCGGGCGCTCCGGCGCGCACCCCGGGCTCGGTGGCGTCCGCGCCGGGCCCGTGCGCCGCCGGGTACCGGAGATCCGGCTCGGTCGCCTCGTGGGCGGGCCGGTACGTGTCCCGGCGGGGCGCCGGCGCCGGGTGGACGCCCCAGGTGAGCGTCTCGGCGCTGTGCAGGTCGGGGTGCGGACCGGGACGCGGGTCACGGTCCGGGCGGCCGGGACGCGGGTCGCCGGTCCACGGGCCGTACGCCGGCGGCACGTGGGCCGGGTCGGCGCCGTACGGCCCGCTCGGGTCGTACGGGTGGTACGGGTGGTACGGGTGGTACGGGTCGAACGGGTCGAACGTCGGGTGGTGCGGGCTGCTCACGCCGACACGCTCCAGGGGCCGGAGGGTCCGAAGGGGCCCGGATCGGGCCCCCAGAACCTAGCGGAGCGGCCGTCACTCTCCAAAGCGGCACGGCTACCCGGCGTGGTGCCCGGGCGGGTCGGTGGTGCCGCTCAGTAGCCGAAGGCGCGGGCCGTGTTCGCGGCGAGGGCGGCCGCGAGGGTGTCCTCGTCGATGCCGCGGACGGCGGCCATGGCGCGGACCGTGACGGGCACGAGGTACGGCGCGTTGGGCCGCCCCCGGTAGGGCGCCGGGGTGAGGAAGGGGGCGTCGGTCTCGACGAGGACCAGCTCCAGCGGGGCGACGGCGAGGGCGTCGCGCAGGTTCTGGGCGTTCTTGAAGGTGACGTTGCCGGCGAAGGACATGAAGTACCCGGCGCGGGCGCAGACCTCCGCCATCTCGGCGTCCCCGGAGTAGCAGTGGAAGACGGTGCGCTCGGGGGCGCCCTCCTCCTTCAGCACGCGCAGGACGTCGGCGTGGGCGTCGCGGTCGTGGATGACGAGGGCCTTGCCGTGCCGCTTGGCGATCTCGATGTGGGCGCGGAAGGAACGCTCCTGCGCGCCCTTGCCCTCGGGGCCGGTGCGGAAGTGGTCGAGTCCCGTCTCGCCGACGCCCTTGACGTGCGGCAGCGCGGCCAGCCGGTCGATCTCGGCGAGCGCCTCGTCGAGCGCGGCCGCACCCCCCGGCTCGCGCGCGCCCTGCCGGGACCAGCCTCCCCCAGCCCCAGGGGGCTGGGAGGTGCCCCCAGGGTCGCCGTGCACGATGCGCGGGGCCTCGTTGGGGTGCAGGGCGACGGCCGCGTGGACGTTCTCGTACGCGGCCGCCGTCTCGGCCGCCCAGCGGGAGCCGCGGACGTCGCAGCCGACCTGGACGACCGTCGTGACGCCGACCGACGCGGCCTTGGCGAGGCCCTCCTCCACCGTGCCGGACTGCATGTCGAGGTGGGTGTGGGAGTCGGCGACCGGCACCCGGAGGGGGGCCGGGAGCGGCGGCGCCGCGTTCTTGTCGGCGTTCGAAGGCATGCTCCGATCCTACGGAAGGGCACGCCCCTCGCCGGTCGCCGGCCGGTTCAGCCGGCCTTGCGCTGGAAGGGGTGCAGGAGACCGGACAGGTTCCAGGGGTGGTGCTCGCGCGGGCGCCCGGGGCCCTCGCCCCGCTCCCCGGCGGCCTCCGGCGCCGCCGGGGAGCCGGCCGGGGGCGGCGCCTGGCGGGTCCGGCGGACCGCGCCGAGCGCCGAGGAGACCTGCCCCGCCCGCATGATGCGCACGACGTGCCCGTCGCAGTTCTGGCACGCGGGCCGGCTCAGCGGGGACGGGACCGGCCGGCCGTTCGCGACGTACCGGACGAACGCGTGACCGTCGGCGTGCGTGTGGTGCTCGATCTCGTAGGACTGCTCCCAGCCGTGCCCGCAGCGCATGCAGGCGAAGGAGTACGACTCGTGCACGACGGGCGCCGCCGGGGCGCCCGGGCCGGTCTGCCCTGTGGTCTCGCTCATGCCAGCTCCTGCTCGTCCGACGGACGGACGCCCCCGGCGCGCGGATTCCCCCCGGAATCCGGCGGGGGCGGGGGACGGCCGCGTCCCCGGCATCAGTGGACCGCGCGACCGGCGCCCGCGCAGCGGGCCCTGTCGAGTGTTGGACCCGATTTGGGCGTTCCTTGCCGAAGCGGTGCGGAGGGTGACTTCTGGGCTTTGCACTCGGCGACAACTCTTTACCGCCGGGTGGCGCTCCGCCCCGGGGCGGAGCCGCGTCCCCCGGAGCCGCGCCCCTGATGCCGGTCGCCGCGGGCCGACCCGCGCCCCGTGGCGACCGGCACCGCACGACGCGCCCGCCCCCGCTCACTCCACGGCGGCCGGCACCCCGCGATGCGCCCGCCGCCGCTCGTCCCACGGCGGCCGGCACCCCGCGGCCCGCCCGCCGCCGCTCACCCCGCAGCGACCGACACCCCGCGACGCACCCGCCCCCGCTCACCCCGCATCGACCGACACCGCACGACGCACCCGCCCCCGCTCACCCCGCAGCGACCGACACCGCACGACGCACCCGCCCCCGCTCACCCCGCAGCGACCGACACCGCACGACGCGCCCGCCGCCGTTCACCCCGTGGCGTGCTTCGCCGCCACCACCGCGTCGAACACCTCGCGCTTGGGCAGCCCGGCCTCGGCCGCCACCGCCGCGATCGCCTCCTTGCGGCGCTCTCCGGCCTCCTCGCGCGCCCGCACCCGCCGCACCAGTTCCGCCGCGTCGAGTTCCTCGGGCGCCCGCTCGGGCGCCCCGGACACGACCACGGTGATCTCACCGCGCACGCCCTCCGCGGCCCACGCCGCGAGCTCGTCCAGCGGACCGCGCCGGATCTCCTCGTACGTCTTGGTCAGCTCCCGGCAGACCGCGGCCCGCCGCTCCCCGCCGAACACCTCGGCCATCGCGGCGAGCGTGTCGTCCAGGCGGTGCGGAGCCTCGAAGTAGACGAGCGTCCGGCGTTCCTCCGCCACCTCCCGCAGCCGCGACAGGCGCTCCCCCGCCTTGCGCGGCAGGAACCCCTCGAAGCAGAAGCGGTCGACGGGCAGCCCGGACAGGGCGAGCGCCGTGAGAACGGCGGACGGGCCGGGCACGGCGGTCACCCGGACGTCCTTCTCGACGGCCGCGGCGACCAGCCGGTAGCCCGGGTCGGAGACGGACGGCATCCCGGCGTCCGTCACGAGCAGCACGCGCGCGCCGCCGAGCAGCTCCTCGACCAGCTCGGGCGTGCGGGCGGACTCGTTGCCCTCGAAGTACGACACCACGCGCCCCTTGGGCGTCACGCCCAGCGCCTGGGTGAGCCGGCGCAGCCGCCGGGTGTCCTCGGCGGCGACGACGTCGGCGCCGGCCAGCTCCTCGGCGAGCCGGGGCGGGGCGTCCGCGATGTCCCCGATGGGGGTGCCTGCAAGGACCAGGGTTCCGGGTACGAGTGTCACGTTTCCAGTCTCGCAGGACCCCAAGCACGGGAATCCCACAGACGGGTTCCCTACGATGGCGCGGTGACCAGTACCGCGTCCTCCACGGACTCCACGGACTCCACGGACCACCGGCCGCACGACCGGGCGCCGCAGGACCAGCCGCCGTCGTGGCGGCAGCGCCTGCGCCGTTTCGGACACACGGCGGAGCCCTCCGGCGACGTCCGTGAGCGGCTGGTGCCGCCGTTCGCCGCGCCCGGCCCGCGCCTGTGGCAGGCGCTCGGCGCGCCGCCCACGCTCGCGGACCGCGTCACGCGCTGGTCCGGCTGGGGCGGTCCGCTGCTGGTCACGCTGGTGGCGGGCGTGCTGCGGTTCTGGAACCTGGGCAGCCCGAAGGCGGTGATATTCGACGAGACGTACTACGCCAAGGACGCCTGGGCGCTCGTCCACCGCGGCTTCGAGGTCAACTGGGACAAGAACGCCAACGACCTCGTCCTGTCCACGGGCGGCCACGTCGCCGTTCCGACGGACGCGGCCTACGTGGTGCACCCGCCGGTCGGGAAGTACGTCATCGGGCTGGGCGAGCTGATCTTCGGGTTCGACCCGTTCGGCTGGCGGTTCATGACCGCCCTGCTGGGGACCCTGTCCGTCCTGATGCTGTGCCGGATCGGCCGCCGCCTGTTCCGCTCGACGTTCCTGGGCTGTCTGGCGGGCGCGCTGATGGCGGTCGACGGGCTGCACTTCGTGATGAGCCGCACCTCGCTGCTCGACGGGGTGCTGATGTTCTTCGTGCTGGCGACGTTCGGCTGTCTGCTGATCGACCGCGACAAGGCCCGGGAACGGCTCGCGGCCGCGCTGCCGCCGGACGCGGACGGCGTGCACCGCCCGGACGCGCACCTCGCGGAGACGACGCGGCTGGGGTGGCGCCCCTGGCGCTGGGCGGCCGGCGTGACGCTGGGCCTGGCGATCGGCACCAAGTGGAACGGCCTGTACATCCTGGTCGCGTTCTGCCTGATGACGGTCCTGTGGGACGTCGCCGCGCGCCGGACGGCCGGTGCGCGCCGCCCGTACCTGACGGTCCTCAAGCGCGACACGGGTCTGGCGTTCCTGGCCACCGTGCCGGTCGCGCTCGTCACCTACCTCGTGTCGTGGACGGGCTGGATCCTGTCCGCGGACGACGGCTCGGGCGGCTACTACCGCAACTGGGCGGCCACCGACGGCAAGGGCGGCAACTGGACGTGGCTGTTCCCGGACTGGTGGCGCAGCCTGTGGCACTACGAGCACGAGGTGTTCGAGTTCCACACCCACCTGACGTCCCCGCACACGTACCAGTCGAACCCGTGGAGCTGGATCGTCCTGGGCCGTCCGGTGTCGTACTTCTACGAGTCCCCGGCGCCCGGCAAGGACGGCTGCCCGGTGGACGCGGGCGAGAAGTGCGCGCGGGAGGTCCTGGCGATCGGCACGCCGATGCTGTGGTGGGCCGCGTGCTTCGCGATCCTGTTCGTGTTCTGGCGCTGGTTCTTCCGCCGCGACTGGCGCGCGGGCGCGATCGCCTGCGGCATCGCGGCCGGCTACCTGCCGTGGTTCCTGTACCAGGAGCGCACGATCTTCCTCTTCTACGCCGTCGTCTTCCTGCCCTTCCTGTGCCTGGCGGTGGCGATGATGATCGGCGCGATCGTCGGCCGGCCGGGATCGGGCGACACCCGGCGGGTCGTGGGGGCGACGGGCGCGGGCGTGCTGGTGCTGCTGATCCTGTGGAACTTCATCTACTTCTGGCCCCTCCACACGGGCCAGGCGATCCCGATCGACGACTGGCGGTCGCGGATGTGGCTCGACACGTGGGTGTAGCCGGCCGGGCGGCCGGTCCTCCGGGGCCGGCGTCCTCCTCCGGCGCGGACGTTCACGTCCGTGGACGCGCACCCGCCCCCGGGTCAGCGCGCTGAACGTCCGTTTCGCCCCGCACCCCGGTCTCCGTTCGGACAACTTCCGGGAACTCGGGTCACAGGAGTCCCCGCGTCCGCATACAGTGCGAGCATGACCGGCCTTCTGAACGCGTTCAGAAACGTCCAGGAGGGCATGCGGGACCAACGGGGACATACGGGGAGGGCGCAGGCATGCGCAAGGGGGTCAAGGCGGCGATCGTCGGCTCGGTGTTCGCCGTGATGGTGGGCGGCGCCGGATACGGCACGTACAACGTGGTGGACGCGCTGAACGGGGACGGCG
Source organism: Streptomyces sp. NPDC017936 (assembly GCF_044328485.1). Classification (NCBI taxonomy): domain Bacteria; kingdom Bacillati; phylum Actinomycetota; class Actinomycetes; order Kitasatosporales; family Streptomycetaceae; genus Streptomyces; species Streptomyces sp. NPDC017936. Next base: position 369,382 of record NZ_JBIRHK010000005.1, on the reverse strand, counting down.
GCGGGTCGGCGGGCGGCGGGCCGGCGACCACGAAGAAGAGCGGGCCGCCGAGCGCCTCCGAGGTGGAGGAGACGACCGCCGCGTTCTTCGCGGCCTGGGAGAAGGGCGAGGCGGCGACCGCGGCGTCGTACACCGACAACGCGGAGAAGGCGGCGCCGCTGCTGACCTCCTACGCCGAGGCCGCGCACATCACCGGGGTGAAGATCACGCCGGGTGCGGCGGCCGGGGCCACCGTGCCGTTCACCGTGCGGGCGACGGTGTCGTACGAGGGGAAGTCCGAGCCGCTGTCGTACGGCAGCCGGCTGACGGTGGTGCGCGGGCTCACCACCGGGCGGGCGCTGGTCGACTGGCAGCCGTCGGTGGTGCACCCGCAGCTGACGGCGATGGACGACACGCTGGTCACGGGCGAGTCGTCGACGCCGGCGATCGAGGCCGTGGACCGCGACGGCAAGGTGCTGACGAAGGAGAAGTACCCCTCGCTCGGGCCGATCCTGGACGATCTGCGCCAGAAGTACGGCGACCGGGCGGGCGGGACGGCGAGCATCGAGCTGGTGGTCCGGCACGCCGCCCCGGACACCCCTGACACGGCGCTGCTGACCCTCGCCGAGGGCAAGGCGGGCAAGGTCCCCACCACCCTCAGCGCCACGGTGCAGGCGGCCGCCGAGAAGGCGGTGAACCAGTACGCCGAGTCGTCGGTGGTGGCCCTCCAGCCGAGCACCGGTGACGTGCTCGCGGTCGCCAACAACCGCACCGACGGCTTCAACGCCGCCTTCCAGGGCACCGTGGCGCCCGGCTCCACCATGAAGATCGTCAGCGCGGCCACCCTCATCGACAACGAGCTCACCACCGCGGACGGTCCGGCGCCCTGCCCCGACTCGGCGATGTCGGAGGGCCAGACCTTCCGCAACATCGAGAACCTGCCCCCGGACGAGGGCGCGACCCTCGCGGAGAGCTTCGCGCGCTCCTGCAACACGGCCTTCGTGAAGTTCGCGGACGAGGTCCGGGTCGACTCGCTGACCAAGGAGGCGCAGGACCGCTTCGGGCTCGGCCGCGACGACTGGAAGACCGGCATCGCCTCCTTCGACGGCCGCGTCCCGGCCTCCGGCGGCCCGGACACCGCGGCCAACCTGATCGGCCAGGGCGAGGTCCAGATGAACCCGCTGAACATGGCGTCGGTGACGGCCACCGCGATGACCGGCACCTTCCGGCAGCCGGTGATCGTGCCGCGGAGCCTGGACGACCGCGAGCTCGCCCGGGCGCGCGGGCTCGCGCCGGACACCGTGCGGCAGCTGCGCTCGATGATGAACCGCACCGCGACCAGCGGCACCGCGGCCGAGGTGATGAGCGGCCTGCGCGGCCGGATCGGCGCGAAGACCGGCTCCGCCGAGGTCGACGGGCGGGCGAAGTCCAACAGCTGGTTCACCGGCTACCGCGACGACGTCGCCGCCGCGGCCATGACCGAGGACGGCGGCCACGGCGTCGACGCGTCCGGCCCGATCGTCGCGGCCGTGCTGCGCGCCGGCGGCTGAGCACCCGCACGTGTGCGGGCCTACGGAGTGGTTGTGGGGTGGTCGACGTCACACGTGACGTCACCGCACAGTCGGGGACTCTAGGCTGGTCGCCGTCGTCGGGGCCGGGCGGGAGCAACGGCGGCCGGCGTGGACGGCGGGGCGATGCGGCCCCCGGGGATCGCGGAGGAACGCAGGCAGTGGGCAAGAGAAGGCGCGTCGCCGAGCGACGGAACAAGCGGCCCGCCGTGGTCGCCGGCATGGTCGCCGTCGTCGTCGGCGGCGCGGGCCTCGGCGCCTACGCGCTGTACGGCGGCGGAGCGGCGGCCGAGGACGGGTCGGCCGCGGGCGCCGGGAAGAAGCCCGCCGTCAAGACCGGCCCGCTGTCGGCCACCGAGGTCACCACCGCGGCCCGCACGTTCCTCACGGCCTGGCAGCGGGGCGAGGTCGCCCGGGCCGCCGCCGCCACCGACGACCCGGCGGCCGCCACCGCCCTGCTCACCGGCTACGCCAAGGACGCCCACGTCACCGGCGTCACCCTCACCGCGGGCACGCGCGCGGGCGACAAGGTCCCGTTCTCCGTGAAGGGGACGGTCAGCTACAAGAAGACCGCCAAGCCGCTGGCGTACAGCAGCGCGCTGGCCGTGGTGCGGCGGGCCTCGGACGGCGAGCCGCTGGTGGACTGGCACGCCTCGGTGGTCCACCCCGACCTGGCCGACGGCGACACCCTGGTGACCGGCGAGTCCGGCACCCCGCCCGTCAAGGCGCTCGACAAGCACGGCGGCGAGCTGACCGCGAAGAAGTACCCGTCGCTGGCGACCGTGCTCGACGGGCTGCGCGAGAAGTACGGCAAGACGGCCGGCGGCACGGCCGGCGTCGAACTGCGGGTGGTGCGCGGCAAGGCGTCGAAGGCGAAGAAGTCCTCCGACAAGACGCTCCTGGAGCTCAGCGAGGGCACCCCGGGCACGGTGAGGACGACGCTGAGCCCCACCCTGCAGGCCGAGGCGGAGAAGCAGGTGGCGAGCCGCCCGCGCGCCTCCGTCGTCCTCACGCGGGCCTCGACGGGCGAGATCCTCGCGGTGGCCAACAGCAACCCCCACTTCAACACGGCCTTCCAGGGCTCCCTGGCGCCCGGCTCCACGATGAAGGTCATCACCTCCTCGCTGCTGATCGAGAAGGGCCTGGCGTCGGCGGACAAGGCGCACCCGTGCCCGAAGTACTTCACGTACGGCGGCTGGAAGTTCCAGAACGACGACGAGTTCGAGATCAAGGGCGGCACCTTCAAGGCGAGCTTCGCGCGCTCCTGCAACACCGCCTTCATCAGCCAGGCCGGCGACCTCGACGACGACAGCCTGACCAAGCAGGCCCAGCAGGTCTTCGGCCTGTCGCTGAACAACTGGGCGGTCGGCGTGCCCACCTTCGACGGCTCGGTCCCGGTGCAGTCGAAGGCGCAGATGGCCGCCGAGCTGATCGGGCAGGGCGGGGTGCGGATGAACCCGCTGAACATGGCGTCGGTCGCCGCGACGGTCAGGACGGGCACCTTCCACCAGCCGTACCTGGTGGACCCCTCGGTCGACGACCGCGAACTCGCCACCGCCGCGCGCACGATGTCCTCGTCGACGCTGTCGCAGCTGCGGGAGCTGATGGCCTACACGGCCGCGTCCGGCACGGCCGCCGAGGCGATGTCCGGGCTCGGCCCCGACTACGGCGCGAAGACCGGCTCGGCCGAGGTGGACGGCCAGGAGAAGCCCAACGGCTGGTTCACCGCCTACCGCGGCGACCTGGCGGCCGCGGGCGTCGTCCAGGCGGGCGGCCACGGCGGCGACACCGCCGGACCGATCGTCGCGGCGCTGCTGAGGGCGGGCGGCTGAGCCGCCGCCGCGTGATCCGCCGGACCGGCCGTCAGGTGGTGACGGGCTGCGTCGTCACCGTGTAGGTGCGGCGCAGGAAGCGCTGCAGCGTCCTGGACTCGAACTCCACCACCGAGACGCCCTGCGCGTCGTGGAACTCCACCACGGCCTGCACGCGTCCGCACGGCCACACCCGCACCCCTTCGGTGCCGGCCGGCGCGCGCAGCCCCTGTTCGAGCAGGGCCCGGGCGACGCTGTGCTCATGGGTCCCGGGTATCCCCACGCGGACCGTGCGCGGATCCTCGTCGGGGTCGTAGCGCAGGACGACGGGGACCGCCGCCCGTTCCTCCTCCGGGAGGTCCGCGTCGGTGACGATGTGGGCTCGCGCGTACTGCTCGACTACAGACATCGAACGGCCCCTTCACACTCCGTGGCCAGTGCGGAATCCGTGCGTCCGCCGCTCCTCCAATGTCGCACATTTCCCGGAGGCCGCTCGGCCGGGGCCGCGTCATCTCAGATGTGCGATACACGGGGACGGCCGGGAGCACGACGGACGAGTCACTCGCTCTTGCGAACCGTTCGCATCAAGCCACTATCATCGTACGGTGCACGTACCTGACGGATTCATCAACGCCCCGACCTCCGCCGTCGCCGGAGTCGTCGCCGCCGGAGCCGTCGCCGTGAGCCTGCGGGGCGCGCGGCGCGAGCTCGACGAGCGCACGGCGCCACTGGCCGGCCTGGTGGCCGCCTTCATCTTCGCCGTGCAGATGCTGAACTTCCCCGTCGCGGCCGGGACCAGCGGACATCTGCTGGGCGGCGCGCTCGCCGCGATACTCGTGGGCCCCTTCACCGGGGTCCTGTGCGTGTCCGTGGTCCTGCTGATGCAGGGCATCCTCTTCGCCGACGGCGGGCTGACCGCGCTCGGCGTGAACATCACCGTGATGGCCTGCGTGACGACGGTCGTCGCGTACGCCGTCTTCCGCGGCCTGGTGAAGGTGCTCCCGCGCACCCGCCGCTCGGTCACCGTCGCCTCGTTCGCCGCCGCGCTGCTGTCCGTCCCGGCCGCCGCCCTCGCCTTCACCCTCTTCTACTGGATCGGCGGCACCACCGACATCGCGATCGGCAAGGTCGCCACCGCGATGGTCGGCGTGCACGTGCTGATCGGCATCGGCGAGGCCCTGATCACCTCGCTGACCGTCGGCGCCGTCATCGCCGTACGGCCGGACCTGGTGTACGGGGCGCGCGGTCTCCAGCAGAAGCTCCGGTTGCGCGTGAACGGCGAACTCGTCGACGCGCCGGCCGCCGAGGGGGCGCGCACGGCGCCCGTCGCGGCGCGCACCTCCCGCCGCACGCTGTGGGTGACCGGTCTGGTCACCTCCCTCGTCCTCGCCGGCTTCGTCAGCTTCTACGCCTCGGCGAGCCCCGACGGGCTGGAGAAGGTCGCCGCCGACAAGGGCATCGACGCCAAGGCCGAGGAGCACGCGGCCGCCGGCTCGCCGCTCGCCGACTACGGCGTCAAGGACGTCGACGACGCCCGGCTGTCCGGCGGCCTCGCCGGCGTGATCGGCGTGGGCGTGACCGTCGCGGCGGGCAGCGCGGTGTTCTGGACGGTGCGCAGGCGCCGCACGGACGACGTGTCGCCCTCGGGCACGAGCGCCTGACATGGGTGCGGGACACGCGCACAAGCTGTACCGGCACGGCCACTCGCCGGTGCACGCCCTGCCGCCGCACACCAAGCTCGCCGCCACGTTCGCCTTCGTCCTGGTCGTCGTGTCGACGCCGCGGGAGGCGATGTGGGCGTTCGGCCTGTACGCGGTCCTGCTCGGCGCCGTCGCGCACCGCGCGCGCGTACCGGCCGGCTTCCTGCTGAAGCGGCTGCTGATCGAGGTGCCGTTCGTCGCGTTCGCGGTGCTGATGCCGTTCGTGGCGGAGGGCGAGCGGGTGGACGTCCTCGGGTTGTCGCTCAGCGTGGGCGGCCTGTGGGGCGCCTGGAACGTGCTCGCCAAGGGCACCCTGGGCGTCGCCGCCTCCGTCCTGCTGGCGTCCACCACGGAGCTGCGCGAACTGCTGCTCGGCCTCCAGCGGCTGAAGCTGCCCCCGCTGCTGGTGCAGATCGCGTCCTTCATGATCCGCTACGGCGACGTCATCACGGACGAGATGCGGCGGATGAGGATCGCGCGCGAGTCGCGCGGCTTCGAGGCGCGGGGCGTACGGCACTGGGGAGTGCTGGCGAAGTCGGCGGGCGCCCTGTTCATCCGCTCCTACGAGCGCGGGGAGCGGGTGCACCTGGCCATGGTGAGCCGGGGGTACGCCGGCGCGATGCCGGTGATCGACGAGGTGACCGCGGACCGGGCGCAGTGGGCGTACGCCTTCGCCCTGCCGTTCGCCGCGCTCGTCGTCTGCGTGTTGGGATGGACGCTGTGACTGCTTCTCTGGAGGTCTCCGGCCTCGCCTTCGCCTACCCCGACGGCCACCAGGCCCTGTTCGGCGTGGACTTCTCCCTCGCGCGCGGGGAACGCGTCGCGCTGCTCGGCCCGAACGGCGCCGGCAAGACCACGCTCGTGCTGCACCTCAACGGCATCCTGACCGGCGGCGCGGGCACGGTGACGGTCGCCGGACTGCCCGTCGGCAAGCGGCACATGGCGGAGATCCGGCGCAAGGTCGGCATCGTCTTCCAGGACCCGGACGACCAGTTGTTCATGCCCACCGTGCGCGAGGACGTGGCGTTCGGGCCGGCGGCGGCCGGGCTGAAGGGCGCCGAACTGGAGGAGCGCGTGGACCGGGCGCTCGAGCGGGTCGGCATGGCCGGCTTCAAGGACCGTCCCCCGCACCACCTCTCCTTCGGCCAGCGCCGCCGGGTCGCCGTCGCGACCGTGCTGGCGATGGAGCCGGAGATCCTCGTCCTGGACGAGCCGTCCTCCAACCTCGACCCCGCCTCGCGCCGCGAACTCGCCGACATCCTGCGCTCCCTGGACGTGACGGTCCTCATGGTCACGCACGACCTGCCGTACGCGCTGGAGCTGTGCCCGCGCTCCCTGATCCTGAGCGAGGGCGTGATCGCGGCCGACGGCCCGACCGGCGCGCTGCTCTCCGACGAGGAGCTGATGCGGGCCCACCGCCTGGAGCTGCCCTTCGGCTTCGACCCGCGGTCCGTGACAATGGGCGCGTGACGAACCAGGAGACCGAGGGCTCGCAGCTCCTCGACGACCAGCTGTGCTTCGCGCTGTACGCGGCCCAGCGCGCGGTGACGTCCGCCTACCGTCCGCTCCTCGACGAACTCGGCCTGACCTACCCGCAGTACCTCGTCCTGCTGGTGCTGTGGGAGCGCGGCGAGACCACGGTCAAGGAGCTGGCCGCCGCGCTCCGGCTCGACTACGGGACGGTGTCGCCGCTGCTGAAGCGGCTGGAGAGCGCGGGGCTGGTACGCCGGGAGCGCGCGGCGCACGACGAGCGTTCGGTGCTGGTCGCGTGCACCGGGCGGGGCGAGGAACTGCGCGAGCGCGCGGCGCGCGTGCCGGGCGCGCTGCTCACGGCGACGGGCCTGGGCGGGACGGACGTCGACCGGTTGCGCGAGGAGCTGTGGCAGCTCGCGGAGCGGGCCGGGGCGGCCGCGGACCGCGGGCGCTGACCCCGGGCGCGCCCGTGCGGAGCGTGGGCGCGCCCGCGCCGGACCGGGCCCGCACGCCGCCGGCCCCGGCCGCCGCACGCCGCCGGCCTGGGCCACAGCCGCCGGACCGGGTGCGTGCGCGAGGAACTCGGGTGCGTGCGCGAGGAACTCGGGTGCGGGTCGCGCGGATCCCGGGTTACCGCCGGTTGCCACCCCCCACGCGCGGGGACTGACCGACCAGCCAGTACCTTGTGCACGATGTATTTGTGCGCACCTGTTTTCGGGGGAGGCCTGCATGACTGACGGCACCGCAGTCGACACCCGTCCGACGAAGATCATGTACGTCGCCGAGGCCACCGCGCACGGTGGCCGCGACGGCTACGTCACCAGCCAGGACGGGCAGATCGAGCTGAAGGTGGCGATGCCGCCGGAGCTGGGCGGCGACGGCAACGGCACCAACCCGGAACAGCTGTTCGCGGCCGGATACAGCTCCTGCTTCCACAACGCGCTGATCCTGGTCGGCAACCGGGCGGGCTACGACCTGACCGGCTCCACCGTCGCCGCGAAGGTAGGGATCGGGCCGAACACGACGAACGGGTACGGACTCGCGGTCGCCCTCAGCGTCTCCCTGCCCGTCCTGGACGCCGGCGTCGCCGCGAAACTGGTGGACGCGGCGCACGAGGTGTGCCCGTACTCGAACGCGACGCGCGGCAACATCGACGTAACGATCCTGCTCGGCTAGCGGGACGAAGGAATCGCAGGTCCTCGCCGGGCGTTCCCACGGAGTCGAAGGCGGTCGGAGGCGGGTCGAGAGGACGTGCGGGCGTGGACGTGAACGGTGCGGTGGCCGAGGGCTTCGAGCCGGTGCGGGAGGCGTTCGTCCGCAACTTCGAGACGCTCGGGGACCGGGGCGCGGCGGTGGCCGTCTACCGCGACGGGCACCAGGTCGTCGACCTGTGGGGCGGCAGCCGCGACGTGGACGGCACGGCGCCCTGGGAGCGGGGCACCGCACAGATCGTGCGGTCGGCGACGAAGGGCGTCGCCGCCGCCGTACCGCTGCTGCTGTGGCAGCGCGGGGAGCTGGACCTGGACGCGCCCGTCGGGGCGTACTGGCCCGAGTTCAAGGCGGCCGGCAAGGAGCGGACCCTCGTGCGGGACCTGCTCGCGCACCGCGCGGGCGTGCCCGTGCTGGACCGGCCGCTGACCCCGGCCGAGGCCGCCGATCCCGACCTGGGCGCGGCGGCGGTCGCGGCACAGCCGCCGGTGTGGGAGCCGGGCAGCGACCACGGCTACCACGCGCAGACGTACAGCTGGCTGACGGGCGAGCTGGTGCGGCGCGTGACCGGGCGGACGATCGGCGCGTGGATCGCCGACGAGATCGCCGGGCCGGTGGCGGCCGAGCTGTGGGTCGGGCTCCCGGCGGAGCAGGCCGCGCGCGTGGGACGTGTCGGACCGGTCGAGGCGCCCGCGCGGACCGGGGCGCTGCGGACCCGGCCCAAGCGGGCCGTCGCCGACGCCTACGCCGACCCCGCCTCCCTCACCCGCCGCGCCTTCGCCGCGATCACGCCGATGCCCGACGAGAACGACCCCGCGTACCGGGCCGCCGTCCTGCCCGCCTCCAACGGCATCGCCACGGCGGACGGGCTGGCGCGCTTCTACGCGTCGCTGATCGGCGAAGTGGAGGGCGGCGCCCGCCTGTTCGCGCCGGAGACGGTGCGGGCGGCACGCGTCGAGCGGTCGGCGGGCGCGGACCGGGTGCTGGTGGTGCACACGCGCTTCGGCCTCGGCCACATGCTGCACGGCGCCGCGTCCCCGCTGCTGTCCCCCGGCTCCTTCGGCCATCCCGGCCGCGGCGGCGCCCTCGGCTTCGCCGACCCCGAGTCCGGCATCGCCTTCGGCTACGTCACCAACGGCTTCCGCTCGAGCGTGACGGCGGACCCGCGGGCCCAGGCCCTGGTGCGGGCGGTGCGGACGGCCCTGTCGGCCGGAGGCTGAGGACGGGCCGGACGCAGGTCACGGCCCACTGGTGGAGCGGCGGCCGTCGGGGGGCCGTCGGACGGCGGTCGTGGGCCGCTCCGCCGGTGCGGCGGCTCGGCCCACGACCAGGACCACCCTCAGACGTGGATCGGGTGCGACGTGCGCCCCGACGCCTCGTCGATCTCCGTGTGGGCCTTGGTGAGGAGCTCCATGGCGAGCTCGTTCAGAGCACGGGCGCCCGCTATCTCCTCGCCGACCCTGGGCTGATTGGCGTCGACGCGATGGCGGCTGGCCTGCCCGTGGGACCTGACCTCGCTCCCGTCGGGCAGCCGCACCAGCGCGGCCGCGCGCGTGTGCTGGTCGTCCTCCTGGAACTCCAGCTCGACGTGCCATCCCACAGCGGTCTTCATCCTGGATCACCTCCGGAACATCTGATTCCAGGGTGCGCCTCCGGACGGTCGGGCGCACCCACGCGGGTCAGGCCGGCAGCGTCGTGCCCTCGGGCACGGCGATGCCGAACTCCTCGTCCAGGACACGGCGGGTCTCCGCCTCCCCGGTGAGCTCGCGTTCGGTGACGGTGCCGTCGGCGCGGGTCTCGGTGAGGCGGCTGCCGTCCAGCAGGAGGTGGCGGTCGGAGGTGACGCGCTGGACGTAGGGGCGGCGGCTGAACGGGGAGCGGGGGTTGGTGGCGACGTGCCAGTTGATCACCTCGTAGTCGGCGTGCTCGAAGGGTTCGAGGGTGAAGGCGTACTGGGCCTGCCAGGCGCCCGGCACCGGAGCCGGCCCGTCCTCCGGTTCCTTCTCCGGCCCGTACGCCTCCAGCACCCACAGCTTCAGCGGGCCGCGGTGCGGGGCGTGCACCAGGCGGTGGCGGCGGCCGGCGCCGCGGAACTCGGCGCCCGGGGTCAGCGGGACCGGTTCGAGCAGGGCGCCGGGCGCGCCGAAGCCGACGTCCGCGAGATAGGGCTGCGGGTCGCCGGGGGCCTCGACGAGCAGGGCCATGTGGGTGCGCGGGCGGTCCTCGAACCGTTCCGCGCCGACGACCACCCGTGCCCCGAGCCCGGTCACCCGGAAGCCCAGCGCCCTCAGGACACCCGCGAACAGCGTGTTGTGCTCGTAGCAGTAGCCGCCGCGCCGGCCGCGGACCAGCTTGGCGATCAGGTCGGCGGCGGCGAGGGAGGGGGCGGTGCCGCGGACGGGGTCGATGTTCTCGAAGGGGATCGCACGGATGTGGGCCAGGTGCACGTCCCGCAGCGTCTCCACGTCGGCGCGCCGCGCGCCCGGCCGGCCGATGCGGCGGAAGTAGGCGTCCAGGTCGTCGGGGGTGAACTGTCCGGTCTCAGGCATGACGCCACCGTAGGCGTCGGCGCGCGGGAGGTCGTCGGGCCCGGGGAGGAGACGCGGCGGAGCGGACCTGGGCCGTCGGTCGTAGGCCACCGCCGTCGCGCACCGGCCGAAATCCCGCTCGCACCGGCCGAAATCCCGATTGCACCGGTCCGCGACCGTCACTAACGTCGCCCGGGTGACTGCCGGGTCGGCCATGGGCCACACACGAACGGGACTCCCGGCCTCGACGTGAGTGCGGGGCGGGCGAGGGGTCCGCCGCACTGCCGTGTCCGCGTTCCCTTCCCCTTCCTTCCCCGCCCCTCGAGGGCGCCCGAGACCCGGAGAACGTCACCCCTCATGTCCGCAGAGCAGACCACCCCCCTCGCACGGCTCGACCACACCGCCGTCTACGCCAGCGACCGCCGCCTGTCGGCCGAGTTCCTCGCCGCGATCCTCGGACTGCGGGTGGGAGCGCCCTTCGGGCCGTTCCTGCCGGTGGACCTCGGCAACGGCGTCACCCTCGACTTCTACGAGAAGCGCGACGAGCCCGTCCAGCCCCAGCACTACGCCTTCCTCGTGCCGGACGAGCAGTTCGACGCGATGATCAGCCGCCTGGAGGCCGTCGGCGTCACGTACTACGCCGACCCCCGGCACACCGAACCCGGCCGCACCAACGACCTGTTCGGCGGCCGGGGCGCCTACTTCGCCGACCCGGACGGGCACAACATGGAGATCATGACGCGGCCGTACGCGCGTCCCTAGGGGCGCCCGCCGGAGCCTCGCGGTCCCGCAGCGCCTCAGGCCGCGTGCAGCATCAGCCCGATGCCCACGACCACGAGTCCGGCCGCGGCGATGCGGGGCGCGCCGAAGCGTTCCTTGAAGAAGACCGCTCCGATCGCCGCGCCGACGATGATCGACGACTCGCGCAGGGCGGCGATCGGCGCCAGTTCGGCACGGGTCTGCGCCCACAGGACGAGGGCGTAGGCCGTGACGGACAGGGCGGCGCCGAGCAGGCCGAGGGCGGCGTGCGGGCGCAGGACGGCGAGCGTCCCGGAGCGCCGGCGGGCGAGGACGCAGGCCGGGATGACGGTGCCCTGGACGGTCATCAGCCAGGCGATGTAGCCGAGGGAGGAGCCCGAGGCACGTACGCCGAGGCCGTCGACGACGGTGTACGCGGCGATGGTCAGGCCGGTCGCCGACGCGGCGCCGATCGCCGCCCGGTCCGGCCGGCGCCCGCGCAGCCCCCACAGGGCGATGCCGGTCAGGCCCGCGCAGGACAGCGCGATGCCGGCGACCGCCCAGCCGTCCGGCACCTCGTGCGCGAAGACGGCGGCCAGGACCGTGACGACGAGCGGCGCGGAGCCGCGCGCGATCGGGTACGCCTGCCCGAAGTCGCCCAGCCGGAACGACCGCATCAGCAGCGCGTAGTACGCGATGTGGATCGCGGCGGAGGTCAGCAGGTACGGCCAGGCCGCCGCGGCCGGGAACGCCGTGAACGGGGTCATCGCGAGACCGATGAGCAGCCCGCCGCCCGAGATCAGGGCGAAGCCGGTCAGCTTGTCGGTGATGCGGTGGGCGATCGCGTTCCACGTGGCGTGCGTGACGGCGGCGACCAGGACGGCCGCCGTGACCAGTGGGGTCACGTGGTGCGCTCGCGCACGTCCACCAGGGTGGCGCCGGCGTGGCCGACCAGGTCGCCGGGCGCCATGGGGAAGACGGTGTGCGGGGTGCCCGCGGCGGCCCACACCACCTCGTGCGCGAGCAGGCCCCGGTCGGCGAGGACCCGGGTGCGGGTGCGGTGCCCGAAGGGGGGCACCCCGCCGATCGCGTACCCGGTCGTCTCCCGCACGACGTCGGCGTCGGCCCGCGTCACCTTGCGCGCGCCGAGTTGCTCGCGCACCAGCTCCACGTCGACCCGGGACGCCCCGTCCATCAGCACCAGCACCGGCACCCCGTCCGCCGCGAAGACCAGCGACTTGCAGATCTCGCTCAGTTCGCAGCCGATCGCGGCGGCGGCCTCGGCGGCGGTGCGCGTCGCGTCGGGGAAGCGGAGGACACGGGCGCGCAGATCGCCCAGTCCGAGGGCGTCCAGGGCCTCGGCGAAACGGGGGTGCGCTCCGGAGTTCCCGGCGTCGGTGGCGGCGGTCGTCGTCATGCCCGGCACCGTAGCGGCGTGCGCACGGCGCACGCGAGCGAGTTCCGGGAGGGGCGGCCCGTGGCGCGTGCCGCGGCACGCCCCCCCGCTCGGCGCGCCCGCGGCCGGGCCTCGCACCATCACCGTCCCCGCCAGGAGCGCGAGCCGGGCCGACGCCCCCGTGCGGGGTGGCTCCGAGGGGGCGTCCGGGAGGACGCCGGGCAGCGCGGAACGCGAACGGGCGGCGCGTCCGGCCCGGGGTGGGGGTCGGACGCGCCGCCGTTCTCGCGGATTCCGTCGGTGCCGTGGTGGTCAGCCGGCCGCCGTCAGCGGCCGGCTGGGGGGTGGTGCGTCAGTGGCGGTCGCCGCCGTGGCGGGAGCCGTCGTGCCGGCGGTCGCCGTCGCGGTGGCGGTCGCCGTCGCGGTGGCGGTCGCCGTCGCGGTGGCGGTCCCCGTCGTGGCGGTCGTCGTCGTGGCGGTTGCGGCCCCAGGAGTACTCGTCGACGAAGCGGTGACGGTCGTTGCGGAGGGTGATCGTGTCGGAGCTGTTGTCCCACACGTGGCGGGAGCGGTCCTGGTACAGGTCGGTGCGGGTGTCGCGGCCCTCACCGGTGTGGATGCGGACCGTGGCGCGGGGGGCGAGGCGGTAGCGGCGGAAGGTGTAGGTGTCGCCGTCCTCGTCCGACAGCGTCCACCCGTGCAGGTTGACCGCGTGGCGGGTGGTGTTGGTGAGTTCCACCCACTCCTTGTTCAAGGAGCGGTGGGAGCGGGTGTCGAAGCCCGGCGCGTCGTACTGCACGTCGCTGATCTCCACCCTCGGCCGGTCCTGACCCTGGTGGCCCGCGGCGGACGCCGGCAGCGCCGCCGCCCCGAGCACGGCGGCGGCCGCGACGGCGGTGGCCGCCAGACGACGGGCGGAAACAGTCGAAACGGACACTAGGTCTCCTCGTGTGGTGCGGATCACGGCCCGATCGGCCGCAGAACCCACCTTGATGACCCGACACGCCCCGTGTGCCCCATCCACACCCCGCGTTACACATCCTTCACATTCCGGTGACTCTCCCCTGCAATGTCCATCTATGAGGCGAATGCACGACGGCCCCGCTCCCGCACGGCCCACCGCCCCCACCCGGTCCGGCCGCTCACCCGAAAGTGCGTCACAGCCGTCACCGGAGGACGGAGGGCGCGCAGGAAGGGCGGGAGGGCCGGCGGGAGGGCGCACGGTTCCGGCAGGCCGTACGACCGCTCCGGGGCGCGTTGCTGCATCCGGGTGCATCCTCGGGCCGGCCGCAACCGGTGCGACCCGGAGCCGAGTCCCCCCGCACGACGCATCACCCGCACCGCACCCCCGAGAGGAAGGAGCCCGTCCATGGCCCCCACCACCCTGTCCGGCCGCCGGCCGTCCTGGGCCCACGACGACTTCCTGCTGGCGCCGCCCCAGCCCGCCCGGCGTCTCGATCCCGCCCTCGACCCGCGGGACGTACGCCGTCTGGAGATCCACGCCGCGCTCACCGCCGCCGGCATCGCCCCCATGCCGGGCGACCTCGAGGCCATCGACCGGCTGAGCGCCCTCCCCGCCACCGTCCACACGGCGCTGCACCGGTGGCTGACCGCGTCGTAGCGGGGAACGGAAGAAGCCGGTGAGGGCGCCCCGTCCCCACGGAACCCTCACCGGCGGTCCTTCAGTCCGTCCGGGGCGTCACGCCCGGGCGAGTTCCCGGTCCTCGTCCGGGTCCGTGCGGCGCGCGTCGGCGCCGGTCCTCAGGCCCTCGCCCTCGATGTCGACGTTCGGCAGGGCGCGGTCCAGCCACTTCGGCAGCCACCAGGCCTTCTTGCCGAGCAGGGCCAGCACGGCCGGGACGATCGCCATGCGGACGACGAAGGCGTCGAAGAAGACCGCGACGGCGAGGCCGAAGCCGATCATCTTCACCATCGACTCCGACGAGCCGATGAAGCCGGCGAACACCGCCATCATGATCACCGCGGCGGCCGTGACCACCCGCGCGCCGTGCCTGAAGCCGGTCACCACGGCCTGGCCGGGGGTCTCGCCGTGGATGTACGCCTCGCGCATCCGGGTCACGAGGAAGACCTCGTAGTCCATCGCGAGGCCGAAGACCACGCCGACCATGAAGATCGGCATCATCGACATGACCGGACCGGTCTCCTCGACGCCGAACAGCCCGGCCAGCCAGCCCCACTGGAAGACCGCGACCACGGCGCCGAGCGCCGCCAGCACGCTGAGCAGGAAGCCCAGGGCCGCCTTCAGCGGGACCAGGATCGAGCGGAAGACCACGATCAGCAGCAGGAACGCCAGGCCGACCACCAGGATCAGGTACGGGACGAGCGCGTCGTTCATCTTCTGCGAGATGTCGATGTTCATCGCCGTGGAGCCGGTGACCAGGACCTCGGCGTCCGTGCCGGCCTTGATCTCCGCACCCTTGTCGCGGATGGCGTGGACCAGTTCCTCCGTCGTGACCGAGGACGGCTTCGAGTCGGGGATGACCGTGATGGTGGCCGTGTCGCCCGCCTTGTTCGGGGCGGCCGGGGTGACCGTGACGACCCCGTCGATACCCCTGATCCCGTCGCCGACCTCGGTGAACGCGGCCTGCGCGTCGTCACTGTCGCGGGCGTCGACCACGACCATCAGCGGGCCGTTGAAGCCGGGGCCGAAGCCCTCGGAGAGGAGGTCGTAGGCCCGGCGCTGGGTCGTGGAGGTCGGCTGGGAGCCGTCGTCGGGCAGGCCCAGTTCGAGGGAGGACGCCGGGACGGCCGCGGCGCCCAGGCCCAGCACGCCCAGCAGCAGGACGGCGACCGGGCGGCGGACGACGAAGCTCGCCCAGCGGGTGCCCATGTTGGGCCTGGCGGCCTTCGCGGCGGACGCGGCGCGGCCGCCGCCGAGCAGCCGGCTCTTCTCGCCGGCCGGGCGCACCTTGCGGCCCGCGTAGCCGAGCAGGGCGGGGATCATCGTCAGGGCGATGAGGACGGCGATGGCCACCGTGCCGGCCGCGGCGACGCCCATCTTCGTCAGCATCGGGATGTTGACGACGGAGAGGCCGACGAGGGCGATGACGACCGTCAGGCCGGCGAAGACGACCGCGGAGCCCGCGGTGCCGACGGCGCGGCCGGCCGCGTCCTCGCGGGAGCGGCCCTCGGCCAGCTCGCCGCGGTAGCGGGAGACGATGAAGAGGGCGTAGTCGATGCCGACCGCGAGACCGATCATCGAGGCGAGCGTGGAGGTCGTGGAGCCGAGGTCCAGCGTGCTCGCCAGGGCGGTGATCGCGGAGACGCCGATGCCGACGCCGATGATCGCCGTCAGCAGCGGCATGCCGGCCGCGATCAGCGAACCGAAGGTGATGACGAGGACGACCGCGGCGACGGCGATGCCGATGATCTCGGTGGCGCCGGTCTCGGGGGTCGTGTTGAGCGCGTCACCGCCGATCTCGACGGTCAGGCCGCCGTCCCGCGCCTGCTGCGCGGCCTCCTCCAGCGCCTCGCGCGAGGAGTCCTCCAGCTCCATGCCGGAGACCTCGTACTTCACGGAGGCGTACGCGATCGTGCCGTCCTTGCTGACGGCCTTCGCCTGGAAGGGATCGGCGACGGAGGCGACCTCGGAGCCGTCGGAGAGCTCCTGGACGGTCTTCTCGACGGTGGCCCTGTTGCCGGCGTCCGTCATCTTCTCGCCGGCGGGCGCCTGGAAGACGACGCGGGCGGTGGCGCCGTCGGCGCTCATCCCGGGGAAGCGCTGTTCCAGCAGGTCGAAAGCTTTCTGCGCTTCCGTGCCGGGGATGGAGAAGGAGGTGCTGCCGGCGGTGGGGGCGGAGGCCGCGCCGACGCCCGCGAGCGTCAGCAGCGCCACCCACAGCAGGGCGACGAAGTGCCGTCGCCGGAAGGCGAGCCGGCCCAGTTTATAGAGGAACGTGGCCATGGAGGCGTACTCCCGGTCAGGTCGTGGGATGGAGGGGCACGGGCCCCGGGGCAGGGGTGACCAACCCGGCGGGAAGGCAGGGGTGATCGGCCCGACGACGTGAGCGGTGACGTCAGGTGGGGCGGACCGCGGGGGCGGTCAGGCGGTGGGGGCGCCGAGGGCGGGGAGGACCACGGCGTCGATGTACGAGGTGAGGAACTCCTGGCTGGGCGGCTGGTCGTCGAGCAGCGCCCGGGTGGCGAAGCCGCCGACCATCATGTGCAGCAGGAACTCCAGCGCGGGGCAGTCCGCACGGACCTCGCCCCGGTCGACGGCCCGCTGGATGACCTGGTGGAACCCGGACAGCTCCGGCTCGACGAGCTGCGCCCGGAACGCCTGGCGGAGGTCCGGGTTGCTGTGCATCGCCATGGCGACGCCCCGCATCAGCGCGGAGTTCCGCTCGATGGTGCAGTCGTCCTCGAGTCGCACCAGGGCGTGCAGGTCGCCCCGCAGCGAACCGGTGTCGATCCGGTCCAGGTGGTCCGGCTTGTTGTGCCGGAGGGCCCTCACGACCAGCTCGGCCTTGCCGCCCCACTGGCGGTAGAGCGTCGCCTTGCTGGACCGGGTGCGGGCGGCCACGGCGTCCATGGTGAGGGCGTCGTAGCCGACCTCGCGGAGCAGGTCGAGCACGGCCGCGTACAGCTCGGCCTCCCGCTCGGGCGTGATCCGACTGCGACGCGGCGTGGCGACCTCAGTCATGACGTGCCCTCCTGTTCCGGCACCGGCTCGTTCGTACTCCACGACCATACCCCGGACGCCAACGAAACGAAACGGTTTCGTACGTGTGCTGGCTCACGTACGTGAGGGCGGCATAAGTTGCCCGCCCCCATCCGGCGTAAAAGCATGGGGAGGTGAGCTATCTGCGCCTGCCGCACCTCAGCGGCGACCTGCTGTGCTTCGTGGCCGAGGACGACCTCTGGCTGGCCCCCCTCGACGGAGGGGGCCGCGCCTGGCGGCTCACCGTCGACCGCGCCAAGGCCGGGCACCCCCGCTTCTCGCCCGACGGCCGCCACGTCGCGTACACGAGCTGGCGCAGTCTCGTCCCGGAGATCCACCTGGTGCCGGTGGACGGCGGGCCGGGGCGGCGGCTGACGTACTGGGGCAGCCCGGACACCCAGGTGTGCGGCTGGACGCCCCCCGACCAGGACGGACACGCCGACATCCTCGCCGTCGCCTCCCACGGCGAGCCGTTCTCCTACTTCACCTGGGCCTACAAGGTCTCCCCCGACGGCGACCCCGGCCGCAAACTCCCCTGGGGCCCGGTGACCGACATCCAGGTCGCCGACCTCGACAGCGGGCACCGCACCCTCCTGCTCACCGGCACCCCGCCGCACGAGCCGGCCTCCTGGAAGCGCTACCGGGGCGGCGCCACGGGCCGGCTCTGGCTGCACGGCCGGCGCCTCCTGCCCGACCTCGGCGGCCACCTCCACTCGCCGATGTTCGCCGGCGGGCGCATCGCCTTCCTCTCCGACCACGAGGGCGTCGGCAACCTCTACTCGTGCGCCCCCGACGGCTCCGACCTGCGCCGGCACACCGACCACGACGCCTTCTACGCCCGGCACGCCTCCAGCGACGGCACGCGGGTGGTCTACCAGTGCGCCGGGGACCTGTGGATCGTCGACGACCTGTCCGCGGACTCCGAGCCGCGCCGCCTCGACGTGCGGCTGAGCGGGCCGCGCGCCGGGCGGCGGCCGTACCAGATCCCGGCCGCCCAGCACGTGGACGGGATCTCCGTGGACGAGACCGGGCGGGCCAGCGCGGTCGTGGTCCGGGGCAGCCTGTACTGGCTGACGCACCGCGACGGCCCCGCGCGGACCCTCACCGACGTGCCCGGCGTGCGGGTCCGGCTCCCGGAGATGCTCGGCTCGAGCGGGCGGATCGCCTACGTGACCGACGCGGAGGGCGAGGACGCCGTCGAGATCGCCCAGCTGCCCCGCGCGAGCGGTGACCGCGCGCCGCTCCGGCTGGCGTCCGGGGAGGTGGGGCGGGTGCTGGAGATGGTGTCCGACCCGGAGGGCGAGCGGCTCGCCATCGCCTCGCACGACGGGCGGCTGCTGCTGCTCGACGCCACGGAGGACGCCGACGGCCGGGTCACCGAGCTGATCCGGTCGATCAACGGGCCGGTGCGGGACCTGGCGTTCTCCCCGGACGGGGGGTGGCTGACCTGGTCGCACCCGGGGATCGGGCGGACGCTGCGGCAGATCAAGATGGCCCGGATCCCGGGACCCGGCAAGGACGACCGGCTGATCGTCGACGTGACCGACGGCCGGTTCGAGGACGAGAGCCCCGTCTTCACCCGCGACGGCCGCTACCTCGCCTTCCTCTCCTGGCGCGGCTTCGACCCCGTCTACGACGTGCACACCGGCGACCTGTCCTTCCCGCTCGGCTGCCGCCCCTACCTGGTGCCCCTGTCCTCCGCGACGCCCTCCCCCTTCGCGCTGAGCCCCGAGGGCCGCCCGGCCGCCGGGGGGCTGGACCCGCCGGAGGACGACGAGGGCGCGGACGGGACGGTCACCGTCGAGGCCGAGGGGCTGGAGAACCGGGTGACGCCGTTCCCGGTGGCCGCCTCCAAGTACTCGGCGCTGTCCCCGGTGGCGGGCGGCGGCCTGGTGTGGCTGCGCTGGCCGATCTCGGGCGCGCTCGGCGAGACCTTCGTCAACCCGGACGACACCAGCGGACGGCCCACGCTGGAGCACTTCGCCATCAGCAAGGCGAAGAAGTCCGAACTCGTCGGGCACCTGGACTGGTTCACGGTCAGCGGGGACGGCACCCGGCTCGTCGTGGTCGACGAGGGCGACCTGCGGGCCGTGCCCTCCACCGAGTCCGGCGACCTCGACACGACCGTCTGGATCGACGCACGCCGCATCACGCACGAGGTCGACCCGGGCGCCGAGTGGCGGCAGGCGTACGCGGAGGCCGGTCGGCTGATCCGCGCGTACTTCTGGGACCCGGGGATGTGCGGCATCGACTGGGACGCGGTGCTGGAGCAGTACCGGCCGCTGATCGACCGGGTCGCCTCCCCCGACGAGTTCGCCGACCTGCTGCGGGAGGTGCTGGGCGAGCTGGGCACCTCGCACGCCTACGTCACCGCCGCCCGGCGCAACGAGGGGCCGCCCCACTACCAGCGCCGGCAGGGCCTGCTGGGCGCCAACTTCGAGCACCGGGAGGGCGGCTGGACGGTCAGGCGGATCCTGGCCGGCGACTCCTCCGACTCCAAGGCGCGGTCGCCGCTGGCGGGCACCGGGATCCGGGCGGGCGCCGTGCTCACCCACGTCGGCGGGCGGCCGGTGGACCCGGTGGCCGGCCCCTACCCGCTGCTCGCCCAGGCGGGCGGCACGACCGTCGAGCTCACCTTCGCCCCGGGCGAGGGCGAGACCGGCCCGTCCCGGCGCGTCGCCGTCGTCCCCCTCGTCGACGAACGGCCGCTGCGCTACCAGGACTGGGTGGCCAAGCGGCGTGCGGTCGTGCGGGAGCTGAGCGGCGGCAAGTGCGGCTACCTGCACATCCCCGACATGGGCGGTTCCGGCTGGGCCCAGTTCAACCGCGACCTGCGCAAGGAGATGTCCCGGCCCGCGCTCCTCGTCGACGTGCGGGGCAACGCCGGCGGGCACATCAGCGAGCTGGTCGTGGAGAAGCTGACCCGCACGATCCTCGGCTGGGACCTGACCCGGGACGCCCAGCCGGTGTCCTACGCCTCGAACGCGCCCCGGGGGCCGGTGGTCGCGCTCGCCGACGAGGCCACCTCGTCCGACGGCGACATGATCACCGCGGCCTTCAAGCTGCTGGGACTCGGGCCGGTCGTCGGCCAGCGGACCTGGGGCGGAGTCGTCGGCATGACCGGACGGCACCGGCTCGGCGACGGCACGGTCATCACCGTCCCGATGAACGCGGCCTGGTTCGAGGAGTACGGCTGGTCCGTGGAGAACCACGGCGTCCTCCCCGACGTGGAGGCCCTGCGCACCCCCCTGGACTGGGCGGAGGGCCGCTACGCCCAGCTCGACGACGCGGTGCGGCTGGCCCTGGACCTCCTCGAGACCGATCCGCCGGCCTCTCCCCCCGGCCACACGAACATCCCCGACCGCAGCCGCCCGAAGCTGCCGCCACGACCGCCGGGGGCGTGAGGCGGGGCCGGAACGCCCGGCGGGAACCGCCCGGCGCCGGCCGGCGGGAACCGCGGCGACAGGCGCCCGCCGGGAACCGCGTGCCGACCGTCGGCCATCCGCAGCGGGCGGCCACCGCCACACCCGGGCACAGGGCGCTCCCCTCGGCGTCCGGCGCCCTGGCCGGGGAACGGCCCCGGAGCGTGCCGGTTCCGGTCAAGTCCGCTTCGTGCAGCGGCTCCTGACGTCGATTCATCGCCGTGCGGGCGGTCCGCCCCGGGGATCCCCGGGCGCGGGGACGACGCTCCGTCCGGCTCCCCGGCCGGCGCCGCCGCCCGCCGGGTGCGGTCCCGCCGCCCCCTCCGCGCGGCGGGCCGTCCGGCCCGGTCCCGCCCCGGAGGCGCCCCAAGGGGCGCTGCCCGGCGGGCCGTTGGAGTCGCGGCAGGCGAAGAAAGGGGTGCCCCTGGGCGGGGCACCCCTTCCGCGGTGCTTCAGTTCAGGACGTCAGACGTCACACGTCGTAGTCCGCGTCGAGCCGGTCCTGCTCCTCGCGCTCGCGCTCGCGCTGGCTGCGCTCGCGCTCGTGCTCGGGCATGCTCTCGTCCCGGTCGCGGCGGCCGCGGCCACGCTGCTGAGCCGGCTCCTTGGCCTGCTCCATCTTCTGCTTGGCCTGGTTCTGCCACTGCTCGGCCTGGTCCTGGAACTTGTCCTTCATACCCATGTGGGTTCACTCCCGTTGAGGGTGAGGGGTACGGCCCTTGGTCGGGCCTCGACCAGATTCACACGGGGGGACGAAGCACGCATTTCGATCAACTACGCTGCGTAGCGCGGGCTTCCTCGTCGGCCGCCCCACCTGCGCCGACGAGTCCCGTGCGCATTCCCCGCAGCCGGGGCTCGAACCGCCTCATCTCCCGCTGCCCGATCGTCCCGATGATCCCCGGCAGGTATCCGCGCACGCTCTGCATCCCGCGCAGCCACCACTGCCCGTACACATGGGCGGACCGCCGCTCGATGCCGGCGACGAGCCGGTCGACGGCCGGGCCCAGCGGGTACGTCTTGTTGGACGGCCACGGCAGCCGCTGCCGCAACTCCCGCATCACGTCCTCCTGGTCGGCTCCGCGCACCATGTCGGTGTCCGTCCAGGACAGGTAACCGACGCCCACCCGCACGCCCTTGTGGCCGACCTCGGCGCGCAGGCTGTGCGCGTACGCCTCCACCCCCGACTTGGACGCGCAGTACGCCGTCATCATCGGCGCCGGGGTGATCGCGGCGAGCGAGGCGATCTGGAACAGGTACCCGCGGCTCGCCGTCAGCAGCGGCAGGAAGGCACGGGCGGTGACGGCCGAGCCGATGAGGTTGACCTCGATGACCCGGCGCCAGGCCTGCGGGTCGGAGTCGGCGAAGGGACCGCCGGTGGCCACGCCCGCGTTGGCGACCACGACGTCCACCTTGCCGAAGCGCTCCTTCACCTCCTGGGCGACCCGGGTCATCGCCTCCTGGTCGGTGACGTCGGCGTACCAGTGGGCGCTGTCGCCGTGCAGCCGTTCCGCGACCTGCTTGAGGGCGTCCGGCTCCAGGCCGACCAGCGCGATCCGCGCGCCGCGCGCGGACAGCTTGCGGGCGAGGAGTTCGCCGACACCGCGGGCGGCGCCCGTGACGACGACGACCTGTCCTTCGAGACCGACCCTGCTCATGCGCCCTCCTTGAGCTTCGGTGCGTGCATGGTGGTGAGTTCCCGGATCTTCCCGGTCACCAGGTCCGGCGCCTCGACCGGGGTCATGTGGCCGAGGCCGGCCAGTTCGGTCAGGCCGACGCAGTCCGGGAGCGCCTCGGCGAGCCGGCGGGCGTGCACCGGCGGGGTCAGCCGGTCGGCCGTGCCCACGATCACCGCCGTCGGCACCCGCAACTCCCGTACGGCGTGGTCGAGGTCGAGCAGGCTCAGCACGTGCGACCAGGCGTGGCGCACCCGGCGCGGGCAGGCGTGCACGATCCGGGCGCACGTCTCGACCATGTGCGGCGCCGAACCGGCGCCCATGGTGGCGTACTTGAGGATCCGCAGGGCGACCGGGGTGACCGGGCCGAGCGGCGCCCGCGACCCGAGGACCCGGCCCGTCAGCCAGGTCCGCAGCCGGCCGGGGCGCAGGGGCAGCACGGTCGACTCGGCGACCAGCCGCGAACTGCCCGTGCTGCACAGCAGGACGGCCGCCGCGTGCGCGCGGAAGGCGGGGCGGCCGGCCGCCGCCATGATCGTCATCCCGCCCATGGAGTGCCCGGCCACCGTCGCCTTCTCGCCGGGCGCGAGGGTCGCGAGGAGGACGGCCTCGAGGTCGTCGGCGAGGGCGTCGGTGCTGCACGCGGGGCTCGCCGGGGTGCGTCCGTGGCCGCGCTGGTCGTAGGCGATGACCCGGTGGTCGGCGGACAGGGCGCGGATCTGCTCCGCCCAGAAGGCGGTCGAGCAGGTCCAGCCGTGGGCGAGGACGACGGCCGGGGCGCCGTCGGGGCCGTGCACCTCGACGTGCAGGGGGGTGCCGTCGGCGGAGACGGCGGTGAGGGTGCGGACGGGGGCGCTCACGCGGTCGCCTCGCTCGTGGCCGGCGTTGCGGGGCGCTTCGGCGCGGGTGGGCGCAGGACCTCGTACTCGGCGAGGTCCACGCGCCGGGTCTCCCGGCGGAACTCGCTCGTCGTGCCCGGCCAGATGGTGGTGTTGCGGCCGCTCGCGTCGAGGTACCAGCTGGTGCAGCCACCGGTGTTCCACACCGTGCGCTTCATGCGCTCCTGGACGCGGCGGGTCCAGGCGTGCACGGCGCTGGGACGGGCGGCGAGGGCGGCACGGCCCCCGAGGACGTCCAGCTGGCGCAGGTAGTCGGCCATGTAGTTCAGCTGGGACTCGATCATGAGGATCATCGAGGAGTTCCCGAGGCCGGTGTTGGGGCCGATGATCGTCATCCAGTTGGGGAAGCCGGCCGCGCTGGCGCCGCGCAGGGCCTCCATGCCGTTCTCCCAGGACTCCGCGAGGGTCCGTCCGTCGGCGCCGACGACCCGGTCGGCGATCGGCATGTCGGTGACGTGGAACCCGGTGCCGAACACGATCGTGTCGACCTCGGCCTCGCTGCCGTCGGCGGCGACGAGCGTGTTCCCGCGGATCTCGCGCAGCCCGCTCGCCACCACGTCCACGTTGGGCCGGGCCAGGGCCGGGTAGTACTCGCTCGACAGCAGGATCCGCTTGCAGCCGATGCGGTAGTCCGGGGTGAGCTTGGCGCGCAGGGCCGGGTCCTTGACGGCGCGGGTCATGTTGCGGCGGGCGAGCTGCTCGACGAAGCCGAGTTCGTTCGGGTGCTTGGTGAAGGCCTGCACCTGCAGTTCGCGGATGCCCCACAGGAGCCCGCGACGGGCCTTGGCGGTGAACGGCAGCAGCTGGTGCAGCCGGCGTTCGGCGCGGCTGATGGCCCGGTCGACGCGGGGCATCACCCACGGCGGGGTGCGCTGGAAGAGGGTCAGGTGACCGGCCTTCGGCTGGATCGCGGGCACGATCTGGACGGCGGAGGCGCCCGTGCCGACCATGGCGACGCGCTCACCGGTCAGGTCGTGGTCGTGGTCCCAGCGGGCCGAGTGGAACACCTTGCCGGGGAAGGTGTCCAGGCCGGGGATGTCCGGGATCTTCGGGTCGGACAGCGGCCCGGTGGCGGAGACGACGACGTCGGCGGACAGCTCGCCGCTCGCGGTCTCGATGTCCCACCGCAGCTCCTCCCCGTTCCACGTCATCCGCTTGACCTCGGAGTCGAAGCGGAGGTGGGGGCGCAGGCCGAAGGCGTCCGCGACGTGCTCGAGGTAGGCGCGGATGTGCTCCTGCCCGGAGAAGGTGCGCGGCCAGTCGGGGTTCGGCGCGAAGGAGAAGGAGTAGAGGTGGGAGGGCACGTCGCAGGCACACCCCGGATAGGTGTTGTCCCGCCAGGTGCCGCCGACGCCGCCGGCCCGCTCCAGGACGACGAAGTCCGTGATCCCCTCCCGGCGCAGCCGCACGGCGGCTCCCAGCCCGCCGAACCCGGACCCGATCACCGCCACCCGCACGTGTTCGGTCATGCCGACACCTCCCGTCGTACGACGCCACGACCTTGCCAGTGAACACTGGCAAGGTTGGACTGTAGAACAGCTCCGTACCGAGCGGTAGGGTCCGGAAGAGGGAAGTTACCCCGAGTACGACATAGGCTTCCGCCGTGGTGGACAAGCGCGAGTACCGGACGGAGGAGCTGGCCAGGGAGGCCGGCATCACAGTGCGCACCCTGCGCTTCTACCGCGAGCGCAAACTGCTCGCGCCACCGCGCCGGGAGGGCCGCATCGCCTGGTACGACGACCACCACCTGGCCCGCCTGCGCACGATCGCGGCGCTCCTGGAGCGCGGCCACACCCTCACCGGCATCGCCGAGCTGGCGGACGCGCTGGACCAGGGCCGCGACGTGGCCGACCTGATCGGCGTGGGCGGACCGACCGAGGAGGAACCGGTCCACCTCACCCCCGAGGAGCTCGCCGCCCGCTTCGAGGGCCAGGTCACCCCCGAGAACCTCGCCGCCGCCCTGGACCTCGGCTACCTGGGCACCGACGGCGACGAGATCGTCCACATCAGCCGCCGCCTGCTGGACGTCTCCGCGGCCCTGGTCCGCGAGGGCATCCCCCTCGCGGACGTCCTGGCGGCCGGCGCCCGCGTCCGCGAACACGCCGACGTCCTCGCCGAACTCTTCACCACCCTGGTCCTGCGCCACGCCGGCGAACAGGCCCTGCCCCGCCTGCGGCCGCTGGCGAGGAGCGTGGTGGAGGCGGAGCTCTCACTGGCGCTGGACCGGCGGCTGCGCGAGGGCGGCGGACGGTCCGGTCAGAGGTCGTAGACCACGGTCACGGGCGCGTGGTCGGACCAGCGCTCGGCGTGGGTGGCGGCCCGTTCCACGAAGCCCTTGACGGCCTTGGCGGCGAGGCCGGGGGTGGAGACGTGGAGGTCGATCCTCCATCCCGCGTCGTTGTCGAAGGCCCGCCCCCGGTACGACCACCACGTGTACGGGCCCGTCGTCTCCGGGTGCAGGACGCGGACGACGTCCACGTAGCCGCCGGCCTCCGGGGTGAGGACCCGGGTCAGCCAGTCGCGCTCCTCCGGGAGGAAGCCGGAGGACTTCTGGTTGGCGCGCCAGTTCTTCAGGTCGGCCTGCTGGTGGGCGATGTTCCAGTCGCCGCAGACGAGGACCTCGCGGCCGTCGGCGGCGGCGCGCTCGCGCAGGGCCCCGAGGTGGGCGAGGAACTCGCCCATGAAGCGGACCTTCTCGTCCTGGCGCTCGGTGCCGACCTCGCCGGAGGGCAGGTAGAGGGAGGCGACCGTGACGCCGGGCAGGTCGGCCTCGACGTAGCGGCCGGCGGTGTCGAACTCGGAGGAGCCGAAGCCGACGCGGACGGCGTCCGGTTCGCGGCGGGTGTAGAGGGAGACGCCGGCGCGGCCCTTGGCGGCGGCGGGGGCGTGCGTGACGTGCCAGCCCTCCGGGGCGCGGACCTCCTCGGGCAGTTGCCGCGGCTCGGCGCGCACCTCCTGGAGGCACAGCACGTCGGCGGAGGTCCCGGCGAGCCACTCCACGAAGCCCTTCTTCGCGGCGGCGCGCAGCCCATTCACGTTCACGGAGGTCACCGTCAGCAAAACACTCTCCTCGACCTCACAGGTGACCCGGTCGGAAGGACACGTTGTCCGAGGTCACGGTCAGCACCCCGGCACGATACCGGCACACTGGACCCGGTCCGGTTTTCACCTTCGTCACGACTGTTGTATGGATATACCTTGAGCCACATGATCATACGTCGCGTTTCCTTCGACCACCCCGACGCCGTCAAGCTGAACGACGAGGTCCAGGCCGAGTACCACGAGCGCTACGGCGACGGCGGTGACGCCACGGTGCTGGAGCCGGCCGACTTCGATCCGCCGCGTGGCGTTTATCTCATCGCCTACGACGAGCTGGACCGGCCCGTGGCCACCGGCGGCTGGCGCAGCCAGGACGAGAACGGCGAGGGGAACGAGGACGGGGACGCCGAGCTCAAGCGGATGTTCGTGGTCAGGGAGATGCGCGGGCGGGGGCTGGCCCGGCGGATGCTCGCCGCGCTGGAGGAGGACGCGCGGGCGGCGGGACGCCTCCGGATGGTGCTGGAGACCGGCACCGAGCAGCCGGAGGCCATCGCGCTGTACACGTCCAGCGGGTACGAGCCGTGCACGAAGTTCGGCTACTACCGCACCTACGAGTCGAGCCTGTGCTACGCCAAGCCGCTCAGCTCCTGAGGTAGGCGAGGACCGCGAGCACGCGGCGGTGGGTGTCGTCGGCGGGGGGCAGGTCCAGTTTGGTGAGGATGCCGCCGATGTGCTTGCCGACGGCCGCCTCCGACACCACCAGGGCCCGGGCGATCGCGCCGTTGGACCTGCCCTCCGCGACCAGCGCCAGCACCTCCCGTTCCCGGGGGGTGAGGCGGGCCAGCGGGTCGCGGCGGCGGCGCAGCAACTGCCGTACGACCTCCGGGTCGACGACCGTGCCGCCGGCCGCGACCTCGTGCAGGGCGTCGACGAACTCCTCGACCTGGCCGACGCGGTCCTTGAGGAGGTAGCCGACGCCGGTGCCGTCGCCGGAGTCGAGGAGTTCGGCGGCGTAGGACCGCTGGACGTACTGGCTGAGGACGAGGACGGGCAGGCCGGGCCGCTCGGCGCGCAGGCGGACCGCCGCGTGCAGGCCCTCGTCCTGGAAGGCGGGCGGCATGCGGACGTCGGTGACCACGATGTCGGGGGTGTGCTCGGCGACGGCCGCGAGCAGCGCGGGGGCGTCGCCCACGGCCGCGGCCACCTCGTGGCCGAAGCGGGTGAGCAGGGTGGTCAGCCCGTCGCGCAGCAGGACGCTGTCCTCGGCGAGGACTACGCGCAGGGCGTCGACGCGCAGGCCGTTTCCGTCGGCTCGCAAGGAATCTCCACTCGTAGCAGGGTCGGCCCGCCCGGCGGGCTGGTCAGCGACAGTTTTCCCGCCAGGACCGACACCCGGTCGGCGAGTCCGGTGAGACCGGTGCCGCGGCCGGCGTCGGCGCCGCCGCGGCCGTCGTCCGCCAGCTCCAGCACGAGCCGGCCGTCCCGGTGTTCCCCGCGCACCCGGGCGCGGCGTGCGCCGCTGTGCCGGGCCACGTTGGCGAGCGCCTCGCAGACCACGAAGTAGGCGGCGGTCTCGACGGGCGGGGGCAGGCGGCCGGGGAGTTCCAGGTCCAGGTCGACGGGGACGGGCGAGCGGTCGGCGGCGTCGGCGACGGCGGCTTCGAGGCCGTGGTCGGCGAGGACCTTCGGGTGGATGCCGTGGATCAGCTCGCGCAGTTCGGCGAGGGCGGCGCCCGCCTGCTCCTGGGCCTTGGCGAGCTGTTCGGCGAGGGGTCCGCCGGGCGGGGCGTCGAGGCGGGCCAGGCCGAGGGTCACGGTGAGGGCGACGAGGCGTTGCTGGGCGCCGTCGTGCAGGTCGCGCTCGATGCGGCGGCGTTCGGCCTCGAAGGCGTCGACGAGGCGGGCGCGGGAGCGGGTGAGTTCGGCGACGCGGGCGGCCGGGCCGCCGTCGCGCGGGGCGAGCAGCCGGCGGGTGAGGGCGGCCCGGGCGGCGGCCGCGGCGCCGAGGGCGTAGGCGCCGGCGGCCAGCAGCAGGACGCCCGCGGCGGCCGTGGCGCAGGCGGTGGGCCGGTCGGTGACCGTCCACACCTTCAGCACCTTCGTCTCGCGGCCCCCGCCGACCGTCGCCAGCAGGACCGGGGTCGCGGCCATCGAGAGCGGGGAGGCCAGGGCCACGGCCGCCAGGAGGGCCTCGGCGGGCCAGAGCAGGACCGCCATGAGGAGGGTGTGGCCGAGGTCGCGCCAGGTGGCGCGTTCGCGCAGGCGGGTGGTGAGCCAGGCGCGCAGGCCGGGAGCGGCCGGCTCGGCGTGCGGGTCGGGCGCCTCGTCCGCGTCCACGATCCGCAGGCGGCGGCGCTCCAGGGCCGCCACGGGCAGTCCGGCGAAGGCGAGGGCGGCGAGCAGCGGCAGCCCGACCAGGGCGACGGCGAGGACGCCGCCCACGACGGCCGCCGCGGCCAGGCCGGCCAGGACCACGGCTCCCGTCGCCGCCCCCGTCAGCAGGTAGGCGGCCGCGCGCCAGGGCCACGGCGACAGCAGGTAGCCCGGGCGGGAGAGGGCCTGCCACACGGTTCGTGGATGCATGCGGATCACCGTAGGAGGCGTGCCCGGGGGCGGGCCATCCGTTCGGCGGGAGGTGCGGGGGTATGCCTGGCCCTACCCCGGGTCTCGTCCCTGCCCCAGCGACCGGGGCCCGCCCCGCGCGGTTTCGTGGTGCCACCGACACCGAACCAGGGGAAGCGCAGGCCGAGATGACCGAACACGCCGTCCGACTGACCGCCGTCCGGCGGGAGTACGGAACGAAGGGCGCGCGGGTGACCGCGCTCGACGACGTCTCCCTGGCCCTGCCCCGCGGCTCGTTCACCGCCGTCATGGGGCCGTCGGGGTCGGGCAAGTCGACGCTGCTCCAGTGCGCGGCGGGGCTGGACCGGCCCGACGCGGGGTCGGTGCGGATCGGCGGGACGGAGCTGACCGGGCTGAGCGAGCGGCGGCTGACGCTGCTGCGGCGGGAGCGGATCGGGTTCGTGTTCCAGGCGTTCAACCTGCTGCCCGCGCTGACCGCCGAGCAGAACGTGGCGCTGCCGCTGCGGCTGGCGGGCCGGCGTCCGGCGAAGGCACGGGTGCGGGAGGCGCTGCGGCAGGTCGGGCTCGCGGAGCGGGCCCGGCACCGGCCGGGCGAGCTGTCCGGCGGGCAGCAGCAGCGGGTCGCGCTGGCCCGGGCGCTGGTCACCCGGCCCGAGGTGCTGTTCGGCGACGAGCCGACCGGCGCGCTGGACTCCACGACGGGCCGCGAGGTCCTCACGCTGCTGCGCGGCACGGTCGACCGGGACGGCCGGACGGTGGTGATGGTGACCCACGATCCGGTGGCCGCGTCGTACGCGGACCGGGTGGTGTTCCTGGTCGACGGCCGGGTGCACGGCGAACTCGCCGGAGCGGACGCGGGGACGGTCGCGGCGCGGATGGCCGCGCTGGAGGACGGCCGCCCGTCGGCCGCGCCGGAGGACGGCCGGACGGTCGCGCCGGAGGAGGGGCCCCCGTCGGCCCGGCGGCCGGCCGGCGCGCGGCCGGGGGCCGGGCGGGGGGAGGTCGCGCCGTGCTGAGGGTCGCGATCCGGACGCTGCGGGCCCGGTGGGCCGCGTTCGCCGGGAGTTTCGTCGCCCTCGCGCTGGGGGTGGGGCTGCTGGCCGTGATGGGGCAGGCGCTGGCGGCCTCGTTCCAGGCGCCCGTGCGGGCGCCGGAGCGGTTCGCGGCGGCGCCGGTGGTGGTGCGGGGGCAGGACGCCCTGCGGGTGGAGACCCCGGCCGGGGCGCGCACGGCGGAGCTGGCGCAGCCGCGTGCCGTTCCGGCGGACGTCGTGACCGCGTTGCGGGCGCTCGGACCGGTCACCGAGGACCGGTCCTACCCGGTGCGGGGGGCGGGCGGGCCCGGCGGGCTGGTCGGGCATCCGTGGTCGACGGCGCGGTTCGCCCCGTACGAGCTGAGCGCGGGGCGGGCGCCCCGGGCGGACGGCGAGGCGGTCGTCACCGGGGACCGGGCGGCCGTGGGCGAGCGGCTGGGCAACGGCGACCTGGTCGTGGGGACGGTGCGCGGGCTCGGTTTCGAGGACGCGGTGTTCCACACCGACGCGCGGGCCGCCGAACTGTCCGCCGAGTCGGTCCAGTTGGTGGTGGAGGCGGATCCGGCCGCCGTGCGGGCCGTCGTGGCCGGCTCGGGGGCGCGGGTGCTCACCGGGGACGAACGGCGGCTGGCGGACGCGGACCCCGGACGGGACGGGGAGGCGCTGACCGCGCTCAACGCGCTGTTCGGGACGGCGGGCGGGGTGACGGCGTTCGTGTCGGTGTTCGTCGTGTCGTCCACGTTCGCGTTCTCGGTGGAGCGGCGGCGCCGGGAGTTCGGGCTGCTGCGCCTCGCGGGCGCCACGCCGGGACAGGTGCGGCGGACGGTCCTGCTGGAGGCGCTGCTGGTCGGCGTCCTCGCCTCGGCGGCGGGCTGCGCGCTGGCGGCGGCCGGGGCGCCGCGGCTCGGCGAGGCGGTGGTCGAGGGCGGTCTCGCGCCGGGCTGGTACGCGATCGGCGGGCACACCTGGCCGTACCACCTCGCCTTCTGGACGGGCCTGTCGGTGGCCCTCGCGGGCGCGGCCGTCGCGTCCTGGCGGGCCGGGCGGACCGCGCCGGCGCGGGCGCTGCGCGAGGCGGCGGCGGACGGGCGGGCGCTGCCGTGGGGGCGGCTGGTGTGCGGGGCCGCGCTGCTGCTCACGGCCGCGGCGACCCTGGCGTACGCGCTGGCCGCCGATCCGGGCGACCTGCTGCACCGCAAGACGTACGTCAGCCGGCCGATGCTGCTCGTCACGGCGACGGCGCTCCTCGCGCCCGTCCTCGTACGGCCGTTGGTGCCCCGGTGGCCCGGTACGACCGGTCTGCTGGTGCGGGCGCACGCCGTCGCCGGGGTGCGGCGCACCGCGGCCGTCGCGGCACCCGTGCTGGTGACGGTGGCGCTCGCGGGCTCCCTGCCGGGCGCGACGGCCACGCTGGACGAGGCCGGGGCGGCGGAGGCACGGCGGCGGACGGCGGCGGACTTCGTGGTGACGGACGTCGGCGAGGGGGCGCTGGAGGAGCTGCGGCGGGTGCCCGGCGCGGTGGTGTTCCCGTCCGCCGCGACCGCCGTGTACGCCCTGGAGGACGGGGTGGCGCTGGTGCGTTCGCCGGCGCGGGCGGTGGATCCGCGGGCGCTCGACGGGGTCGTACGGCTGCCGGTGGTGGCGGGGCGGACGGCGGACCTGGACGACGGGTCGATCGTGGTGAACGAGGAGTGGGCCGAGCACCGGGTGGGGCACCGGGTGCGGGTGTGGCTCGGCGACGGGACGGCGAGGACGCTGCGGATCGCCGCCGTCCTGGCCACCGGTACGGGCGACAACGGGGCGTACGTCACCGCCGCGAACGCGGGCGGGGCGGACGTCGACCGGGTCGACGTGCGGGTGCGCGCGGGGGCCGACCCGGCGGGGGTCGCGGCGGGGCTGCGGGCGGTCGGCGGGGTGCGGGTGCGGTCCGGAGCGGAGTGGGCGGCCGCGAGCCGCCCCGGGACCGACGGCACGACCCGGCTCGGCATGCTCCTCGTCCTGGGCCTGGCGCTCCTCTGCACCGGCATCTCCCTCGCCAACACCCTCGTCATGGGCGCCGCCGAGCGGCGCCGGGACGTGGCGGCGCTGCGGCTGGCCGGGGCGACCGGCGGGCAGGTCCTGCGGTGGGCCGTCGCGGAGGCGCTGACCGTGGTCGCGGTGGGGGCGGCACTGGGGCTGGCGGTGACGGTCGTCGACCTGGCCGGCATGGCGGGCGCGCTGGGACTGCTGTCCGCACCGGTGACGGTGGTCGTGCCGTGGCCGGCGCTCGGGTGGGTGACGGGAGCGTGCGCGCTGATCGCGGTGACGGCGACGACGCTGCCGACGGGACTGGCCCTGCGCAGACCGCCCGGCGGGACGTCCGCCCCGGTCTGAGGCGGTGGGCGAGGGCCCGGCCTCCGGTCGGCGGGCCGCCGGTGCCCGGCGCGGGGGGAGGGGGTCGCGCCGGTGTCGGGCGGGGCGGCTCCTCGCCTGCGGTCACGGGCACGGGCGGTCGCGGGTCATTTGAGGAACGCCAGGACCGCCAGGACCCGCCGGTTGGCGTCGTCGGAGACCGGCAGGTCGAGTTTGGCGAAGATGTTCGAGGTGTGTTTGATGACGGACCGCTCGGTGATCACCAGGGACTGGGCGATCGAGGCGTTGGAGCGGCCCTCCGCCATCAGCGCCAGCACCTCCCGCTCGCGCGGGGTGAGCCGGGCGAGGGAGCCGGTGGGGCCGTTGCTGTCCTTGGCGAACAGCTTGGCGACGACGTCGGGGTCCATCGCGGTGCCGCCGGCGGCGACCCGGCGGACGGACTCCACGAACTGGTCGGGGTCGAAGACGCGGTCCTTGAGGAGGTAGCCGATGCCCCCGCTGCCGTCGGCGAGCAGCTCACGCGCGTAGAGCTGCTCGACGTACTGGGAGAGGACGAGCACCGGCAGGCCCGGGACCTGCCTGCGGGCCTGCAGGGCGGCCTGCAGGCCCTCGTCGGTGAAGGTGGGCGGGAGGCGCACGTCGACGACCGCGACGTCGGGCCGCTCGTCGACCAGGGCCCGTAACAGGCTGGGGCCGTTGTCGACGGCGGCCACGATCTCGAAGTCGTACGCCTCCAGCAGCCGCACCAGGCCGTCGCGCAGGAGGAAGAGGTCTTCGGCTAGGACAACGCGCAAGGGATCTCCAGGGTGAGGGTGGTGGGTCCGCCCACCGGACTGTGGACCGCCAGCACACCGTCGAAGGCGGCGAGGCGGCGCTCGATGCCGCGCAGTCCGGTGCCGCGGGAGGCGTCGGCCCCGCCGTGGCCGTCGTCGCTGACCTGGGCGCGGATCCGGCCGTCGGCGTACCAGAGGTCGACGGCGACGTGGGTGGGGGCGGCGTGCTTGGCCGCGTTGGTCAGGAGCTCGGAGACGGCGAAGTAGACGGCGGACTCGACGGGGGCGTCGGCGCGACCGGGCAGTTCGGCGGTGACGGTGACGTCGAGGGGGCTGTCCATGGCGAGGGCGCGGACGGCGTCGGCGAGACCGCGGTCGGCGAGGACCGGCGGGTGGATGCCGCGGATCAGGTCGCGCAGCTCGTTCAGGGCGGTGGCGGAGGCCTTGCGGGTGTCGGCGAGGATCGCGCGGACCGCCTCCGGGTCCTTGGCGAGGAGCTGCTCGGCGACCCCGAGGTTCATGCCGAGGGCGACGAGGCGGGCCTGGGCGCCGTCGTGCAGGTCGCGCTCGATGCGGCGCAGTTCGGCGGCGGAGCTGCTGACGACCTCGGAGCGGGTGCGGGTGAGGTGGAGGACCTTGCGGGAGGTCTCGGTGGGGGCGAGCAGGGTGTGGGCGAGCTGGGCGTGGGCGCGCAGGACGGCGGGGGCGGTGAGGAGACCGAGCAGGAGGGTGGGGACGCCCAGCCCGAGGGCGAACAGCGCGCTCCCGCTGTCCGTCACCTTGACGAACCAGTACCAGTTGTTGCCGCCGTTGCTGGTGATGTCCTCCCACAGCAGCGGCATCAGCAGGCCGAAGACGCCGAAGGCGACCAGGGCGAGCGGCAGCAGGACGAGGACGAGGCCGACGGTCGGGCTGACCAGCATCCACGCCAGGTCCCGCCAGGTCGCCGGGTCGGTGAGGATCCACTGGTTGCGGGTCCACCAGCCCTTGAGGCCGCCCTCGCGCGGCGGTTCGGGCAGGTACGGCTCGGGGATGCCGCCGTCCAGGCGGGCGCCGGCCAGCCGGCGGGTGAGGTTCACGGTGCCCCGGGCGGCGACGGCGGCCGCCGGGATCAGGAAGAGGCCGATGCCCGCCCCCAGGAGGGAGATCGCGGTCACCAGCAGCGAGAAGAAGAGGACCTCCACCATCGCGAGGCCGGCCAGCGGAAGTCCGGCGCCGACGGAACGCGCGCTCTTGGCGATGCTCATGCCACAACTCCTGGGATCTGGCGGCCCGTTGCCGCCGTTCGTGTTACATGGTGGTGCTCCGGGTACCGTCGATCACGGGACCATTGTCCCCTCTCGGGGGGTGTAGCCAGGTACCCCTCGGACACCACAAAGGGCCCTGGGACGCGGCGCCCGCGGCGGGTGGAATCGGAGGCATGACGAGCCGAGAGCGAATCCTCATCCTGGTGGCGGCCGTGGTGGCCGCCGTCCTGTGCGTGGTGACCCCGGCCGCCGCGGACGGGCGCACGACGGGCCGTGCGGCGGGGCGTACGGCGTCCGCCGGACAGGGCGCCCTGTCCGCACTCCTGGACGAGCTGGTGCCGAAGCAGCTGGCCGAGTACCGCGTCCCGGGCGCCTCCGTGGTCGTCGTCCACCGCGACGGGCGGACGCTGACCAAGGGCTACGGGCTGGCGGACGTCGAGCGCGGGGTGCGCAGCGACCCGCGGCGCACCGGCTACTTCATGGCCTCCGACGCCAAGCTGTTCACCGCCGTCGCCGTGCTCCAGCAGGTGGAGAAGGGCCGGCTGGACCTGAACGCCGACGTCAACCGGTACCTGACCACCTTCAAGATCAAGGACGAGTACCCGGGCCACCCGGTGACGGTACGTCACCTCCTGACGCACACGGCCGGGTTCGACACCAGCATCCTCGGCCGGGGCGGCACCGCGCCCGAGGCGGCGGGCGCCCTCGGCGAGAGCCTCGCCGAGCACCAGCCGTCCCGGGTCCGGCCGCCGGGCCAGGTCGCGAGCTACGACAACTACGGTGTGGCGCTGGCCGGTTACCTGGTCGAGCAGGTGACCGGGACACCCTTCGCCGCCTACGTCGACCGCAACGTCCTCGAGCCGCTCGGCATGACCCGCACCACCTTCGCCCGCCCCGACGCGCGCACCGCGGACACCCTGGCCCGCGGCTACCGTCCCGACGGGGGCCGGCAGCGCGCCGAGGACGGCCAGTACGGCGCCTGGACGCCCACCGGCGCCGGCGCCGTCACCACCGCCGCCGACATGGGCCGTCTGATGCACGCCCTGCTCAACGACGGCGGCCGCGTCCTGACCGGCGCCTCCGCCCGGGCCATGCTGCACCGCCAGTTCGGCAACGACCCGCGCCTGCCCGGCGTCGGCTACCTGCTGGAGGAGCGCGAGCGGGACGGCCGGCGGATGTGGGTCAAGGACGGCGACCTGCCCGGCTTCCACGGCAACCTGGCGCTGCTGCCGGCCTTCGGAGTCGGCGTGTACGTCGTCTACAACGGCGACGGCGAGGACGGCAGCGCCTCCTACGCCGGCCAGGAGCTGGTGAACCGGGTGGCGGACCGGCTGGCCGGCAGGACCGCCGCGGCCGCCCCGGGCACCGGCGCCGACGGCGCGTCCCACCGCGCCGACCGCCCGGGCACGGCCGCGACCGCCGGTTCCGCCCGGCTCACCGCGCAGGCCCGCGGCGCCGCCCCGGCCGCCTCGTCGTACTCCGGCTACTACCGGACCACCCGCACCAGCACCTCCGACCTGACGCGGGTGGCGGCGCTCACCTCCTCCGTGCACGTCACCGCCGGCGCGGACGGCGCGCTGACCACGACCGGGCTGGCCCGGGACCCGCGGGTCGGCGAGCAGCACTGGGTGCCGGTCGCGCCGGGCGTGTTCCAGGAGCGCGGCGGCCAGGACCGGATCGCCTTCCGGGACGGCCGGCTGGCCCTGGCCTCCGACCCGACCCAGGTGTTCCAGAAGCTGCCCTGGTACCAGTCCCCCGCCCTGCACCAGCAGGCACTGCTCGGCGGCCTCGCGGTGCTCGGCGCGGCCGTCCTGCTCCTGCCGCTGGTGGCGTACGCGCGGCGCCGCAGGGCGAAGGCGCCCGGCGGCCGGGTCGCCTGGGCGCTGGCCTGGGTCACCGGGGCGCTGCTGGCCGCGGCGACCGTGTGCTTCGTCCGGCTCACCGGCGACGGCAACGCCCTCAACCGGACGGTGCTGGTCGGCGACTCGCCCCTGCTGACGCTGATCCCGCAGCTGGTCGCCGCCGCGGCGGCCGCCACCGCCCTGCTCGCCGTGTGCACCGTGGTCGCCTGGCGGCGCCGCTGGTGGCCGGTGGCCGGCCGGATGGCGTTCACCGGTCACACGCTGGCGGCGGCGGTCGTGGTGGCCCTGGGCGCGGCCTACGGCCTGATGCCCTGACCCGCCCACGGCCCGCCGCCGCACGGGGACGCGCCGGGTCATCCGGTGTCCCTCCAGGAGCCCGCCGTCCGGTACTCGCCCGGACGGCGGCGCCACCATTCCGCCACCGAACGGGTGGCCTCCGCCGACTCGGGACGGGCCTGCGTGAACGCGTACAGGACGAGGGTGAGGGCGGCGAGCTCGGTCATGTCGGGCTCGCCGGAGACGACCTCGAAGCGGGGCGCGGGAAGTCCCGCGGGCAACGGCAGTGCGGGCGGATCCGTGGACATCACCGCTCCCTCCCGCTCAGCCCAGGCCCGCGGCCGCGCGGAGCTTGTCGGCCCGGTCGGTGCGCTCCCAGGTGAAGTCGGGCAGCTCGCGCCCGAAGTGGCCGTAGGCCGAGGTCTGCGCGTAGACCGGGCGCAGCAGGTCGAGGTCGCGGATGATGGCCGCCGGGCGCAGGTCGAACACCTCGCCGACGGCGTCCTTGATGCGGTCCACGGCGACCCTGGCGGTGCCGAAGGTCTCCACGAACAGGCCGACCGGCTCGGCCTTGCCGATGGCGTAGGCGACCTGGAGCTCGCAGCGGTCGGCGAGACCGGAGGCGACGACGTTCTTCGCGACCCAGCGCATCGCGTACGCGGCGGAACGGTCCACCTTCGAGGGGTCCTTGCCGGAGAACGCGCCGCCGCCGTGCCGGGCCATGCCGCCGTAGGTGTCCACGATGATCTTCCGCCCGGTCAGGCCGGCGTCACCGGTCGGACCGCCGATCTCGAACCGCCCGGTCGGGTTGACCAGGACGCGGAAGTCGTCGGTCTCCAGCTCGATCCCGCGTTCGCGCAGCGCGGCCAGCTCGGGCTCGACGACGTGCGTGCGGATGTCCGGGGCGAGGAACGTCTCCAGGTCGACGTCGCCGGCGTGCTGGGAGGACACGACGACCGTGTCCAGCCGGACCGGACGGCTGCCCCGGTACTCGACGGTGACCTGCGTCTTGCCGTCCGGGCGCAGGTAGGGCACGGTGCCGTCCTTGCGCACGGCGGTCAGCCGCTGGGCCAGCCGGTGCGCGAGGTGGGCCGGCAGCGGCATCAGCTCGGGGGTGTCCCGGCAGGCGTACCCGAACATCAGCCCCTGGTCGCCGGCGCCCTGGGCGTCCAGCGGATCGCCCTGGGCCCCGTCGGCGTCCACACCGCGCGCGATGTCCGGTGACTGCTGCCCCAGCGAGACGGAGATCCCGCAGGTGGCGCCGTCGAACCCCTTGACGGAGTGGTCGTACCCGATGTCCAGGATCTGCCGGCGCACCACGTCGGCGACGTCGAAGCAGGCGGTGGAGGAGACCTCCCCCGCGAGGTGCACCTGCCC
Source organism: Streptomyces sp. NPDC017936 (assembly GCF_044328485.1). NCBI lineage: Bacteria > Bacillati > Actinomycetota > Actinomycetes > Kitasatosporales > Streptomycetaceae > Streptomyces > Streptomyces sp. NPDC017936. Next base: position 331,763 of record NZ_JBIRHK010000005.1, on the reverse strand, counting down.
CGTCGTGATCAGCGTCTCCACGGCGACCCGCGCATACGGATCCTGCGCGAGGTGCGCGTCCAGGACGGCATCGCTGATCCGGTCGGCGATCTTGTCCGGATGACCCTCCGTCACAGACTCGGAGGTGAAGAGATGGCGCGTCATCGTGTGCTCCCTTCCGGATGGGTGGGGTGGCGTGACGTGGGGGGTGGTGGGGTGGGGTGGAGTGGGTGCGGAGGTGGAGCAGGGGGGTGGCGTGACGTGGGGGGTGAGGGAGTGGGGGAGGGGACGCGGTCCCCGCCGGGGTCCGGGGCGGAGCCCCGTGGCGGGGCTCTTCGGCCCACCGGGTCGGGCGGGTGGGTGGGGGGGCCGACACCCCCCCCCCCCCCCCCCCCCCCGCCGGGGGGGCGCGGGGGCGGGCCGCCCCCCCCGGGGGCGGGGGGGGGGCCGCCGGGGGGGGGCGGGGGGGGGGGGGGGGGGGGGGGGGGGGGGGCGGGGCGCGGGGGGGGGGGGGGGGGGGGGGGCGCCCCCCGCCCCGACACCCCACCCCCCGCCCCACCCCCGGCAGGGGCTACGCGTGGCCGGCCAGCAGCACCCGGTGCATGGGCGTGTCCAGCAGCGCGACCCGCCGCAGCCCGGCGTCGGCGAGCCACTGGTCGTAGTCCTGGACGGTGTAGGCGTCCCCGCCCCCGGTGGCCAGCATCGACGCGGCGAAGAGCCGGAAGAAGCGGTTCTGGACGTTGTCGCCGCCGGCCTCCTCGTCGACGATGTGGTCGACGACGGCGATGAGCCCGTCCTCGGTGAGCCCCTTCGCCGTCTTCAGCAGCAGCTCGTGCGCGGACTCCGGCGTCTGGAGGTGGAAGATGTTGACGAACAGCGCCAGGTCGGTGCCGTTGCCCCAGTCGTCGTTCCAGAAGTCGGCGGTCAGCGGCTCGAACCGGTCGTGGACGCCGAGCCGCTCGGCCTGCTGGGAGGCGATCGCGGTGATCCGCGGCGCGTCCAGGCCGCGCGCGGTCAGCCGCGGGAACGCCTGCAGCAGGAGGTGGCTGTAGATGCCGGTGCCGCAGCCGACGTCCAGCAGCAGGGCGTCGGTGTCGTCGCCCCAGCCCCGCTCGCGCAGCGCGTCGGCGAGGACGGAGGCGACCGGCGGCGCCCAGAAGTTGATGCCGCGGGCGAGGGAGGTGTAGTCCTCCTCGGATATCTGGTTGACCTGCTGGCCGCCGTGCGCGCCGCGGGCCCCGCTGCGGACGTTCTCGGCGAGGTGCCGCCAGGCGTTCCAGGCGACGTTGCGGTCGTGGGTGATCTTCCCGGCGAGGCTGTAGATCCCGTCGGGCGCGAAGACGTCGTGCAGGGCGGCGGGCAGGGTGTAGACGGCCTGGCCGTCGCCGCCGCGCTCGCGCTGGACGATGTCGTAGGCGTGCAGGCCGTCCAGCAGGACCCGGGTGGCGCGCAGGTCGGTGCCGAGGGTCTCGGCGAGGCCGGCGGCGGTGGCCGGGCCGGCGGTCAGGGTGGCGAAGACGCCCAGGTCCTGGGCGGCCTCGATGACGCCGGGCGCCCACATGCCGATGAGGTGCTCGTAGACGCGGTGGGTGGCGCGGGTGCCCGTGTCGTCCCGGGGCAGCAGGCGGGTGTCGACGAGCGGGGTGTGGTTGGCGGTGGCCTTGGGCGTGAGGTCGACGGGCGCGGTCATGGCAGGTCTACTCCCGTGGTGGGGTGGGTGGGTGAGGTCGGTGGTGCGGGCGGTCACACGACGATCCCGCCGTCGATCCGGAGCACCGCGCCTGTGATGTACGCGGCCTTGTCGGAGACGAGGAAGGCGATCGACTCGGCCACCTCCTCGGCGGTGCCGAAGCGGCCGAGGGGGACGGCGGCGAGGGTGCGGGCGCGCTGTTCCTCGGTGAAGGCCCCCGCGGTCATGTCGGTCTCGATCATGCCGGGGGCGACGGCGTTGACCCGGATCCCGAACCGGGCGGCTTCCTTGGCGAGGGCGCAGGTCAGGCCGATGATCCCGGCCTTGGAGGCGGAATAGTTGCCCTGCCCGGGGTTGCCGGCCCCGGACACGCTGGACAGGGTGATGATCGAGCCGGCCCTGCGCTTGACCATCGGGAAGAGGGCGGCGCGGCAGACGTGGGCGGTGCCGTCGAGGTTGGTGTCGATGACGTCCTGCCAGTCCTCGTCGGACATCAGCAGCAGCGGCCGGTCGCGGGTGATGCCGGCGGAGGCGACGGCGACGGCGACGGGACCGAGTTCGCTCTCGGTGCGGGCGACCCAGTCCCGTACGGCCCGCGCGTCGGCCACGTCCAGGCGTTGCGCGAGGCTGCGCACGCCCCGTTCGGCCAGTTCCTTCCCGAGCCGGTTCGCCGCGTCCTCGTCGGACCGGTAGGCGAAGCTGACGTCGTACCCGTCCGCGGCGAGCCGCAGCGCGGTGGCCCGTCCGATGCCGCGCGAGCCGCCGCTGATGAGCGCGACCCCGGCGGAGCCGGCACCGCTCCCGGCGCCGCTCCCCGCGGCGGTCCCGGCAACGCTCCCGGCGGCCCGGCGGGCGCCGCTCGCCCCGTCTGCGCCCGGGGACGCCCCCGGGGCCTCGTGCGCGGCGCTCACGGCGCCTCCCCGAGCAGCCGCACCACCGCGCCGGCGACGGAGCCGTCCCGGTCGACCGAGGTGATCACGGCCGGCCGGCCGTGGGCGGCGGGGTCGCGGCGGGCGGCGGCCAGGAGGGCGGCGAGCTGGAAGGGGGCGGAGGCGGCGGCGGTGTCGCCGATGCGCTCGTGGACCCGTACCCGGCCGGTCGCCTCGGCGCCGAACACCCTCCTGAGCAGGGCGGTCTCCACGTGGCCCACCCTTCCCGTGAGGCCGCCGCCCACGGCCGCCCACACCTGTGAGGCGTCGACGCCGGCGGCCGCGAGGGCGTCGCGGACCGATGCCTCGGCCGTGCTGGCGAGCTGGTCGTCGACGTCGACGCGGGCGTCGACGGCGAGGAGTTCGGCCAGTGCGGTGCGGCCGGCCGGTATGCCGTTGCCCGGCTCGACCAGCAGCAGGGCGCAGCCCTCGCCGAGCGGTCCGGGCGTCTCGTCGGCGCCGCGGGTGTGGTGCTCGATCCAGGAGCGGGTCGGCGAGTACTCCTCGACGGCGCCGACCAGGACCCGTTCGGCGCGGCCGGCCGCGAGGAGGCGGCGGGCGTAGCCGAGGGCGAGCAGCCCGGAGGGACGGCCGCCGGCGAGGGTGGTGTTGGGGCCCTTGAGTCCGAAGCGGATGGCGCTGGCGGCCGCGGGGCAGTTCATCAGGACGTTCGGCATGAACTGGGCCGGTACGTCGTAGGGCTTCTCGCCGGTGAAGGAGGCGTGCGCGAAGTCGTGCTGGCTCTGCGCGCTGCCGAGGGTGGTGGCGAGGACGAGGGCGGTGCCCGTGCCGACCGGCACCGGCCGCTGCTGCCGGGACGCCTCGTCGAAGAGTTCCCGTACGGCGGTGACGGCGAGGCCGGTGGCGCGGTCCATGGTGCGGGTGCCGGCCCGGCCGAGCACCTCGCGCACCTCGAAGCCGGGGACGAGGCAGGCCTGTTCGCCGGCGTGCCCGTCGGGGACGGGGACGGCGCGGCTGCCGTCGCCGGTGTCCGCTGCGATGCCCCGTGCGTAGTCGGCGCTCTCCAGGCCGTACGGCGAGACGGCCGACCAGGCGGTGATGAAGTGGCGGTCCGTGGGGACCGCGACGGTCGTCATGATCAGGTCTCCTGGTGTCTGCCGAGGACGACGGCGGCGTTGTTGCCGCCGAAGGCCAGGCCGTTGTTGACGACGACCTCGAGATCGGCGTCGACGGCGTGGTTGGGCACGCAGTCGACGGCGCACTCGGGGTCGGTGGTGCGGTGGTTGACGGTCGGCGGGATGAAGCCGTGCGCGAGGGCGAGCGCCGAGGCGGCGGCTCCGAGGGCGCTGGCGGCGCCCATGGTGTGGCCGAGCATCGACTTCAGGGCGACGGTGCGCGGCGGCCGTTCCCCGAACACCTGGCGGACGGCGCGGATCTCGGTGACGTCGTTGGTGGGGGTGCCGGTGCCGTGCGCCGAGACGAGGTCGACCTCCTCGGGCTTGACGCCGGCGTCGGCCAGGGCGAGCCGCATGACCTGCGCGACGCTGTCCATGTTGGGCGCGGTCGGGTGGTGGGCGTCGCAGTTGAGGCCGTAGCCGAGGAGCTCGGCGTAGACGCGGGCGCCCCTGGCCCGCGCCGACTCCAGGTCCTCCAGGAGGAGGACGCCCGCGCCCTCGGCGGTGAGCAGCCCCTCCCGTTCGGCGTCGAAGGGCCGGCAGCGGTCGGAGGCGACCAGGCCGAGCCGGTGGAACCCGGCGAAGGTGCGCCGGGTCAGCGCGTCCGCGCCGCCGACGAGCGCCCATTCGGCCTCGCCGGAGCGTACGGCGTCGTAGCCGTCGCCGACGGCGTAGTTGCCGGCCGCGCAGGCGGTGCCGAGGACGGAGGGCACCGCCCTCGGCAGCCGCAGCTCCTTGACGACGGCGAGGGCGAGGCGGTGGGCGGCGAGCCGGCCGACCCCGACCGGGTCGAGGCCGGCCGGCGGGGTGCCGTTCGCCTGGGCCTCGACGAGCCGGTCGAGGGCGTCGGCCTCGCCGTCGGTGGTGCCGACGGTGACCAGGCCCGGCCGGTCCCGCAGGTCCGCCGGGTCGAGCCCGGCGTCGCCCACCGCCATGCGGGCGGCGGCGACGGAGAACTGCGTGGCGCGGCCGAGCTGTTCGGCCGGCGTGTGGCGGACCCACTCGGACGGGGTGAAGCCGTGCACCTCGTGGGCGAGTTGCCGACGGAAGCCGGTGCTGTCGAAGCGGGTGATGGGGCCCGCTCCGCACCGGCCCTCGCGCAGGCCCCGGGTGAACTCGGTGACGCCGTTGCCGATGCTGGACAGGACCCCGATCCCGGTCAGCACCACACGCCGGGCGGTCATCGCGCTTCGGCCCGGGCCAGGACCTCGAGGACGGCCTCGAGGTTGACCATCTTCGGCAGTTCGTCCTGCTCGATCGTCACGCCGAAGGTCTTCTCCAGCGTGGACAGCAGCTCGATGGCGGCGAGGGAGTCGGCGCCGTAGTCGTCGACGAACAGGCCGGTGCGGGTCAGCTCCTCCTCCAGTTCGAGGGCGTCGGCGATGATCTCTCTCACCTGGGCCTCGACGGCCTCGTCGATGGTGATGGCACTCATGGCGTTCCTTTCCTGGGTGTGGGGTGGTGCGTCGGTGCGGTCAGCTCGCCCGGACGAGGCTGCGGGGCCGCAGGTCGGTCCAGGTCCGCTCGATGTGGTCGAGGGCCTCGGCGCGCGAGGTGTCCGACAGGACGGCCTGCCAGCCGTCGGGTATCTGTGCGAACGCCGGCCACAGGCAGTGCTGTCCCTCCTCGTTGACCAGCACGTGAAATGTCCCGGCCTCGTCGTCAAACGGGTTTCCCATTACCGGACGTGTCCCTTCTTTTTCCACGGACGCGGGCACACTCATCCCGCGCGGGCATTTCATGGAACGACTTGGATGCGGAATTCGGGATTCGGAATTCGGAATGCGCTTCCGCTGTCGGGTCTCATTCCATGACGTCGGTGAGCACGCGGGCGACGGCCGCCGCCGGAGCGGCGTCGAGCATGCCGTCGTGATCGGCGTCCACCTCGTGCCGGACGATCCGGCCGGCGATGTGGGCGGCCCAGACGGCCTCGGTCGGCGCGTGCGTGTCGCCTCCTCGCGTTGCCGCGAAGAAGTGCATGTCGCCCTGGTGGAGGCGGGGTCGGTGGGTGACGGCGAGGCCGTCGAGGGCCCGGATGACGCGCAGCAGCCGGGTGTACTGGCCGTCGGTCAGCTCCGTCAGCGCGTCGCCCGCGGCGCCGAGCCGGGCGCGCAGTTCGTCGCTCAGCAGGGTGTCGTCGGGGACCTCGTCCGCCGTCGCGCCGCCCGTCCGCGCCGGGAAACCGTCGAGGTTCGCCAGCAGGGCGACCTCTTTCCCGGACTCCACGAGCTGGCACGCCATTTCGTGGGCGACCAGGCCGCCGAACGACCAGCCAAGAATATGGTACGGGCCGTCCGGCTGGATTTCCACCATTCTCTCGACGTAGTGGGCGGCCATTTCCGGTACGGAATCCGGCTGCGGGGCGTCGTGCTGGATCCCGCCGGCCTGGAAGGCGTACACGGGCGTGTCCGGAAGGTGCGCGGCGAGGGAGAGGAAGGGCCAGCCGAGGCCGACGCCGCCGTGCACGCAGAACAGCGGCGGACGGCCGCCGTGCGGGCGGATCGGCAGGACGGGCGCGAAGGCGGCGTCCCCGGAGGTGTCCGCGCCCTCCCCGGCCGTGCGGACGGCGACGCCGGCCAGGGCGGCGGCCGTGCGGTGCACGAAGACGTCGGCCGGCGTGAACCGCACCCCGGCCGCCCTGCCGCGGCCCACCAGCCGGATGGAGCGGATCGAGTCACCGCCGAGCGCGAAGAAGTCGTCGTCGGCGCCGACCCGTTCGACCCCGAGGGTCCGGGCGAACAGACGGCACAGCAGCTCTTCCAGCGGGGTGGCCGGGGCCCGCCCCGCCGCGGGGGCGGGGACGGCGGGCGCGGGCAGCCGTCCCCGGTCCACCTTGCCGTTCGGGGTGAGCGGCAGGGCGTCCAGCGGCACCAGGGCGGCCGGGACCATGTAGTCGGGCAGCCGGCGGGCCAGGTGGGCGCGCACCTCGGTGAGGTCGCCGGCCGCGTCCGCCGCCACGACGTACCCGACCAGCCGGTCCTCGCGCACGGTCACGGCCGCCTGCGCCACGTCCGGGTGGTCCGCCAGCGCGGCCTCGATCTCGCCGAGCTCGATGCGGAAGCCGCGGACCTTGACCTGGTGGTCGACCCGGCCCAGGTAGTCGATCGTGCCGTCGGCGCGCTGCCGCACGAGGTCGCCGGTGCGGTACATCCGGGCGCCCGGGGCGTCCGTGTACGGGTCGGCGACGAAGCGTTCGGCGGTGAGGGCGGGACGGCCGTGGTAGCCGCGGGCCAGACCGACGCCGCCGATGTACAGCTCGCCGGTGGCGCCGGCCGGGACCGGCCGCAGGTCGGGGCCGAGGACGTAGGTGCGGTTGCCGCCGAGGGGGCGGCCGATGGGCGGGGTGCCGGTGCCGTCCAGCGCGGCGGCGGTGGACCAGATGGTGGTCTCCGTCGGGCCGTACAGGTTGGTCAGCTCGCGGGTGGCGGCGGCCAGCCGGGCGGCGAGCGCCGGGCTGATCGCCTCGCCGCCGGTCAGCGCGTGCAGCCCCGCGAGGGCGTCCGGGTGTTCGGTGACCAGGGCGTGCCACAGGGTGGGCGTGGCCTGCATGACGGTGGCGCCCGAGGTGCGCAGCAGCGCGGCCAGGGCGTCCGGGTCGCGGACGGTGTCATGGCCGGCCAGGACCAGGCGGGCGCCGGACACCAGCGGGCCGAACAGCTCCAGGTTGGCGATGTCGAAGCCGAAGGTGGTGACGGCGACGAACCGGTCGTCCTCCCCCAGGCCGAGGCGCCCGCGCAGGTCGGCGACGAAGTTCGCGAACGCCGCGAACGAGATCACCACGCCCTTGGGGCGGCCGGTGGAACCGGAGGTGTAGATGGTGTACGCGGCCTCGGCGGGCGCCGGGCTCCCGGTGAACCCGGGTGCGTCCGGGACGGGTTCGTCGAGCAGCAGGCGCGGTACGGTGTCCAGGGCGGGCAGGTCGCCGGCCACGTCCGCCGTCGTGAGGACCAGCACCGGCCCGGCGTCCTCCACCACGTACCCGATGCGGTCCGACGGGTAGGCCGGGTCGATCGGCAGGTAGGCGGCGCCCGCCTTGTGCACGGCGAGGACGGCCTCGACGAGTTCCGCCGACCGGCGCAGCGCGACGGCGACGAGACTGCCCGGGCCGGCGCCCCGGGCGCGCAGGGCGCGCGCGAGGCGCGAGGCCCGCTCGTCCAGCTCGCGGTAGGTGAGCCGCCGGTCCTCGAAGACGAGGGCGGTGCGGTCCGGGTGGGCGGCGGCCCGCTGCTCGAACCAGTGGTGCGGGGGCCCGTCGTAGGGGTGCGCCGGGGTCCGGTTCCACTCCTGGAGGAGGGTCTCGCGCTCGCCGGGCAGCAGGGCGGAGACCGCGCCGATCGGCTGGTCGGGGGCGGCGGTCAGGGCGTCGAGGAGGTGCGCGAACCGGTCGGCCAGGCGCCGTGCGGTGTCCTCGGCGAACAGGTCGGCGCTGAACTCCAGCCGGCCGGCCAGCCCGGCGGGCGCGCCCGCGCCGTCGTGGTCCTCGGCCAGGTCGAAGGCGAGGTCGAAGCGGGCGCCCCCGGTGGCCGTGGAGCCGAACTCGACGTCCAGACCGGGCAGTTCGAGGCCGGGGCGGGTGTTGTTGTGCAGGGCCAGCAGGGTCTGGAACAGGGGGTGCCGGGCGAGGGAGCGGGCCGGGGCGAGGGCCTCGACGAGCTTCTCGAACGGCACGTCCTGGTGGGCGTAGGCGGCCAGGTCGGCCGTGCGGACGCGGTCGACGAGCTCGGCGAAGGTGGGGTCGCCGGAGACGTCGGTGCGCAGCACGAGCGTGTTGACGAAGAAGCCGACCAGGTCGTCCAGGGACTCGTCGGTGCGGCCGGCGACCGGGGTGCCCAGGGGCACGTCGTGGCCGGCGCCCAGCTTGGCGTACAGGACCGCCAGGGCGGCCTGCAGGACCATGAAGAGGCTCGCGCCGCGGCGCGCGGCGAGGGCGGCGGCCCGGCGGTGCGTCCCGGCCGGGACGGCGAAGTCCACGGCGGCGCCCCGGTGGGAGGCGACCGCGGGCCGGGGCCGGTCGGCGGGCAGCTGGAGTTCGTCGGGCAGTCCGTCCAGGGCCTTGCGCCAGAAGGCGAGTTGCTCGCTCGCCACGCTGCCCGGGTCGTCCTCGTCGCCGAGCAGCTCCCGCTGCCACAGCGCGTAGTCGGCGTACTGCACGGGCAGCGGGGCGAAGCGCGGGGCCGTCCCTCCGGCCCGGGCGCGGTAGGCGGTGCCGAGGTCGCGGGCGAGGACGGCGTTGGACCAGCCGTCGGCGGCGATGTGGTGGATCACGACGGCGAGCAGGTGCTCCTCGTCGCTCCGGCGGAACAGCGCGGCCCGCAGCGGGAGTTCGGCGGTGAGGTCGAAGCCGCGGGCGGCGAGGCCGGCGACGTCCGCGCCGTCCGCGCCGTCCATGCCGTCCTCGAACAGCGGCAGGTCGACGTCGGCCGACTCCAGCACCCGCTGGTACGGCTCCCCGTCCGCCTCCGGGAACACGGTGCGCAGCGCCTCGTGCCGCGCGACGACGTCGTTCAGGGCGGCGCGCAGCGCGTCCCGGTCCAGCGTCCCGGTCAGCCGCAGCGTCCAGGGCAGGTGGTAGGCGCCGGCCGTCCCCGCCATCCGGTTCAGCACCCACATCCGCCGCTGGGCGTACGACAGCGGCGGCCGTTCGGGCCGTACGGCGGGCGCGAGCGCCGGCCGGGCCGGTCCCTCGGCCGTGCGCAGGCGGGCGGCGAGGCGGGCCGGGGTGGGCTCCTCGAAGAGGAGCGCCATGGGGATCTCCGCGCCGAGGAGCGCCCGGACCCGGCTGATCAGCCGGGTCGCGAGCAGCGAGTGCCCGCCCAGGTCGAAGAAGTCGTCGTCGGCGCCGACCCGTTCGACGCCGAGGACGTCGGCGAAGGCCCGGCACAGGGCGGCCTCCTGCGGGGTGCGCGGCTCCCGGCCGGCGACGCCGGCCAGGTGCGGGGCGGGCAGGGCTTTGCGGTCCACCTTGCCGTTCGGGGTGAGCGGCAGCGCGTCCAGGACGACGACGGCGGACGGCACCATGTACTCCGGCAGCAGCCGGGCCAGTTCCTGCTTCACGCGCGCGGGCTCCGTGTCGCCGGCGACGTGCGCGGCGAGGCGGGCGGTGCCGGTCTCGCCGAACACGGTGACCACGGCGTCCGTGACGCCGGGCAGGGTGCGCAGGACGGCCTCGACCTCGCCGAGCTCGATCCGGTGGCCGCGCACCTTGACCTGGTGGTCGCGCCGCTCCAGGAACTCCAGCCGCCCGTCCGCGTGCCGCACCACCCAGTCGCCGGTGCGGTACATCCGCGCCCCGGGCACGCCCGCGAACGGGTCGGCGACGAACACGGCGCCCGTCCGCCGGGCGTCGCCGAGGTACCCGCGCCCGACCCCGCGCCCGCCGACGTACAGCTCGCCCGGCACCCCGGCGGGCACCGGACGCAGCGCGTCGTCGAGGACGTACAGCCCGGTCGCGCGCACGGCCCGGCCGATCGGCGCCCGGACGTCGCCCAGGCCGGCCGTGTCGGCGATCAGGGCGTGGGTGACGTCGTCGGAGCACTCGGTGGGGCCGTAGGCGTTGACCAGCGGGATGCCGGGGAAGCGGGCGAGCCAGCGGTGGCACAGGTCGGCGGGGAGCGCCTCGCCGGTGACGACCAGGTGCCGCAGCGGGGCCAGGGCGGGCGGGCGCGCGCCCGCGTCCCAGGCGTCCAGCGCGGCCCGCAGCAGCGAGGGGACGACCTCCAGCACGGTGACGGCCTCGGCGTCGGCCAGCGCGAACAGCGCCTGCGGGTCGGCGGCGGTGGAGCGGGGCACGACCCGCACCCGCCCTCCGCCGGCCAGCCCGGCCAGCATCTGCCACACGGAGATGTCGAAGGTGACGGGCGCGTTGTGCACCAGCACCGTGTCCTCGTCCAGCCCCAGGTCCTCCACCTTGGCCAGCAGGTGGTTGACCATGCCGTCCCGGTGGACCATGGCGCCCTTGGGGCGGCCGGTGGACCCCGAGGTGAAGATGACGTAGGCGAGGTCGAGGGGGCCGCCGGGGGCCGGCGGGAGGGCGGCGGGGGGCAGGGCGGAGACCCGGGTGACGGGGACGCCGGGCGTCGGCGCGTCCGGCGCGGTGGGCGTGGCGGCGGCCGCCAGCACCTCGCGGGCCGCGTCCTCGTGCTCCTCGTCCACCAGCAGGTGCCGTACGCCCGCGTCGCGGACGAGCGCGGCGCTGCGGGCCGTCGGGGCGTGGACGTCGAGGGGGACCCAGGCGGCGCCCGCCGCGAGGGTGCCGAGGACACCGGCGACGAAGTCGCAGCCGGGGGCGGCGAGGACGCCGACCAGCGAGCCGGGGCCGAGTCCGGCGCCGGAGAGGTGGGCGGCGATGCCGCCGGCGCGCTCGGCCAGCTCGCCGTAGGTGAGCCGCTCGTCCTCGTCGGCGACGGCCTCGGCGCCGGGGCGGGCGGCGGCCAGCTCCCGGACGCGGGCGACGACGTCGGTGAACGCGTCCGGGCGGGCGCCGGCCGGCAGGTCCAGCACCTCCTCCCCCGGCAGCAGCGTCCCGATCCGGCCGAACGGCGTCTCCGGCTCGGCGACCGCCGTCCGCAGCACCCGCTCCAGCCGGGCGGCGACGCGCGCGGCCTCCTCGGGCGCGTACGTGCCCGGGTTGTAGGAGACGGTCAGCCGCAGGTGGTCGCCGGGGATCGCCATCAGGCTCAGCGGGTAGTGCGTGGCGTCCTTCGCCGCCAGGCCGGTCACCGCGAGGCCGGGGACGGGGTCGCGCAGGGCGTCCGCGTCCAGCGGGTAGTTCTCGAAGACGAGCACGGTGTCGTACAGCTCGCCCAGGCCCACCGTCCGCTGGATGCGGGCGGCGCCCAGGTGCTGGTGGGGCAGGAGGGCGGCCTGCCGGTCCTGGAGCCGCGTGAGGATCTCGGGGAAGGTCAGGGAGGGGTCGAGCGGCACCCGCACCGGGACGGTGTTGATGAACAGGCCCACCATCGACTCGACGCCGGGCAGCTCCGGGGGCCGTCCGGAGACGGTGCCGCCGAAGACGACGTCGCTGCGGCCGGTGAGCGTGCCCAGGACGGCGGCCCAGGCGCCCTGCACCACGGTGTTCAGGGTGAGTCCGCGCTCCTTCGCCCAGGCGGTGAGCTCGGCGGTGAAGCCGGCGGGCAGGTCCAGGACGTGGTGCTCGGGCAGCCGGGAGCCGGCCGTGCCGCCCGGGGCGACGAGGGTGGCCTCGGTGAGCCCGTCCAGCGCCCGGCGCCACGCGGCCTCGGCCCCGGCGTCGTCCTGCCGGGCGAGGTGGGCGAGGTACGCCTTGTAGGGGGTGACCGGCGGCAGGGCCGCCGCCGGGTCGCCGTACAGCGTGAACAGTTCGCCGATGATGAGCGGCATCGACCAGCCGTCGAACAGGATCTGGTGGGCCGTCAGGACGAAGCGGTGCGCCTGCTCGCCCGTGCGCAGCAGCCGGAACCGCAGCAGCGGCGGGCGTGCCATCTCGAACGGGCGCAGCCGGTCCTCCTCGGTCAGCTCCTCGACGGCCGCCGGGGTCCGGCCCCGCACGTCGTCCTCCCGCCAGGGCAGGACGGCCGTGCGCGGCACGAGCTGGACGGGCTCGCCGTTGTCGCGGTAGCGGAAGCCGGCCCGCAGGTGGGGGTGGCGGTCGAGGAACCGCTCGGCGGCGGTCCTCAGCCGGGCCGCGTCCAGTGGTCCGGACAGGTCCAGGACCAGCTGCACGGTGTAGACGTCCAGCTCCCTGCGTCCGGAGACCGCGTGGAAGAGCAGGCCCTCCTGGAGCGGGGTGAGCGGCAGGACGTCGCTCAGGTTGGATCGTCCTCGTGTCACAGGGAGGCCCCCCAGTCGTCCATCTCGTTCTCGAATGCGTCCAGTTCGTCCTGGCTCAGCGCGATCAGGTCCACGTCGCTGGGCGTGTGGCCGCCCGCGTCGGGGCCCTGGGCGTGGGCGACGAGCGCCCGCAGCGCGCGGAACCAGCCCTCGGCGACGTCGGCCGCGTCGGCCTCGTCGAGCAGCTCGCCCGGCCAGGTCCAGGCGGCGGTCAGGCGCGGCCCGTCCGGCCCGTCCTCGGTGAGGGCGTTCAGGCCGAGCACGTGCGGCAGCGGCAGCCCCGGGTCGGCGCCCGCCGCGATCAGCGGGGACTCCGCGGTGGTCGCCCAGTCCGCGTCCGTGGGGGCGGGCAGCCGGCCCAGGTAGTTGAAGCCGAGCTGCGGGGTGCGCTCCAGGCCGGGGTGGGCGGCCAGGTGGCGCAGGACGCCGTAGCCGAGGCCGTGGTCGGGCACCGACCGCAGCTGCTCCTTGACCTGCTTGAGCACCCGCCCCGCCGCCGGCCCGCCGGCCCACACGTCGGCCCAGTCGGGCGTGCCCAGGTCGATCCGCAGCGGGTAGGTGGTGGTGAACCAGCCGACCGTGCGGCCCAGGTCGATCCCGTCGGCGATCTCCTCGCGTCCGTGGCCCTCCATCTCGACCAGCACCGCGCTCCCCTCGCCCCGGCCGCGGCGCCGCCAGTCGGCGACGGCCAGCGCGTAGGCGGTGACGAGCACGTCGTTGATCTCCGCGTGGAAGGCGGCGGGCAGGTCGGTGAGGACGGCCCGGGTCACCTCCGCGTCGAGGGTGAGGCGCAGGGTGCGGGCGGTGGCGTGGGTGTCCCGGGCCGGGTCGAGGGGGCGTGCCGCGAGCAGCGGGTCGGGGGCGGACAGCGTCCGCCGCCACGCCTGCGCCTCGTCCGCGCGCCGGCCGGAGGAGGCCTCCTCGGCGAGCAGGCCCGCCCAGTGCCGTACGGAGGTGCCGACCGGCTCCAGCCGCGCCGGTTCGCCGGCCGCCGCCGCCTCGTGGGCGCGGCGCAGGTCGTCCAGGAGGATCCGCCAGGAGACGCCGTCGCAGACCAGGTGGTGCAGGGTCAGCACGAGCCGTCCGGGGCGGTCGGCGCCCGCGTCGAGCCAGGTGGCGCGGAGCACGGTGCCGTCGCGGGGGGCGAGGCGCTCGGCGTTGGCCCGCGCGACCCGCCGTACGGCGTCCGCCAGGCCCGGCGCGTCGAGGCGGGCCACGTTCTCCCGGCTCAGCAGCCAGGGCGCGTTGACCGAGCCCGGCTCGCGCACCTTCGGCGTCCAGGAGCCGTCGGTGTCGTCGACGGACAGCCGCATGCGCAGGGCGTCGTGGTGGTCGATGACCGTCTGGAGGGCGGTGGCGAGGGCGGGGCGGGTGGTGCCGGCCGGGGTGCGCACGACGACCGCCTGGTGGAAGGCGTCGTACGGGCCGTCGAGGCCGCGCAGCCAGTGCATGATCGGAGTGGGCGCGAAGGCGCCGACGCCGTCGTCCGTGCCGCGCACGGCCTGCTCCTCGACCGGCCGGGCGACGACGGCGAGCGCGGCGGGCGTGCGGTGCACGAACACGTCCTGCGCGGTGAGCAGCAGACCCGCCGCCCTGGCCCGTCCGACGAGCTGGATGGAGCTGATGGAGTCGCCGCCCAGGTCGAAGAAGCCGCTGTCCGCGCCGACCTCGGCGAGGCCCAGGACCTCGCCGAACACCGCGCACAGCACCCGCTCCTGCTCGGTCGCCGGGGCCCGGCCGCGCGTCGCGTCCGTGTAGTCCGGCGCGGGCAGGGCGCGGCGGTCGAGCTTGCCGTTGGTGGTGAGCGGCAGGCCGTCCAGGGTCACCACGGCGGAGGGGACCATGTAGTCGGGCAGCCGCCCGGCCACGTGGGCGCGCAGGGTCGCCGGGGGCGTGGTCGCGCCGGCCGCCGGGACGACGTAGCCGACGAGCCGTCTGTCGCCGGGCCGGTCCTCGCGGACGACGGCCGCGGCCCGGTCCACCCCGGGGTGGGCGAGCAGCGCCGCCTCCACCTCGGCCAGCTCGATGCGGAAGCCCCGCAGTTTGACCTGGTCGTCGGCGCGGCCGACGTAGTCGAGGGTGCCGTCGGCCCGCCAGCGCACCAGGTCGCCGGTGCGGTACATCCGGGCGCCGGGGGCGCCGTGCGGGTCGGTGACGAACCGCTGGGCGGTCAGGTCGGGGCGGCCGAGGTAGCCGAGGGCGAGGCTCGCGCCGCCGACGTACAGCTCGCCGGTCACCCCGGCCGGGACGGGCCGCAGGTCGTCGTCGAGGACGTGCACGACCGTGCCGGCCAGCGGGGTGCCGATGGGCGGCCTGCCGCCGGGCACCAGCGGGGCGCTGACGGTGGCGCAGACGGTGGTCTCGGTGGGGCCGTAGGCGTTGAGCAGCGTGGTGTTCGCGGCCCACTTCTCCACCAGCGCGGGCGGGCAGGCCTCCCCCGCCGTGATCACGGTGGTCCCGGGCGGCACCGGGCGGTCCTCCGGCCAGGCGGCCAGCACGGCCGGCGGCAGGCACACGACGTCGATCCCGGCGTCGGCGAGGTAGGCGGCCAGCGGGTCGCCGGGGCCGCGCTGCTCCTCCGTGGCCAGCACCAGGACCGCGCCGGTCACCAGGGTGGTCAGCACCTCCCAGGCGGCCGCGTCGAAGCTGAGCGAGGCGAACTGCAGCACGCGCGTGCCGGCCCGCACCCCGAACCGCCCGGCCTGCGCGGTCAGCGCGGCGGCGGACGCGTGGGCGACGACCACGCCCTTGGGGCGGCCGGTCGAGCCCGAGGTGTAGATGACGTACGCCGGGTCGCCGGGCCGCGGGCCGCGCTCGGGGGCGCGGGTGGGCCGTCCGGCGAGGTCGGCGAGGGTGGCGTCCGCGTCCAGCACGAGCGGCTCGGGAGCCGTCGCCGGGACCCGGCCGGCCACGGCCGCCGTGGCGAGCACCGCGGCCGGGCGGGCGTCGTCGAGGACGTACGCGATGCGGTCGTCGGGGTAGGCGGGGTCGACCGGGAGGTACGCGGCCCCGGCGGCCAGCACCGCGAGCACCGCCGTGACGGTGTGCGCGGACCGGTCCGCCACGAGCGCCACGACCTTCCCGGGTCCGACGCCCCGCTCGGCGAGCAGGTGCGCGAGCCGGTGCGCCCGGTCGGCCAGGTCGCCGTAGGAGACCGTCGTGCCGTCGGGCAGGGCCAGCGCGGGCCGGTGCGGGTCGGTGGCGGCGCGGGCGGCGAACAGCCGGGCGACGGTGGTGGGTTCGGGGGCCTGCACGGCCGATCCGTTCCACTCGGAGAACAGCCGCCGGCGCTCCTCGGGCAGCAGCGCGTCGAAGCCGCTGAGGGCGGTGTCCGGCCGCTCGGTCAGGGCGCGCAGGAAGCTCACCAGGCGGGCGGCGACCGACTCGGCCGTCGCGTGGGTGAACAGGTCGGCGCTGTACTCCAGCAGACCGCCGACGCCGGCCGGGCGGCCCCGGTCGTCCTGCTCCTCGGTGAGTTCGAAGGCGAGGTCGAAGCGGGAGGTGCCGGTGGGGACCGCACCGGTCTCGGCGCGGGTGCCGGGCAGGGCGAGGTCGGCCGGCGCGTTGTTCTGGAGCGCCAGCAGCACCTGGAACAGGGGCTGGCGGGCCAGCGAGCGCTCCGGGTTGAGGGCGTCCACCAGCCATTCGAAGGGCACGTCCTGGTGGGCGTAGGCGGCCAGGTCGGTGGTGCGGGCGCGGGCGATCAGGTCGCGGAAGGTGGGGTCGCCGGAGACGTCGGTGCGCAGCACCAGCGTGTTCACGAAGAACCCGACCTGCCGCTCCAGCGCCGCGTCCGTGCGGCCCGCGACCGGCGTGCCCAGCGGGATGTCGGTGCCGGCGCCCAGCTTGCGCAGCAGCGCGGCGAGCGCGGCCTGGAGCACCATGAAGGTGCTGGCGCCGGTGGCGCGGGCGAGCGCGGTGACCGCCTCGTGCAGGTCGCGGTCCAGACGGAACGGCACCTGGCCGCCGCGGTGCCCGGGCAGCGCGGGGCGCGGGAAGTCCGTGGGCAGCTCCAGCTCGTCCGGGATCCCGGCGAGTTCCGCGCGCCAGAAGGCGAGCTGGCGGGCGGCGAGCGAGCCGGGGTCGGCGCTGTCGCCGAGCAGCTCCCGCTGCCACAGCGTGTAGTCGGCGTACTGCACCTCCAGCGGCGCCCAGGCGGGGGCGTCGCCCCGCATCCGGGCCGTGTACGCGGTGCGCAGGTCCTCGGCGAGCGGCAGCACCGACCAGCCGTCGCCGGCGATGTGGTGCAGCACGACCAGCAGGACGTGCTCCTGCGTCTCCTCGTCGCCGGCGGCCGGCAGCGCGAACAGCTCGGCCCGCAGCGGCAGGTCCACGGCGAGGTCGAAGGGGCGTACGGCCCGCTCGGCGAGGGTCTCGGCCAGGTCGTCGGGGGCGATCTCGGTGACCGGCAGCGGGGGGCGGTGGGCGCCGGCGTCCAGGATCACCTGGACGGCCCGGCCGTCCTGCTCGGGGAAGACCGTGCGCAGCGACTCGTGCCGGTCGACGACGTCCCCGAGGGCCGCGGCGAGCGCGTCCCGGTCCAGCCGGCCGGTCAGCCGGATCGCGCGCGGCAGGTGGTAGCCGACGGCCGCGCCGGCGTCCAGCCGGTCCAGGAACCACAGCCGCTGCTGGGCGAAGGAGAGCGGCAGCTCGTCGGGGCGCTCGTGGGCGGTGACGGCGGGGCGCGCGGCGGTGGCCTCGGTGAGCTTCCCGGCGAGTTCGGCGACGGTGGGCGCCTCGAACAGGACCCGCACCGGCAGTTCCGCGCCGAGCAGCGTCCGGATGCGGCTGATCGCCCGGGTGGCCAGCAGGGAGTGGCCGCCGAACGCGAAGAAGTCGTCGTCGATGCCGACCTGTTCGACGCCGAGGACCTCCGCGAAAACCGCGCACAGCACCTGCTCCTGCGGGGTGCGGGGACGGCGGCCGGTCTGTCCGGCGGCGAGGTCGGGCGCGGGCAGCGCCTTGCGGTCCACCTTGCCGTTGGGGGTCAGCGGCAGCCGGTCCAGGACCACGAACGCGGCCGGGACCATGTAGTCGGGCAGGGTGCCGGCGAGTTCCGCCTTCACCTCGGCGACCTCGACGTCGCCGGTGACGAACGCGGCCAGCCGGGTGGTGCCGGCGCTGTCCACGGCGACGTCCACGGCCGCGTCGGTCACCCCGGTGACCTGGCGCAGCGCGGCCTCGACCTCGCCGAGTTCGATGCGATGGCCGCGGATCTTGACCTGGTGGTCAACCCGCTCCAGGAACTCCAGCCGGCCGTCGGCGCGGTTGCGCACGCGGTCGCCGGTGCGGTACATGCGGGCGCCGGGCGTGGTCGCGAACGGGTCCGCGACGAACACGGCCGAGGTGCGGCGCGGGTCGTCGAGGTAGCCGCGGCCCACGCCGACGCCGCCGACGTACAGCTCGCCGGGCGCGCCGACGGGCACGGGGCGCAGGCCGTCGCCGAGGACGTAGAGGCGGGTGTTGCGGATCGCGGAGCCGATCGGGGTGTGGACGTCCCCGAGGTCGGCCTCGGAACGGATGAAGGCGTGGGTGACGTCGTCGGAGGCCTCGGTCGGGCCGTAGGCGTTGACCAGCGGGACGTCGGGGAAGTGCGCGAACCAGCGGCGGCACAGGTCGGCGGGGAGGGCCTCGCCGGTGACGACGAGGTGGCGCAGGGAGGTCAGGCGGGGCCGGCGGGCGCCGCTGTCCCAGTCGTCGACGGCGGCCCGCAGCAGCGAGGGCACGACCTCCAGGACGGTGATGTCCTCCTCGTCGACCAGCGCGAACAGGCCCTGCGGGTCGGCGGCGAGCGAGCGCGGCACGACCCGGGTACGGCCGCCGGAGACGAGCGCGGCGAGCATCTGCCAGACGGAGATGTCGAAGGTGACGGGCGCGTTGTGCACGACGGTGTCGGCGGCCGTCAGCTCGAGGTCCTCCACCTTGGCGAGCAGGTGGTTGACCATGCCGGCCCGGTGCACCATGGCCCCCTTGGGGCGGCCCGTGGAACCGGACGTGAAGATCACATAAGCCAGGTCGTCGCCCGTGCCCGCAGCCGCGACAACAGGCGCCGCACCAGGCGCGTGGGCGTCCGTCGGGCCGTCGGACGGCTCCCCCTCGTGGAGTTCGACGATCTTCGGCCAGTGCTCGCCGGCCGCCAGCAGCTGGTGGGCGTACCCCTCGCGGGCGGAGCTGAACAGCAGGGCGTCGGCGCCGCTGTCGGCGAGCAGGGCGGCCCCGCGGGCCACCGGCGCGTGCACGTCCAGCGGGATCCAGGCGGCCCCGGTGGCGAGCACCCCGAGCACGGCGGCGACGAACCGCGCGCCCGGGTCGGCGACCAGCGCCACCAGCGAGCCGGTGGACACCCCCGCCCCGGACAGCCGTGCGGCCACCTCGTCGGCCCGCGCGCACAGCTGCGCGTACGTCAGCCGCACGGTCCCGTCGTCGACGGCGACCGCGTCCGGGCCGGCGGCGGCCAGTTCCCGCACCCGCTCCACCACGTCGGTGAAGCCGCCGGTGCGCACGGTGGCGTTCCAGTCCTCCAGCACGACCTGCCGCTCGGCGGGCAGGGTGACGTCGACGCGGCCCAGCGGCAGGCCGGCCGGGGCGAGCGCGAAGCTCTCCAGGTAGCCGAGCAGCCGCTCGCCGTGCGCGGCGAGCTCCTCGTCCGTGAACAGCCCGGGGTTGGCGTCCAGCCGCAGCGTCCAGCGCCCGTCCGGCGCGTCGAGGTAGATCATCTGGATGCCGGGGACCGGGCCGGTGGAGTGGTTGTGCAGCCGGGCCGTGCACTCGCCGAAGACCAGGTCGGCGCCGGACTCCAGCACGTTGACGGTCGGCCCGTACGACAGCTCGGCGTCCGCGGACAGACCGAGCTCACGGCGCAGCCGGTCCCCGCGGTAGCCCTGGTGGCGCAGGGTGGTGCGCAGCTCGGCCGCGGTGTGCTCCAGGAGGTCGTCGCGGGTCAGCGCGGGGGTGACGTCCAGCGGCAGCGGCAGGAAGTTGGCGCGCATGCCGGGGACGGTGCGGGCCGCCGACGTGGAGCGGGCCGGCACGGGCAGGGTCAGCAGGACGCGGCTGCCGCCCGTCACCTGGGCCAGGTAGGAGGCCGTGGCCGCGACCAGCGCGGCGGGCAGGGTGACCCGGCTCTCCCAGGCGACCCGCTCCAGCCGGGTCACGGTCGCCGCGGGAACGGGGGAATTCCACCGCAGCGTGTGCCGCGCCCGGGTGGGGCGGCGCGGGGAGAGCCGGGTCGGCTCGGGGGTCTCCGGGAACCGGCCGGCCCAGAACCGGGCGTCCCGTTCGTGCTTCGCGGAGCCGAGGTAGGCCTGCTCGTCGTCGACGAGGACGCGCAGCGCGGGCAGGGCCCCGCCCGTGCCCTCGCCGGCGTACAGCTCGGCGAACCGCCGGTAGAACGGGGTCCGGCTGAAGCCGTCCAGCAGGATGTGGTTGGCCGAGACGTAGAACCGGTGGTGCTCGTCGGCGAGCCGGTGCAGGTCCCAGCGCACGGCGCCCGCGTCCAGCGAGGAGGGCCGCGCCAGGTCGTCCGCCATCAGCCGCGCGGAGACGGCCTCGGGGTCCGCCTCGCCGCGCAGGTCGCGGACGGGGACGGTGGGCGTGGCGAGGGGCCCGGTCGGGTGGGTCGGTTCGGCGGGGTGGAGACCGCCGGCCACCTCGGTCGCGCCGGTGAACTCCCGGATCGTCTGCACGGCCTCGCCGTCGCGCTCCGTGAACACCGCGCGCATGGCGTCGGTCTCCGCGAGCAGGAGCCGCCAGGCCGCCTCGAAGCGGGCGGGGTCCAGGGGGCCGTGCAGGTCCAGGTGGTCGGCCATGGTGAAGACCGGGTTGCCGGGGTCGAGCTGCTGGGCGTACCACATCTCCCGCTGCGCGAGCGAGAGCGGCAGTTCGTGGCTGAACGACTCGCTCATCGTTGATTCACTCCAGAAGTGGCGGGGGTCGGTCCGGTTCCGAGGCCGAACTCGTCGAGGCCGTAGATGTCCTGGACCCAGTTGCTCTGGTAGATCGTGTCCAGGTAGCGATCACCGAGGTCGGGGGAGATGGCCACGGCGGTGACGTCCTCCCCGGGCCGGTGCTCGGCCAGCCAGCGCACCGCGCCGTTGACGACCGTCCCGGTCGAGCCGCCGAAGAGGAACCCGCTGCGCGCCAGCGTGTGACAGGTGCGGATGGTCTCGATCTCCGGCACGTGCACCATGTCGTCGACGTACGACTCGTCGAAGAGGGCCGGCCGTACGCCGGCGCCGAGGCCGGGGATCATGCGGGGCCCCGCGGGCCCGCCGAAGGTGACCGAGCCGACGCTGTCGACGCCCACCACGGTCACGCGGGAGCCGGGGCGGTCCTTGAAGTAGCGGGCGCAGCCCATCAGGGTGCCGGTGGTCCCGGCGCCGACGAACAGCAGCTCCAGTCCGGGGAACTGCTTCTCGATGGCCGGCGCGGTGGTGCGGTAGTGCGCCATCCAGTTGTTGGCGTTGGCGTGCTGGTTGAGCCACAGCACCCGCTCGTCCTCGGAACACAGCGCCCGCACGTGGTCCAGCCGGGCGCCCAGGAACCCGCCCGCGCCGGTGGCCTCGGTGATGACGTGCACCTCACCGCCGAGCGACTCGATGGCCTGCCTGGTCGTCAGGTTCGTCCGGGCGTCCACGACGCAGATGAAGCGATAGCCCTTGGCCGCGGCGATCATGCTGAGCGCCAGGCCCAGATTGCCCGACGAGGACTCCACCAGAACGGAGTCCGGTCCCAGCGCGCCGCTTCGCTCGGCCGCGTCGATCATGGAGGCGGCGGCCTTGAGCTTCACCGAACCGGCGAAGTTGAAGGCCTCGCACTTCAGATAGAGCGGCCATCCGTACAACTGCCGCAGGTCTACGAAGAGGTCCTCTTCGTGGAACTCCTGCGGGGTACCGATGATGGGCACCGTGCCCGCCCTCCCCCGTCCGCTCCGTCAGGACCACTCGGGTTCGCCGCACAGCCCCGCCAGCACCGGGAGGGACCCGAGGAACGAGGTGAGGTCCTGGACCGCGACGCCGACCGCGGCTCCGGCGTCCGTGGTGGCGGCATCGGCTCTCACGCCGTTCACGGTCCCGGTGTCCGCCGGCCCGGCGAGCACCTGGGCGGAGGCCGAGGCGGCGCCGAACGAGAACGCGGAGAGGACGACGGCGGTGCAGGCTGCAATTCGGAGCGTAGACCGCATGGCAATTCCTCGATTCAACTCGTGGGAAAATTTCGGAGGCGCCCGCTCGGAGTTTCCCTGCGGTAATCCGGGGCATCTCGTCCGATGGAACGATTCTTACGTCGCGTCACCCGCTGGTTAAGGCTTTTCGCTGTCAGGGTCCTGCCGTGACAACGTCATGCCAGATTGTTTTCCGGGGCAGCGGGAAAAGGGAATTGTCGATTCCCTGAACAACGTGTGAGGGTGCGGGCCAAAAGGAGCCCGGCATTCCGGGAATCCACGGAGCCGGCGCCCTCGTCGACGCCGGCCCGCGGGCGGGGGACACGAGGTCCACCGGGCCGGTTCAGTCCGGGACGGACTCCCGGATCACCCAGCCGCGCAGCGACTCCCCCCTCAGGGACCGCATCACCACGCGGCGGGCGGCCGCGTGGGCGGCGGCCTGCGTCGCCGCGGTGAAGAAGAGCACGAGGTCGGCGCCGTCGACACCGACCTCCGCGTACACGTGCTGGAGACCGTCCTGGGCGCCCGCCACCTCCCGCACGGACCGGCGCAGCTCGCCGTCGTCCAGCGACCGGAGACCTCGGGCCAGGCGCACGTTGATCATGTACATAGCGTGCTCTTGATCGTGTACATAGGAAGTTCTCCCGGCTTGGCCGACAATCGGTCAACTTGGGCCGCATTCACGCCACAGGTGTCTCATTCCGGTAGGCCAGCCCCTGGCTGTCACTGACGATCTACCTAGCCCGCGGGGGCGGGACCGCAGGGAGACCGGTGCGTGGTCCAATACGTACATAGGGGGCGAAGAGTGTTGCGGATACTCGGGTTGGCTTCGGATGCCGAGAGTCTGTATCGAGCCATGATCGGCGAACCCCATCTGGACGTGCCGGGGCTCGCCGCTCACCTGGAGTGGCCCGTCGAACGGGTCCGGCACACCCTCGACGAACTGGCCCGGCTCGCCCTGGTCCGCCCCTCGGGCGACTCCCCGGGCGAGCTGCTCGTCGTCAACCCCGAGCTGCGACTGACCGCCCTGCTCACCCAGGAGGAGGTCCGGCTGGCCGAGCGCCAGCAGGAGATCGCCAACAGCCGCCAGGCGGTCACGGAGATCATCGACAGCTACCACAACGCCGTCCGCAACCAGCGCGGGCTGGAGGTGGAGCGCATCACCGGCCTGGAGATGATCCGGGCCCGCCTGGAGGAGCTCTCCCAGGAGTGCGCCGAGGAGCTGAGCGCGTTCATCCCGCTCAGCCGGCAGCCGGCCGACTCCCGCCGCGCGGTCCGCCCGCTCGACGAGAACCTGCTGGGCCGCGGGGTCCACATGCGCAGCATCTATCTCCAGGGCTCCCTCAGTGACCCGGACATGACCACGCACTTCGACTGGCTGACCGACCTCGGCGGCCGGGTGCGCACGGTGGCCACCCTGCCCCTGCGGCTGATCATCTTCGACCGGCGTGTCGCCATGGTGCCCTCCGACCCGGAGAACACCGCGTCCGGCGCCCTGCTGCTGCGCGGCAAGGGCCTGGTCTCCGCCCTGTGCTCGCTGTTCGAACACGTCTGGGAGGCCGCGACCCCGTACGGCCAGGAGCCGATCATGGACAGCCGTACCGGACTGTCCAGCCAGGCCCGCGCGATCCTCAGCCTGCTCGCCCAGGGCTACACGGACGACGTCGTGGCCCGCAAGATCGGGGTCTCCGTACGCACCTCGCGCCGGATCACGGCCGAACTGATGAGCCAGCTCGGCGCCCGCAGCCGCTTCCAGGCCGGCGTCCTCGCCGGTGAACGCGGCTGGCTGCGCGGGGCGACGGCGGAGGGCGGGCCGAGCTGAACCCGGCCGCGGCGGCACCGACGGCCTGAACCCGGGACACCCCACCACCCCGGACCACCCGGACGCCACGGGCGTCCACGCCGGCGCGCGGCAGGAAAGACGCGAGACGGGTCGCGGCGACGCGGGCGAGGGGACTCCCCCCGACGCCCCCGACAGGACGACCCGCCACACCGCCCCGACCGATACAGCCCACCCCGGCGAAACGGCCGAGACAGCCCACCCCGACGACACGGTCGAGGCAGCCCGCCCCGAGGACACGAGCAGGGCGACGCCCCCGGACGGTACGGACAGAACAGCCCGCCCTGGTGACACGAGCAGGACAGCCCACCCCGGCGAAACGGCCGAAGCAGCCCGCCCCGAGGACACGAGCAGGGCGACGCCCCCGGACGGTACAGGCCGAACAGCCCGCCCTGGTGACACGAGCAGGACGACGTCCCCGGACGGTACGGACAGAACAGCCCGCCCCGGCGACACGAGCAGGACAGCCCGCCCCGGCGAAACGGTCGAAGCACCCCACCCCGGCGAAACGGCCGAGACAGCTCTCCTCGACGACACGGTCGAGGCAACCCGCCCCGAGGACACGAGCAGGGCGACGCCCCCGGACGGTACGGACAGAACAGCCCGCCCCGGCGACACAGGCAAGGCAGCCCACCCCGGCGACATGAGCAAGGCTGTCCGCCCCGGCGACACGAGCAAGGCTGTCCGCCCCGGCGACACGGGTGGAGTGACGCCCCCCGGTGACAGCGGCAGCGACGGAACAGCCCGCCTCACCCGCACGGACGTGACGGCCCGCCCCGGCGACACGGCTGCGTCGACGCGTCGTGTCCTCGCGACCGGGACAGCCCGGCGCGGCGACGGAAGCAAGACAGCCCGCCGGGGCGACACGCCGAGAACAAGCCATCGCCTCGGCACCGACGTGCCGGGCCGGCCCGACCGCGCGGCTGAGGCGGCTCGCACGCGCGACGCGGGTGCGGCAGGCCGTCGTAGCGGCGGGGCGAAGATCGGCCACTCCCGCGGCAGCGGAGACGCACGGCACCCGACCTGCGCGGACGCGGAGGGCCGGGACGGCGACGCGGGTGGGGCGGGACACCGCGGCGGGGCGGACGGGGCGGGTGCCGCAGCCGTGTCTCCGGGCGCCACGACACCCACCCCTCACCGCGCCGCGGCCGTGCGGAACGCCCGCAGCGCCAGCGGCACGATGACCGCCAGCAGCACGCCCAGCGTGAGCAGCGACGCCAGCTCGGGGTGGCGGACCGGCAGGCTCGCCCCCTCGGAGGCGGGCGCGTTGTGCCACAGCACCCGGCAGGCCTCGGCCACCGAGCTGACGGGGTTCCACTCGGCCACCGTGCGCAGCCAGTCGGGCAGCCCGCGCAGCGGCATGAACGAGTTGGACAGGAACGAGAACACGACGAGCGCGAGCGCGGTGATGCCGTTGATGGCCTCGAGGTTGCGCATCACCAGCCCGATCAGCACCCCCAGCCAGAGCATCGTGTACGTGAACCCGAGGATCAGCCCCACGGCCGCGAGCGACTCCAGGAGCCCTCCGTGGATCCGCCACCCGACCAGCAGGCCGACCCCGGCCACCGCACCCATCGCGGCGACCGCGGTGACCAGGTCCGCCACCGTGTACGCGAAGAGCACCGAGGCCCGGGAGATGGGCATCGAACGGAACCGGTCGGTCAGCCCCGTCTGCAGGTCCGACGCGACCCCGATCGCGGTGGAGCCCACACAGGCCAGCCCCACCTGGGCGAAGACGCCCGCCATCACGTAGTCGTGGTACGCGCCGCCCTCGACGGTGATCACGCTGGCGAAGAGGTAGCCGAGGATCACCACCATCGCGACGGGGGTGAGCGACACCGCGATGATCTTCTCCGGGGTCCGCCGCAGATGCGTCATCTGCCGCCCCGTCAGGGACAGGACCTCACTCATCGCCGCTCTCCTTCACCTGGGCTCCCGCCCCCGTCAGTTGCAGGAACACCTCGTCGAGCGACGGCCGCCGCACGGCGAAGTCGGTGACCGGCACCCCGGACCGCTCGAGTTCGGCGGCCGCGCGGGCCACGCCCCCGATGCCGTCCGCGAGCCGGACCGCGATGCGGCGCGTCTCCCGGTCCACCACCGGCGCCTCGGACACCGCCCGGCCCAGTGCCGCCGCGGCCGGTTCGAGCGACTCGACGCCCTCGACGGCGACCTCCAGCCGCTCCTCGCCCACCTTGCGCTTGAGCTCGTCGGCGGTGCCCTCGGCGATCACCCGGCCGGAGCCGAACACGGTGATCCGGTCGGCGAGGAAGTCCGCCTCCTCCAGGTACTGCGTGGTCAGCAGCACCGTGACGCCCCGCGCGATCTGCTCGCGCACCTGCTGCCAGAGCGTGATCCGGCTCGCCGGGTCCAGCCCGGTGGTCGGCTCGTCGAGGAACAGCACCTGCGGCGAGGCGACGAGACAGGCGGCAAGATCCAGTCGCCGCCGCATTCCGCCGGAGTACGTCTTCGAGGGCCGGCCGGCCGCGTGCTGGAGGCCGAAGCCGTCGAGCAGTTCCTCGGCCCGTGTCCGGGCGCCGCGCTGGCCCAGTCCCATCAGCCGGCCGATCATGACCAGATTCTCACGGCCGGTCAGCAGTCCGTCGACGGCCGCGTACTGCCCGGCGAGCCCGATCCGGCGGCGCACCTCGCGGGGCCGGCGGACCACGTCGTAGCCCGCCACCGTGGCCCGGCCGCCGTCCGGCGCGAGCAGTGTGGCCAGCGTGCGGACGGTGGTCGTCTTGCCGGCGCCGTTCGGCCCGAGCAGCCCGAGCACCGTTCCCGGCGGCACGGAAAGGTCGACGCCGGCCAGCACTTCGTGATCACCGAATCTCTTTTTCAACCCTTCGGCTTGAATGGCGAATTCCATGCCCCTCCCCGCCCTCTGTGGATCTTTCCCGATGTGTGTGTAATCCCTTTCCGACGCTGGAAGGTAGCAGGATAAATACCGGCCAGGTGCCCGTTTTGCCCGTTATGGCATGGCAGCACTCTGCAGGCGCAGCATGCTGCCTCCGGGAGGCCTACGAATGCCCCGGAACCCACGCCTAGCGTTTTGGAGAAGAAACCCCGCACCCCCCATGCCGCAGGAGAGAAGAAGCGAATGGCAGCCAAACGGAACCTCGCAGCCGCACTCGGCAGGTGGAGTGCCGAACACCGGAAGACCGCGGTGTTCGGCTGGCTCGTCCTGGTCGTTCTGGTGATGACGCTGGGCAGCGCCGCGGGCCAGGTCAACCTCACCGAGGCCGACTACGGCACCGGCGACTCGGGCCGCGCCGAGCGCATCCTCCAGGACGCCGGCCTGACCGAGCCCGCCGCCGAGCTGATCTACGTCCGCAGCGACGAACTCACCGCAGACAGCCCTCAGTTCACCAAGGCCGTCAGCGACACCGTGGACGCCGTCGAGGCCACCGGCCTCGCCACCCGCGTCCGTACCCCCGAGACCACGAACCTGGTCTCCGCCGACAAGCACGCCGTCCTCATCACGTACGACGTCAAGGGCGACCCGGACACCGCCGCCGACCGCATCCAGCCGGTCATCGACGCGGTGCAGAAGACGGACGACGCCCACCCGGACGTGACGCTCGGTCAGTACGGCGCCGGCACCGGCCTGAAGGCCATCAACGACAGCCTCGGCGAGGACTTCGTGCGCGCCGAGTACACCGCCCTGCCGGTCTCCCTGGGCATCCTGCTCGCCGTCTTCGGCGCGCTGGTCGCCGCCCTGCTGCCGATCGCGCTCGCGGTGACCGCCTGCGTCGGCGCGATGGGTCTGCTCGCCCTGACCAGCCACCTGGTCCCGGTCGACGGCATGACCAACTCCATGATGTTCCTGATGGGCCTCGCCGTCGGCGTCGACTACTGCCTGTTCTACCTGCGCCGCCAGCGC
Organism: Streptomyces sp. NPDC017936; assembly: GCF_044328485.1. NCBI lineage: Bacteria > Bacillati > Actinomycetota > Actinomycetes > Kitasatosporales > Streptomycetaceae > Streptomyces > Streptomyces sp. NPDC017936. The sequence continues at coordinate 304,341 of NZ_JBIRHK010000005.1, read as the reverse complement.
GAGGAGCGCGAGGCGGGCCGCGACAACGCCACCGCGCTGCAGGTCGCCGCCGCGACCTCCGGCCACTCCGTGCTGATCTCCGGCATCACCGTCTGCGTCGCCATGGCCGGCATGTTCCTCTCCGGCCTGACCGTCTTCGAGGGCTTCGCCATCGCCACCATCGAGGTCGTCGTCATCGCCGTGCTCGGCTCCATGACCGTCCTGCCCGCGCTGATGGCGATGCTCGGTGACCGGATCGGCGCCGGCCGCATCCCGTTCCTGGGCCGTCGTCGCGCCCGCCGCGCCGCGGCCGGCACCCCGCGGCGCAACAGCCTGCTGCTGCGCGGCGTCCTCGCCCGCCCCGGCGTCTTCGCCCTGCTCGCCGCCGCCCTCCTGCTCGCCCTGGCCGCGCCCGCGCTCGGCATGAAGACCGAGAAGCTCGGCACCGACAAGCTGCTGCCGGCCGACGACCCGACGGTGAAGGTCTCCCAGCAGATCGAGAAGGACTTCCCCGGCTCCCCGGCCCCCGCGAGCGTCGTCGTGCGGGCCGCCGACATCGACTCGGCGGCGATGAAGCGGGCCATCACCGACTTCCAGGCGAAGGCCGTGGCCTCCGGACAGACCGGCAAGTCCATCGACGTCACCGTCCACGCGAAGGAGAACATCGCCGAGCTGAGCGTCCCGCTGGCCGGCAACGGCTCCGACGACACCTCCAAGAAGGCCCTCACCACGCTGCGCGAGACGCTCGTCCCCGACACCTTCGGCAAGGTCGACGGCACCACCGCCCTCGTCCGCGGCGACCTCGCCTTCTCCGTCGACTACAACGACCAGCTGAAGAAGAGCATCCTGCCGGTCTTCGCCTTCGTCCTCGGCGTGACCTTCCTGCTGATGCTGTTCTCCTTCCGCTCCCCCGTCATCGCCCTCACCTCGATCGTCCTCAACCTGCTCTCGGTGGGCGCCGCCTACGGTGTGATGACGGCCGTCTTCCAGCACGGCTGGGGCGCGTCCCTGGTCGGCACGGAGGGCATCGGCGCGGTCGAGTCCTGGATGCCGCTGTTCGTCTTCGTGGTCCTGTTCGGCCTGTCCATGGACTACCACGTGTTCGTGGTCTCCCGGATCCGCGAGGCCTACGACCGCGGCGCCACCACCCGGGACGCCATCGCGCACGGCATCCGCTCCACCGCGGGCGTCGTCACCAGCGCCGGTCTGATCATGGTCGCCGTCTTCGCGGTCTTCGGCACCCTGGACATGCAGGACTTCAAGCAGCTCGGCGTCGGCCTCGCGGTCGCCGTCCTGCTGGACGCCACCGTGGTCCGCGCGGTCCTGCTGCCCTCGGTGATGCTCATGCTCGGCAAGGCCAACTGGGCGGCCCCCGCCTTCCTGCGCAAGTCCCGCCCGGACGGCGCCGGCGCCCCGGGCCCCGCCCCGGCGCCGTCGTCCCCGGAGCACGCGGCGGCAGGCCGATGAGCACCCCCCGGCACACCCCTTCGACGGAGAGGAACCCCGTGTTCGAGTTCAGCGTGGTCGGCGGCACCACGGCCCGCGCCGTCATCGACCGCACCCGCCCCGAGATCGTGCGCGAGGTCCGCTCCACCTACCTGGCCCACGACGACGGCGACTCGGTCAACCCCGACAGCTACTTCCTGCGCTTCCCCGACAAGCCCGACGCCCGCATCATCGCGCTCCCCGCCTACCTCGGCGGCGAGCACGACGTCGCCGGCATCAAGTGGATCGGCTCGTTCCCCCAGAACATCACCGAGGGCATCCCCCGGGCCAGCGCGGCCCTGCTGCTCAACGACTACGCCACCGGCTACCCGTTCGCCCTGCTGGAGGCCTCCCAGATCAGCGCCGCCCGTACGGCCGCCTCGGCGGTGCTGGCCGCCGAGCAGCTGTCCGGCTCCGCCCACCGCACCGCCGGCCACCTGTCGGTGATCGGCGGCGGCATCATCGCCCGCAACATCCTGGAGTTCTTCGCCGCGCAGGGCTGGAAGTTCGGCGGCATCACCGTCCACGACCAGGTCCCCGAGTACGCCGAGGCCCTCGCCGCCCACGCGAGCGACCGCCTGGGCTACCGCGCGTCGACCACCGCGAGCCTCGAAGTCGCCCTGCTCAAGGCCGACATCGTGGTCTTCGCGACGACGGCGGCGGAGCCGTACGTGCTGGACGCGGGCGCCTTCGCCCCCGGCCAGCTGGTGTTGAACATCTCCCTGCGCGACATCGGCCCGGAGCTGGTCAACGACGCGTACAACATCCTGGACGACGTCGACCACTGCCTGAAGGCCAACACCTCGCCCCACCTCGCGGAACAGAAGTACGGCCACCGCGACTTCATCACCGGCACCCTCGCCCAGCACATCCGCGGCCAGGTGGCCACCGGCGCCGACAAGCCGGTGATCTTCTCCCCGTTCGGTCTGGGCGTCCTCGACCTCGCGGTCGGCCTGCACGTCTACCGCGAGGCCCGCGCGGCCGGCGAAGCCGTCCCGATCGACGGCTTCTTCGGCGAGACGACCCGCTGGCCGAGCCGCCCGCCCCAGCACGGCTGACCCCCGTCACCGCGGAAGGGAGCCCCCGCCGGTCCCCGGCCGGGGCTCCCTTCCGTTGTCCGTCACACGACATGGCAAGGGGCCCGTCCCTAATATCAGGAACGGGCCCCTATGCTGCGTGGACCTGAGGGGATTTGAACCCCTGGCCCCCTCGATGCGAACGAGGTGCGCTACCGGACTGCGCCACAGGCCCTTGCAACGAGTGAAACTCTAGCACCCCCATCGGGCTGCTTGGAAATCCGTTCCCCGCCCGGCCGGCCGCGCCGTCGCGGGGCCGGTCACTCGTTGGCGGCCCGCGGCCGCTCGCCGTCCTCGTACTGGTCGAACAGCGGCGTACGGCCCCGCTCCCGCGACCGCCGGGCGGACGCGGCGCGCCGCGCGTCGCTGCGCTCGTCGTCGGCCTCGGCCCTGGCCGGCTCCCCCGGCCCCCCGGCCGTCCCGGCGGCGCCGGCCGTCGCGTCGGGCAAAGCGGCGTCCCGGTCGCGCGCCTGGTCCGCCGCCTCCTGCTCGGGCGCGACGGAGCTCGAGCGGGCCGAGCTCCAGGCGTCCGGGGCGCCGAGGTCCACGTCGGCGGTGGCGCGCGGCGCGACCGGGGCGGTCACATACGTCGGCAGCGGCACCGGCACCGGGTCCCAGCTGTCGCCGTGGCCCGGCCGCCGCTGCCGCTCGCGCTGCTGGTCGACCCACTCCGCGTGGTCGGTCTGCTCGACGAGCGCCCTGCGGTCCGCGGCGAGCGCCAGCAGTCCCGGGTCGGTCTCCGGCTCGGCTCCCGCGTGCGGCTCCTCCGCGCCGGGCTCCAGGCCGCCGTCGGCCGGACCGGAGGCGGAGGCCCGCCGGCGCGGCTGGCGCTCGCGCAGCCGCTGCGCGGCGGCCTCGGCCTGTCTGCGGTCCATCTGGTAGGCGAAGCGGCGGCGCTCCTGGGAGCGCAGGTAGGCGATGTACGCGCTGAGCAGGACGGCGGGCACGCCGGGCGCCCACAGGAACGCGAGCCCTCCGACGGCGGCGACGATCGCGCCCAGGGTGAAGGCGAGGAAGAGCATCACCGTGGTGCGCCGGCGGCGCGCGAGCACCTTGGTGCGCCGGGCCCGTGCCGCGGCCGCCTGCGCGGCGGCCGCGGCGGCCGCGGCGGGGGGTGCCGCGGCGGAGGGCGTGCTCCGCGCCTCGGGCACACGGGCGTGCGCCGGCGCGGCCGCCGGTTCGTGCGCGGGCTGGGGCGCGGGATCGCGCGCCGCCTCCGGGTGCTCCTGCTCCGGGACCGCGGACCTGGCCTGCGGACGGGTCGGGGGCACGGCGAAGGCCCGGACGTCCACCGACTCGGTGACCGCGTCCGGAGCGCCGGCGCCGGGCTCCCCCTCCTCGGTGGAGCGCGCCCGCAGGTCCTTGGCGTACCGGCGCTCCATGCCCGCCCGTCCGGACAGCAACCGGATGGCGGTGCTGAAGCGCTCCGTCGGACGGGCCTCGTTCAGCTCGTCCTGCCTACGGAGCCACATCGGCACCAAGTAGGCGGCCCAGGCCCCGACAATGACTGCGTAGATGAGGCCGCTGCTGCTCACATCTCACACCGTAGAGGGGTTTGCCGGAGGCCATCCGCCAATTGGGCCGGTGTGTCGCACGATCTGGCTGATATTTCGAACTTTTTTTGCGACCGATGCGATCGGCTGACCACCGGAGCCGCGAATTCAGTGCCTCGGGATGACCGTCACGCGATCATTTTCGAACATATATTCAATTTCCCGGGCCGGCGTGATTCCCCCGGGTGTTCTGCGGGTCGCTCAGGGTGCTCCCCGGACCGCCCGGCACGCCGCGGCGCCTGGTGCGCCGCCAGCGGGTCAGCAGTCCCTCGGGCACTTCCTCCGCCGTGAGCGCGAAGACGAGGTGGTCGCGCCAGGCCCCGTCGATGTGGAGATAACGCGGCCGCAGCCCCTCCTCGCGGAATCCGAGTTTCTCCACGACCCGGCGGCTGGGCCCGTTCTCGGGCCGAATGCAGACCTCGACGCGGTGCAGTCCGACGGTCCGGAAACAGTGGTCCACGGCGAGCGCCACGGCCGTCGGCATCACCCCGCGCCCGGCCACCGCCTCGTCGACCCAGTAGCCGACGTGCCCCGAGCACATGGATCCCCAGGTGATCCCGGCGACCGTCAGCTGCCCCACGAGCCGGCCCTGGTACTCGATGACGAACGGCAGCATCCGCCCGGCGTTCGCCTCGGACCGCAGGTGCCGGACCATCTGCCGGTAGGTCGGCCGGTGCGCGATCGGCCCGCTGGGCGCGGGCGGCGGAATGGTCGCCTCCCAGGGGCGCAGCCAGTCCCGGTTGCGCCGGTTGACCTCACGCCACGCCCGCTGGTCGCGCAGCTTTATCGGCCGCAGGACGACCTCGCCCTCCGCGAGTTCGACGGGCCAGGATGCGCCGTTCAGCTCGCACCTCCCGTACCGGCGGCGGGTCTGGGGTGGTCCCCGCCCCGGAGCTGGTCCACGGCGTGCCGCAGCAGGGGCCGGAGGACCGCGAGGCCGTCCTTCACTCCGCCGGTGGAGCCCGGCAGGTTGACGATCAGCGTCCGGCCCGCGACCCCCGCGAGCCCCCGGGACAGCACGGCCGTGGGCACCTTCTCCCGGCCGTACGCGCGGATGGCCTCGGCGATGCCGGGCACCTCGTGGTCGATCACGCGACGGGTCGCCTCGGGGGTGCGGTCGGTGGGCGAGACGCCCGTGCCGCCGGTGGTGACGATCACGTCGTAGCCGGCCTCGGCGCCCGCCCGCAGCGCCGCCTCCACCGGGTCGCCGTCCGGCACCACCTGCGGCCCGTCGACGGCGAACCCGAGGCCTCTGAGCCCCTCGGCGACCAGCGGGCCGCCCTTGTCCTCGTAGACGCCGACCGCGGCCCGGTTGGAGGCCGTCACGACGAGCGCCCGGTACCCGGCGTCCGCGTCCGCCGTCACGTCCGGCTCCAGTCGCCCGACTTGCCGCCCGTCTTCTCCTCCACGCGCACGTCCGTGATGACCGCTCCCTTGTCGACCGCCTTCACCATGTCGATCACGGTGAGCGCGGCGACGGAGACCGCGGTGAGCGCCTCCATCTCGACGCCCGTGCGGTCCGTCGTCCTCACCGTGGCGGTGATCTCCACGGCGTCGTCCGCGACCGACAGGTCCAGTTTCACACCGGAGACCGACAGGGGGTGACAGAGCGGGATCAGGTCCGGGGTGCGTTTGGCGCCCATGATCCCCGCGATCCGCGCGGTGGCCAGCGCGTCCCCCTTGGGGACGCCCTCGCCGCGCAGCAGCTCGACCACGCGGGGCGAGACGAGGACGCGTCCGCTGGCGCGCGCGGTGCGCGCGGTGACGTCCTTGTCGGATACGTCGACCATGCGGGCGGCGCCCGCGTCGTCGATGTGCGTCAGTCGGTCCTGCGTACTCATGGTCGTGCGGCGCTCCCGGTCCGGGCCTGTTGTGCGCGACACGGTACCCCCAACCGGGAGTGCTCAGCCGAGGAGGACCACCTCGACCTCGGCGCCCGGCTCGACGGACTCCACGTCCTCGGGGAGGACGATCAGCGCGTCGGCGTGCGCGAGGGCGGCGATCAGGTGGGAGCCGGCGCCGCCGACCGGGCGCACGGCGCCGTCGGCGTACGTCCCGCGCAGGAACTGCCGGCGTCCCTTCGGCGAGGTCAGCGCCTTGTCGGCGGTGAGCGTCGCGCGCGTGGTGGGCCGGTGGACGTCCTCGAGGCCCATCAGGGTGCGGATCGCGGGGCGCACGAACAGCTCGAAGGAGACGTACGACGACACGGGGTTGCCGGGCAGGGCCAGCAGGGGAATGTGGTCGGGGCCGATGGAGCCGAAGCCCTGCGGCTTTCCGGGCTGCATGGCGAGCTTGCGGAACTCGACGCCGCTGCCCGCCTCGTCCTCGTCCCCGACGTGCGCCAGCGCCTCCTTGACGACGTCGTACGCGCCGACGCTGACGCCGCCGGTGGTGACGACGAGGTCGGCGCGCACGAGCTGGTCCTCGATGGTGGAGCGGAGGGTGTCGGCGTCGTCGGCGACCGCGCCGACCCGGTAGGCGATGGCGCCGGCGTCCCGGGCGGCCGCGGTGAGGGCGAAGCTGTTGGAGTCGTAGATCTGGCCGCTGCCCAGGTCCTCGCCGGGCTGGACGAGTTCGCTGCCGGTGGACAGGACGACCACGCGCGGGCGCGGGCGGACGCGTACCGTGCCGCGGCCGATCGCGGCGAGCAGGGCGATCTGCGGCGGGCCCAGGACCGTCCCCGCCTCCAGGGCGCGGTCCCCGGCCTTCACGTCGCTGCCCTTCGCGCGTACGTGCGCGCGTGCCCCGGCGGGCCGGTGCACGCGCACGTGGCCCGTGGCCTGCTCCGGGGCGAGGCTGCGGGCGCGCATCCCGTCGACCGGGCCCTCCCCGAGACCCCCGTCGGTCCACTCCACGGGGACGACGGTCTCGGCGCCGGCCGGCAGCGGGGCGCCGGTCATGATCCGGGCGGCCTGCCCGGGCCCCACCTGGAGCAGGTCGGCGGCCTGCCCGGCCGCGACGTCCCCGACGACCTCGAGGACCGCCGGGAACTCCTCGCTCGCGCCCGCGACGTCGGTGACCCGCACCGCGTACCCGTCCATCGAGCTGTTGTCGAACGGCGGCAGCGAGACGGCCGCCGTGACGTCCTCGACGAGCACGCAGCCCTGGGCGTCGGGCAGTTGCAGCTCGATGGGTTCCAGGGGGCGGACGGTGGCGAGGATGTCCTCCAGGTGCTCGTCCACCGACCACAGGTGGTCCTGGCCGACGGGGCGGGGCGCGGCGGTGCTCAACGTTGCTGCATCTCCTCGGTGACGTAACGGCGGAGCCAGGTCCGGAAGTCCGGACCCAGATCCTCACGTTCGCACGCGAGTCTGACAATGGCACGCAGATAGTCGCCGCGGTCGCCGGTGTCGTAGCGGCGGCCCTTGAAGACGACGCCGTGCACCGGTCCGCCGACCTTCTCGTCCTGGGCGAGCTGCTGGAGGGCGTCGGTGAGCTGGATCTCGCCGCCGCGGCCCGGTTCGGTCCGGCGCAGGACGTCGAAGACGCCCGGATCGAGGACGTAGCGGCCGATGATCGCGTAGGACGAGGGGGCGTCCGCCGGGTCCGGCTTCTCGACCAGGCCGGTGACCTTGACGACGTCGCTGTCCAGGGTGGCCTCCACGGCCGCGCAGCCGTAGAGGTGGATCTGCTCGGGGGCGACCTCCATGAGCGCCACGACACTGCCGCCGTACAGCTCCTGGACCTCGATCATCCGCCGCAGCAGCGGGTCGCGGGGGTCGATCAGGTCGTCGCCGAGGAGGACGGCGAACGGCTCCTGCCCGATGTGCGGGGCCGCGCACAGGACGGCGTGGCCGAGGCCCTTGGGGTCGCCCTGTCGCACGTAGTGCATGGTGGCGAGGTCGCTGGGCTGCTGCACCTTGGCGAGCCGCTGGGCGTCGCCCTTCTTCTCCAACGCCGACTCGAGCTCGTAGTTGCGGTCGAAGTGGTCCTCGAGGGGGCGCTTGTTGCGGCCCGTGATCATGAGGACGTCGTCGAGCCCCGCGGAGGCGGCCTCTTCGACCACGTACTGGATCGCCGGCTTGTCCACGACCGGCAGCATCTCCTTGGGAGTGGCCTTGGTCGCCGGCAGGAACCGGGTGCCGAGTCCGGCCGCGGGGATGACAGCCTTGCTGATCCTGGGGTGCGACTGCGTCATGGCGGAAACCTTATCCGGTGGGTTTGTGAGGAATCTGTAGCTCCGGTTAATTCGTGATCATATGAACCCATTGGAACAGTACGGGGAGCGACACGTGGACCATCTCCGAGGCGGAGCAGAGCCTGACAAACATATGTTGCGGCGGGAGCTCCTGACGGTGAGAAACACATTGACGACGGATGACGTGCGCGACGCGGCCGAAAGCCTCGCGGAGCACGCCCTGGAACTGCCGGAGTTGGCCCACGCGAGGACGGTCGCGGCGTACGTCTCGGTGGGCAACGAGCCCGGGACGCTCGCACTGCTGGACGCGCTGCTCGCGCGGGGCGTGCGCGTCCTGCTCCCCGCGCTGCTGCCCGACAACGACCTCGACTGGGGCGCCTACGCCGGCGAGGGCTCCCTCGCGCGCGTCCAGCACGGCGGGAAGATGGCCCTCTTCGAGCCCGCCGGCGAGCGTCTCGGCCCCGCGGCCGTGACGGAGGCCGACGTGGTGCTGCTGCCGGGCCTCGCGGTCGACGCGCGCGGCATGCGCCTGGGGCGCGGCGGCGGTTCCTACGACCGGGTGCTGGCGCGGCTGGAACGCGCCGGGGCCCGTCCCGCGCTGGTGGTGCTCCTGTACGACGCCGAGGTGGTCGGGCACGTCCCGGCCGAGGCGCACGACCGGCCGGTGCACGCGGTGGTGACGCCGTCGGGGGTGCGCCGCTTCACCTGACCCCGCCCGGCCGCGACGCGGAAGGGGCCCCGCACGCGCGCGTGCGGGGCCCCTTCCGGTCGATCGTCCGTGACTCAGGGCTTGAGCACCAGGGTGTCGCCGGTGCTCCGGTCGACCGCCTCGGCCGAGAAGGACCAGTCGAGCAGCTCGCCGTCGGCCCACTTGCCCGTCTGGTCGGTGTAGTGGGCGCTGAAGGCGTGTCCCGAGGCGCCGGTGAGGTTGATCCACTTCGACTTGTCGAGGTCGTCGAGGTTGACCACCATCCGCATGGACGGCACCCACACGACCTCGTAGCCGCCGGCGGCGTTCCAGCCGGTCGCGTTCACCGCCGCCTCGCCGCCGCCGAGCTTCCACGGGCCGCGGTTGAGGATGTACTGGAGGAAGCCGGGGCCGCTGGTGCCCAGGGTCTGGTTCTTCAGGAACAGGCGGTGCAGCCGGCCCCAGCTCCAGGTGTCGATGTCCTTGCCGAGCTTGGCGGTCAGCTCCCAGCGGGCGTCGATCATGGCGCGCTCGAACAGCTTGTTCATGTCGTGGTCGGCGCCGAGGCGGCCGCTGGCCGACTTGGGCGTCGTCCACCAGTCGCTGTCCGGCTTCTCCATGAGGTTGCGCACGACCTCGAACCAGCGGTCGCCGCCGTCCGGCTGCGCCTGGGCGGCGTCGCGCCGGCCGCACTCGCGGACCTTGCCCGTCTCGTCGACCGGCCCGGTGCTGTTGACCGGGTCGACCCACAGGCACTGGCCCTCGACCCGCAGCTCCTTGGGCAGCTTGTTGCCGAAGGCCAGCTTCAGGATGTTGCGCCAGACCGCGTTGAAGTAGGCGGCCGCGGCCGAGTCGGCGTCCTGGGTGCGGTCCCAGCCCTGGAGCAGTTCCTGCGCCTCGCGGACGTTCGGGTCGTCCAGGTTGATCTTCAGCAGCGTCGGCACCAGCTCGTTGGCGATCTCGCTGGTGTTGTCCATCTGCATCTGGCGCATGTCGTCGGTGGAGATCTTGCCGCCGCCCTTGATCTTCTGCTTGATCAGGTCGGTGATGCGCTGACTGCGGGTGCCGTAGCCCCAGTCCGTGGTGAGCGTGTAGGGGTACTCGTCCGGGTCGATCACGGCCTGGTTGGCCGTGACGATGTAGCCGCGCTCCGGGTCGTACTCGTAGGGCAGCTCGTCGAAGTCGATGTAGCCGGTCCACCGGGCGCTGGACTTCCAGCCCGGCGCCGGGACGGAGCCGTCGAGGCCCTTCGCGCGCGTGGGGATCTTCCCGGGCAGCTGGTAGCCGATGTGGTTCTTGGTGTCCGCGTAGACCAGGTTCTGCGAGGGCACGTCGAACTTCTCGGCCGCGGCGCGGAAGTCGTCCCAGTCGGCCGCCCTGTCCATCGCGAAGACGGCGTCCATGGTGGTGCCCGGCTCCAGCGCGGTCCACTTCAGCGCGACGGCGTAACCGTCGCCGCGGTCGGGGGCCGAGGTGACGGTGGCCTTCTTGCCGACCTGCACGAGTTCGTCGTCGCGGTCGGACAGCAGGGGCATCCCGTCCTCGGTCTGCCGGACCACGATCTTCTTGGACGTGCCGCCGGCGACCTCGATGGTCTCCTCGCGCGTGGTGAAGGGCTTGACCTTGTTGTCGTACTCGTAGCCGTCGCCGGAGAGCTTCTCCAGGTAGAGGTCGGTGACGTCGACGCCGGAGTTGGTCATGCCCCAGGCGATGTCCTTGTTGTGGCCGATTATGACTCCGGGCAGGCCGGCGAAGGTGTAGCCCGCCACGTCGTACTGGCACTTGGCGGACACCGTGCGGCAGTGCAGGCCCATCTGGTACCAGACGGACGGCAGCGAGGCCGACAGGTGCGGGTCGTTGGCCAGCAGCGGCTTGCCGCTGATCGTGTGCTTCCCGGCGACGACCCAGGAGTTGGAGCCGATGCCGTTGCCGTTCACGCCGACGGCCGTGGGCAGGTCGTCCAGGGCGTCGTAGAGGCCCGAGAGCTGGCTCTGCAGGGCCGACCCCTCCTCCCCCGTGGACGTGCCCGAACCGTCCGTGGAACCGTCCGAGGAGGACTCGCCGGAGTCGCCGGAGGTGCCCGAGCCGTCCGTGGAGCCGTCCGAGGAGGACGCGTCGGAGTCGCCCGAGCCGCCGCTCTGCTCGAACGCCTCGCTCAGCTCGTCGTACTGGCCGTCCTGGACGATCGCCTGGTTGCGGTCGTACGGGTACTGCGGGTAGAGCTCGGCGATCTGCTGCGGGCCGAGGCGGCTGGTCAGCAGGGCGCGGTCGATCTCGTCCTGCATGTTGCCGCGCAGGTCCCAGGCCATCGCCTTCAGCCAGGAGACCGAGTCGACGGGGGTCCACTGCGCGGGCTCGTAGTCGTTGGTGAACCCGAGGGCGGCGTACTCCAGGGAGATCTCCTCGGCGCCCTTGCCCGCGAGGTAGGCGTTGACACCCTTGGCGTACGCCTGGAGGTACTTCTTGGTGGAGTCCGACAGCTCGGTCTCGTACTCCTCCTCGGCGACCCGGTCCCAGCCGAGGGTGCGCAGGAACTCGTCGTTGTCGATCTGGCTCTTGCCGAACATCTCCGACAGGCGCCCGGAGGTCATGTGCCGGCGCACGTCCATCTCGTAGAACCGGTCCTGCGCCTGGACGTAGCCCTGCGCCATGAACAGGTCCTCGTCCGTGGAGGCGTAGATCTGCGGGATGCCGTAGCCGTCCCGCTTCACGTCGACCGGGCCGGACAGGCCCTGGAGCGTGAGGGAGCCCTTGGTCTGCGGGAAGGAGGCGCGCACGGTACTGATGGACCAGTAGGCGCCGAAGGCGATGCCACCGATGACGGCCAGCACCAGGACGAGCACGAGGAGTCGGGCTTTTCGTCCCTTCTTCCTGCCGGACTTGCCGGGCTTGTCACCCGTTGTGGCGGTGGTGTTGGGGGGCATCGCTGTCCTTGCTGTCCTAACGAGAGCGGCAGGTCGGGCTGTGACTGTGAATGAACGCTGGAGCAACCATAGGCGCAGGGCTCCACGGCACTTGACGCGGAGTGGGCTACGGGCGCGCATGAGCGTTCGATCTCGGCCCGCCGAGCGTCAAGAAATCGTCAAGAGTTAGGTAAGGTAACGAAGTAGTTGGGGCCCCGACGCCCCGCTTCGTGTCCGATGTACGTGTGTGCCCGCGCGCGGGACGTGCGCGCCAGGAAAGGGAACGCCGCTGACTGTCCACCACCTCAACCAGCTCCTGCTCGTCTGCTCGCTCGTCCTGCTCGTCGCCGTCGCAGCGGTCCGGATCTCCTCGCGCAGCGGGCTCCCCAGCCTCCTCGTCTACCTGGGCATCGGTGTCCTCATGGGCCAGGACGGCATCGGCGACATCCACTTCGACAACGCCGAACTGACCCAGGTCATCGGATACGCGGCCCTGGTCGTGATCCTGGCCGAGGGCGGTCTCGGCACGAAGTGGAAGGAGATCAAACCGGTGCTCCCGGCCGCCACCGTGCTGGCGCTGGCCGGGGTCGCGGTGAGCGTCGGGGTCACGGCGGCGGGCGCGCACTACCTGACGGGGCTGGAGTGGCGGCAGGCGCTCATCATCGGAGCGGTGGTGTCCTCCACGGACGCGGCGGCGGTCTTCTCCGTCCTGCGCCGCATCCCCCTGCCCGCGCGCGTGACGGGCGCGCTGGAGGCCGAGTCCGGCTTCAACGACGCCCCGGTGGTCATCCTGGTCGTCGCCTTCTCCACGGCCGGACCCGTCGAGCACTGGTACGTGCTGGTCGGCGAGATACTGCTGGAGCTCGCCATCGGCGCCGCGATCGGCCTCGCGGTGGGCTGGCTGGGCTCCTGGGGACTGCGGCACGTCGCCCTGCCCGCCTCCGGCCTCTACCCGATCGCCGTCATGGCCATCGCCGTCGTCGCGTACGCGGCGGGCTCCCTGGCGCACGGCAGCGGCTTCCTGGGCGTGTACCTGGCCTCGATGGTGATGGGCAACGCCAAGCTGCCGCACTGGCCCGCCACCCGCGGTTTCGCCGAGGGCCTGGGCTGGATCGCCCAGATCGGCATGTTCGTCATGCTGGGCCTGCTGGTCACCCCGCACGAGCTGGGCGACGACGTGTGGCCCGCGCTCGTCATCGGCCTGGTGCTGACGATGGTGGCGCGTCCGCTCGGCGTCGTGCTCTGCCTGACGCCGTTCCGGATGCCGTGGCCGGAGCAGGCGCTGCTGTCCTGGGCCGGGCTGCGCGGCGCCGTGCCCATCATCCTGGCGACGATCCCCATGGTGGAGGGCGTCGAGGCCAGCCGCCGCATCTTCAACATCGTCTTCGTCCTGGTCGTCGTCTACACCCTCATCCAGGGGCCGACGCTCCCCTGGGTCGCCCGCAAGCTGCGCCTGGGCGACGACGCCGAGGCCGCCGACCTCGGCATCGAGTCGGCGCCGCTGGAGCGGCTGCGCGGCCACCTGCTGTCCGTCGAGATCCCCGAGGGGTCGAGGATGCACGGCGTGGAGGTCAACGAGCTGCGCCTGCCCGCGGGGGCCGCCGTCACGCTCGTCGTGCGCGGGGGCACCTCGTTCGTGCCGCTGCCCGCGACCGTGCTGCGGCGCGGCGACGAGCTCCTCGTCGTCGCCACCGACCCCGTCCGCGACGCGGCCGAACGCCGTCTGCGCGCCGTGGGACGCGGCGGCAAGCTGGCCGGCTGGCTGGGCACGGGCGGCGACGCGCGTTAAGTGCGTGTTTCGTACCGTTCACACCCCCTTCATTCGGAGGCGATCACCGCCCGTGGTGCCCGTTTTCACAGGCGCCACGGACGGTGATCCCTGTACGATGAAGGCGCACGTTGATCGAACCAACTCTGCCTGACGCAGGGCTGGCGCGACCGTATGGCGGCCGCGACGCCCCCCGCAGTGGGCGCCGGCATCTACCGCAGTCCGCGCAAGAGGACAGCCCTCGGCGCCCCCGCACGACGCACCGAAGGGGCCGCGCTACCAGGCGGCAGAAAGGCACGGGCCGTGGCGTCCACGGTCACCACCGAGCCGTCGAAGGACTCGTCGGCATCCTCCCGCCCGGGATACGGGCAGCTGCTGCGCACCCGAGGGGCATGGACGTTCCTGCTGCCCGGTTTCGCGGCACGTCAGCCGTTCGCGATGCTCACCCTCTCCATCGTGCTGCTCGTGCAGCACACCACCGGCTCGTACGGCGCGGCGGGCGCCGCCGCGGCCGTCACCGGCGTCTCGATGGCCCTGTGCGCCCCCTACAGCGGGCGCCTCGCCGACCGCTACGGACAGCGCGCGGTGCTGATCCCCGGCGTGCTGCTGCACGCCGTGTCGGGCCTGGCCCTGACGGCGCTCGCCCTCGCCCACGCCCCGCTGTGGGCGCTGTTCGCGGCGGCCGTGCCGACGGGCGCCTCGGTCCCGCAGGTCGGGCCCATGGTGCGGGCCCGCTGGGGCGTGAAGCTGAAGGGCTCGCCCCTGATGACCACCGCGGCGGCCTTCGAGTCCGTCACCGACGAGCTCACCTTCGTCGTCGGCCCGCTGCTGGCGACCGCCCTGTGCACCACCGTGAACCCGGCCGCCGGCCTGGTGACCGAGGCCTCGCTGACCCTGCTCGGCGGTCTGCTCTTCGCAGCACGGAAGGGCAGCCAGCCCCCGGTCGCCGCCGACCGGCACGCGCGCGTGGCGCACTCCTCGGCCCTGCGCGTCCCCGGCGTGCGCGTGCTGATCGTGACCTTCCTGGGCATCGGCTCCGTCTTCGGCGGCATGCAGGTGTCGCTGGCGGCGTTCACCGAGTCCATCGGCGAGCCCGGCCTGAACGGCGTCCTGTACGGCGTCTTCGCCGCCGGCAACATGCTCTCCGGCCTGGTCTGCGGCGCCGTCGCCTGGAAGGCGGCCCCACGGCACCGCCTGGTCGTCGGGTACGCCGCGCTGGCGCTGGCGGCCTCCGGCCTGTGGGCCGCGCACTCGGTGCTCGTGCTGGGCGGCCTCGGCCTGCTGGTCGGCATGTGCATCGCGCCCGCGCTGATCACCGGTTACACGCTGGTGGAGGACCTGGTCCCGGCCGGGGCGCGCACCGAGGCGTTCACCTGGCTGACCGGTGCGGTGGCCCTCGGCCAGGCGGCCGCCGTCACCGTCGCCGGACAGCTGGAGGACCGGCTCCAAAGCGGCGCCGGATTCCTGGTGCCGATGGCCGGCACCGTGCTGGCCCTGGCCGTCCTGGTGGCCCTGCGCTCCCGGCTGGTGGCCCACCCCGGGGGCCGTACCGTCGCACGTGGCGTCGGTCACCGCGTGCCGGTGACAGTGGACTGACGCCCAGGAATACGTCAGTATGGATCGTCGTTAGCACTCATTGAGTGAGAGTGCCAGGAGGAAGACAGTGCCGACCTACCAGTACCAGTGCACCGAGTGCGGCGAGGGCCTCGAGGCGGTGCAGAAGTTCACCGACGACGCCCTGACCGAGTGCCCCAGCTGCAACGGCCGCCTCAAGAAGGTGTTCTCCGCGGTCGGCATCGTCTTCAAGGGCTCCGGCTTCTACCGCAACGACAGCCGCGGCTCCTCGTCGAGCAGCTCGCCGGCGTCGTCCAAGTCGTCGTCCTCGACGTCGTCGTCCTCCTCGGACACGTCGTCCTCCTCCTCGTCGTCCTCGGACACGAAGTCGTCGAGCTCCGCCGGCAGCACCTCCGCCGCGTAGGACCGCTCCACCGGGACCCGGCCGTCGTTCGACGGCCGGGTCCTCGGCGTTCTCCGTCGCCCGCAGCGGGAGCGTCCGTCGTGTTCGGCGAAGCCGGGACAAGGCGTGTTCGATTCCGGCTAGTGTGCTGGTCATGGCGAACGCAGAGATCGGCGTAATCGGCGGCTCGGGCTTCTACTCGTTCCTCGACGACGTGACCGAGATCCAGGTGGACACCCCGTACGGATCGCCCAGCGACTCCCTCTTCCTCGGCGAGATCGCCGGCCGGCGGGTCGCCTTCCTGCCCCGGCACGGACGCGGCCACCATCTGCCGCCGCACCGCATCAACTACCGGGCCAACCTGTGGGCCCTGCGGTCGGTCGGCGCCCGCCAGATCCTCGGCCCCTGCGCGGTGGGCGGCCTGCGCCCGGAGTTCGGGCCCGGCACGCTGCTCGTGCCCGATCAGCTGGTCGACCGCACGAAGTCGCGCGTGGGGACGTACTTCGACGGGCTGCCGCTGCCCGACGGCTCGGTGCCCAACGTGGTGCACGTGTCGCTGGCCGACCCCTACTGCCCCGCCGGACGCTCGGCGGCGCTGAAGGCGGCGCGCGGCCGGGACTGGGAGCCCGTGGACGGCGGGACGCTCGTCGTGATCGAGGGCCCGCGGTTCTCCACCCGTGCGGAATCGGTGTGGCACCAGGCGCAGGGCTGGTCGGTGGTCGGCATGACCGGCCACCCCGAGGCGGCGCTCGCCCGCGAGCTGGAGCTCTGCTACACGTCGCTGACCCTGGTCACCGACCTGGACGCGGGCGCCGAGACCGGCGAGGGCGTCTCCCACGACGAGGTGCTGCAGGTGTTCGCGGCCAACGTCGACCGGCTGCGCGGCGTCCTGTTCGACGCGGTGGCCGCACTGCCGGCGAACGACGACCGCGACTGCCTGTGCACGAGCGCGCTGGGCGGGCTGAACCCGGGGTTCGAGCTGCCGTAGGCGGGGTGGGGGAGGCCCGAGACGGGGCGGGGCTGAGGCCGGGAGGCACGGGGAGAGGCGGGAGGCACGGGGAGAGGCGGGAGGCACGGCGGAGCCTCTCGTTCGGGTGAGGCAGTTGTCCACAACCTCGTGATGGTCCACCGGGCCCGGCGGGCGGCGGCGCGAAGGCGCATCGTGGCTCCCCAGGCCGATCCCTCGTCGCAGGTGGTGAACCGCATGTCGCCGTCCCCCGTGTCCCCTCCCTCCCCGCTGTCCCCTCTCTCCCCGACGTCCCCGCTGTCCCCTCCGTCCGCTCGGTCTTCCTCTTCCCTCCTCCCGTCTCCGCCGCGCCCGCCCGGCGCGGACGTCCCCGCCCCGTGCGAGGTGCCGCAGTTCGCTCCCGTGCGGGTCCGTGGCGGGCGCCACCCGCTGCGGCGGCTCCCGCTCAGCCGGCGGCGGGCCCTGGCGTTCGGTCTCGCCGTCACCGCCGCCACCCTCGTGGCGGCGGTCCCGGGCGACGCGGACGACCAGGCGCGCGGGCATCCCGTCGGGGACACGCCCGCCCGTGCGCGCGCCTCGAGCGACGGTCCCGTACGACGCCGGCCCGCCGCCGAGACCGTCCGGGCGCCGGTCCGGATCGCCGACGCGGCCACCGTGCGGCTGCTGCGGCCCGGTGACCGGGTCGACGTCATCGCCGCCGAGCAGACGGCGGCGGGCGGCGAGGCCCGGGTGGTCGCGCGCGGGGCGCTCGTGACGAAGGTGCCGCGACCGCTGGACGGGACGGCCCACGCGGACGGTCCGGACGGCGGCGCGCTGGTCGTGCTGTCGGTGCCCCGCTCGACCGCGGCGCGCCTGGCCGGCGCGAGCGCGACGGCCCGGCTGGCGGTGACGCTGTGGTGACTTCCAGCGTCCGTGGCCCGCGCGAACCGGTACCGATCCCCTCGTTCACACCCCCGCACTGGACATGTTCGCCTCACCCTGCCGTAGGTTGCGGAGCTGTTCGTTCCCCAACCTGTGCAGACGAGGAGTGTCCCCTAGGTGAGCGGCAACAAGAAGGAACCCAACATCTGGCAGGGCTTCAAGTCCTTCCTGATGCGCGGGAACGTCGTCGACCTGGCCGTGGCGGTGGTGATCGGCGCGGCCTTCACGAACATCGTCAACTCGGTGGTGAAGGGAATCATCAACCCCCTGGTCGGGGCCTTCGGCACCCAGAACCTGGACAGCTACAGCTCCTGCCTCAAGGGTCCCTGCACCGGCACGGGCGACAGCGCGACGGGCGTGCGGATCCTGTGGGGCTCCGTCCTCGGCGCCACGCTCACCTTCCTGATCACCGCGGCGGTGGTCTACTTCCTGATGGTGCTGCCCATGGCGAAGTACCTGGCGCGGCTGGAGGCGCGCCGGAAGGCGCGGGAGGGCACGCACGAGGTCATCGAGGTGACCGAGCTGGAGGTGCTCAAGGAGATCCGCGACGCCCTGGTCGCCCAGCGGGCCCCGGGACGCGACCAGCCGTAGGTCACAGGTGGTGGGGCGGCTTCTCGTCGAGGAAGCGCCTGAGGTCGGCCGCGCTGTCGCCGCCGGCCGCCGGCCGCTCGCCCCACCCGCGGTCCGTGTCGTCCGAGGACTGCTGGTCCAGCGGGTCGTCGAAGATCAGCGCGGCTTTCGGCTCGCGCGGGTCGCGCGCTTCACGCGGCTCGGGGGCGGAGGGGGTGCTCATGCCCCCCAGGGTACGGCCCCGGAGGTGACGGGGACGGGGCCCGAGCAGGCGGTCCCCGCGGCCGGCCCGGTCCCGGCGCCGGCAGCGGCGGGAGCTGCGGCTGCGGCTGCGGCTGCGGCTGCGGCAGGGGCGACCGGAACGACGCTGACGGCGCGCGGCACCGTGCGCGGAGGCGCACGGAAGGCCGCGCCGCCGGCTTCGAACGCCTCGGTGTGACGCCACGGCCCCCGCGGCACGCTGGGCGAGACTGGCTCCCATGACAGTCGACGCTCTGACGGACGTCGCCGGTGTGCGGGTGGGCCACGCCACGCGCACCGGCGACGGTTGGCTCACCGGCACCACGGTCGTCCTCGCTCCGGAGGGCGGGGCGGTCGCCGCGGTGGACGTGCGCGGCGGCGGCCCCGGCACGAAGGAGACCGACGCCCTCGACCCGCGCAACGTGGTGCAGCGGGTCGACGCGATCGTGCTGACCGGCGGCAGCGCGTACGGGCTCGACGCGGCGTCCGGGGTGATGGCCTGGCTGGAGGAGCGGGGGCGCGGGGTGCCCGTCGGTCCGGACCCGGCGCACGTCGTGCCGGTGGTGCCCGCCGCCTGTGTCTTCGACCTGGGCCGCGGCGGCGACTTCCGGGCCCGCCCGGACGCGGCCACCGGCCGGGCCGCGGTCGAGGCGGCCGCGGCGAGCGCACCGGGCACGCGCGTGCCCCAGGGGTGCGTGGGCGCCGGCACGGGCGCGGCGGTCGGCGCGATGAAGGGCGGGGTCGGCACGGCGAGCGTGGTGCTCGACGCGGGGATCACGGTGGCCGCGCTGGTCGTGGCCAACGCGGTGGGGTCGGTGCTGGAACCCGGGACGGGCGCGCTGTACGGGGAGCTGCTGCAGGGGCGGGTGGAGCATCCGAGCGCGCCGCTGCACGACGCCGCGCGCCGGCGCCTCGCGCAGTGCGCGGCGAGGAACGCGCCCGCGCCGCTCAACACGACGCTGGCGGTGGTCGCCACCGACGCGGACCTCACGAAGGCCCAGGCGCAGAAGCTGGCGGGCACGGCGCACGACGGCATCGCCCGCGCCGTGCGGCCGGTGCACCTGCTCCACGACGGGGACACGGTGTTCGCCCTGGCGACCGGCGCCCGTCCGCTCGCCCCCGACCCGCTCGCTCTGAACGACGTCCTCGCCGCGGGCGCGGACATGGTGACCCGCGCGATCGTCCGCGCGGTGCGCGCCGCGCGGACCGTGGAGACCGCGGGCGGGACGTGGCCGTCGTACGGGGAGCTGTACGGGCGGGCGTAGCGGGGGTGGCGGGGGTGGGACCTCGGGCGGTGCGGGATTGTCCCGGTTCTGTCACGTGGTGGCGTCCAGGGCGCACGGGGGGAACCTCCCCGGGCGCGGCGTCCTCTTCCCTCACGTACGGGAACGGATCGCGCACATGACATGAAGATGGAGCAGCCCGTGACAACGCCGGACATAGCAGCGCGGCGCGTACTGGGGGCCTGTGCCGCCCTGGTGGTCGGCGCCCTGACCCTGACCGCCTGCGGCGGCAGCGCCGACGCCGGGAACGAGGGCAAGGGCGACAAGGGCGGAAAGGGCGCCGGGACGACGTCGGCCGCGGAGATCGTCATCTCGGCCGAGGACGGGTCGACGGGCGCGTCGATCAACACGACCGGCGTGAAGGTGAGCGACGGCACGCTCACCGAGGTGAGGATGACGGTCGCGGGGACCGGGGAGGCCGTGGCGGGGGCGCTGTCGGCCGACGGCCGCAGCTGGAAGCCGAAGGAGCAGCTGGAGCGGGGGACGAAGTACGAGATAGCGGCGACCGCGAAGGACGCGGACGGCCGGACGTCCGCCGCCAACTCCATCTTCACCACCGTCAGTTCGGCGGGCAGCTTCATCGGCACGTACACGCCGGACAACGGCACGACGGTCGGCGTCGGGATGCCGGTGTCGTTCACCTTCGACAAGGCGATCACCGACCGCGAGGCCGTGCAGTCGCACATCACGGTCACCTCCAGCAGCGGTCAGCAGGTGGTCGGGCACTGGTTCGGGTCGCAGCGGCTCGACTTCCGGCCCAAGGAGTACTGGAAGGCCGGCTCCGAGGTCACGATGAAGATCGACCTGGACGGCGTGCAGGGCGCGAACGGCGTCCGCGGCGTGCAGAAGAAGACGGTGACGTTCACCGTCGGGCGCTCGCAGGTGTCCACGGTCGACGTCGACACGCAGACCATGACGGTGGTGCGGGACGGCAGGACGCTGAGGACGGTGCCGATCTCGTCGGGCAGCGCGCAGCACACCACGTACAACGGGCAGATGGTGATCTCGGAGAAGTTCACCCAGACCCGCATGAACAGCCGGACGGTCGGCCTGGGCGGGGAGTACGACATCCGGGACGTGCCGCACGCGATGCGGCTGACGACGTCCGGGACGTTCATCCACGGCAACTACTGGTACAACCGCGGCAATCCGCCGTTCGGGCGCGAGGGCACGAGCCACGGCTGCGTCGGGCTGGCGGACGTGCGGGGCGCGCAGGGCGACACCTCCGCCAAGTGGTTCTACGACAACTCGCTCATCGGCGACGTGGTGATCGTCAAGAACTCCCCCGACAAGACGGTGACCCCGGACAACGGGCTCAACGGGTGGAACATGGCGTGGAGCGAGTGGACCGCCGGCGGCGCCGGCTGACGGCGCGCCCGCCCCGGGCGCCAGGAGGTCCCCGCTTCGGCGGAACAAGCCTGTGACCGGCGCTTTCCGACAGTCCATCGGGCCGTGCGGGAACATCTCGCGCGGCCCGGTCGTTTTCCCGGCGTACGTTTTCTCGGTTCCCGGACATGATGTCCGACCGAGGGGCTACGGTATGCACCCACAAGGTGACATGCAGCGACGCCGGGAGAGACCTTGAGCGTTCCGTACGAGACGGCAGCGCACGGACCAGCCGAGTCGCCCGAGACTCCGGAGGAGCACCTCGCGCGGCTCCTCGGCCGCGCCCTGAACTCGTTCGAGCTGCCCGACGAGTGTCTGCGGCAGCTCGACTGCGCGCTCGCGCACGACAGCTCACTGCACTCCGCGCACCACAGCGCGGGACTGCACCGCGAGACGTACCGGCACACCTGGCTGCTGGCCGACGGCTCCGCGCTCACCCTGTGGGAGCTCGTCCACAACCCCGAGCCCGGCAGCGAGCCGCAGCACGAGGTGTACGTCGACGAGGAGGAGCTGCGGGCCGCCACGGCCCGGCTGCCGCTGCCGCCGGAGGGGCCCGACTTCGAGCTGCCGGTGCTGGTGCAGCTGTCGCCGGTCCCCGCGCCGCGGCACGTGTACGTGCCGGACGACTCGGCGGACCACGCGCGCCGGCTGCTGCGCCGCGCGGAGAACCCCGACCGGCCCGGCGCCGACACGGCCACGCTGCTGCGGACGGCGTTCGCGCACCAGATCACCCAGGCCTTCGGGCGCCCGTGCCGCGCGGGCCGCGCCGGGCTGGGCTTCGCCCTCTACGAGCACGCGTTCCTGCTCCGCGACGGCCGGGAGATCTCCCTGTGGGAGGTCGAGCACACGGCGACGCCGGACGGGCGGCACATGTGCGAGGTGTATCCGTCGGAGGCGGCGGCCCGGGAGGCGATGGAGCGGCGCGCGGCCCAGGTCTCCTGACGGCGGGTCACGGGGTCGGCGCCGCGCGGTCCCGCAGGCGGGCGCTCAGCGTCCGCCGTCGAGGCGGCGGGCGAGCCGCTCGAAGGCGTCCCGCTCCGCCGGGGTGAGGTCCACGGCCTCCAGGGACGGACCGATCCGGCGCCGGCCCGGGACGGCGGGAAGGACGTCCTGCGAGGTCCGGTAGGAGCCCGGGCCCGCCGCGGGACGCCGCACGGCCGCGGCGCGACGGCCGCGGCGCAGGACGTGGCGCAGGCCGGTCAGCAGGGCAGCGCAGACCAGGGCGAGCAGGGTCACGGCGGCCAGCCGGGAGATCGAGAGGTCCTCAGGCATGCGCACAGTAGACCTCACGGCCCGGGACTTCGGCCCCGTACCGTGACGCATCTCGCATGCGGCCCAAGTGCAGTGAAGCGCCGCCAAACGGACGAGCGGCCGGTCGCAGCCCCGTCCCGCGGGGCCGCGACCGGCCGGGCCGGGGGCACGGGCCCCGGGCCCGGCACCCGTCCGGGTGCCGGGCCCGTGCCGGAGGACCCCGTCGGCTCCGGTGGTCAGCCCACGAGCTCCCGCTCCGGCTGCGCACCGGACGCGGGCGTCCGCCGCCCCGCGCCCGCGAGGGGCTCCCCGTCCGCCGGCGGCTCCTCGTCCACCGCTCCTTCCACGTGCTGGGCCGGACGCTTCGGCAGGGCGAACATGATCAGGAAGATGGCGCCCATCACCGCGGCCACCCACCCGAGGGCGTACTGGAAGGCCGCGACGAACTCCGGGCCCACCTCGGCCGGCCGCAGCCGGTCGCCGATCCGTCCGAAGAAGACCACGGACACCAGGCCGAGCCCGAGCGCGTTGCCCATCTGCTGCACGGTGTTGATGAGCCCGGACGCCGAACCGGCGTGGGCGCGCGGCACCTCCGACAGCACCGCGTCCGTCAGCGGGGCGACGATCAGCCCCATCCCGACGCCCATCACGACCAGCGGCAGCGCCATCTGCCAGGAGGTGATGCCGAGGCCGTACCGCTCGGCCTCCCACAGGTAGAGCAGGACACCCGCGGCCATGCTCAGCGCGCCGGCCTGGAGCACCTTGCGGCCGAAGCGCGGGACCAGCTTCTGGACGGACAGCCCGGCGGCCGTCGAGACGGCGAGGGAGAACGGGATGCCGGTCAGCCCGGCGCGCAGCGCGCTCCAGCCCAGGCCGTCCTGCATGTACAGCGTCCAGACCAGGAAGAAGATGCCGAGGCCGATGCCGAAGACCGTCTGCACCGCGATCCCGGCCGCGAAGCTCTTCACCCGGAACAGGGAGAGCTCGATCAGCGGCGAACCGTCCCGCGCGCCCTTGCGCCGCTCGTACGCGACGAGCGCCGCGAAGACGCCGAGCGCGCCGGCCATCGACGCGTACCCCCACAGCGGCCAGCCCAGCTCACGACCGCGGGTGAGCGGGTAGAGCAGCATCAGCAGGCCCAGGGTGACGAGCGCGACGCCGACGAGGTCCAGCCTGAGCGCCTTCGGCGCGCGGGACTCGGTGATGAAGCGGCTGCCGAGGACCAGGCCGGCGACGCCGACGGGCAGGTTGATCAGGAAGATGGGCCGCCACTCCAGCCCGAACAGGTTCCACTCCGTCAGCAGCGCGCCGAGCAGCGGCCCGGAGACGGCGCCCAGCCCGACGATCGCGCCGAAGAGCCCGAACACCTTCCCGCGCTCGTGCGCCGGGAAGGTGGCGTGCACGATCGACAGGACCTGCGGCACCATCAGCGCGGCCATGCCGCCCTGGAGGACGCGCGAGGCGACCAGCATCTCGGGGCCGGCGGCGAAGCCGCACAGCGCGGAGGCGAGGGTGAAGCCGCCGATGCCGACGAGGAACACCCGCTTGCGGCCGTGGATGTCGCCGAGCCGGCCCCCGGTGATGAGACCGGCGGCGAAGGCGAGGGCGTAGCCGGCGGTGATCCACTGGATCTGGCTGAAGGAGGCGCCCGCGTCCCGCCGGATGGCGGGGATGGCGATGTTGACGATCGTGACGTCGACGAGGTC
The DNA here is from genome assembly GCF_044328485.1 of Streptomyces sp. NPDC017936. Classification (NCBI taxonomy): domain Bacteria; kingdom Bacillati; phylum Actinomycetota; class Actinomycetes; order Kitasatosporales; family Streptomycetaceae; genus Streptomyces; species Streptomyces sp. NPDC017936. Next base: position 280,470 of record NZ_JBIRHK010000005.1, on the reverse strand, counting down.
CATGAAGGCCGCGGTCATCACGATCGCGAGGGCGAACCAGCGGCGGCGGTCGCCCGCGGCGCCCCGGGGCGCGGGGGTGGCTTCGGTGGAGGTCATGCCATGACAGTAGGAAGGCAATAGGCCGGATCGTGTCCTATTGGTGGGGCATTCTCGTCCCCATGACGACGGACACTCCGGCACGGCTGCTGCAGCTCCTCTCGCTCCTCCAGACGCCCCGCGAATGGCCCGGCGGCGAGCTCGCCGACCGGCTCCGGGTGTCCCGCCGCACGGTCCGGCGGGACATCGACCGGCTGCGCGAACTGGGCTATCCCGTACAGGCGACCAAAGGCTCGGACGGCGGATACCGGCTGGTCGCGGGCAAGGCCATGCCGCCGCTGGTCCTCGACGACGAGGAGGCGGTGGCGATCGCGGTCGGCCTGCGCGCGGGCGCCGGACACGCGGTGGAGGGGGTGGACGAGGCGTCGGTGCGGGCACTGGCCAAGCTCGAGCAGGTGCTGCCCTCCCGGCTGCGGCACCGGGTCTCCACCCTCCAGGCCGCCACCACACCGCTGACCAGCGGGGACGGGGCGAGCATCGCGCCCGAGACGCTCACCGTCATGGCGTCCACGGTGGCCGGCCGGGAGCGGCTGCGGTTCGCCTACCGCGCGAAGGACGGAACCGAGTCGCGCCGGCTGACCGAGCCGTACCGGCTGGTGTCGACCGGACGGCGCTGGTACCTCGTCGCCTACGACCTCGAACGGCAGGACTGGCGGACGTTCCGCGTGGACCGGGTGCGCGAGCCGTTCGCCACCGGGGCCCGGTTCGCGCCGCGGGAGGTGCCGGAGGGGGACGCGGCGGAGTACCTGCGGCAGTCCATCCAGCGCCGGCAGGAGACGTACCCGTTCGAGGTCGCCTTCGCGGCGCCGGCGGACTTCGTGGCGGGGCGGTTGCCGGCGTGGTACGGGCGGCCGGTGGAGAGGGAGGACGCCCCGGGCGAGTGCGTGCTCCACGAGGTCACCGGCGATCCGGTGGAGTGGCTCGCGGTGCGGCTGGCGATGCTGGGGTGCGAGTTCTCCGTACGGGGGCCGGGCGAACTGGTGGAGTGCGTGAGGGGACTGGGCGCGAGGCTGACGAGGGCGGGGGGTTGCGGCGAGGCCGAGTAGACCACCCGCCCTTCTCCTTCACCGGTCCTCTCGGCCCCCGCCCTCTGCGTCCGTCCACCGGAAGCCCCGCAGCGCCTCGAGGTTCCGCAGGGCCAGGGCGGCCGGTCCCTCCGGTCCGCTCGCCGGGCTGTCGGTCATGGCCCAGCTCTCCACGGCCACCCTCACCGCGGCGTCCGCGACCGCCGCGGTGAAACGCTCGTGGGCGGTGGGAGGGGGCGCGGGAACGTCCTCGGGGCGGGGGGCGGCGGGGTCGGCGGGAGCCGGCTCGGCAACGTTGTCGGGCCGGGCCGAGCGCGCCGCGAGGATCTCCGCGAGCACCCCCTCCGACGTGCGGCAGACCTCGGCCCAGACCTTGCTCAGCGCCGGACTGCTCGCCGCCAGGCGGATCAGGGTGCGGGCCCACTCCCAGGAGGCCGCCGAGACGGCGGCGCCGGGCGTCAGCGTGTGCCGTACGGCGTGTTCGAGCGCCTCCGGCACCGGCAGGTCGGGCGGGGCGTCGCGCACCGCCTCGGCCCAGCGCTGGGCGCCGGCCGTGTAGAGGGGGGCGACGGCCTCCTCCTTGGTGGCGAAGTACCGGTAGAAGGTGCGCGGGGCGACGCCGGCGGCCTGGGCGATGTCCTCGGCACGGGTGGCCTTCAGGCCCCGGCGCACGAAGAGGCCGGCCGCCGCTCGGGCGATCTCCATCCTCGTCGCCGCTTTGCGTCGCTCGGTCAGCGACGTGGGGGCGGGCGTGCCGGACGAGGGCGGTGGTGCGGGGGTGGAGCTGCTCACGTCGGCAGGCTATGCCCATGTGGCAGAATCTGCCATCCGGGCGGGCCACCCCGGGGTTCAGGTACGGGGTGCCCCGCCCCCTTCAGCGTGCGCGCCCACGGATCGGGCGCTCCGGGAGCGGAAGGAGCCGGGCCCCGGCGCCCGGGGGGACAGGCGCCAGGCCCGGCTCGGGGAAGTCCCGGCGCCGGGGGGAGTGCGTCGGGACGTGGTCCGGGGGTCGTGCGGAGCGGTTTCGGGTGGGTGCCGAGCGGTGCGTGGACGGAACGGCGCAGTGCGGAAACGAAGCTCTCGCGAAGGACTGCGGGGTCCGAGGGATCCGAACTCCCGTGCCCAGAAGTCTTGTTCCCCCGGTCCCCCCGGTTGAAGCGGCGTTGTAGCGCCATCCTTGCGCGGACTTTCGCCACCCGGCGCACGCCGGTGGCGTGAGCCCGCCGCGGCTCCCCGTCGGCCACGTCACGCCGGCCGCGGGCCCACTCGCGTCCGCGGCAGCGCCCGGTCCGCCCCGCGTCGCCTACGCCGCCGCCTCGAACCCGGTGTCGCGGGCCAGCTTCTTCAGCTCCAGCAGCGCGTGCTTCTCGATCTGCCGGATCCGCTCGCGGGTGAGGCCGTGCTCCTTGCCGACCTCGGTCAGGGTGCGCTCCCGGCCGTCCTCGATGCCGTACCGCATCTTGATGATCGAGGCGGTGCGCGGTTCGAGGCGGTCGATCAGGCCGTCCAGCTCCTCGCTGCGCAGCAGCGTGAGCACGGACTGCTCCGGGGAGACGGCGGAGGTGTCCTCGAGCAGGTCGCCGAACTGGGTCTCGCCCTCGTCGTCGACCGACATGTTCAGCGAGACCGGGTCACGGGCCCAGTCGAGGACGTCGATGACGCGCTCCGGCGTGGAACCGAGCTCGGTGGCGATCTCGGCGGGCTCCGGCTCGCGGCCGTGCTCCCGGTTGAACTCGCGCTGGACGCGGCGGATACGGCCCAGCTCCTCCACCAGGTGGACGGGCAGCCGGATCGTGCGCGACTGGTCCGCTATCGAGCGGGTGATCGCCTGGCGGATCCACCACGTCGCGTACGTGGAGAACTTGAAGCCCTTGCGGTAGTCGAACTTCTCGACCGCGCGGACCAGGCCGGCGTTGCCCTCCTGGATCAGGTCGAGCAGGGGCAGACCGCTGCGGGGGTAGCGGCGGGCGACCGCGACGACCAGACGCAGGTTGGAACGGATGAAGACGTCCTTGGCGTGCTCCGCCTCGGCGACGAGCGCCTCGAGCTCCTCGCGGGAGGCGTCCGCCTTGGACTCCTCGTACCCGTCGAGGACCTGCTGCGCGAACACACCCGCCTCGATGATCTGCGACAGCTCGACCTCCTTGGCCGCGTCGAGCAGGGGCGTGCGCGCGATTTCGTCGAGGTACATGCCGACCAGATCGCGGTCGGCGATCTCGCCGCCGTGGACGCGAACGCTGCTTGCCGCGTCGGCCGTCTCGCCGGTGGCGGACTGACGACGGGCGACGGCACGGGTTGCCATGCGTGCTCCCTTGCGATGGTGGGTCAGCGGGTGGTCCGTGGACACCGGGCAACCGCTCGGGTCCTCCCGGGACTCTCCTCGGGACTCTCCTCGGGTGCCCTGCATCCGATGGAAACAACGACTGGAATCAGGACAGAATTCCCAAGCCGCCCCACTTTTTCTCTGACCTTGCAGTACCCTGTCCGCCGCACGGAGCGGAGCAGGACCCCGGAGCGGGCAGATCCGCAGGTCAGGCCGTGCGTCCTGGCGGTCTCACGGGCCTCGGTGGCCTCTGCGGCCACTCCGTCGGTGAGATGCCCTTCACAGCGGGGACACGGCGATTTCCCTCGGGAGGGCGTCGCCCTCGACCGCTCTCCCACCCCTGAAGACGACCCGCGCCCGCCGAAGGTTGCCGGGAGGGCGGCCCACGACGGAACTCACAGCGGATTCCCAGGGACCTCCCGCCCGGAGCACCGCTCCCTCGCCGCCCTCCGCCCCCGCGAACCGCCCCCGTCCCCCGCCTCGCCCCGGCCGGCCCCGTCGCCCAGCCGAACCCCACCGGACCGACCGAGCGGCACGGCCGGCCGCCCCCGTCGCTCAGCCGAACTGCACCGAACGCTTCGCCAGCCCCATCCAGAACCCGTCGATCACCGACTTCTGCGCACCCAGCTCACCGGCGGCCTCCGCCGCCCCCATGGTCACGAACAGCGGGGCGAAGTGCTCGGTGCGCGGGTGGGCGTAGCGGCCCGCCGGAGCCTTGTGCAGGAAGTCCAGCAGGGCGTCCCAGTCGCGGGTCTCCAGGGCGCGGCGGCCCCAGTCGTCGAACTCCGCCGACCAGGTGGGCACTCCCGGGCCGGTGTGCCGCAGCGCGGCCAGGTTGTGGGTGAAGAAGCCGGAGCCGACGATCAGGACGCCCTCGTCGCGCAGCGGGGCGAGCCTGCGGCCGATCTCCATCAGCCTGACCGGGTCGAGGGTCGGCATGGAGATCTGGAGGACCGGGATGTCGGCCTCGGGGAACATCTCGACGAGCGGGACGTAGGCGCCGTGGTCGAGGCCGCGGTCGGGGATGTCCTGCACGGGCGTGCCGGGGGCGCGCAGCAGCTTGCGCACGGATTCGGCGAGCTCCGGCGCGCCGGGGGCCTCGTACGTCACCCGGTAGTAGTGCTCGGGGAAGCCCCAGAAGTCGTGGACCAGGGGGACCGTCTCGACGGCGCCGAGGGCGAGCGGGGCCTCCTCCCAGTGGGCGGAGACCATGAGGATCGCCTTGGGGCGGGGCAGGCCGGCGGACCAGGCGGCGAGCTGGCCGGGCCAGACGGGGTCGTCCGCGAGCGGCGGGGCGCCGTGGCTGAGGTAGAGGGCGGGCATGCGCACCTGGGGGACGGCACGCTCCGGGGCGGTGGCGGACATGACGGCGGCTCCCTCCGAGGCCCTCTCGACAGGTCCTCGTGTCCATCATTGTTTGAACTCTAAATTTCCTGACACCCTCACTGTAGGCACCACTTGTTTAAAATTCAAGGACAGGCCCCGTACAGTGGGATCCATGACGAAGGCAGCCGCATCCCCTGACGAGCCCCAGTGGCTCACCGCGGAGGAGCAGCGCATCTGGCGCTCCTACCTGCACGCCACCTACCTGCTCGAGGACCACATGGACCGCCAGCTCCAACGCGACGCGGGCATGCCCCACGTCTACTACGGTCTCCTCGTCAAGCTCGCCGAGTCCCCCCGCCGGCGTCTGCGCATGACCGAGCTGGCCATGCACGCCAAGATCACCCGCTCCCGCCTCTCCCACGCCGTCGCCCGTCTGGAGAAGAACGGATGGGTGCGGCGCGAGGACTGCCCCTCGGACAAGCGGGGCCAGTTCGCGGTCCTCACCGACCAGGGCATGGAGGTGCTGAAGGCCGCCGCGCCGGGCCACGTGACCGCCGTGCGCAACGCGCTCTTCGACCGGCTCACCCCCGAACAGCAGAAGTCCCTCGGCGAGATCATGGAGATCGTCGCCGAGGGACTCCAGCCCAACGAAGCAGGCGCCGACCTGCCCTGGCTGCGCTAGGCCGGCACCCGCACGCCCCCCGGCCGGCACGCCGGTCCGTACGTCAGCCGGCCGGTGGGCCGAGGGGCTCCGGGATCAGTGGGCGATCACGGGCACCGGCACCGCGTCCTCGGCGGCCTCGCCGTCCCGGGCGCCCGAGCCGCTCACCACGCCCATGTCCGGCTTGCCGGCGTTGACGAGGGTCAGGACGATGACGGCGGCGGCCACCAGGATGCCGACGGCGAACCAGATCGCGCTGGTGTAGCCGTGGACCATGCCCTCCAGCTGGACCAGCTGCTGCTGCGGCCGGGAGCCGGCGGAGGCGAGGTGGTCCTTGATGTAGGACGTCGTCGCGGAGGCGGCGACCGTGTTCAGCAGGGCGGTGCCGATCGCGCCGCCCACCTGCTGCGAGGTGTTGACCATCGCGGAGGCGACACCGGCGTCCCGCGGCTGCACGCCCTGGGTGGACAGGGACATGGCCGGCATGAACGCCGTGCCCATGCCGAGACCCAGCAGCACCATCCCCGGCAGCAGCACGCCCGCGTACGAGGAGCCGATCTCCATGCGGGTCAGCAGCAGCATGCCGAGCGCGGCGACCAGGAAGCCCGGGCCCATCAGCAGGCGCGGGGCGACCCGGGTCATCAGCCGGGTGCCGATCTGGGTGGAACCGGTGATCATGCCCGCCACCATCGGCAGGAACGCGAAGCCGGTCTTCACCGGCGTGTAGCCCTTCACGACCTGCAGGTAGTAGGTCAGGAAGAGGAACAGGCCGAACATCGCGATGATCGCGAGGCCGAGGGAGAGGTAGACGCCGCCGCGGTTGCGCTCGGTGACCACGCGCAGGGGCAGCAGCGGGGCCTTGACCTTGGACTCGACGAGCACGAAGGCGAGCAGCAGGACGCCGGAGGCGACGAACATGCCGACGGTCAGGGAGTCGCTCCAGCCCTCGGACTCGGCGCGGGTGAAGCCGTAGACGAGGGCCACCAGGCCCAGGGTGGACAGGATCACGCCCGGGATGTCGAGCGGCGAGCGGTTGCGGCCGCCCTCCGGCTCACGGATGACGAAGTAGGCGCCGGCCGCGGCCACGACGGCGAACGGGATGTTCACGAAGAACGTCCAGCGCCAGTCCAGGTACTCGGTGAGGAAGCCGCCGAGGATCAGGCCGACGGCACCGCCGCCGCCGGCGATCGCGCCGTAGATGCCGAACGCCTTGGCGCGCTCCTTGGCGTCCGTGAACGTCACGGCGAGCAGCGAGAGCGCGGCGGGCGCGAGCAGCGCGCCGAAGACGCCCTGGAGGGCGCGGGCGCCGAACATCATCGCCTCGTTGGTCGCCGCGCCGCCCAGCGCGGAGGCCGCGGCGAAGCCGGCCAGGCCGACGACGAAGGCGCGCTTGCGGCCCCACAGGTCGGCGATGCGGCCGCCGAAGAGGAGGAGTCCGCCGAAGGCGAGGGCGTACGCCGTGACGACCCACTGGCGGTTGCCGTCGGAGATGCCGAGGTCCTGCTGGGCGGAGGGCAGGGCGATGTTCACGATGGTCGCGTCGAGGACGACCATCAGCTGGGCGAGGGCGATGAAGACGAGCGCCTTCCAGCGCCCCGGATCGGGCTGGAGGGCGCCGGGCGCCTTGGTGGCTGTTTCAGACATGGGGGTACCCACTTCGGGACTTCGTGACGGAAAAACGTGAAGAATCAGAAAAACAGCGCAGAAAGCAGAAAAAGTGCGGTGAAGGGACGGCTCGTCCACGGCGACGGCCGGGGCATCGGGTCGGGGTGGGCCGGGCCGGCCCGCTCGGTCAGGCCTGGCGCAGGTCCTCCATGGTCACGGCCGTGCCCGTCAGGACGGACCGGGCGGGCGCCCGCAGTCCGTCCAGGAACAGTTGCAGATGACGGTGGGCGAAGCGGTCGACGATCGGGCAGCCGGTGCCCGCCGGCGGCCGGCTGAGCTGGGCCACGGCGACCATCAGGTCCCCGACGCCGACGTCCCCGCGGAGCTGCCCGGCCTGCCGGGCGCGCTCCATGAGCTCCTCGACGAGCCGCTCGGCGCGCAGCCGGGCGGCCACGAGATCCGGGTGCTCCTCGTCGAACGTGCTGGCGACCATCGGGCACAGGGCGCTGACCCGCTCGTCGGCGGCCACGTGCACGAAGCGCTCCAGGGCGCCGAAGGCGTCGCCCGTCTCGTCGAGCGCCTGCAGGGCCGCCTCGGCCGTCCGGTCCATGACGGCGCAGACGACCTCGCGGACCAGCGCGTCCCGGTCGGGGAAGTGGCGGTACACCGTGGCGTTGCCGACGCCGGCCCGGCGGGCGATGTCGTCGAGCGGCACGTCGGGGCCGAGTTCGACGAACATCTCGCGGGCGGCGGTGACGATCCGCTCCCGGTTGCGCAGGGCGTCGGCGCGCGGCCGGGTCGTCCTGCGCTGCGCGGGGGCTGCGGTCTGCACGGCGTACTCCTCGGAAGGGAAGGGAACCGATCCGGGGACGCTGTCCCCGTTTCGCTGTGACACCTGATCAAACGGGGATGCGGTCCCCGGTTATTTCCCCGGGAGCGCGTCTTTTCGTGTGACCTGGCTCACACACCCTCACACCCGCGCCCACCTGCGACTATCCCCCGTCCCACGATCGGCCGCCCCAGCGCGCGTTCCGCCCGGCTCCGACCGAGGGTGATCGCAAGGGTGCAGTCGGTGACGGCGGCTGCCCGGAGCGAGAGGTTCCTGCATGCAGCCGCAGCCCGAGCGCCCCGGGGAAGCCCACCAGGGCACGCCTCCGGAGCCGCTCCACCGTCGGATACGCCCGCGCCGCACGGCCGCTCTCGCGTCCGTGACGGCGCTGATCCTCGCGGTCAGCACCTCGGCCGGCTCCCAGGGCCCGCACCCGGGTCCGGCGCCGGCCGGCGCGGGACCCGTCCCGCTGGCCCGCTCCGCGGCCCTCGCCCCCTGCATGATCAACGGCGACTCGTCCGTCCAGATGTCGGAGGGCGTGCCGACGCCCGGCGGCTACGTGCGCTCCACGGGCACCGTCCGCGCCCTCACCCTGATGATCGACTTCTCGGACGCGCCGGGCCGGGGCGACGCGCGGGACCGCTTCCGCGAGTTCCTCCCGCAGACCCGCAAGTGGTTCGCCACCGCCTCCTACGGCCGCCTCGACTACCGGCCCGAAGCACCCGTGCCGCGCTGGCTGCGCATGCCCAGGTCGTTCAAGGCGTACGGCATAGAGCGCGGCGCGCCCTTCGAGCCCGGCTACCGCGAGCTGGTCCAGGACATCGTGGCCGCCGCCGACCCGGCCGTGGACTTCCGGTCGTACGACCTGCTGAACGTGCTGGTCACCCCGAACGCCGGGCCCTCCGCGCTGGACACCGTCCTGTCCGTGACGTTCGCCGGCAACGCCGAGGCCCCCGTGGCCGACGGGGTCGCCGTCTCCAACGCCTCCTTCGTCTACTCCCGCCAGGACGACGGCTCCGGCTCCTACGCGGACACCGGCTACCGCGTCCTGCCGCACGAGAACGGCCACGTCTTCGGCCTGCCCGACCTCTACACCCAGGAGGGCGGGGGCGCCGTCGGGCACTGGGACATCATGAGCGAGGACTGGGGCGCCAACAACGACCTGCTCGGCTGGCACAAGTGGAAGCTGGGCTGGCTGGGCGCCGGCCAGCTCCACTGCGCCGCCGGCCGCGGCACGGCCGAGTACCCCCTCACCCCCCTGTCCCGGCCGGGCGGCCCCAAGCTGCTGTTCGTCCCGCTCGACCGCCGCACCGGGTACGCCGTCGAGCTGCGCACCCGCGGCGGCAACGACGAGGCGGTGTGCCGTCCCGGCATCCTCGTCTACCGGGTCGACGCGGACGTCGACACCGGCATGGGCCCGGTCACCGTCTACGACTCCCAGCGCGACAGCGGCGGCTGCACCCGCAGCCCCAACGTCCACGCGGAACTCTCCGACGCCCCCTTCGTCCCCGGCGAGACCTTCAAGGACCCCGGGCGCGGCGTGCAGATCTCGGTCACCGCGGCCGACCTGGAGGGCACGTACCGGGTCCGGGTGACACGACGGTAGCGGCCGCGGGCCGGGTGCGCGCCGGGGACGGGGGCGGGGCGGCGGGCGGACCCGGTGGGCAGGGCGCGCTGGGCGGTGCGCCGGCGGGCGGGGCGGCCGGGACGGTCGCGAAGGCGGGCGGGGCGGCCGCGAAGGCGGGCGGGGCGGCCGTGGGGGCGGGCGGGCGGATTACCGTAGGCCTGCCGCGACCGCCGTACGGAGAGCCGATGTCCGCGAAGACGACCACGCCCGCCCGGGAGACGACCGTTGTGCCGCCCGTCCCGGACGAGGCGGTCACCCCGCTGATCCGTGGGGTCGCCGTGCTGACGCAGCTGACGGCGGCGGGCGGCACGATGAGCCTGAGCGGCCTGGAACGCGCCACCGGCCTCGCCCGTTCCACGGTCGACCGCATCGCCGCGACCCTGGCCCGCATGGGGTACGTGCGCCTCGACGGCCGTGACGCCGTCCTCGCACCGCCCGTGATGGAGCTGGGCAACGCGTACCTGGCGGCCCTGCGGCTGCCCGCCCTGCTGTCGGCGCGGGCCGACGCCCTCGCCGACGAACTCGACGAGTCCGTCTCCCTCGCGGTCGCCGACCGGGACGGCATCCGTTTCATCCACCAGGCGACCCGCCGCCGCGCGATGTCCCTCAGCTTCCGCATCGGCGACCTGCTCCCCGCCGAACGCACCGCGCCGGGCCCCCTGTTCGCCACGGAGTGGACGGACACGGACTGGGAGCGCTGGCGCGCCCGCCGGGCCGCGGACCCCCGGGACCTGGACTTCCCGGCGGTCCCCCCGCGCGAACCGCGCGGAGCGGCCGGGAACGACGGGAACGGCGGACACGACGGGAATCACAGGAACGACGGGGCCGACGAGGCCGACGAGGCCGACGGGGGCGACGGGGGCGACGGGGGCGACGGGGGCGACGGGGACTTCGCTCGGCGGACCGCTCTCGCGGCGGCGGAGGGCTGGGCGCTGGACGACCAGCTGATCGAACCGGGCCTGGTGGCGGTCTCGGCGCCGGTGCGCGACCCCCGCACCTCCCGGATCGCGTGCGTGGCGAACGTCGTCAGCCACACCAGCCGCCACTCGGCCGACGGCCTGCGCGGCGCGCTGCTGCCGCGGCTGCGGACGGCGGTGGCCGCGATGGAGGAGGACCTGCTCCAGGCCCCGCCCGCCGAGCCGGGCCCGCCGCCCGCGGGCCTGGCGGTGTGGACCGGCGCCTCGAAGCAGGAGCTGGGCCGGGAGTTCGTCGAATCCCTCGCCCGCGGCCTGACCGTCCTGACGGCGTTCGGCGAGGGCCGGTCGGCCCTGACCCTGGCCGAGGTGGCGAAGGCGACGGGCCTGGCCCGGGCCACGGCCCGGCGGGCCCTGATCACCTACGACCACCTGGGCCTGGTGGTCCCGAACGCCGACCGCACCTTCACCCCCACCCCGCGCGTCCTCTCCCTCGGCTTCCCGCCGCTGTCCCGGACGTCGCTGACGCGGATCGCCGAACCGCATCTGGCGGAACTGTCCGCCCGGGTGCACGAGTCGGCGTCGCTGGCGGTGCTGACGCCGTCCCGGGAGGAGATCCAGTACACGGCGCGCGCGGCCACGAGGCGGGTCATGAGCGCCGACATCACGATCGGCACGCGGCTGCCCGCGTACGCGACGTCGCTGGGGCGGGTGCTCCTGGCCGACCTCCCGGACGAGGACCTCGCGTGGGGCGAGCGGGCGGCGCTCACGCCCCGCACGGTCACGGCCCCCTCGGCCCTGGCGCGGACCCTCACCGAGGTCAGGGAGCGGGGATACGCCCTGGTCGACGAGGAGCTGGAGGCGGGGCTGCGGTCGGTCGCGGTACCGGTGCGGGACCGCACGGGCCGGGCGGTGGCCGCGGTGGACGTCGCGATGCACGCGGCGCGGCGGTCGGTGGAGGAGTGCGTGCGGGAGGTGCTGCCGGAGCTGGTCCGCACGGCCGCGCGGATCGAGGGCGAGCTGTCCGTGGCGGCACGGTTCACCCGGGTCCCGCCGGCCTGACCCGACGCGGCCCCCGCCCCCGGGGCCGCGGCGCGCCGGGCGGCACGCCGTGGCGGTGGCGGGACTCGCGCACCGAGGTGGTGCCCGGATGTCCCGGCCCGGCCGCCACGGATCGCGCGCTCCCGCCTCAGCCGTCGTACGGCCGGGCCGCACGGCCCTCGCGCAGGGTCAGGCCCCACCAGGCGAGCTGGTCCAGGAGCACGGCGGCCGCCTTGCCGGCGCCGTCCTCGTCGTGCGGGCGACCCTCGTCGTCGAACTTCTCCCAGACCATGGGGAAGCTGACGGTGTCGCGCAGCGTGACGGCGTGCATCTCCGCGAAGACCTGGCGGAGCTGCTCCACGGCCCGGTGGCCGCCGGCCATGCCGCCGTAGGAGACGAAGGCGACCGGCTTCGCCCGCCACTCGCGGTAGACGTAGTCGATGGCCAGCTTCAGGGAGGCCGGGTAGCCGTGGTTGTACTCGGGCGTGACGACGACGAAGCCGTCGAGCCCGCCGATGCGCTCGGCCAGGGTCGGGGCGCCGTCCGAGGCGGGCGACTGCTCCAGGGTGAGCTTGAGCTCGTCGACGAGGGCGGGTTCGGACAGGTCGATGACGTGGGTCTCCATGTCGTCGCGCCGGCGGATCTCGGACAGGAACCACTGCGCGACCGTGTCGGCCAGCCGGCCGGTGCGCACGCTGCCGATGACGATGCCGATCTTGAGCGGGGTCTGGGACATGCGGGGTCCTCGTTTCGGAGAGCCGAAGGGAAACCGGAAAGGACGAAGGAAAGGAAGGGAGCGAGGCAGAAGAGGAGGAACGGCAGCGAGACGGCGGACGCGGCCCGGGGGAGGGACGCACGACCGCGGCGCTCCCCACGTCGCCGCCCCGCCACCCCGCCCCGCCGGGCGGCTCAGTCGACCAGCAGGACGATCTTTCCGCGGCCGTGGCCGGTCTCCAGTTCGCGGTGCGCCTCGGAGGCCCGTGCCAGCGGGAGGGTCCTGCGGACGTGGACCTCGAGCCTGCCGTCGGCCACCAGGGAGGCCAGTTCGGCGAGCCGCGCCGCCGAGCGCCGGCTGCGGATCCAGCGCACGCCGAGCTCCTCGTGGACGTCGTGGGCGAAGATCGTGCCGACCCGGTCCCTGTCCCCGACCAGTTCGGCCGCCACCCGCAGGCCGTCGGCGCTCGCGGTGTCCAGGGCCACGTCCACGCCCTCGGGGGCCGCCGCGCGCACCCGGTCGGCCAGGCCCGCACCGTAGGTGACGGGGACGGCGCCCAGCTCGCGCAGGTAGGCGTGGTTCTCCTCGCGGGCGGTGGCGATCACCTTGGCGCCGCGCAGCACCGCGAGCTGTACGGCGATCGTGCCGACACCGCCCGCGGCGCCGTTGACCAGGACGGTCTCGCCCTCCGCCACGCCCAGGACCTCGATCGCGGTGTGCGCGGTCTGGCCGGAGGCGGACAGACCGCCGGCCACCGCCCAGGACAGCGCGGCGGGCTTGGCCACGAGCTGCTCGGCGGGCGCCACGACGTACTCGGCGTAGGTGAGCTGCGTGCGGTAGCCCAGTACCTCGTCACCGGCGGAGAACGCGGTGACGCCGTCACCGACCGCGTCCACCACGCCGGCGAAGTCGCCGCCGGTGATGTGCGGGAAGGTGACGGTGAACCCGGGCGGGCTCCAGCCCCGCCGCACCGCGCAGTCGGTGGGCTGGGCCCCGGCCGCCTTCACCCGCACCCGCACCTCCCCCGCCCCCACCCCGGGAACGGGAACCTCCATCACCTCGAGGACCTCGGGCCCCCCGAAACCACGGAACGCGACAGCCTTCACGCCCAACTCCCCCTCATCACAATGGACTTGAGATCAGGCCCCTCCGCCGGGCCCGTGCGACGAACGTAAAATCTCAAGTCCACTTGAGGTCAAGCAGCACCCACCCTCACCACACGGCCCCCACCCGCCCCACGCCTCCCACAGGCAACAGCCGGCGCCGACCCCATGACGAACGACACCCGCCCACCCCCGGCCCCCACGGCAACCGCCCCCTCTACGAGACCCCTCCGCCTCACCGACAACCCCCGCCCCCACTCCCCCCTCCCATCCGCTAACCTGTTGGAACCGCCCTCAGGGGCGACCAGCAAGCCCTGCCTTCGTAGCTCAGGGGATAGAGCACCGCTCTCCTAAAGCGGGTGTCGCAGGTTCGAATCCTGCCGGGGGCACAGGCAGAAGGGCCAGCTCAGGAGGGGTTTCCTCCCAGGCTGGCCCTTCGTCGTTCCAAGGGCCGTGCCACAGGCGTGCCACTACGCCCGTTCGGCGGCTCGTCAGAGGGGGGAAGGGATACCCGCTACTCCGCGACGAAAGGCGCATACCCGATCGCCACCTCACTGACCTGCAAGTCCGAGAAGAGCAGGGTGAGACGGTGTGCGTTGGTCTCGATGCAGACCTCATGGAAGTCGATCCCCACAGCTTGCGCCCAACGGCGGGTCACTTCCGACGGCGGGAGGACCTTCGCACCTGGATACAAGCAGTGCCACTTCACACCCCAGACGCATCCGTCGAGGTCGACGCCGGCCTCATGATCGATGAGACGGTCGTCCAAAGAGACACTCCAGGTCTCCGGCAGCACGGACGACTCGCACCGGGCCTCGACGCAGTACCGGAAGAGATACCGCAGATACGCCGGCTCGACACCGGTGCGGGGATCCGCCGTCACGTAGACGATGACCTCGTAGTCGCGCATGTAGCTGGTGTATCCGTGGTGGACGACGGCGTGATCGAAGATCTCGTCCAACATCTGTTCAAGCACCGCGGCGTCCATGCGACCGTTTCCATCCCACGCGATCAGCCCCTGACAGCCGGATATCTACCGGTGCCAGGGGACTGAGGACTCCGCGAGGATCGCTCGAATACGTCTTAGTGCCTGTTTCTGGACGCTGTATCAGCAGGTCAAAGGGTGTTAGTGGTGAGCTGGCGCCCGCGAGCCGCTACCGGACGAGGTAGCTCTCGATATGGTCGATCACCGCTGACACGGCCTGCCGGTAGGCGGTGCTCGACCGGCGGACCTGGGACAGCAGCATGCCGCCCTGGATGGCGGCCAGCAGAGCGGTGGCGAGCGCGGCGGTATCGGCGCGCTCGCTCAGCTCGCCCCGCGCCTGCATGCGTGCGAGCCCGGACCTGATGGGGCCTTCCCACCGGTCGAAGGCGGAGACGAGTCTGGTCCGCGCCGACTGATCACTGTCGGCGAGTTCGCCGGCGAGCGAGCCGATCTCGCAGCCGCCTTCGCATCCTCTCGCGTCTTGCCGGCTCCCTGCCCTGTCGCACCACTCGCGCAGGGCCTCGATGCTGTCCAGGTTGTCCAGCAGCGGACGCTGCTGGGCGAGCCGGGTGTCCGTCTGGTGGTCGATGACCGCCAGGACCAGGCCCTGCTTGTCGCCGAAGTAGTGGTAGATCTGCGACGCGCTGACCCCGGCGGCCGCCTGGATGTCCGGGATGCTCGTGCCTCCCACGCCGCGGTGGAACATCAGTCCCGCGGCGGCCTCGATGATGCGTTCGCGGGTCTTGCGGCCGCCCTTGGTGAGCCGCTGCCCCTTCGACTCTCCGGCCTTCGCTGGTGCGCTCATATGCCCACGCTACCCAAATTGGAATTGACATTCCAACTATGCTCCACCAATGATCCTGGAAAGGTCATTCCATACCGGGTGGCCGTCTCTTCGGACAGGTGAGTGCCATGCCCCTCGACCCCCAGATCGAGACCCTGCTCAAGAAAGTGGCCGCGGGAGGCGGACCGGCCCCCGAAACCCTGACGGTGGCGGAGAACCGGGCGTTCGGGCGCGCCTTCGGCGCCCTGGCCGGCGATCCCGTACCGGTCGCCGACGTCCGGGACACCACGGTGCCTGCCGACGGCCGCGACATACCCGTCCGCATCTACCGACCCTTCACTCAGCCGGGCGCCGGGCCACTGCCCATAACGCTCTTCTTCCACGGCGGCGGATGGGTCTTCGGCGACCTGGACACTCAGGACAACATGGCCCGCACCGTGACCAGCCGCTCCGGCACGATCGTGGTCTCCGTCGACTACCGGCTGGCACCCGAGCACCGCTTCCCGGCCGCGGTCGACGACGCCTGCGCCGCGCTGACCTGGGTTGCGGACAACGCCCCCGGCTTCGGGGGCGACGGAGAGCGCATCGCCGTGTTCGGCGAGAGCGCCGGCGGGAACCTTGCCGCGGTGCTCGCACAGGAATCCCTGCGCCGCGGGGGACCTCGCATCATGCTTCAGGTGCTCGCCTACCCGGCGGTCGACCGGTTCGACGACAGCCCCTCGATGTACGAGAGCATGGCGGGCCCGGTCCTCTCCCGTTCCTACCTCGAGTGGTTCTGGGGTGCCTACCTCAGCACCCCGGACCAGGGCGCCGACCCGCGGGTCTCGCCGGCACGCTCCCAGGAACTGGCCGGACTTGCTCCTGCCGTCATCGCCACCGCCGAGAACGACCCCCTGCGCGACCAGAGCGCCCACTATGCCCGCAAGCTGGCCGACGCCGGCGTGCCGGTCCAGCACCTCCCGGTCGAAGGAGCCGTTCACGGCTTCCTCTCGTTCACCGGCTCGGTGCAACTCTCGCGGGACGTACTGAACCAGCTCGCGGACGCGGTGGCCACAGCCTTCAACTGACCTGGCCTGTGCGGCACCGCCAGCCGCCGGTCTTCTGCCGCACGCAAGCAGGACAGCGACCGCCACTGTGCCGACCCCTGCTGTGAAGCGGCTGGTCCGGGGCTGCCCGGACCAGCCGCTTCGGCTGCGGCAGCTCGTGGCCGTCCCGACCGATGAGCCCTTCGGCAACCGGTCACTGCGACCGGTTGCCGAAGGGCAGGCCCTCACGCCCAAAGTGCCGGAACAGACCCTGACCAGCCCAGAAGGAGGTTCAGGCACAGGCACTCAGCCAGGAGCTTCCTCTCCCCCACCTTCGCGGATCATGGCTCCGAGCCGGTCGGCAATGGCCCGGTCCCGATCGCTGGTCATGTGCTGGTAGATCAGCGCGGCCCGGGAGCTGCTGTGCCCCATGCGGGTCATCAGCTCCCGCGTGCTGGCCCCGGCTTCGAGGCCAGCGTGTTGCCCGTGTGCCGAAGGTCGTGGAAGTGCAGCTCGGCCATGACGCCCGCGGCCTTCCGGGCCTTGACCCAGTCGTCGCGGAAGTTGCTGCGCCGCAGCTGTCCGCCCTGCGGCCCGACGAAGACGTGCCCGTCACGGCCGGGAGCGGTGAAGTGCTCCAAGTGGTGCGTGACCGTGTCGAGCAGTTCCGCCGGGAAGGAGACGGAGCGGACCCCGGCCGCGGATTTCGGCGCCTTGTCGAAGAGCCGGCCGTCCTGCAGCTCGGCCTGAGCGCGGCGCACGGTGACGGTCAGCCCTTCCAGGTCGATGTCCCGGCGCCGCAGGGCCGCCAGCTCCCCGAACCGCAGGGTGGTGAAGGCCGCCAGGAGCACGAGCAGCCGGTAGCGCGGTGCGATGGAGTCGGCGACGGCGAAGACCTCCGCCACCGTGAGGACCGGCCGCTCGGGCACGTCGTAGCGGTCCGCGCCCTTGATGCGGCACGGGTTGCGCCGGATCAGCTCGTCGTCCACGGCCGTGTTCATCAGGGCGCGCAGCAGCTGGTACGCCTTGACGACCGACGGCTCACCGACGCCGGCCGCGAGGAGCTTGCCGCGCCAGCTCCGCACTCGGGCCGTCGTCACGTCGGCCACGCTCCCGGCCCCGAAGGTGGGCAGGATGTGCAGCCGCATCACCGACTCGTTCCGCTCGCGGGTGCGGTCGGCGAGCTTGCGGTCCCGCAGCCACGCGGTGGCGTACTCGGCGAAGTTCACTGCCCCGGCGTCCGGGTCCGACCACTGCCCGCGCGCGATGTCCGACTCGATGTGAGTCAGGGCAACTTGGGCATCGGTCTTGGTCGCGTACGTCTTCTCCGCCGGACGCAGTTGCCCCGTCTCCGGGTCCCGGTAGCGGACCTGCCAACGGCCGGACGGAAGCTGCCGGACCGAGCCGAAGTCCCTACGCCTCCCCTTCTTACGAGTTGGTGCGTGATAGCGGGTGTCGCAGATTCGAATCTGCCGGGGCGCAGGCAGGAGGGCCGGATCAGGAGGGGTTTCCTCCTGGGCCGGCCCTTCGTCGTGCCGCACGCGTGTCACTGGGGCCCGTGCGGAGTTCGCATCCCCTGGCCGGGGCTCCTCCCCCGCCTGGTCACGTCGAAGTCGTGCTTGGCCGCGCCAGGTACGCCACGGCGGTATATGGAGCTGCCGAGCCCCTGTCGGGGCGGCGGCCGGATGCGGCGTGGTCAGCCGTGGTAGGTGATGTAGCCGTTGCCGTCCGCGTCGTTGGCGCGCTTGGTGTAGGAGTGGACGTCGGCGCGGGAGCCGTTGGGCTTGATCAGGTAGATGGTGTCCTTGTCGTTGTTCCATATGAAGTTGCAGTTCTGGCGGTAGACCACGTTCTTGGCGTCGGAGTCGGTGCCGCGGCCGCCGCGCAGCTTGACGTAGTCGCCGGGCTCGAGCTTGTGGCTGGCGGGGAAGGTGAACCTGTTCCCGGCGGCGTCCTTGACGACGTAGCCCTTGAGGTCGACCGTCGCGGTCCGCGAGTAGTTCTTGACCGTCAGGTACTCGTCCTTGGTGTTGCCGCCCGAGCAGCGGTTGGAGTCGCTGCCCGGCGCGTCGTACTGGACGCCCTTGACCTTCAACGCCGAGGAGTACTCGGTGGCCTGGGCCGGGGCGGCGGTGATGACGGCGATCGTTCCGGCCGCGGCGGTGGCGGCGAGTGCGTGGCGCATGCGCATGAGGAATTCCCCCCTCAGTGGTGCGAACGGAGCGCCAGGAGCATATCCGGGAAGTGGTCAAAGAGTGAACCAGTTGCGGGGGTCAGGTGAAGATCACGTGTGGGATCGATGGCTGCGCCTGTCGCGCGGCGGTGGTGCGGCCTTCCTACGGTGAGTCAGGGGCGTTTGCCGGGACGGCATTCCCGGGCTGCGGGGCGACGGTCCCCTCCCGGGGAATCGAGCCTCCCGCAGCCCCGGAGCGGTTCAGCCGAGGGGGGCGGCGGTGTCGTGGAGGGTGGCCAGGGTCGGGGCGTACATGCGGGCCTTGATGGTGGCGAGGGTGCCGCCGGCCTTGCCCGCCTGCGCCCGGGCGATCTCGACGGCGGTGGAGCGCACCGCGTCCTCGGCGACCGCCCGGTCGACGATGCCGGCGGCCGCCGCGTCCGCGCCGCCGTAGCGGCGGGCGGTGACCATGGCCTCGTGCGCCGTCTGCGGCGCCAGGCGGGACTGGATGAGGGCGGCCATCCCGGGGGTGAAGGGGATGTCGATGTCCGCCTCGGGCAGGCACCAGAAGCCCCGGTCGGCGCGCATGACGCGGAAGTCGTGGGCGAGGGAGAACATCGCGCCGGCGGCGAAGGTGTGCCCCTGCAGCGCGGCCACGGTGACGACCGGCAGCGACAGCAGCCGCGCGAACAGTTCGTGCACGGAGACGACGTAGTCGTGGTACTGGTCGGCGTGGGCGAACAGCCAGTCCAGGTCGAGGCCGTTGGAGTAGAACTTGCCCGTGGCGGCGGTGACCAGGGCGCGGGGGCCCTCCGCTTTCTCGACCTCCTCCAGGGCGGCGCCGACAGCGGCGATCCAGTCGGGGTGGAAACGGTTCTCCCCGTCCCCCAGGTCCAGGACGAAGACGTTGTCCTGACGGTCGAGCGAGGGCATGGCGACTCCTTCGGGTGGACGGGTGGAGCTGCCGGAAGGGGCGGGGTCCGGGTGCCGGGGACCGGCTTCACCCGTCCACACCGCCGCCTTCCCGACGCCGGAGCGCGGCGCAGCCCCCTTCGGGCTACCGGTCGGTAACTTATGGGGGCGGCACAGATCGTGCAAGAGGGGCGTGATCACGTGGGCGTCCGGTCCGCCTCGGGGCGCTCCGGCCGTCCCCGCCCTCGTCCCCGCCCGCTCCGCGGCCTCCCTCGGCGGCCGGACGGCGGCCTAGGCCTTCGCGTCCCGCTTCCAGTCCCGGGCGAGGAGCCCGAGCAGCACCTCGTCCAGGAACTCGCCCATCACCCAGGCCGAGGAGCGCAGCACGCCCTCGCGGACGAAGCCGTTGCGCTCGGCGGAGCGCAGCATCGCGGCGTTGTCCGCCAGCGTCTCGATCTGCAGCCGGTGCAGGCCGCGCACGACGAAGCCGTAGTGGCACAGGACCGCGACCACATCGGTGCCGTAGCCCTTGCCGCGGCAGGACGGCAGCAGTCCGAGGCCGATGTGCGCGGACCGGTTGTGGTTGTCGATGCCCCACAGCGTCGCGGTGCCGACCAGCGTGCCGCCGTCCAACTCCACGACGGAGAACGGGACGTGCCCCTGCTCCTTGTCGTCCACCACGAGCCGCGGGTCCTTCGAGCCGGGAGTGATCGGCCGCCACGGTCCGCCCTCGGCCCGCGAGGAGTTGACCACGTCGTCGTAGAGCTCGGCCCGCAGGACCGGGATGTCGTCCTCGTGCCGGGCCCTCAGCCCGACCTTGCCGCCTCGTAGCATGCGAGCTTCCTATCCGGCCGGGCTCGCCGGTGGCAAACAAATTAGGGCAGGCCCCAGTTGGTGCGGCGGCGGTGACGGACGAGGGCGCCGGCGATGCCGACGAGGGCCTGTCCCGGGTGGTTCGGGGCGGCGGTCGATCGGGAGGCGGCCGCGCCGACCCGGACGGCGCCGCGGAGCCGTCCGCTCCCCCGCGGCTCGTGGACCCGTAGACTTCCGGCGCGTCGGGCGGTCCGCCCAAGCGGCTTTCCACGGACGGATACTGACGTCTGATCAGGAACCGTGTGCGACTTCGTGCGGAGGGGGAGGTGCGCGGGTGCGGGACACCGCGGCACAGAGGGCGGCGGACGGGATCGAGGAGTACCGGGGGGAGCTGACCGGGTACTGCTACCGGATGCTCGGCTCGTACGCCGAGGCCGAGGACGCCGTGCAGGAGGCGATGGTCCGGGCCTGGCGGAGCGTCGAACGGTTCGAGGGGCGTTCGTCGTTGCGGTCGTGGGTCTACCGCATCGCCACCCACGTGTGTCTGGACGCCCTGGCCGCCGGACGGCGGCGGGCCCTGCCGATGGACCTCACCGGCCCGTCGCCCGGGGCCACGCCACCGGGGGCGCCGGAGGACGCCGCCGTGTGGATCGAGCCCTGCCCCGGCGACGATCCCGCGGCGGCCGTGGCGACGGGTGAGTCGGTACGGCTGGCGTTCGTCGCCGCGCTCCAGCACCTGCCGCCCAAGCAGCGGGCCACCCTGATCCTCCGGGACGTCCTGGCCTTCTCGGCCCGTGAGGTCGCCGAGCTGCACGGCTCGACCGTCGCCTCGGCCAACAGCGCTCTCCAGCGGGCCCGCGCCACGCTGGCCGCGCACCACGGCTCCCCCGACGGCGCCGGCCCCCGGCCGTCCGACGACGTCCGCCGGGCGCTCGCCGAGCGGTACGCCACGGCCTTCTCCCGCTACGACATGGAGGAGCTGCACATGCTGCTCCACGTCGACGCGACCCTGTGCCTGCCGCCGTACGCGAAGTGGATGCGCGGGGTCCCGGACATCCAGGCGTGGCTGACCGGCCCCGCCGTCGGCTGCCGCGGCTCCCGTCTGGTCCCGACCGTGGCGAACGGCACCCCCGCCTTCGGCCAGTACCGGCCGGACGCCGCCGGCGCCGGCACCGGTTACGCGCCGTGGGCCCTCCAGGTCGTCGAGTTCTCCGGCGACCGCATCGCCGGCATCACCGCTTTCCGCGACACCGAGCGCCTCTTCCCGCTCTTCGGCCTGCCGGACCGGGTGGCCTGAACGCGCCGCCCGGTCACCCGCCGGTTCGGCGACCGGGCGGCCGCGCTTCCTCCCGACAGCGCCGTCGGAGACGCGGTGGGCTAGCGGTCCGCCGGAGCCGCGGGCGGCCGGCGGTCCGCCGGGGCGGTGACCAGGCGGGCCGTCACCGCGGCCAGCCACACCAGGCCGAGGCCGGCGCCCACGGTGAAGGCCGCTACGGCGGTGGCGGAGGCCGTGAAGCCGGCCAGGACGGCCACGGGCACGAGGCGCGAGACGACGGCCCAGCGGTGGTGCCCCCCGGCGGCGAGCGGACGGGCCAGGACGACGAACGCCGCGCACAGGGCGAGGTAACCGACCATCCCGGCCGTCATGTGCACGGCACCGTGTCCGCTCAGCGTGGTCGTGTCGGGCGTGCCGGCGGGGAAGCCGGCCCCCGCGTCGGCCGGGAAGGCCGCGGCGGCCCAGAACGAGGCGCCGAACACGCCGATCAGGACCGGCCCCCAGGTGCCGCCCGCCCCGCCCCCGAGCGTGCGGCGCAGACCGGTCGCGGCCGCGATCAGCAGCGCCCCGGTGAGCAGGAAGTTCACCGTCTGGACCCAGCCCGCCTCGCCGAGGGCGAGCTGGCTGAGGGCGTTGCGGGTGAAGTCGAAGCCGTCCCGTGCGAGGCCCTGGCCGACACCGAGCACGAGGAACAGCGGACCCGCCACCACCCCGCCGACCAGAGCCCACCGCACCGGCGGTCGCGCCGGGGTCGCGACGGGGGTGGTCCGCTGGGGTGCGCTGAGCGTGTGGGTCATGGCCGGGCCTTCCTCGCGTCGATGTCGTCACCCCTATGACCGACGGCACGAGCGGAAGTCATCGCTCCGAGCGGTGCACGGGCTCCCGGGCCCACGGACGAGCGACCGGCTCACTCCCCCGCCCGCGCGCCGAACACGATGAGCACGGTCGCCGCCGTCCACACCGCCCAGCCCAGGACCGGGGCGAGCCCCACGTACCCGATCCACCGGCCGGCCATGGCGATGACGGGCTCGTCGTCCCCGCGACGAGGGCGTCCGCACCGCCGGGTTCGCCGGCGGTGCCGGTCTCCGCCGGTGCGGGGATCCTGTTCGGGGGTTCGGCGCGGCACCGGGTCAGCGTAGGTGAGGGGGTTTCAGTCCGCTGGTCACTGGGGCTGTGGTGCGGCCGGGCGGATGTTCTGGGTGGCGTGGAAGACGTTGTCCGGGTCGTAGGTCTGCTTGATCTGGGCGAGGCGGTCGTAGTGGCCGCGGTACGTGGCGCGGACGCGGTCCGGGGCCTCGGCCTCGCCCAGGAAGTTCACGTACGAGCCGCCCATGGAGTACGGGTGCGTCTCCTCCCAGAAGTCGACGCACCACCGCCTGATGGCCTCGGCGTTGGCCGGGTCGGGGTCGACGCCGGCGAAGACGCCGGACCAGACGGCGTCCCGGTACGACCAGGCGGTGTCGTCGGGGCCGACCCGGTGGGCGGCGCCGTCGACCGGGTACAGGTGCATCAGCGAGAGCGGGGTGGGGAGGTTCTCTCCGTACTTGAGGAGAACGTCGACGGCGGCGTCCGGGATGCTGTCGAAGAAGTCACCGCGCCAGTACCACTGGTAGCCGGTCGGGATCAGCTCGTCGAAGGCGCTCTGCAGCACGGGGTACGGCATCGGTGACGTGAAGTGGAAGGCCGGCGGGCCCGCTTCCCGCACCGCCGCCAGGTCCTTCTCGAAGCCGTCGAGGTCACCGGTGTGGCACCACACGACACCGCACACCTTCCGGTGGTGGATCTCCTCGGGGAACGGCGGGGCCGGCGGGACGGTGAACAGGTTGAGGAAGCCGTAGACGTCCTCGGGCGCCTGCGGGAGGAAGTCGCGGTACCAGGTCAGCACCTCGCGGGTGTGGTCGACCGGCCACACGGTGACCCCGAACCCGATCGTGTGCACCGGGTGCAGGCGGTACGTGAACGAGGTCGCCACCCCGAAGTTGCCGCCGCCCCCGCGCAGGGCCCAGAACAGGTCCGGGTGCTCGGTCTCGCTCGCCGTGACGAAGCTGCCGTCGGCCAGCACGACGTCCGCCGCGAGCAGGTTGTCCACCGTGAGGCCGTACTTGCGGGTGAGGTAGCCGTGGCCGCCGCCCAGCGTCAGGCCCCCGACGCCCGTCATCGAGATGATGCCCGTGGGCGTGGCGAGCCCGAAGGCGTGCGTGGCGTGGTCGAGGTCGCCGATCTGGGTCCCGCCGCCGACCTGGGCGGTCCGCGCGGCGGGGTCGACCCGCACCCAGCGCATCGGGGACAGGTCGAGGGTGACCCCGCCGTCCACCAGGCAGAGGCCGGGTCCGCTGTGGCCCCCTCCCCGGACGGCCAGTTCCAGCCCCTGGTCGCGGACGAACCGGAGGGCGGCCATGACGTCCCCGGCGTCGACGCAGCGGGCGATGGCGGCGGGACGTTTGTCGATCATGGCGTTGTAGACCTTGCGGGCCTGGTCGTAGTCGGGGTCCTGGGGCCCGGTGACGGACCCGCGCAGCGCGGACCTCATCGCGTCCAAGGTTGAGGTGTCCATGAAATCTCCCGGGGATGGTGAGCCCGCCGCGCCGCGGCGTTTCCACCGGGCCGTCCGGCGTCGGAGGGCTTTCCGGGGCGTGCCGGTCCTCGGCCGTCCGAGGACGACCACTCGAGGAGGACCGTCTGAGGATGATCACTCGAGGGCGATCATTCGAAGCGATCACTCGGGGACGACCGCTCGGGGACGACCGCTCGGGGACGACCGCTCGGGGTGATCGAGGACAGCCGCTCGAGACGTGAGGACAGCCGCTCGAGGACAAGGAGAACGTCCCGTTCCCGCCGGGGCCGGACTGCCGGTGTGGGGTTGGCGGCCAGCGCCGGTGTCCGCCCACGACCGGACGACGCCCCGGTGCTGACATGACCAGCGTCCCGCCGGCCCCGGGACCGTGCAATCCGGACGGTCCGCGGGACGTGCCGTGCGCGCGGGAACGGCCGCTACGCCCGGTGCGGGACGGGAACCCCGTCGGCGTCCCGGCCGGGGCGGCGCCCCGCCGCCGTCAGGGCCAGGGTCACCGTGAGGGAGGCGAGCGCCATGAGCGTCATCGCCGTGGCGGGCGAGGTGAGTTGCGCCGCCGTGCCGGCGACGGCCGCGCTCACGCCCTGCAGGGTGAGCATTCCGGCGGAGTGCAGGCCCAGCGCGTGGCCGGCGAGTTCGGGCGGGGTGAGGGCCATCAGGCGTTCCTGCTGGACCAGGCTCGCGCCGAAGCCGACGGAGGCGAGGGCGGCGCAGAACGCGGCGAGGGGCAGCGGCGGGCGCAGGGCGAAGACGACGTACGGCCCGGCCAGGAGCAGCAGGAGGGGGGTGGCCGCGTGCCGGCGCACGGTGGGCGGGAGCAGGCGGCCGACGGTGAGGTCGCCGGCCAGCATGCCCAGCGCCGCGCACGCGAACAGGGTGCCCGCGGCGGCCGGGTCGTACGGCACGAAGAGGGCCTCGCAGCCGACGACCAGGCCGTTGGGGAGCCACAGGCCCAGGTAGACCAGGCGGCGCGGGCGGGAGGACCACAGGAGGGCGTTGGTGCGCCGGGTCGCCGCGGCCGAGGGGCGGCCCGGGGCGCGGGGCGGGCGGGCGGTCAGGCCCAGGCGGGCGCCGGCACCGGCGCCCGCGTACAGGAGGGCGGCCAGCAGGAGGACCCGGTGCGGGGAGAGCGCGGCGACCAGGGCGCCGCCGGTGGCGTAGCCGGTGACCTGCATGAGCCCGTGCGTCATGTTGAAGACCGACCGGCCGCGCAGGTAGCCGTCCTCGGGGAGGATCTCGTTCAGCAGTCCCCAGCGGACCCCGCCGCCGAGGGCGGCGACCAGGCCCTGGACGAGGACGACGGCGAGGACGGCGGCGACCGGCAGGCCGGGGACGGCCAGGACGGCCGTGCCGGCGGCGAAGGCGAGGGAGAGGCCGGCGAGGGCCGCCCTCGGCGGAATGCGGTCGGCGCCCGAGAGGAAGAGGGTCGCGCCGAGGACCTGCGCGAGCGAGGGGCCGAACATGCTGACCGCGGCGAGGAGCGGGGAGCCCGTCGCGCGGTGGACCAGGGTGCCCAGGGCGAGGCCCGCGGCCGTCTGCGCGGCGGTGTGGGCGGCGGAGGAGAGGAGGAGGGGGGTGAACTCCGGGGTGCGCAGGAGCTGTCGGTAGCCGGTCATGCCGGGAGTCTCGGGCGGGCCGGGCGCGGTGGTTATTGTTTCGCGGACGCGCGAAAGGTCGTGGGGGGCCGGTATGGGCTGGTGGCAGGTGAACGCCGACACGCTGGCGGGGAGCCGGTTCCTGGTCTCGGAGTTCGCGGAGACCTTCGCGTGCCTGAAGCTGCTGCACGCGGGAGGGGCCGCGCATCCCGGGGAGGGGGCGTGGCTGCGGGCGCATCTGCCGGGGTACCGGGAGCGGCTGGCCGCCGACCCGGTGACCGCGTCGCTCGTGCGGGCCGGGCTCGGCCGGGACTGGATCGCCGACTTCCTCACGCCCACGCCCCGGGCCGGGGAGGACTTCGCCGGGACCGCCGCCCGGGTGCGCGCGGCCCGTCCCGCCGAGGCCCGTGCGCACCTGCGGACCTCCCTCGCCGGTCCGCTGCCCGCCGGCCTGGACCGCGACGACCTGCCCGAGCGGGCGGCCGCCCTGCTGGAGTACGTGTGGGAGGCGGCCGTACGGCCGTACTGGGAGCGGCGGCGGCGCGTCCTGGAGGCCGACGTCGTCGCGCGGACCGCGCAGGTGAGCCGGGGCGGCTGGGCCGCCGTGCTGGACTCGCTGCGGCCGGGGACGCGGTGGCTCGGGGAGAGCCGGTTCCAGGTCAACGCGCACGAGTACCCGCCCCGCGAGATCGCCGGCGCCGAGCTGCTCTTCGTGCCGGTGACCCCGCGGACCGGGTGGGTGTCGTGGGAGGGGCGGGAGCGGTACGCCGTCGTCTACCCCTGTACGGGAGTCCTCGCCGAGGACCCTCCGGCGCGGTCGGTGCCGGCCGCGCTGAGCGCGCTGCTGGGCCCGGGCCGGGCCGCGGTCCTGGTGCTGCTCGGCGAGGGCCCGCTGAGCACGACCCAGCTGGTCGCGCTGACCGGGCAGGGGCTCGGGTCGGTGGGGCGGCACCTGCGGGTGCTGCGGGACGCGGGGCTGGTGGAGCGGCGGCGGGCGGGCCGGTCGGTGCTGTACTCGCGCACGGGGGCGGGCGAGACGCTGGCCCGGGCGCGTCCGGCACCGGACGGCGGAGCCGGCCCGGCAGGAGGAGAGGTCACCCGCCACGGCGCGCGGCCGACACCGGACGACGGAGCCGGCCCGGCGGGAACGGGGCCGCCCGTCGCGGCACGCGGCCGACACCGGCGGACGCCGACGGCCCCGGCAGGAGGTGAGGTCACCCGCCACGGCACGCGGCCGGCACCGGACGACGGAGCCGGCCCGGCAGGAGGTGAGGCCGTCCGCCGCGGCGCGCGGCCGACACCGGCGGACGCCGACGGCCCCGGCAGGAGGTGAGGTCACCCGCCACGGCGCGCGGCCAGCACCGGACGGCGGAGCCGGCCCGGCGGGAACGGGGCCGTCCGCCGCGGCGCGCGGCCGACACCGGCGGACGCCGACGGCCCCGGCAGGAGGTGAGGTCACCCGCCACGGCGCGCGGCCGGCACCGGACGGCGGAGCCGGCCCGGCGGGAACGGGGCCGTCCGCCGCGGCGCGCGGCCGACACCGGGGGACGCGTACGGCCCCGGCGGCGGGTGGCGTCACCCGCCGCGGCTAGCATCCGGGCATGACCACAGATGCCGGTACTTCTCCCCTCGCTGTCGAGATCGGTGCCCTCCAGGGCGGTTCCGCGGAGCTGTCGCGGTACGCGGGCCGGGCCGTCCTCATCGTCAACGTCGCCTCCAAGTGCGGCCTGACCCCGCAGTACACGGGCCTGGAGCGGCTCCAGGAGCGGTACGCCGAGAAGGGGTTCACCGTGCTCGGGGTGCCCTGCAACCAGTTCCTCGGGCAGGAGCCCGGCACCGCCGAGGAGATCGCCGAGTTCTGCTCGGCCACCTACGGCGTGACGTTCCCGCTGACCGAGAAGGTCGAGGTGAACGGGGACGGGCGGCACGCGCTGTACGAGCGCCTCGTCGGCTTCGCGGACGCGGAGGGCCACGCCGGCGACATCCGCTGGAACTTCGAGAAGTTCCTGGTCGGCCGGGACGGCAGCGTCGTGGCGCGGTTCTCGCCGCAGACCGAGCCGGAGTCCGCGGAGGTCGTCGCCGCCATCGAGGGCCAGCTGGGCTGAGCCCCGCCCCACCCCGCTTGACCTTGCCCCTGGGGCAAGCGGGAGCGTCCTGTCCGCCGGGCGGAGAAGGCCGCCCGGCGACGGAGGATGGCGTGGTGGACGTACGGGACGACGAGTTACTCACCATCGGCGCGTTCGCGGCGCGGGCCCGCCTGTCGGCCAAGGCGCTGCGGCTGTACGACCGGCTGGGGCTGCTGGCCCCGGCCCACGTCGACGAGGCCAGCGGCTACCGGTACTACCGTGCCGGGCAGGTGGAGCGGGCGCGTCTCGTGGCCATGCTGCGCCAGCTGGACATGCCGCTCGCCCGGGTCGCCGAGGTGGTCGGCGCGGCCGACCCCGCCCAGGCCGCCGAGCGGCTCGCCGCCTACTGGGCGGACGTCGAGGCGCGGCTCGCGGCCCAGCGGACGCTCGCCGAGTACCTCCGTGGACGACTGTCGGGGAGGAGCTCCGAGATGCACGGAACGTTCGAGGTCGAGACGGTCGAGGTGCCCGCACAGGTGGTGATCGCCGAGAAGCGGCACACGCTGGCGGACGAGCTGCCCGCCTGGATCGGCGCGTCCCTGGGCCGGCTGGAGGAGGGCGCGGCGGCCTGCGGCGGGATCACCGGGGCGCCGTTCGTCGTGTACCACTCCGAGGTGTCCATGGAGAGCGACGGGCCCGCCGAGTCGTGCGTGCCGGTCGCCGACGAGGCGGCGGCCCGGGCGTGGGCGGCCGGGCCGGGCCGGGGCCGGGGCGTCTCGGTCCGGGTGGAGCCGGCCAGGCGGCTGGCCCGCACGCGGATCACCAAGGCACAGGTCGCCCATCCCCAGATCCTCGCCGCGTTCGAGGCGGTGGAGGCGTGGATGAAGCGGGAGGGCCTGGAGTACGACGGCCCGTGCCGGGAGGTCTACTTCGCCGACTGGGACGCGGCGGGCCCGCAGGACCCGGTGTGCGACGTGGCGTTCCCCGTGCGGTGACGGGCGGCCGGTGACCGGACGGCCGGCGGCCGGACGGCCGGGGCGCGGCGGCCGGTGACCGGCCGGTCGCCGGACGGCCCCGGCCGGGATCCGGCCGAGCCCCCTCGGCAAGGACGGCGAGCTCGTCGAGAGGGCTCTCGGTGGTGCGTGTGAGGCGGTCGGCCCCGGCTCGGGGCCGAGGACCGGCGGATCCTCGTCCTAGGCCTTGACCGAGGCGACGAAGAGGTTCCACGCGTCGGCGGGGAAGTCCAGCACGGGCCCGTCCTCGACCTTGGAGTCCCGCACGGCCATGGCCGCCACGACCGGCGACTTGACCTCGACGCACGCGCCGTTGCCGGTCGAGTAGGAGGACTTGGTCCACGTGTCCGTGATGCCCTGACGGATTGCCATTTCTGCTCCGTATTGCAGTGAGGAGTCGCTGTCGCCGTACGCGGGGCACGACTGCGGGCCCACGGCACGGTTTGCGCCAGTGGTGTTGCCCGCTGGCGTGATCGACGCTACTCGCCGGCATCGGCCTGCGAAGCGACTATTCACTCGACCGGTTGGCATATTCCAGGTGGTCTTCCATCCCCGCCGCACAGAGGTGTATGGTGCGGCACTTTCCCGACCGGAAGGTCTTCCACGGCCTCCCGAAGGCCCCTAACGCGCGTACTCCTTCGCGATGTCGGCGATGAACTGACGGGACTGGTCCACGTTCAGGGCCTGCGCCCGCAGGTGCTCGTACATCACGCTGTACTTCTGGACGTCGTTCGGCTTCTCCAGGTAGAGGTCGCTGGTGACGCCCTCGATGTACACCACGCTGGAGTCGGACGCGTCGGGGAACTCCAGGATCGCGTACTGGCCGTTCAGACCAGGGTGCGCGCCCATGTCGAAGGGGATCACCTGCACGGTGACGTGCGGCAGCTGGGACTGCTCGACGAGGTGCTCCAGCTGATCCCGCATCAGGGACCTGTCGCCCACCACCCGGCGCAGGGCCGCCTCGTCCATGACCGTCCACAGGCGCAGCGGGTTCTCCTCGGCGCTGATGCGTTCCTGCCGCCGCATGCGCACCTGCACGCGCTTCTCGATCTCGGTGGGCGCCGTCTCCGGCAACGCCCCCGAGATCAGGGTCTCGGCGTACTGACGGGTCTGCAGCAGGCCCGGCACGACCTGCGGGTCGTACACGCGCAGGCTCGCCGCGTCCGTCTCCAGACCGATGTAGACGCTGTAAGGGACGTCCCCGAAGGCGTGCCACCAGCCCTGCTGCCGGGAGTCCTTGGCCATCTGCATCAGCGAGTCGACGATCCGCTGGTCCTCGACCTCGTAGACCCCGCACAGGTCGCGCACGTCGCGCTGGCTGATGCTGCGGCGGCCGTTCTCCAGGCGGCTGATCTTCGACTGGGACACGAGCAGGCGGTCGGCGACCTGTTCGGCCGTCATGCCCTTGTCCTCGCGGAGCTTGCGCAGTTCCTGGCCCAGCCGGCGCCGCCGGACGGTGGGATTGACATTGGACGCCACGGGACGTGCACCTCCGGCTGCATGCCTGTCGTCGACACTTTGCGTATCTGCTGTTCAGCAGACTGCCACCAAGGCGCTCACCACCGCTGGAAAACGGTGGACATGCGGCCGGTGCCGCCGGTCCGGCGCTTCCGCGTCCGTCCGCGGCCGCCCTTCGCCCCTTCGCGTCCGCCAACGGCTCCGACGCGTGCCCGGTCCCGGTCCCCCGGCCGCGCCCCGGCGCTCCGGCTCCTCTCCCGTCCGGCCCCTTCGGCCGGCTCCGGGCATGCGTCCGCGCGGGGCGGTGGCACCGTACGTCCCCGAGGACGTACGGCTCCGCACCGCCCCGCGCGGACGCGCGGCTCCCGAACGGGTCCAACGGGCCTTGCGGGTATGACGGGTGTCACGGGACGCGGGGGACCGGTGGTTCGCGTCCCTCACGGGTCGTACGGGGCCGGCCGGGACCTCGCGGGTCGCCTTCGCGGCGGACGTACGGGTGGTACGGGTGCGTGTCGCGGGACTGCGGCTCAGTGGGCCACGACGCGCGCCATGGGGCCTCGGCGGGGCTGCGCCGGGACACCACGGGCGGGTTCCGGAGCGGTCCTCGCTCCCGGTCCGGCCTGACGGCCGGCCTGGGCGGGGCCGCGGCGCGGCTGGGCCGCGGCGCCGTTCTGAACGTCCATCACGGCGTGCGCCACGAGGCCGCCCATGGGGTCGTGCCGGATCAGGTCCCGCAACCGGGAACGGGACGAGCGTCCTTCGTTCCCCGGGTACAGGTGCTTGCCGAGGCCGACCGCGTGCGCGAGCGCCGCGAGCGCCGCGGTCCGCGGGTCCGGCGGAACGCCGGTGCGGATCGCGGAGTCCAGCCGGGCCCTGATCTCCCGGCTGATGTCGGTGTCCGTCGCCTGGTAGCGAGTCGTCGGCAGCACCCCGCACATCTGGCCCGCCACGGCATGCACCATGCCGCACCGCTCCAGATGCGAGAGGTAGGTCTGGCGGAGCCCGAGACGCGGCCCGCCGATCCAGTGGACGGCCCGAACCGGAGCGCCGCGCCTTCGCAGCAGCTCCAACGCGCAGTCCAGTGTCGGATCTCCAGTCGGCCGTGGGGACACCACGGCGATACGATCCCCGTCTGGGGCTATCCGTCCGGCCAGCGCCAGCTCCACTAGCTGTGCTCCGGCCAGACCAAGGTCGAGCGACTGCGGCTGCGCAGTGGTACCCGTGGTCGGGTCCAGTGCCAGCAGCAGAAGCTCCTCCGGAAGTGTTCTGCGGCTCCTGCCCATCCATGCCTCCCCGCGTGGATGAGAGACAGGGTGACCCCTCTCACATTCATCTGTCGAGGGTGCGTGACCGGTTCGTAGTGGAACCAGTAAGTATGTCGTTCTCGTCTACCGCAGGAGCCAAGCCCTCTGCACAGGACACTGGTAGAGGCTTCGGACAGCGCCGTGAAGCGGTGTCCCGGGCGGCGGTTCACGGTTCGACAAGCACGCCGGTGGCGTGCGGCACATGGAGGAGGCATCGGTGGCGGGCGAGTCCCCCGACAGGTCGAAGCAGCGCGAGTCGTCGGCAGAACCGACGTCGGGGAGCGCGGGCGCGGTTCCCGAGGCACGGGATCCGCGGGTCACGATGGCGCGGGAGAGCGAGACTTCGGCGTCGTCCTCGTCCCGGGGCGGGGTGGACACGGCCACTCGGGTGTTCTCCGTCCGGGACGTGAAGACCGAGGACCCGGCCGAGGACGCGGCCGAGGCCCCCGTCGACGAGGACGAGGAGCGCGAGGAGGCCGTCCAGGACGCCTCGGAGGCGTCCGCGGACTCCGACGGCCCCGACGGCGCGAAGAGCCCCTCGAAGGGCGCCGGCGCGTCCGAGGGCGGCGACGGGCGGCTGCGGTCCGCCGTGGCCCGGTGGGTGGCCTCCGCGGACGAGAAGCCGGACGCGGACGACCCCGAGGAGAGCGACGCCGGGAAGGCCGGCGCGGAGAGCGACGCCGAGGGCTCCGCCGACGGCGGGACCGCGCCGGAGGCCGGCCGGGAGACCGCGGCCGCGGCCGGGTCCGCGCCGAAGACCGCGCCGAAGTGGGCCGTCGACTCCGGCGAGGACGCGGAGGACGCCGCCGACGCGGACGCCGAGAAGGCCGCGGCGAAGGACGCCGACGCGAACGCCGGCGAGGACGAGGACGACCGGCCGAAGTCCGGCAGGACCGGCACCGCGACCGGGGCCGGGGCCGACGCCGAGACCAAGGCCGGGGCCGACGCCGGGGCCGACGCCGAGTCGGACGAGCCCGGTGACGAGCCCGCGTCCGGCGCGGACGCCGAGGCCGACGCCTCCGACTCCCCCGCTGACGCCTCCGGTTCCCCCGTCGACCAGCCCACGGCCGTCTTCAAGGCCGTTCGGCCCGCCGAGCCCGCCGTCGACCAGCCGACGACGATGCTGAAGCTGGGCGGGGCCGCCGGGGCCGCCTCCCCGGCGGCGGACAAGAAGGGGGAGGCGGACAAGAAGGACGACAAGGGCGACAGGGACGACAAGGGCGGCAAGGGCACGGCGAAGGCCCCCGGGAAGGCCGGGGCCGAGGCCGCCACCGGCGCCGCCCCGACGTCCGAGCCCGCGGCCGAGCCGACGTCCAAGCCTGCGCCCGAGCCGGCGTCCCGGCCCGCGTCCGAGGCCGAGGCCGAGCGGACCAGCAAGTTCGTCGCGCTCAAGCCCCTCGACGACCCCGCGACCCGCAAGCCCCGTCCCGCGGAGCCGGCCGCGCCGGCCGAGGCCACCGCCGTCGTCCCGCAGATCGGCCCCGAGCGGACCACCCAGCAGCCGCTGCCGCCGAAGCCGCCGCTGGACCTGCTCGCCGAGCTGACGAACACCCCGCCGCCCCCGCCGACTCCGCTGCGCACGCTGGCCCGCCGGGTCAAGATCTGGACGCCGCTGGTCCTCCTGCTGGTGGTCGTGTTCGCAGTCGTGCAGGCCGTCCGCCCGCTGCCGGCGACCGCGCTGACGCTCACCGCGAAGGACTCGTACACCTTCGAGGGCGGCAAGCTCGCGCTGCCGTGGCCGGACGAGGGCCAGGGCTGGATGGACGTCGACGGCGTCGGCACGATGGGCGGCTTCGGCGAGCAGAAGCCCGTCGCCATCGGCTCGGTGGCCAAGACGATGACCGCGTACGTCGTCCTCAAGGGCCACGCCCTCAAGGAGGGCGAGGACGGCCCGAGCATCACCGTCGACGCCACCGCCGAGAAGGAGGGCGGCTACGACCAGGCCGGCGAGTCCACCCTCAACAGCGTCAAGGCCGGCGACAAGCTCACGCTGCAGCAGGCCCTCTCGGCTGTCATGATCCCGTCGGCGAACAACATCGCCCGGCTGCTGGCCCGCTGGGACGCGGGCTCGGAGGCCGCGTTCGTCGAGAAGATGAACGCCGCCGCCAAGGAACTCGGGATGACGCACACGACGTACACCGACCCCTCCGGGCTGAAGGAGACCACCGTCTCCACGGCCGAGGACCAGGTGAAGCTCGGCAACGCGGTCGTGAAGATCCCGGCGCTCGTGGCGATCACCAGCGCGGCCAGCTGGACGGACCCCTACGGGCGCAACTGGTCGAACTACAACGAACTCCCCTACCGCATGGGCGCGATCGGCATCAAGACCGGCTCCACCACCGCGGCCGGCGGCAACCTCCTCTTCGCCGCCCGCAAGGAGGTCGGCGGCCAGACGGTCACCCTCGTCGGCGCGGTCCTCGGCCAGCACAAGCCGACCATCCTCAAGACGGTCAACGACGTCAGCAAGACGGCCCTGGCCGCCGCCAAGGACGGGCTGGTCTCCGCGAAGATCCTGAAGAAGGGCGACGTCGTCGGGTACGTGGACGACAAGCTCGGCGGCCACACCCCCGTGGTCGTCACCAAGGACGTCACGGCGGTCGGCTGGGCCGGTCTGACGGTGAAGCTGGAGTTCGCCGCCGACGAGGTGCCGCACACGGCGAAGGCCGGCACGCAGGTGGGCACGCTCACCGTCGGGGACGGCACCAGCGGCGCGGTGAAGGTTCCGGTCGCCCTGCGGAGCGACCTGGCCGAGCCGGGCTTCTCGGACAAGCTGACGCGCATCGGCTGAGCCGTACGCCGTCCGCGCCCCCTCCCGCACCCCGCCAGGGCAGCCGCCCGGCGGGGTGCGTGCTAGCGTCACGAAACGGGACAGGTCGGCGGTCACGACGACGCGGCCGTGACGCGGGCGCGGACGGGGCGGTGCGGCCGAGAGCGGAAGACGGGACACGGGGAGTGCCTTCAGGTGGCCACTGCGGAGCCGACACGCGCCGACGACACCGGTCCGGACCCGGACGGCGGCCCGCGGGTGCACCTGCCCGCGCCGCAGTCGGGCACCCATGACCGCGACCACGACGGCGGTCACGACCCGGCCCGGGCCGACGGTCACGACCGGGACCATGAGGACGGCCCCGACCGGGACCACGACCGGGACCATGAGGACGGCCCCGACCGGGACCCGGCACGCGGCCATGACGACGGCGGCGGGGCGGACCGGCGCGAAGCCGGCGCCGGCGAGCCCCCGGAGTCCCGTGTGAGGGCCGTCACCCGCCGGGCCGGCGGGTGGCTCCGGCGTCATCCGGTGCTCTCGGTGACGGCGCTGTCCGGGGTGCTGCACCTCGTCTGGTTCTTCACGTTCGCGAACAGCGGCGGGGACCTGGCGGCGCAGGACGCGTGGGCCGAGTTCGTCGGCCGGCACCCCGACTCCGCGTACAACCTCGCCTGGTACGGCGGCATGCACCCGGTGTCGTACAGCGTGGTGTCGCCGTACCTGATGTCCGTCCTCGGCGTCCGGACGACGATGATGGTCGCCGGGACGCTGTCGGCGGGGCTGCTGACGCTGATCCTGCTGCGCTGCCGGCCGGTGCGGGACCCGATGTGGCCGGCGCTGGCGGGCGTCTTCGCGCTGCTGTGCAACGCGGCTTCGGGACGGGTGACGTTCGGGCTCGGCACCATGTTCGCGCTGGGCGCGGTCGCCGTCGTGTTCTGCTGGCCGCACCGCTGGCGCTACAAGCGGTGGGCGAAGGCGCTGTGCGCGGCGCCGCTCGCCGCGCTCGCCACGATGGGGTCGCCGGTCGCCGGTCTGTTCGTCGGTCTGGTGGCGGTGGCGCTGTTCCTCCAGAAGCGGCGGCCGGGCGCGTGGGCGCTGGGGCTCGCCCCGAGCGTGGTCGTCGCGGTCTCGGCGCTGCTGTTCCCCTTCTCCGGCACCCAGCCGATGTCCGTCGGCTCGGCGTCGTTGCCGCTGCTGTTCTCGGTGATCGTCTTCGCCGTGGTGCCGCGCGACTGGAAGACCGTGCGGATCACGTCGGCGGTGTACGGGCTCGCGGTGCTGGTGGTGTGGGTCGTCAGCTCGCAGATCGGGTCCAACATCACCCGGCTGGCGATGGTGTTCGCGGGCGTGGTGCTGATGGCGGCGCTGCCGTTCGCGGCGCCGCGCAGCGTCAAGTGGTACACGATCGTGCTCTCCTCGCTCGTCTTCGTCGGCTGGATCGGCTTCAAGTCGGTCGACGACATCGTCCGCACGACGCCGGCGGCGTCCTGGGCGCGTGAGCTGGCGCCGCTGGTCAACGAGTTGCAGGAGGTCGGCGCGGAGAAGGGCCGGGTGGAGGTCGTGCCGGCCCGCTCGCACCGCGAGGCGTCGGCGCTCGCGCCCTACGTCAACCTGGCCCGCGGCTGGAACCGGCAGGCCGACATGGGGCGCAACCCGCTCTTCTACGACGACACCCTCAACTCCGCGAACTACCACGAGTGGCTCCAGCGGTGGGCCGTGCACTTCGTGGTGGTGCCCAAGGACGAGCCCGACGGGGACGGCGGGCAGCGGGAGCGGGAGCTGGTGCAGCGGGGGCTGCCGTACCTGAAGCAGATCTGGGGCGACGCCAACTGGCAGCTGTTCCAGGTCAACGACCCGGCGCCGCTCGCCGAGCCGAACGCGGAGGTGCGGCTGGCGGCGCAGGGCGAGATGACGATCGACGTGCGCGAGGCGGGGCGGATCCTGATCCGGATCCCGTACTCGCCGTGGCTGGGCATCGTCGACGCGGACGGCAAGAGCCTGAAGCCGCCGCAGGAGACGGAGGCGTCCAGGAACCGGTCCGAGGGCGAGCCGAAGACGTACGACAACGTCCACGGCTGCCTGTTCGAGACGGAGGAGAACGCGGACGGCGACCGGTGGACGATGCTGGTCGCGCCGAAGGCGGGGACGTACCGGCTGGCGGCGCCGTACCAGTTCCGCCGGGGCACGCCGTGTCCCGACGAGTTGAAGTGACCACCGGAGCCGGCCGGCGCACCGGTCCGGTCCCGGCGCCGTCGGGATGAACGGGGCGGCCGGTTCCGCCCCGCCCGGCCTCGGCTCCGGCCCCGGCCCCGACCTCGCTCCGCCCAGGTCCGCGGGGGGACGGCCGGCCGTTCCCCTCACCGTCGCGGCCGACGACTTCCGGCCAAGATCGTCTCTCGCCGACCGCCCAG
This sequence comes from Streptomyces sp. NPDC017936, assembly GCF_044328485.1. Lineage (NCBI taxonomy): Bacteria > Bacillati > Actinomycetota > Actinomycetes > Kitasatosporales > Streptomycetaceae > Streptomyces > Streptomyces sp. NPDC017936. The sequence continues at coordinate 244,051 of NZ_JBIRHK010000005.1, read as the reverse complement.
ATCGTTCAGATATGTAAACACAGGTCATCAAGAAGAACTTTTTTACGTGCTCTTGACCTTCCGCTCGCTTGCCGCGGGCATGCCACCGAACTCAGAGTTCACATGCCTGACCCTGGCGGCGGACCCTGGAAGGGGGCACATGAACGGTCTCGACTGGGCCGTGCTCATCGGCTACTTCGGTGTGATGGTCGCCATCGGCGTCTGGTCCCACAAACGGGTCGACAACGTCAGCGACTTCTTCACCGCCGGCGGCAAGATGCCGTGGTGGCTGTCCGGCATCTCGCACCACATGTCCGGCTACAGCGCGGTGATGTTCACCGGGTACGCCGGCATCGCCTACACGTACGGCGTCACCTCCTTCATCACCTGGTCCTTCCCCATCGCCCTCGGCATCGCCATCGGGTCCAGGCTGTTCGCCCCCCGCATCAACCGGCTCCGCTCACGCCTGCGCGTCGCTTCCCCGCTGGAGTACCTGAAGAACCGGTACGACCTGAAGACGCAGCAGGCGCTGGCCTGGTCCGGGATGCTGCTGAAGATCGTGGACGTGGGCGCCAAGTGGGCCGCCATCGCGACCCTGCTGTCCGTGTTCACCGGCATCTCGCTGAACCAGGGCATCCTCATCACCGGCGCGATCACGGCCGTCTACTGCACGATCGGCGGCCTGTGGGCGGACGCGCTGACCGAGCTGGGCCAGTTCGTCATCCAGCTCCTCGCCGGCGTCGCGATGTTCGTCGCGGTCGTGATGGAACTCGGCGACAAGGGCCTCGGCATCGTCAGCGCCTGGGACGAACCGGCGCTCCACGGGCACGAGAAGCCGCTGGTCGGACCGTACGGCACGGTGTTCCTGCTGGCGTTCCTCTTCATCAAGCTCTTCGAGTACAACGGCGGCATGCTCAACCAGGCCCAGCGCTACATGGCCACGCCGAACGCGAAGGAGGCCGAACGGTCGGCGCGGCTGTCGGCGGTGCTGTGGCTCGTGTGGCCGCTCGTCCTGTTCTTCCCCATGTGGATGTCGCCGCTGCTGGTCGAGTCGCAGAAGCCGGACGGGTCGGACGCGTACGCGCTGATGACCGAACAGCTGCTGCCGCACGGGCTGCTGGGGCTCGTCATCGTCGGCTTCTTCTCCCACACGATGGCCATGTGCTCCTCCGACGCCAACGCCATCGCCGCCGTCTTCACCCGGGACTGCGCGCCGGTGCTGTGGCGCAGGGCGCGGACCTGGAGCGAGGGACAGGGGCTGCGGGTGGCCCGGATCGCGACGGTCGTCTTCCTCGGGCTGTCCATGGCGGCCGCCACACAGGTCAACTCGCCCACGTTCAAGGACATCATCACCGTCGTGATCAAGTGGGTGGCGGGGCTGATGGGCCCGATGGCGATCCCGATGATGCTCGGCCTGCTGCGGCCGTTCCGGCGGTCCGGGCCCACGGCGGCGCTGACCAGCTGGTCGCTGGGACTGCTCGCCTTCTGGCTGGTCAACTACCCGATCAGCTGGAACGTCGACGGCGGGGTGCCGTTGCAGTACCAGGTCTCCGTGCCGCTGGCGGTGTCGCTGGTGCTGTACGTCCTGATCGGCTACCTGAAGCCGGAGGACACCCCGGAGCGGCTCGCCCTCATCGACCGGATCAACTCGGACGACGACGACACGGCGGGCGCGGCGGCGGTGCCGGAGCCCCGGGACACGGTGCCGTCGCCCGTGAAGGACTAGGCACCCCGCGGGTAGCGGGCGAGCCAGCCCGGGGCGGCGCCGGACGGGGTGTGGAGGGCCGGTCCCTGGGTCATCTCCATCGCGAAGTCGTCGGCCAGCTCCAGGATCGTGGGACGGCCCTCCAGCTCGGCCAGCCAGGCCGGCGGGAGGGCCGTCTCGCCGTGCAGGGCGCCGAGCAGCCCGCCGGCCAGGGCGCCGGTCGCCGCCGACGGGGCGCCCTGGTTCACCGCGAGGCGCAGGCCGTGGCGGACGTCCTCCGCGACGAGGGCGCAGTAGACGGCGGCGGCCAGCACCGCCGGGGCCGTTCCCGCCCCGGCCAGTTCCTCCACCCGGGCGGGCCCGGGCAGCCCCTGCCGCACGGCGCCCAGCGCGCGCTGCAGCGCCTCCGACACCGGCTCGTGCCCCGGCCGGCCGGCCAGCAGGGCGAGCGCCCTCTGCACCGCGCCGTCGAGGCTGTCGCCGCGGGCCAGCGCGTGCACGGTGACCGCGTACGCGCCCGCCGACAGGCAGGCCACGGGGTGACCGTGGGTCTGGGCCGCGCACTCGACGGCGAGCTGGGCGACGAGCTGCGGCTCCCAGCCGACGAGCAGTCCGAAGGGCGCGGAGCGGACGGTGGCCTCCGGGCCGGTCTCGCCGGCGTTCTTGGGCGCCTCCAGGGTGCCCATCGTGTCGTCGCCGAGTCCGAGCAGCAGGGCGCGGGAGGGGGCGCGGCGGGCGTACAGCCACTCCTCGCGGGCCAGCCAGCCGTTGTCCTCGCGGCGCAGGTCGGGGCCCCAGTCGTGCTGGGTGGCCGCCCATCTCAGGTACGCCCGGTGCAGGTCGGTCGGCGGGTGCCAGGCACCGGTGTCACGGCGGACCTGGGCGCGGATCAGGCCGTCGACGGTGAAGAGGGTCAGCTGGGTGAGGTGGGTGACGGCGCCGCGCCGCCCGTGGGCGGGGGCGAGGTCGGCGAGCCCCTCGGGGCCGTGCGCCTGCCGGATCTCCTCCAGGCCGAGCCCGTCGACGGGCGCGCCCAGCGCGTCCCCGACGGCCGCGCCCAGCAGCGTGCCGCGCACCCTGCTGCGGAAGTCCTGCTGTTCGGTACGGCCCCAGACGGCGCCGGCTGTCGCACCCACCAAGTCCTCCCCGGCACCGTCCGTACGTACGACGCTCGTCACTGTAATCGAGCCAGAACGCGGCGTTGAGGACCGATCGGGCCGACCGCCGGCACGGCGGGCGCTATGACCCGGCTGGGGGCGGTCTGTCGGGGGAGGCGGAAGACGGGACGAGGCGGGGGTCCGTCCGTGACGGTGGCTCAATGCGCACGGGCCGCGCGGGCCCCGTGGGGAAGATGACCGGCATGACGAAGTCCACTTCACGCGCGCTCACCCTCACCGCCACCCTCCTCACCGCGGCCGTGGCCCTCTACACGGCCCTCGTCGCCTTCGGGAACATCACCGATTTCGGGACCAACCAGCAGTTCGTGCGGCACGTCCTCGCGATGGACACGACCTTCAAGGACGACGACCTGATGTGGCGGGCCGTCACCAGTGAGGGACTTCAGGACGCCGCCTACGTCGCGATCATCGCCTGGGAGACCGTCGCCGCGCTGGTGCTGATCGCCGGCACGTGGTTCTGGGCACGGCGGGACGAGGACCGCGCCCGGCGCGTCTCCACCTACGGGCTGCTCATGCTGATGCTGCTGTTCGGCGGCGGGTTCATCGCGATAGGCGGGGAGTGGTTCGCGATGTGGCAGTCCGGCGACTGGAACGGGCTGGACGCGGCGACCCGGGTGTTCGTCCTCAGCGGGGTCGTGCTGCTCGTCCAGTACCTGCCGTTCGGGCGGACGCCCGGGAGCACCGACTGACCCCGCCCGGCGACCCCGGCGCCGGCCGTCGGATGCCGCCGCGGTCGCCGGCTACTCGACGACCCGCACCGTCGTCCCCGTCGCCCCGAAGGCCCACAGCGCCGACCCGTCGGCCTTCGCCATGCGGATGCCGCCGGTCTGCCCGCCGGAGGCGGGCGGCGGGGAGGAGCCGTCGACGGCGTTGGAGAAGGCGATGTTGACGCCCGACTTGGCCGAGAAGTAGACGATGTGCTCGATCTTCACGCCGTCGGAGCCCGTGGTGGCGTCCTTGCGCAGGGACACGGTGTAGCGGCCGGGGTCGGGGTCGACCGTGCCCGGCCACACCGTGAAGCTGCGGCGGGCCTCCTCGTCCGCGTCGACCAGCCACACCCGGCGCTGCCCCAGCGAGTAGACGACGCGGCGGCCCGTGCCGGAGCCGTCCGGCACGGGTGCCGCCGTCGGGACCGCGGACGGCGAGGCGGCGGGCTTCGCCCCCGCCGAGGCCGACGCCGAGGGCTTGGCCGCCGCCGACGCCGTCGGGTGCGGGCCCTCCTCGGCCCGTACCGTCAGAGCACCGACCACGACGATCGCACCGGCCGTCAGACCGGTGACCCAGGCCCACGAGGGAAGCCGTCGGGCAGCCACGGGCACGCCTCTCCTCAGTATCCAGCCCCGAGACCCGGGGATCGGATCATCCTACTGTGAGGCTCCTGTCCCCCGGTCCTCAGTCCAGCACCGGCAGCAGCTCCGGCAGGTGCCCGTCCGAGGCCCGGGCCGCCCGCTGCCGTTCCTCCGGGACCTCGCCGTAGAGCGTCGTGCGCGGCTTCGCGGGGCGGCCGGCCGCGTCCGCGACCGCGATCAGGTCCTTGACGGACTTGTAGGAGCCGTAGGAGGAGCCCGCCATGCGGGAGATGGTCTCCTCCATCAGCGTGCCGCCGAGGTCGTTGGCGCCGGAGCGGAGCATCTCGGCCGCGCCCTCCGTGCCCAGCTTCACCCAGCTGGTCTGGATGTTGGGGATGTGCGGGTGCAGCAGGAGCCGGGCCATGGCGGTGACCGCGCGGTTGTCGCGGGTGGTCGGGCCGGGGCGGGCGATGCCCGCGAGGTACACCGGGGCGTTGGTGTGGATGAAGGGGAGCGTCACGAACTCCGTGAACCCGCCCGTCTGCTGCTGGATGCGGGACAGGGTGCGCAGGTGGCCGAGCCAGTGGCGGGGCTGGTCGACGTGGCCGTACATCATCGTCGAGGAGGAGCGGATGCCCAGCTCGTGGGCGGCCGTGATCACCTCGATCCAGGTCGCCGTCGGCAGCTTGCCCTTCGTCAGCACCCAGCGGACCTCGTCGTCGAGGATCTCCGCGGCCGTGCCGGGGACGGAGTCCAGGCCGGCCTCCTTGGCCGCCGCCAGCCACTCGCGGACCGGCATCCCCGTGCGGGTCGCGCCGTTGACGACCTCCATGGGCGAGAAGGCGTGCACGTGCATGCCGGGGACGCGGGACTTCACCGCCTTCGCGATGTCGAAGTACGCCGTGCCGGGCAGGTCGGGGTGGATGCCGCCCTGCATGCACACCTCCACCGCGCCGACGTCCCAGGCCTGCTGGGCGCGGTCGGCGACCTGCTCCAGGGAGAGGGTGTAGGCGTCGGCGTCCGTGCGGCGCTGGGCGAAGGCGCAGAAACGGCAGCCGGTGTAGCAGACGTTGGTGAAGTTGATGTTGCGGGTGACGATGTAGGTCACGTCGTCGCCGACCGCCGCCCTGCGGACGTCGTCCGCGATCCGGGTGAGGGCGTCGAGCGCGGGACCGTCCGCGTGCAGCAGCGCGAGCGCCTCGGCGTCGGTGAGCCGGGTGGGGTCGTCGGCCGCCGTGCGCAGGGCCTGGCGGACGTCGGTGTCGATGCGCTCCGGGGCCATGCCCGGGGCGGCGGCCTCGCGCAGGGCGTCCCAGTCGCCGTACACCTCGTCGAAGTCGTCGCGCCGGTCGGAGGTGCGGCCGTCGGTGTCGATGGCGGTGTGCAGGTCGGTGCGGCCGGAGGCGGTGAACGCCTCCTCCGGCTCCTGCCAGGGGCGGCCCTCGACCACGGCGTCCGGCACCGCCAGCCCGGTCTCCGGGTCGGCGAGCGCGCGGACGTGCGGGAGGAGCCGGGGGTCCAGCCAGGGTTCGCCGCGGCGCACGAACTCCGGGTACACGCAGAGCCGTTCGCGCAGCTCGAAGCCGGCGGCGCGGGACCGCCGGGCCAGTTCCTCGATCTGCGGCCAGGGGCGCTCGGGGTTGACGTGGTCGATGGTGAGCGGGGAGACCCCGCCCCAGTCGTCGATGCCGGCGCCGATGAGCCGTTCGTACTCGCTGTCGACGAGGTTCGGCGGGGCCTGGAGGCAGGCGGACGGGCCCATGATGTGGCGGGCGACCGCCACCGTGGCGACGAGTTCGTCCAGTTCGGCGTCGGGCATGCCGCGCATCGCGGTGTCCGGCTTGGCGCGGAAGTTCTGGATGATCAGTTCCTGGACGCCGTGGTAGGCGCGCGAGACCTTCCGCAGCGCGAACAGCGACTCCGCGCGCTCCTCGTGGGTCTCGCCGATGCCGATGAGGATCCCGGAGGTGAAGGGGACGGAGGAGCGGCCGGCGTCCTCGAGGACGCGCAGGCGGACGGCGGGCTCCTTGTCCGGGGAGCCGTGGTGGGGGCCGCCGGGCTCGGACCACAGGCGGGTGGCCGTGGTCTCCAGCATCATGCCCATGCTGGGCGCGACGGGCTTGAGGCGCTGGAAGTCGGTCCAGCTCATGACGCCCGGGTTGAGGTGGGGCAGCAGGCCCGTCTCCTCCAGGATCCGGATGGAGACGGCCCGGACGTAGGCGAGGGTGTCGTCGTAGCCGTGCGCGTCGAGCCACTCGCGCGCCTCGGGCCAGCGGTCCTCGGGCTTGTCGCCGAGGGTGATGAGGGCTTCCTTGCAGCCGAGGGCCGCGCCCTTGCGGGCGATGTCGAGGACCTCGTCCGGGGACATGAACATCCCGTGCCCGGCGCGCCGCAGCTTGCCGGGGACGGTGACGAAGGTGCAGTAGTGGCACTTGTCCCGGCACAGTCTGGTCAGGGGGACGAAGACGCTCTTGGAGTAGGTGATGACGCCGGGGCGGCCGGCCGCCTCCAGGCCCGCGTCGCGCACCCGCGCGGCGGACGCGGCGAGGTCCTCCAGGTGTTCGCCGCGCGCCTGGAGCAGGACCGCCGCCTCAAAGACGTCGAGGGCGACGCCGTCACGGGCACGTTTGAGGGCGCGACGCAGGGAGTTCTCGGTCGGGCCGGTGCCGCCGCCGGGGCGGTCGGTGGGGCCGGTTCCGGAGGTCGCGGAAGTCGTCATTCTCCGAGCATACGATCACGTATTTCCCCGGAGGTTCTGAGTAGGGGCGCCCACTCCGCCTGCGCGGCGGCACCGATACGCCGGTCGGCCCCGCCGCCCTACGGTTCCCCCATGCCCCAGGAGATCACCGTCCCCTCCGTCCCGGACCGCAGCGGCGCCGCGCGGGCCGTCGGCATCGGATGCGCCGCGCTCGTCGCCGTACCGCTGCTCCTCGTCCTCGCCCTCGTCGGGTGGATCGCCGTGGTGACGAAGGACCCGTCGGACTTCCCGCGCGTCGCGCCCGAGGAGATGGCGGGCCGCGCCGTCGAGCGCTCCCAGGAGGCGTACGGGGTGCTGGGGTTCACCCGCGTCATCGAGCCCGGCGTCGAGGAGGTGGGCGTCTCGCCCGAGAACACGCTCGCGTCCGACTCCTGCTACCGGGGCGGCCTCACCGACGAGACCGTCGACGGCGTCTACCGCGTGAGCCACGGCTGGGCGCTCGACGACGTGCCCGCCGGGCAGGCGGTCCCCGGCCTGCGCCGGCTGCACGCGCACCTGAAGGACAGCGGCTGGGACGTCTCGTCGTACCGCAAGGACGCGTCCGGGGACTGGTCCCTGTTCGCCTCCCGCTCGGACGGGGACGAGCGGGTGTCCTTCCACTACTTCGCGGACCGCCGCTACTTCACCGGCGGCGCCTCCACGCCCTGCGCCCTGGACCCCGCGTGGCGGCAGGGCGACGACGAGCCCACCGGGGACGGCCTCCGGCCGCCGGTCTTCGGGCCCCCGGCGGCCTAGGGGGCCCTCCTGCCGGACGCGCGGGCCCGCGGCGGCTCAGAGGTACGGCGCGAACGCGTCCAGCGCCCGCAGCGCCTCCGCCTCCCCCGCCGGGGGCAGCTGCACCACGATCTCCTCGATGCCGAGGTCCGCGTAGTGCGCGAGCTTGCCCGGGCTCGGGTGGACGGCGTACGGCACGACCTGGAGGGCGGACGGTTCGCGGCCCGCGTCGGCCCAGGCGGCGCGCAGCAGCGGCAGGGACTCCGACAGCCCGCGCCCGCCGATGGGCAGCCAGCCGTCGGCGTACTCGCAGATGTGGGCGAAGAGCTTGGGGCCGGCCGCCCCGCCGATCAGGGTGCGGGGGCCGACGACCGGTCCGCGCGGCTTCTGGACGGGCTTGGGGTGGGCCTCGCTGGCCCGGACGGAGCCGAAGGGGCCCTCGTGGGCGGTGGGCTCCTGCGCCCACAGGGCGCGCATCAGCGCCATCCGGTCGCGGACCAGTTCGCGCCGGGTGCGCCACGCGACGCCGTGGTCGGCGGCCTCCTCGACGTTCCAGCCGTAGCCCAGGCCGAGGGTGAACCGCCCGCCGGACAGGTGGTCCACGGTCGCGATCTGCTTGGCCAGGTCGATCGGGTCGTGCTGGGCGACGAGGGTGATGCCGGTGCCCAGGCCCAGCGTCCGCGTCACCGCCGCCGCCTGGCCGAGGGCGACGAAGGGGTCGAGGGTGCGGCCGTACTCGCGGGGCAGGTCGCCGCCGGCCGGGTACGGGGTGGTCCGCTCGACCGGGATGTGCGTGTGCTCGGGCAGGTAGAGCCCGGCGAAGCCGCGCTGCTCCAGCTCACGGGCGAGGCGGGTGGGGGTGATCGTCTCGTCGGTGAGGAAGACGGTGACGGCGATGCGCATGGCGGGCCTTTCGGTACGGGGGCCTCTCTCGCGGGTGACGTCCTCATCTGTACCGGGGGACGGTCCACGTGTCCATACCGACCGGTCGGCATCCGGCCGGTGCCGTCGCGGGACCGGCCGCGTGGGCCGTGTCACGGACGGCGTGTCACGGACGGCGTGTCACGGGCGCCGTGTCACGAAGGGCGTGTCACGGGCGGCGGTCGCGCCGTTCCCCGCGCCGCCGTTCCGTCTCCCGCCGGTACCGCTCGGCGGCCAGTTCCCCGGCCAGCCGGGTGCGCCACTCCTGGAGGCGCTTCATCTCGTGGTCGCCGAGGTTCTCGTCGACGCCGTAGATCGTGCCGCGCTCGGCCTCGATCTCCACGTCCAGCAGTTCCAGGGCCTCACCGAGGTCGCCGTTGCGCTCCAGCGCCCCGACCAGGCTGGTGCGGATCACGCGGGTCCAGCGGGTGCGGCGCGGGCCGAGCGCCCGCGACTCCGCGTACAGGGCGGTGAGCCGGCGGACCGCCTCGGGCGGGTCGCCGTTCTCGCCGATGAGGTCGGCGAGGATCCACCGCTCCCGGTGGGTGTCCTCGTGGTCGGGGCCGTGCGCCCGGGTCATGTCCTCGACGAGGAGCCGTGCGTCGGCGACGGCTCCGTCCAGGTCACCGTCCTCGCGGCGGCACCACACGACCGTGCTGCGCGCCCGCAGCGTGTCCAGGTGGTCCGGCCCGAAGTCGGCGGTGCGGCCCGCGACGTCCTCGTGCGCCATCCGCAGGGCGGCGGCGGTGTCCCCCTCCCGCTTCAGCCAGCCCATGACCCGCAGACGGGCGAAGCGGGTGTCCTCGTGCCAGGGCCCCAGCCGCTCCGCCAGGTGGGCGAGGCCCCACTCCGCCTCCGGCCAGGTCAGCGACGCGGGCCGGTCGAAGTGCCGGAAGCGCCGGTTGACCCACCAGGTGCCCGGAGTACGTCTCCGCCGCCGTTCCTCGGTCATCGACACGCACCTCCACCGAACGGGTCCGGGCGGCCGCCCCGGCCGCCGACGGCGCCGGGTCCCGCCGGACGAGTCCCGCCGTCTGCCGGGCGGACGTCCTCCCGTACGGCGGTGCGACGGCTCACGTCACGTTCCGGACCTTCCCCCGACGCGACGAAAGCATGTGCGGAGCACGTCGCCCGTCGTCCGGACACCTGCCGACCCCCTCCCCGTCCACGGGAGTTCAGGACCGCACGGGACAGTGCCGGACATGTGTGACGACGACCAGGAGAACGGGATCGCACGACGCGCGCTGTTCGTCACCGGCGCCGCCGCCGCGCTTACCTTGGGGGGCGTGAGCTTCGCCGCGGCCGACGGCCGGGACCGGGAGACGAGGACCGTCCGGGGCACGCTGCCCCCGGGGGCACCGGACTTCGTGTACGTACCCGTCGAAGTGCCCCCGGGCGTACGGGAACTGAGGGTCGCGTACGCCTACGACCGCCCGTCCGTGCCCGCCGGCACGGCCGGCAACGCGCTCGACATCGGCGTCTTCGACGAACGCGGCACCGAGCTGGGCGGGGAGGGCTTCCGGGGCTGGTCCGGGGGCGCCCGCACGGAGTTCTTCCTCCGCGCCGACGACGCCACGCCGGGGTACCTCCCGGGTCCGGTGCGCCAGGGCACCTGGCACGTGGTGCTGGGCCCCTACACGGTGGCGCCGCAGGGCCTGGCGTACGAGCTGACGGTCACGCTGACGTACGGCGAACCGGGTGAGGCCGTGCGGCCGGCGTATCCGCCGGAGCGGGCGAAGGGCCGGGGCCGGGCCTGGTACCGGGGCGACTGCCACCTGCACTCCTGGTACTCCGACGGCCGCCGCACACCGGCCCGGATCGGGGCGCTGGCGCGGGCGGCGGGTCTGGACTTCATCAACACCTCCGAGCACAACACGCACGCGGCGCACGCCCACTGGGCGGACGTGGCCGGGGACGACCTGCTGGTCCTGCTCGGCGAGGAGGTCACGACGAGGAACGGGCACGTCGTGGCGGTGGGCACGGACCCCGGGACCTTCGTCGACTGGCGCTACCGGGCCCGCGACAACCGCTTCGGCCGGTTCGCCCGCCGGATCCGCCGGGCGGGCGGCCTGGTGGTGCCGGCCCACCCGCACGCCACCTGCGTCGGCTGCGGCTGGAAGTTCGGCTTCGGGGAGGCGGACGCGGTCGAGGTGTGGAACGGGCCCTACACGCCCGACGACGAGACGGCCCTGGCGGACTGGGACGCGAGGCTGGTGGCGGGGGTGCGGGAGGGCCGGCAGGACTGGCTCCCGGCGATGGGCAGCAGTGACGCGCACCGGGATCCGGACGTGGTGGGGCTGCCCCAGACGGTGGTCCTGGCCGACGACCTGACCCGGGAGGCGGTCCAGGACGGCATCCGCGCCGGGCGGTCGTACGTCGCCGAGTCGAGCAGGGTGTCGCTGGCGTTCACGGCGACGGGCGGCCGGGGCGAGCGGGCCGGTATCGGGGAGCGCCTGAAGGTGGGGCGCGACGCACCGGTGACGGTCCGCCTGGAGGTGACGGGCGCCCCGCGCTGCACGGTCCGCTTCGTCACCGACCAGGGCGTGCTGTTCACGAGCGCCCCGCTGCCCGTGTCGGGTGCGGGGGTCGTGGAGTGGCGCACGACCCCCTCGTACGCGGCGTACGTACGGGCCGAGGTGCGGCACGAGGTGGCGGCGGGACCGCTGCCGGGGGCGCCGGCGGCGTTCACCAACCCGGTGTTCCTCGGGCGGGAGTGAGGCGGGCGGGGCCGCCTCTGCCCTGCGGGCCCTCACTCGACCGTGACCGTGCACGTGATCCGCTCCGGCTCCGTCGGCGTCACCGGGCCGGACGGGGCCGGGACCGGCTCGCCCTCGGCGACGCCTCCTCCACGCCGGTCAGGGCCGTCCGGCCCGCGCCGGCACCGTCGCCGTGCGCTTTCCCCGTGCTGTGATCACGCCGGCGGGGAGGCCGACACGCGCCGGCGCACGCCCGGCGGGGGATCACACCTCGCCCGCAGGGACCTCACACCGGGCGGACTCCTGTGCGCCCGGGGAACGTTCGGGGTGCGTTCGGGCGGTGGTGGGGTCCGCCGGCCCGGTCGCCACCGCGCGCGGTGCGGCGGCGCGCGGTCCGGTGCCCGCGCCGGGTGCGGGAGCCGGGTGGGCGTCAGTAGCGCTGGGCCTTGGCGACCACGGCGGTCAGCTGCGGCTCGGGGGGTTTGCGGCTGATGGCGAGAGGGTGCGCCTTCTTGCCCGGGGCGAGGTCCTCGGCGCCGACGAAGCGGGTCTCCACGACCTTGCCGGAGGAGTCGCGGAAGTCGACCTGGACGGCGTAGGAAGCGGTGGCGTCCGTGCTGTTGGTGATGTTCACGACGACGGCGAGCAGACCGCCCGTCTGGGACTTCGGCTTGCCCGTGAGCGAGACGTCGGCGGTGGCGTTGCCGCGGCCGTCGACGTCCGCCAGCTCCTTCTGGGCGGCCGCGTTGGCCCGGGCGACCTCCGCCGACACGGAGGCCTCGAACTCCGAGGCCCTGGCGGAGGCCGAGGAGGCGGCGGCCGACGCGGCCGCGCGGGCGGACTCCTTGACGGACTCGCCGAGCGAGGCGAGGGCGGACGGCGGCGTGCCGCTGAAGGCGGCGGTGTCGGGGGCCGTGGGGCGGGGGGTGGGCGAAGCGCCGCCGCCACCGTCGTCCGAACCGCAGGAGACGAGCGTCCCCGCGCCCGCGGCGGCCAGGGCCAGCCCGGCGAGCGCGGTCGCGGCGCGCCTCCGGGTCCGTCGTGGTGGTCTCGTCGCCTCCGACGCGTCGGCGCTCATGCCATGCGGTCCTTTCCCGGGGTGGACGGGCGGTGATTCACACCTTTTGCCCGGAAACATCGTGCACGGTGCCGGACGGGAGGGCCACTCCAGGCCACCGCGCCCACCCCCGTCCCGGCGTTCTCCCGCCCCCACCCGCCCGGCCGGTGGCAAGGTGGGCGACGCGTCCCAGGCCCGCCCCTACCGGAAGGCACGACAGACCATGTCCCGTCTCGACGACCTCCGCTTCCGTGCCGCGACCGCCTTCCAACGGCATGTCGCCAACCCGCTCACCCGCCGCCTGCCCCTCCAGACGCTCCTGGAGACCACCGGCCGCGTCTCCGGTCTGCCCCGCCGGACGCCGGTGGGCGGCCGGCGCGTCGGGGACTCCTTCTGGCTGGTGTCGGAGTTCGGCGAGCGCTCGCAGTACGTCCGCAACATCCGGGCCGACCCCCGGGTGCGGGTGCGCATCCGCGGACGGTGGCACACCGGTACGGCCCACCTGCTCCCCGACGACGACCCCCGCGCCCGCCTGCGCCTCCTCCCCCGCTACAACAGCGCGGCCGTACGGGTCCTCGGCACGGGACTGCTGACGGTACGGGTCGACCTCACGGACTGAGCGCGGACGGAACGACCCCGGACGGCACCGCTCATGAGCACCGCACCGCCCATGGATTGACGAGTCGTCAGCTTTCGCGCGGAGAACGCCGTTCCCTCGCCGGGCCGTTCGCCGGACTCCGCGCGGATGTGTGCGAAGAGGGGGCGCGAGGCGCGCGTCTCCCACAGGTCCCCCTGTGATCGGCGTCTCCCACGGTGACGTTTCCGGCATGGACAGGGCAAACTGAACTGGTTGTTCAGGATGCCTAGGGGGACCCCCATGGACGACCGTGTACCGCGCGTGCCGGAGCAGAGACGTCCCGGCTCCTCGGGGGAGCCGGTCCCGTTGCGCTTCGACGTGCTCGGCCCGGTGCGCGCCCGGCGCGGCGACGAGTCGCTGGCGACCGGCTCTCCCCAGCAACGCGCGCTGCTCGCCGCCCTGTTGCTGCGCGAGGGCCGCACCGCGACGGCCGCCGAACTGATCGACGCCCTGTGGGGCGAGGAGCCGCCGTCGCAGGCGCTGGCGGCGGTGCGGACGTACGCGTCGAGGCTGCGCAAGGTCCTCGACCCGGGCGTCCTGGTCAGCGACGCGGGCGGTTACGCGGTGCGGGGGCTGGGGGACGGCGCGCTGGACCTGGCGGTGGCGCAGGAGCTGGCGGCCCGGGCGGAGAAGGCGCGGGTGGCCGGGGACCTGACCGGAGCCCGGGACGCGCTGAAGCGGGCCCTGTCCCTGTGGGACGGCGAGGCCCTGGCCGGCGTGCCGGGGCCGTACGCGGAAGCCCAGCGGGTCCGCCTGGAGGAGTGGCGCCTCGGCCTGCTGGAGTCCCGCCTCGACCTGGACCTGGAGCTCGGCTGCCACGCGGAGACCGTCTCCGAACTGACGGCGCTGACGGCGGCGTACCCCCTGCGGGAGCGGTTCCGGGAGCTGCTGATGCTGGCGCTCTACCGGGGCGGGCGGCAGGCCGAGGCCCTCGCGGTGTACGCCGACACGCGGCGGCTGCTGGCGGAGGACCTGGGGGTGGACCCGCAGCCGGGGCTGCGCGAGCTCCAGCGCCGTATCCTCCAGGCCGACCCGGACCTGGCGGAACCGTCCGCCCCGGCGGCCGAGCCGCCGTCGGCGCGGGTACGGCCGGCACAGCTCCCGGCCACCGTGCCCGACTTCACCGGTCGGGCGTCCTTCGTGACCGAGCTGAGCGAGGTGCTGGCGGGCGCTTCCGGGGCCGGAGCGACCGGGACCGGCCGGGTGATGGCGGTGTCGGCGCTGGCGGGCATCGGGGGCGTCGGCAAGACGACCCTGGCCGTGCACGTGGCCCACCGGGCACGGACCGCCTTCCCCGACGGACAGTTGTACGTCGACCTCCAGGGCGCGGGCGCCCGGCCCGCGGAACCGGAGACGGTGCTGGGCTCCTTCCTGCGCGCCCTGGGCACGGCGGACTCGGCGATCCCGGACACCCTGCCGGAACGGGCGGCGCTGTACCGGTCGTTGCTGGACGGACGCCGGGTGCTGGTCCTGCTGGACAACGCGAAGGACGCGGCGCAGGTCCGTCCGCTGCTGCCCGGGACGGAGGGGTGCGCGGCGCTGGTCACCTCCCGGGTGCGCATGGTGGACCTGGCCGGGGCCCACCTGGTCGACCTGGACGTCATGTCCCCGGACGAGGCGCTGACCCTGTTCACGAGGATCGTGGGCGAGGAGCGGGTGGCCGCCGAGCGGGAAGCCGCCCTCGACGTCGTCGCGGCCTGCGGCTTCCTCCCGCTGGCGATCCGCATCGCCGCGTCCCGTCTCGCCTCCCGCCGCACCTGGACGGTGTCGGTCCTCGCCGCGAAGCTCGGGGACGAGCGCCGCCGGCTGGACGAACTCCAGGCCGGCGACCTGGCCGTCAAGGCGACCTTCGAACTCGGCTACGGCCAGCTGGAGCCGGCCCAGGCCCGCGCGTTCCGCCTGCTGGGACTGGCCGACGGCCCCGACATCTCGCTGGCGGCGGCCGCGGCGGTGCTGGACCTTCCGGTGGAGGAGACGGAGGACCTGCTGGAATCCCTCGTGGACACCTCCCTGCTGGAATCGGCGGCGCCCGGTCGCTACCGGTTCCACGATCTGGTCCGGCTCTACGCGCGTGCGTGCGCGGAGAGGGACGAGTGGCCGCCGAGTGAGCGGGAGGCCGCGCTCTCACGGCTGCTGGACTTCTACCTGGCGACGACGGGCCGGGTGTACGCGATCGAGCACCCCAGGGACCGGCTGGTCGACGACCTGGAGCCCACGCGCTACCCCGGGCTGCGTTTCACCGAGGCGACGGCGGCCCTCGACTGGTTGTACACGGAGGCCGGGCCGCTGCTGGCCTGCGTGCGGCAGGCGGCGGGGACGGAGAGACTGCGCCGGGCCGTCGACCTGTTGTGGGCGGCCAAGGACCTGACCGAGTCGGGAGCCAACTCCCACCAGTACGAGATGACGGCGAGGGCGACGTGCGACGCCACCCGGGCGATGGGCGACGGGCGGGCGGAGGGCAGGGCGCGGACGGTCCTCAGCGATGTGCTGCTGGTCTCCGGCCGCATCCAGCAGGCGGAGGACGAGGCCCGGGTCGCCATGGACCTGGCGGGGAGCGTCCGGGACGCCACCGCCGTCAGCTGGGTGGCGAACAACCGGGGGCTCGTCTGCCTGCACCAGGGCCGGTTCGCCGACGGCAAGGCGTTCTTCGACCAGGCCCTCGAAGGCCTGCGGGCGGCGGGGAACCGGCCCTTCGAGGCCACCGCTCTGGGCAACCTGTCCCGCGCGTACCTGGGAATGGGCGACACCGTCACGGCGGTCGAGATCGCGCGGCGCGGTCTGAGCGCGCACAGCGAGATCGGCCGGTCGGTGCGCCTCGCCAACAGCCACTTCGCCCTGGGGGTCGCGCTCACCCAGGCGGACCGTCATGCCGAGGCGCTCGGCCAGTTCTCCGACGCCCTGGACATCTTCCACGCCCACCGGCAGCGCCTGTGGGAGGGAGTGACCCACTTCCGCATCGCGCAGGTGCACCTCGCCGCGTGCCGCCCCGCACAGGCGGCTCAGCACGCCGAGCTGGCGCTCACCCTCGGCTGCATCGGCGGCGACCGGATGCGGGGGAACGTCCTGACGCTGCTGGGGCGGGCGCTCGCCGAACTGGGGCAGGTGGACCGGGCCAAGGCCTGCTGGCGTGAGGCGCTGAACCTCTGCGAGCAGAGCGGCGCACCGGAGGCGGAGGTCGTGCGCACGCTCCTCGCGCCCGCGTCCACGTGCTGATCGGTACGCTTCTCCCCGCACGGGCAGGGGCGTTCAGTGTTTGTTTATCGCGGTCCGGCACTGTATGACGAGTCGGAGCGTCGCGTCGGGGGGCAGGCGATCCGGCCAGGAGTCCGGCAGTTGATGCACGGCTCCGAGCGCCCGTCCGGCAGCCCGCGGGGGAGCTCCCGGGCGGGCGTTCCGCACTCGTCACCACAGCAGAGGAACTCAGGCCATGAGCGACCAGAAGAAGGACGCGACCGTCTCTTCGAAGAACAACGCGATGCCCACGCCGCCGGCGACGGACGAGACGATCACCACGCTGAACAACGCCATGCCCAGCGAGCCCGCGGGCAAGGAGACGATCACCACGCTGAACAACGCCATGCCCGCTCCGCCCGCCCTGGACCTGGACCTGGACGGCAAGTAGAGACCACTTCCCCACGGGGACCGATCGGCCGCGGCGGCGCGGAGGGGAGCCGCCGCGGCCGAGGTGTGTCCAGGGGCGAGCGCAGACCGTTCCACGGCGAGTCGGCCGTGTGTCGTCCTCGTCCGGGCCGGTGAGCGGGGGGGGCGGAGAAGCGGTCCGCGCCGTACCGCGTCGCACCGGGCGACCCGCCCCCGGCCGCCGGACGGGGCTGTCCGCCGTCCGCCGGCCGGGGCCGGGGTGCCGAGCGGGTCAGGTGGCCGGCGGGGCGTACAGGTCGACCTCGCAGTCGTCGATGCGGGGGAGGAGCTTGCTGTCGCCCACCTCCACCCGCCCGGTCGCGGTGCCGTTCGCGGGCACGTCGACGTCGGCGCTGCCGAGGACGACCGTGTCGCCCCGGGCGTCGTAGAAGCCGACGTTCACCGTGAAGGTGCCGGCGACGGCGTTGGGGTTGGTCACCTCGACCGTCGCGTACGGCGTCTCCTCGCCGGCGCAGCCGACCAGGACCGCCTCGGCGTCCTGGAGCGCGGACGACCCGCCGGAACCGGAGCCGGTGCCGTCGCCGTGGTCGTCGTCGGTGTAGTCGTCGTCGTAGTCGTCGTAGTGCGAGCCGCTCGTGCCGGACGAGGACGATCCGCCGCTGCTCGACGAGCTGTCGTGGTCCTGGCGGGAGCTGCTGCATCCGCCGCCCCCACCGCCGTCGCCGCCGCCGTGGCTGCTGCTGCCGTGGCCCCGGCCGGTGGAGAAGCCGGTGAGGGCCAGCACCACCAGTGCCGCCACCGCGGTCAGTCTGAGCCTGCGTCCTCGTGTGTGTCCCCGTCGCTCCATGGTCACGACCCTAAGGGCCGCCTGTCACGAGCATGTCACTACCTGGCGACCGGCCCGTACGGGGCGTAGCGTCTGCGGGGAGAGCGGTGGACGGGCCGCTCCCTCAGCGACGGCCGCCGTCCGGCGCCCCCTTCCGTGCACTCGGTACGACGGCCGTCCCGACCGGCACGGACCCGAGCGCGTCGGGCGCCCTCGGACGCGGCGGACCGGGCCTCAGGCCGTCCTCGCCGTGCCCGTCCCCTTCTCCGCGTCCAGCGCGTACACGCAGCGGTCCTTGCTGCACGCGTACACGACGCCGTCCCGGACCACCGGGGAGCCGGTGATCTCGCCGCCGGTCGCGAGCTTCCAGCGCAGGCGGCCGTCGTCGGCCTTCAGGGTGTACAGCAGGTGGTCGGTGGAGCCGAAGTGGATGCGGCCCTCCGCGACCGCGGGCGCGCCGACGATGTCGCCGCCCGCCTGGAAGCGCCACTTGGGCGTGCCCGTGACCGCGTCCAGGGTGTAGAGGCCCTTGCCGCTGCCGACGTGGACGTGCCCGCCGGCGACCAGCACCGGGTCGACCGAGGAACGGGCCTCGGTGGCGATGCGCCAGCGGTCGCGGCCGTCGGTGGCGTCGAGGGCGTACACGGTGCCGAGGTAGTCGGCGAGGTAGACGCCGCCGCCGGTGACGGCCGGGCCGGGGACGAACGTGGGCGGGGAGAGGAACACCGCCGGGGCCTCGAAGTGCCAGCGCACCATGCCGCTCGCCACGTCGACGGCGAGGACCCGGGTGCCGGCGGAGAGGTAGACGTAGCCGTCCGGGGCGGCCGTGACCCGCACCGGGACGCCGCCGCAGGAGGCCGTGTCGCCGATCGGGTACGACCAGCGCTCGTCGCCCGTGCGGGCGTCCAGGGCCCGCAGGCGCGCGTCCTGCCAGAGGTAGACCGTGCCGTCGTGCAGGGCGGGGCCGGCCTCCGGGGACTCGAAGTCGGTCTGACAGCCGGTGACCTCCCACAGCTTCTGCCCGGTGGAGGCCTCCCAGCCCTGGACGCCGCCGCCGCGGGTGCCGGTGACCACCGTGCCCCGCTCGGCCCTGAGGCAGTACACCCAGGCGTCCGTCGGCAGCCGCCACAGGTCGGTGCCCTCGCGGGCGTCCAGGGCGTACAGGGTGGGTCCGTCGGAGGCGTGGACACGGCCGTCCGCGACCGCCATCGACCAGGCCACGTCCCGGGTCTTGAAGCGGCGGCGGCCGGTGGCCACGTCCAGGGCGTGCACCTCGAAGGAGGTCACGTAGACCAGGTCGCCGTCGACGGCCGGGGTGCCCCAGACGTCGTTGGACATGCGGAAACGCCAGGGGCGCCAGCCGGCCGGGGTCTCCGCGGGCGCCGGCGGGGCGGCCGGCGCGGCGGTCGCGTCGGCGCCGTTGACGCCGGGGCGGGGCCGGGACCAGGAGGCGACCAGGCCGGACTCGGGCGCGGGCGCCCGGACGGCCGCGGCGGCGCGGACGTCGGCGACGCGCGGGCCGGGGCCGATCGGGACCGCCGCGCCGGGCAGCCGGACGGGCCCGGTGTCGGGGGCGCCGACCGCGACGGGCGCGGGCGCCGGGACGACGGGGTCGTGCGGGGGCGGGGGCGGCACGGCCGGGCGGGCCGGCGCGGGGGCCGTTCCCGCGCCGTCGCGGCCCGCGGCGGGCGGGGCCGGCTTGCCGGCCGGGCGGCCGCCGCGGCGGGACTCGATGAGGGCGACCGCCTTCTCGGGCAGCCACGCCGACGCCGTGCCGCTGTCGTCGGAGCCGGAGCCGAAGAGGTGGGGTGCGAGCTGGGCCTGGAGGTCGGCGGGGCTGGGGCGGCCCACGGCCTCCATCTGCATGCAGGACTCGATGAGCGGGCGCAGCTCGTCCGGGAGGCCCTCCAGGTCCGGGCCCTCGCGCAGCAGCATGAAGACCGTCTCGACCGGGTTCGCGCCGTGGAACGGGGGGTGGCCGGTGGCGGCGAAGACGAGGGTGGAGCCGAGGGAGAACACGTCGCTGGCGCCGGTGACGCTGCGGGAGTCCTTGGCCTGCTCCGGGGACATGTAGGCGGGGGTGCCGACGGCGACGTTCGTCATCGTCAGACGCGTGTTCGACACGCCGGACGCGATGCCGAAGTCGATCACCCGCGGGCCGTCCTCGACGACCAGGACGTTTGACGGCTTCAGGTCGCGGTGGACGAGCCCGGCGCCGTGGATGGATTGGAGCGCCTCCGCGACACCCGCGGCCAGCCAGCGCACCGCCTGCGCCGGCAGCGGCCCGCACTCGTTCACTATCTCCTCGAGGGAGGGCGCGGGCACGTACGCGGTGGCCAGCCAGGGCACGGCGGCGCGCGGATCGGCGTCGACGACCGCGGCCGTGTAGAAGCCGGAGACCGCCCGGGCCGCCTCCACCTCGCGCGTGAAGCGCACGCGGAAGAGCTGGTCCTCGGCGAGTTCGGTGCGGACCGTCTTGATCGCCACGCGCCGGCCCGACGCCGAGCGCGCCAGATAGACCAGCCCCATGCCGCCGGCCCCCAGCCGTCCCAGCACCTCGAACGGCCCGATCCGCCGCGGATCGTGCTGCGTCAGCTGATCCACCACTTGCCTGCCACCTCCCCGTACGAGCCGCGTCACCCATGTGTGCACGCGACCGAAGTGCAGCGTCTCACCACCGCACCGCCGTGGCGGCACGCACCCCGATTCTTCCTGGCCGGACCACCGGTTGCGAACCCGGGGACAATGGGGGTGTCTCATTTCATATGCAGACAACCGAGACGGCTCACCGCTCCAGCACCGCGAACGACGCCCCTTGATTGTCCGTGACGACGGCCACCGTCCCGTACGAAGCGGTGAACGGACCCGCCTGGACCCGCCCGCCGAGCCGGCTCACGGCGCCCAGCGCCGCCTCGCAGTCCTCGACCCCGAAGTGGACCAGGAAGTGCGGCGGCATGACCTCGGGGAAGACGTCGGTGACCGGCACCCGGCCGAAGTCGGGCTCGGCGCCGGGGCCGAACAGGGCGTCGTGGAAGAGGTGGCCGTAGAAGGTGTTGGCGGTCGCGACGTCACGGGCGTAGAGCTGCGCCCAGGCGAAGGCGCCGGGCCGGTGGCGGACGGCGAAGCCCGGGTGGGCGCCCGCCTGCCACAGTCCGAAGACGGCGCCCTCGGGATCGGTGGCGAGGGCGGCGACGCCGAGGCCGTCCACCGGCAGCGGGGCGATCAGCACCTGTCCGCCGGCCACCCGGATCCGGCGGGCGGTCGCCTCCGCGTCCGGGGTCGCGAAGGACACCGTCCAGACGGTGGGCATCCGGCCGTCCGTCTTGGGCGCGAGCGCGGCGACCGGTTCGCCGTCCAGGAGGGCCCACACGGAGGCGCCGGGGGCCGCCCGGAACGTCCACCCGAAGAGCTCGCCGTAGAACCGCTCGCCCGCGTCCGCGTCGGGGAGCTGCGCGTCCACCCAGCAGGGGACGCCCTCGGGGTATCCGTCCGTGTGCACCGATGCCCTGTTTTCGGCCATGCAGCCAACCTAACGGCGGTGCGCGCAGGCCGCAGACCAGGCACACCCGCCTCTCCATCCGCTCGCACCCCATTTGCAGTCGGCCGAATCGCGCTCCCATCACCCCTCGGTAAGCTGACGACATGACAGGACAAGTGCGTACCGTCGACGGCCGCGTGGCCGGTCGACGCGGGCAGGCGACGCGGCAGAAGCTGCTCGACTGTCTCAGTGAGATGCTCAGCTCCTCTCCGTACCGGGATGTCAAGGTCATCGACGTGGCCCGGAAGGCGGGCACTTCGCCCGCGACCTTCTACCAGTACTTCCCGGACGTCGAGGGCGCCGTCCTGGAGATCGCCGAGCAACTGGCCGCCGAGGGCGCCGGGTTGACCGAGCTGCTCGAGGGTCGCTCGTGGGTCGGCAAGGCCGGCTGGCAGACGGCACAGGAACTCGTCGACGGGTTCCTGGAATTCTGGAAGAAGAACGACGCGATCCTCCGCGTCGTCGACCTCGGCGCGGCCGAGGGCGACAAGCGCTTCGCCAAGCTCCGTCTGAAGATCCTCAACTCGGTGAACGCCTCCCTCGCGGACGCCGTCGCCGGCTTGCAGGGCAAGGGCCGCGTCGACAAGGACGTGAACCCGGCCGCGGTCGCGGGCGCCCTGGTCGCGATGCTCGCGGCGGTCGCCTCGCACCAGAAGGGCCTCCAGGGCGTCAAGCAGGCCGAACTGAGGCCCAACCTGGCGCTGTTGGTCCACCTGGGCGTCACCGGCAAGAAGCCGACCAGATAGCCGGCGGCAGCCCCCCCTTTTTTTGCTCACACACGCGCGTCCTGTCTGGCAGGCGGTGGACCACCCGGTTTCCCCGGGCGGGCCACCGCCTGCCGCGCTGTGCGGGCGTTCGTCCTGCGGCCACGGACCGGCGGCGGTCGGCCCCGCGGCCTCACGCCGGCAGCGGCCGGTCCTTCACCACGTGCTTCATGACCAGCGTCGACGTCAGCCGCTGCACGCCCGGCAGGGTCGCCAGCCGCTCGTCGTAGAGGCGCTGGAAGGCCGCGAGGTCGGCGGTGGCCACCCGCAGCAGGTAGTCCGGCTCGCCGAACAGCCGCTGGGCGTCCAGCACGTGCTCCACCTCGCCGACGGCCCGCTCGAACTCGGCCACCGTGTCCCGGTCCTCCTGCCGCATGGAGACGAAGACCAGCGCCTCGAAGGTCAGCCCCACGGCGGCCGGCTCCACGACCGCGCGGTAACCGCTGATCGCCCCGGACCGCTCCAGCTCCCGCAGCCGCCGGTGGCAGGGCGAGACGCTCAGCCGCACCCGCGCGGCCAGCTCGGTCACGGTCAGCCGCCCGTCCTGCTGGAGCTCGGCAAGGATTTTCCGGTCCACGTCGTCCATGGGGAAGATCTTCCCCCGCAAAGGCGGCTTCCGCGAAAACATCGGGAACACTTTCGGCCGCATCGCGCCTAATGTCCCCCTCATGGACACGGGAACCCTGATCTCCTTCCTCGCGGTGGACCTGCTGCTGGTCTGCGTCCCGGGCGCCGACTGGGCGTACGTGATCGCCGCCGGGCTCCGCGGCCGCTCGGTGGGCGCCGCGGTGGCCGGGCTGGTGAGCGGCTACGCGCTGCACACGGCGCTGGCGGCGGCCGGTCTCGCCGTGCTGGTCGCCGGATCGCCCGCGCTGCTCACCGCGCTGACGGCGGCGGGGGCGGCGTACCTGGTGCGGCTGGGCTGGGGCGTGCTGCGGCGGCCCGCCGTACCGGAGGCGGGGGAGACCGTCGAGGAGGGCCGGGGGCGCGTCTTCCTGCGCGGGGCCACGATCAGCGGCCTCAACCCCAAGGGCCTGCTCCTCTACCTCTCGGTGCTGCCCCAGTTCCTCGTCACCCGGGACGCGCGCCTGCCGGTCCCCGCGCAGACGGCCGCTCTGGGCCTGCTGCACATGGCGTGCTGCGCCGCCGTCTACCTGGCGGTGGGCGTGCTGGCCCGCTCCCTGCTGGGCGCCCGCCCGGCGGCCGCCCGCGCGGTGACCCGCACCTCCGGCGCGGCGATGCTCGGCATCGGCGCGTTCCTGCTGGTCCAGCAGGCGTTCTAGGACCGGCGGCGGGCGCCTCGTCGCCAGGGGCGCGGGCATGACGTGGAGCGAGTGGAGCGAGGAGGAACACGTCGCGTACCTGACGGGCGAGCGGCCCGGTCCGGTGGACCCTCCGGACGAGTACCGGGCCCTGACCCGACCGCCGATACTCGGACCATGGGAACGGACCTTCACGAAGTGCTGCGGTCGCTGCGGGTGTGGGACCCGGAGGTGACCGAGCTGCCGCCCTTCGACCCGGACGCGGCGCCCGCCGAACCGCTGGAGCTGTTCACGGCCTGGTTCGCTCAGGCCGCGGCGGCGGGTGAACGCGAACCGCACACGATGACGCTGGCCACGGTGGACGAGGAGGGCCTGCCGGACGCCCGCGTCGTGATGCTGCACGGCGCCGACGACCGGGGCTGGGCGTTCGCGACCCACGCGACGAGCCGCAAGGGCCGCTCCCTCGCCGCCCGGCCCTACGCGGCCCTCACCTTCTACTGGCCGGTGCTGGGCCGCCAGGTCCGCGTGCGCGGCCCGGTCGCCGTCGCGCCGCCCGAGGAGGCCCGGACCGACCTGCGGGTCCGGTCGACGGGGGCGCTGGCGGCCGCGCTGACCGGGCGGCAGAGCGAGGTCCTGGGTTCGACGGCGGAGCTGGCGGCCGCGTCCGAGGCCGCCTGGGAGCGGGCCCGGCAGGACCCGTCCGCCGAGGCGCCGACGTGGACGCTGTACCGGCTGCGGGCGGAGGCGGTGGAGTTCTTCCAGGGGGAGGAACGGCGGCGGCACGTGCGGCTCAGGTACCGGCGGGAGGACGGGGGCTGGGTCACGGAACTGCTGTGGCCCTGAGCGGCACGGGGGCGGGTCCGCCCCCGTGACCGGCCGGCGGCAACCTTTCCCGGGGCGGCGGCGACCAGCTGACGACGTGTCTCCCGGACCCGCGTGAAGGACTCAGCCGTGGCCTCCCCCTCGCACCGCCGTTCCCGCCGTTCCCGCCGCGACCGGCGCACCGCGCCCGTCGCCGTCACCGTGGCGACCGCCGTGGTGGCCGTCGCGCTCCTCGTGTCCCTGGTGATCGCCTCGCGGCCCGACGGCGGGGGTGACACCCGGGACACCGCGGCCCGGCCCGCCGCGGGAGCCGCGGCCGCCGGCCCGACGGCGCCGGCTCCGGCGGCGACGAGCGGGAGGCCGTCCCCCACCGCCACGCCGTCGGCGTCCCCGAGCACGACGGCCACGGCCGGCCCGTCGGCCGCCGCGGCCACCCCCTCCGCGCGGCCCACGCCCGCGAGCCGCCCCCGCACGCCGTCCGCGGCCGCGCCCCTGGCGGGACGGATCCGTCCCGGCGTCACCTACCAGGGGGTCGCCACCTCCTACGACGTCGGCGACGGCGACGGCGCCTGCTCCTACGGACCCACCGACGACGTCATGACCGCGGCGATGAACACCGCCGACTACGAGACGTCCGCGGCGTGCGGGGCGTACGTCCTGGTCCGCGCGGCCGGCGGCGCGTCCGTCACGGTCCGGATCACCAACGAGTGCCCCGCGCCCTGCGCCCCCGGCCAGCTCGACCTCAGCAGGCAGGCCTTCGCCGAGCTCGCCGACCTCTCGGCCGGCCGGATCGCGATCACGTGGAGCCTGCTCAGCCCGAGCACGTCCGGCACCGTCGCCATCCGCTACAAGACGGGCTCCAGCCGCTACTGGTGCGGCATCCAGGCGCTCGGCCACCGCAATCCGCTGGCGCGGCTCGAGGTCCGGACGGACGGCGGGTGGACCGCGCTGACCCGCACCGAGTACAACTACTTCCTCTCCGAGCAGGGCACCGGGTGCGGGGGCGCGATCCGGCTCACCGACGTCTACGGGGAACGGCTGACCGTCGAGGGGATCGCGCTGCGGCCGGAGGCCGTGCAGACGACCCGGGTCCAGTTCGCCGCGCGCTGAGACCCCGTGCGCCGAACCCCCGCGCGCGGGGCGGCCGGCGGGCCCGTGGGCGGCTACCCGTGGAAGGCGTGGACCGCGAAGTCCGCGACCGGCCGGTAGCCGATGCGCTGGTACAGCCCGTTGCTCGTCGGGTTGGCCAGGTCGGTGAAGAGGAGCACCTCCGCGGCGCCGGCCTCCCGGGCGACCCGGCTGACCTCGGCCGTCACCGCGCCCGCGTAGCCCCGGCCGCGCAGTCCGGCCGGCGTGTGGACGGGGGCCACCCGCACCTGGCCGGCCACCACCGGGGTCACGCCGGCCATGGAGACGGGGGTGCCGTCGGGGGTCTCCCAGAAGGTGACCCCGCCGTGGGCGAGGCGGGAGTCGGCCCAGGCTCCGCTGTCCTGGGCGTGGCCTTCGCCGAGGGCCGCGTAGAACTCCTCGAACCACGCGACCAGCCGGTCCCGGTCGGACGCGGCGGCGATCCTCGGGCGGCCCGCCGGAACCGGCTCGGGGACCGTCAACCCGGCGAGCCGGTAGAGGCGTTGCTCCTGCCGGAGGCGGACGTCCGCGCCCGTGTGCCGGTGCCAGGCCGCCGCGAAGGCGGCCGCCGTGTCGCGGGCGGCGGCCACGCCGGGGAGGGTGTGTCCGTCGGCGGCCAGCCGGGCGGCGAGGGCGTCGGAGTCCTCGGCGGTGAGGGGGGTGACGTTGATCCAGTGCGGGGGCGTGCGGAAGAACACCGCGCGGACGGCGCCGTCCCGTTCCAGCGTGCCGAAGAGCGGGTCGCCCGGGCCGAACGCGTGCGGGCCCCGGCGGCGCAGGGCGTCCGTCACCGTCAGGGGGACGGTGTGCAGGGCGGGCTCGGAGGCGAGGAACGCGCCGGCGCGGGCCAGGAAGGCGTCCAGGTCGTGCGTGAGACGCCAGTCGGCGGCGCTCACCGCGGCCCTCCGAAGGCCGGCTCGGGGTCCGTCGCGAGGCGTCCGTGCCGGTGGACGTCCCGGAAGGCGTCCTTGCGGCCCGCCTCCCACATCGCCCCGCGCAGCGTCCCCTCGTACCGGAAGCCGCACCGCTCGGCGGTGCGGCAGGACGCCTCGTGGCCGAGGGCGTGGCCCAGTTCGAGGCGGTGCAGGCCGAGTTCGTCGTAGGTCCAGCGGGTCGTGAGGAGCAGGGCGCGGGTGGCCACCTGGCGGCCGCGGGCCTCGGGGAGGACCCAGTAGCCGACGTTGCCGGAGCTCATCAGGCGGTCGACGGCGTTCAGGCCGATCTGCCCGAGGACCGTCCCGTCGCCGGCGTCCGTGACGCAGAGGGTCAGGGACTTCCCGTCCGCCATGTCCGCGGTCTTCGCCCGCAGCGACTCCTGTGCGTCGGCGGTGTCCGTGATGGTCCGCAGCGGGGTGTTCCAGCGCAGGAACTCGGGGTCCGTGTGCCCGCGCCGCCACGCGTCCACGTCGGTGGCGGAGCCGGGGTCCCAGGGGCGCAGGCACAGGCCGTGGCCCTGGAGCACAGGGGCGGACGGGAGGGCGGGCGACTCTCCGATGCCGGTCATCCGGTCATTGAACACCTCCCCCGCCCCGGCCGTCCCGGATGAGAGACGGCTGTGGGTCCGCCGCGAAGCTGTGCATCCCCCGTGAATGACCGCGGATTGTTGGCAATTTTGTCGCCAACCTGGCTACGTTCACTCGGGCAAGCCGGAAGCAGCGAGGAGTCGAACCGTGAAGCACAGGGCAGTCAAGCGCAGGTCGGTCGTCATCGGCATCGGGGCCACCGCAGGCGTCGCGGCGGTGGGCGGCATCGCCCTCAGCGCCCAGGCGGCGGGCGGGACCGCGTCCTCGTCCTCGTCGCGGGACTCCGCCGGCTCCCTGGCCTTCGACCCGGACGCCTACACCGAGCTGACGACCACGGTCACGGACCCGGACGGCACCGAGCACTCCGTGACGTACCACTTCTGGAAGGCGATCACCTACGTCGCCAAGCCGGTGGACGAGAAGTACCAGAGCCTCAACGTCAGCGTCCCGGTCAGGATCGACGGCGAGGAGGTCGACGCGAGCGACGCGCCGATCCTCCTCGCGAACTCCGTCGGCGGGTACATGCCGTCCTCGGTGGCGGACGCCACCGGGATCGGCGCGTCCGGCGCTCCCACGGGCGGCGCCGGTGGCGCCTCGGCCTCCGCGAGCCCCGCGCCCGGCGCTTCGGCGGCCCCGGGCGCCCCGGGCGCCAACGGCAACACCAACGGCAACGGCGGCGCCCTGAACACGAACCAGCTCCTGGCCCTGGCCGCCGGGTACGTCGTCGTCGAGCCCGGCGCCCGCGGCCGCACCCTGAAGAACTCCGCCGGCGAGTACTACGGCGTGGCCCCCGCCGTGATCGTCGACCTCAAGGCCGCCGTGCGGTACGTGCGGGCCAACAAGGGCCGCATCCCCGGCGACACCGACCGCATCGTGTCCGCGGGCACCAGCGCGGGCGGCGCCGTCTCCGCGCTGCTCGGCGCCTCCGGCGACAGCCCGCTCTACGACGCGTACCTCGAGGAGATCGGCGCGGCCGACGCCAGTGACGCGATCTTCGCGACCGGCGCCTGGTGCCCGATCACGGACCTGGAGCACGCCGACGGCGCCTACGAGTGGAACTGGGGCTCCAACGCCACCGGTTCGGGCGCGAAGGTCGACCAGACGGTGTCGAAGGAACTCCGGGCGCAGTTCGCCGAGTACCAGGCCGGCCTGAAGCTCAAGGGCCTGGGCGGCTTCGGCACGCTCACCGCCCGCAACTACGACGCGTACCTGCTCGAGCAGTACCTGGAGCCGTCGGCCACCGCCTACCTCGCCGCCCTGTCGGACTCCGAGCGCGCGACCTACCTCGCCGCGCACACCGCCATCACCTGGAAGAACGGCAAGGCGACCTTCTCCTGGGCCGACTTCCTGACCCATGTCGGCGCCCGCAAGAAGACCGCCCCCGCGTTCGACGCGTTCGACCTGTCGACCGGCGAGAACAACGAGTTCGGCAAGGGCACGACCCTCGCCCGCCACTTCACGGCGTACGGCCAGAAGAACGACACGACGGGGCTCACCGGCAAGCGGCCGGACAGCGACATCCCCGAGCTGCTGCGGCTGATGAACCCGATGTACTTCCTGGTCGAGAAGGCCAACCCGCACCGCGCCAAGCACTGGTGGATCCGGCTCGGCGCCAAGGACTCCGACACCTCGCACACGGTGTCGGCCAACCTCGCCGCCGCCGCGCACGCCCTGGGCGACGACGTCAGCCACCTCTACTACTGGGACCAGGGCCACGGCGCCAACACCGACCCGGGCGACTTCATCCAGTGGATCGCGAAGGTGACGGGCCACAAGGCCAGGGGCACGTCCGGGAAGTAGCCCCCGGCCCGGTCACCAGCCCGGCCCGCCCGCCCCGGCGGCGGGCCCCCGGTCCGTCCGTCCCCGACGGCGGGCCCCCGATCACGGCGTCCGTTTCCCGTCATGAAATCCGACGCCGTCCCCGCGACGCCGGGCTCCAGCGCACCTGGACCCGGCGTCGCGGTCCCGCCGCATCCGGTGCGGAACGTCACCGGCGCAGCCGGCATCCCCCCAAGCGTGATCAATCCGCAACCAATTCCGGTCTTGACCGAGACCCATCAACTCGGTGCGTGATTACGCTCGCGCACATGGTCGACTCCACACCGTCCGCGCACCCGTCCGCGA
Organism: Streptomyces sp. NPDC017936; assembly: GCF_044328485.1. Taxonomy (NCBI): domain Bacteria; kingdom Bacillati; phylum Actinomycetota; class Actinomycetes; order Kitasatosporales; family Streptomycetaceae; genus Streptomyces; species Streptomyces sp. NPDC017936. The sequence goes on along the minus strand of NZ_JBIRHK010000005.1, from coordinate 215,530 downwards.
TCACCACCGCGAACCCGGCCGACCGGCCGGTCTACGTCATCGGCGGCGGCCCGGCCGGGCTCGCCGCCGCGTACGCGCTGAAGGCCCGGGGGATACGTGCCGTCGTGGTGGAGCGGGCCGACACGGTCGGCGCGTCCTGGCGGCGCCACTACGACCGGCTGCACCTGCACACCACCCGGCGCCTGTCGGCCCTGCCCGGGCTCGCGATGCCGCGCCGGTTCGGACGGTGGCCCGCCCGGGACGACGTGGTGCGGTACCTGGAGAAGTACGCCGAGCACCACGAGCTGGAGCTCGTCACCGGCGTGGAGGTCTCCCGCGTCGACCGCACCCCCGACGGCACCGGCTGGCTGCTGCACGCCTCCGGCGGGCGCGAGCTGACCGGCTCGGCGGTCGTGGTCGCCACCGGCTACAACCACACCCCGCACCTGCCGGACTGGCCGGGCCGCACGGCCTGGTCCGGTGACCTCACGCACGCCTGCGCCTACCGCGACGGCACGCCCTACGCCGGCCGGGACGTCCTGGTCGTCGGCGTCGGCAACACGGGCGCGGAGATCGCCGTCGACCTGGTGGAGAGCGGGGCCGGGCGGGTGCGGCTGGCCGTGCGGACCGTCCCGCACATCGTGCGCCGGTCGACCGCCGGCTGGGCCGCCCAGTACAGCGGCATCCTCGTGCGCCGGCTGCCGGTCGGCCTCGTCGACCGGCTCAGCCGGGTGATGGCCGGGGTCAGCGTGCCCGACCTGACGGCGCACGGCCTGCCGCGCCCCGACACCGGCCTGTACACCCGGGTCCGGCAGGGGGCGATCCCCGTGCAGGACGTCGGTCTGATCGACGCCGTGCGCAAGGGGAAGGTCGAGATCGTGGCCGCCGTGGAGGGCTTCGAGGACGGCGAGGTCCTGCTCGCCGACGGCACCCGGATCTCGCCCGACGCCGTCGTCGCCGCCACCGGATACGTGCGCGCCCTGGAGGGCCTGGTCGGTCACCTCGGCGTCCTCGACGACCGCGGTCTCCCGCTCGGCCACGGCGCCCGCGCCCCGAAGGACGCGCCCGGCCTGTACTTCACCGGCTTCACCACGCCGATCAGCGGCACGCTGCGGGAGGTCGCGCGCGACGCGGAGCGGATCGCGAAGGCCGTGCGCCGCCGGCTCGCCTGACGCCCCCGCTCGCGGCACGCGCGCCGGTGGCGGCCGGCGCGTCGTCCCGGGCCTCCGTGCGGCGCCGGAAGGAAGCGCCGGCGGGACCGCGGCCCGCCGGGCCGGTTCGCCTCCGGGCCCGCCCCGGGGGCCTCGGTCCCGCTCCGGGGCCTGTCCTAGGCGATCGCCGGCGCCGGGACCGGTGCCGTCGGCCGCCGCCTGATCACCAGCGCCATCAGCGCCGCCGCCGCGCACAGCGCCCCGGACGCGTACCAGACCACGTCGTAGGAGCCGAAGACGTCCCGGGCGAGGCCGCCGAGGAAGGCGACCAGGGCCGCGCCGACCTGGTGGGCGGCGAGGACCCAGCCGAAGACGATGGCGCTGTCGTCGCCGTACTGCTCCCGGCACAGGGCGAGGGTGGGCGGCACGGTGGCGACCCAGTCGAGGCCGTAGAAGACGATGAAGAAGATCATCGGGGGGTGGACCGAGGGGCCCAGCAGCATCGGCAGGAAGAGGAGCGAGACCCCCCGCAGCGCGTAGTACACCGCCAGCAGCCGGCGCGGCGCGAAACGGTCGGTGAACCAGCCGGAGGCGATCGTGCCGACGACATCGAACACGCCGATCACCGCGAGCAGCGAGGCCGCCGCCGTGACGGGCATGCCGTGGTCGTGGGCGGCGGGCACGAAGTGGGTCTGGACCAGGCCGTTCGTGGACGCGCCGCAGATCGCGAAGGTGCCGGCGAGCAGCCAGAAGGGGCCCGTGCGCAGGGCGGAGAGCAGGACCGTGACCGTCCGGCGCGCGGCCCCCGTGACCGGGGGCGGCTTGGGGACGAACTCCCGCGCGCCGTACGGCTTCATCCCCACGTCGGCCGGGTGGTCGCGCAGCAGCAGCCAGACGAAGGGGACGACCGTGAGGGCGGCGAGGGCGACCGTCACGGCCGCGGGGCGCCAGTCGTACCGGGTGACCGTCCAGGACAGCAGCGGCAGGAAGATCAGCTGGCCGGAGGCGGAGGCCGCGGTGAGGATGCCGCTGACCAGACCCCGGCGCTCGGTGAACCAGCGGTTGGTGACCGTCGCCGCGAAGGCCAGCGCCATGGAACCCGAGCCCAGGCCGACCAGCAGGCCCCAGTACAGCAGCAGCTGCCAGGCCGCCGTCATCCACACCGTCAGCCCCGAGCCGACGGCGATCACGGTCAGCGCGACGGCCACGACCCGGCGGATGCCGAAGCGGTCCATCAGCGCGGCCGCGAACGGCGCGGTGAGCCCGTACAGCGCGAGGTTGACGGAGACGGCCGCGCCGACCGTGCCGCGCGACCAGCCGAACTCCTGGTGCAGCGGGTCGATGAGCAGGCCGGGCAGGGAACGGAAGGCCGCCGCTCCGATGATCGTGACGAAGGTGACGGCGGCGACGAACCACGCGCGGTGGATCCGCGTCGGCCGCTCGTCCCGCCGGCCGGCTGCTGGGGCTTCGGTTGTCTGGCTCACGCCCTAGAGCTTCGGGCACCGGAACACGCCCATCGAGTGGCCCGAAGGACACTGTTCGCTAGGATCGGGCCATGGAACCGAGCCCCGGCCCGCGCCCGCACCGCGTCGTCGTCCTGGCCCTCGACGGACTGCTCCCGTTCGAGCTGGGCATCCCGCACCGCATCTTCGGCCGCCCCAAGGGTCCCGACGGACGCCCGCTGTACGAGGTCGTGACCTGCTCGGTCCGCCCGCCCGGCCCGGTCGAGACGGACGCCGACTTCGCCATCCAGGTCGAGCACGGCCCGCAGACCCTGGCCACCGCCGACACCGTGGTCGTCCCCGCCTCCTACGAACTCGGCCCGGTCTTCGAGGAGGGCGTGCTCACCGAGGAGCTGGCCGCCGCCCTGGCGCACCTGCGCCCCGGCACCCGCCTCGCGTCCATCTGCACCGGCGTCTACGTCCTCGCCGCCGCCGGCTTCCTCGACGGCCGGCCCGCGACCACGCACTGGGCCGACGCCGCGCGCCTCCAGCGGCTCTTCCCGCGGATCGACGTCGACCCGGACGTGCTGTTCGTCGACGACGGCGACGTGCTGACCTCGGCGGGCGTCGCCGCCGGCATCGACCTGTGCCTGCACATGGTCCGCCGCGACCACGGCACCGCCGTCGCCAACGAGGTCGCCCGCCGCACGGTCGTGCCGCCGCACCGCGACGGCGGGCAGGCGCAGTACATCGAGCGGCCCGTCCCGCATCCGCAGCAGGCCACCACGACGGGGGCGCGGGCCTGGGCGCTGGGCCGGCTGCACGAGCCGATCCAGCTGCGGGACATGGCCGCGCGGGAGTCCATGTCGGTGCGCACCTTCACCCGCCGCTTCCGCGAGGAGGTCGGCGTCAGCCCGGGCCAGTGGCTCACCCGGCAGCGCGTCGAGCGGGCCCGGCACCTGCTGGAGTCCACCGGCCTGTCCGTCGACCAGGTCGCCCGGGACGCCGGCTTCGGCACCGCCCAGTCGATGCGGCAGCACCTCCAGGCGGCGCTGGGGGTGACGCCCACGGCCTACCGGCGGACGTTCCGGACCGAGGCCGGGGACGCCGCGCCGGTCCCCTCCCGTCTTCGCTGACGGTCCGTCACTTCTTCTGCCCCGCCCGGCAGTCCGGGATGTCCTCGGGGTGCCGGCACTCCCGCCGCCTTCCGGGCCGGGTCGTCCCGAAGGGGTGGGCGCCGTCGGCGACCGCCGTCACCTCGCACGCCCTCGACCGGTCCCGGGCGCGCACCGGCAGTCCCGGCGACGGACGCGCGTACCCGCCGCCCGCCGCCGGTGGCCCACGGCTGCCCGCGCACGCGCCCGACCCGGTGGAGACGCGGACGCTCCGAGGCCGGGACGGGAATCCCGAGAAGTTGTCCACAGCCTGTGGACAAAAAGGCCGGTGCGCGCCCCCACCGCCGACGGCACCCGAGCCGTTCACCGGCGGAACCGGACTCCGCCGACCCCGACAGCCGTTCGCCGACGGGACCGAACTCCGGTGGTGGCGGCAGCCGTCCGTCGGCAGGGCCGAACTCCGCGGGTGCCGGCGGCCGTTCCGCTGCGGCGGGAACGCCGGATGGTGGCGCGCCGCGGTCCGCCCCGAGCACGGCGCCGCACGCCACCATCCGACTCGGCGTACCCCCACCCCGCTCCCGGCCGTGCTCGAGCGGGGAGATCCCCACCGGTCCTCTTCGACCCCGGGGGATCCGACGCCGGATCAGCGACCCGCACTCGCCGAGGACTCCCGTCACCGGAGCCCTCGCCGTCCCCTCGCGGCGATTCGCTGACCACCAGCGTGATCACCTGGACACGCGGCGTCAACACCCGTTCGACGTTTTGTCAGTTACACCCTGCTCATCGTGGGCGCGCACGGAAGCACGCCCGGGCGCACCGACGCCCGACGGGAACGGACCGACAGGGCTTTCTGCACCCGTGCACCGCCGCCTTCGCCCGGGCGCCGTCACACGGCCTCGTACGCGAGCCCCTCGTACGTCGGCTCCTGATACGCCACCGCCGGCTCGGGAAGGGGCCCGCTCGCGCGGCCCGCCGCGCTCCCGCACTCCACCGCCTCCACGCGCGGCCGCGCGCAGCGGTCGAGTTCGCACCAGATCCGCTTGCCGGGGCCCTCGACGGTCCAGCCCCAGCGGTCCGCGAGACCGTCGACGAGGGCCAGGCCCCGGCCGCCCGTGGCGTCGTCGCCCGGACACCGGGGGACGGGCGCGCGGTCGCTGCTGTCGGCCACCTCCAGGCGGACGGTGCACTCCCCGGCCCCCTCACCCGCGCAGCACGGCAGGGAGAGCCGCAGCACGGCGGGACAGCCGGTGTGCACCACGGCGTTGGTGACCAGTTCGGAGACGAGCAGGACCAGCGTCTCGGCGAGCGCCTCGTCGGCCCCTATCCCGGACCCGGCGAGGCGCGAACGGGCCCACTTCCGGGCCCGACCCACCTCAGCGGGGTCGGGCCGGATCTCCAGCTGCACTTGAAGCACCTGCACCGCTCACACCATCCGAACCGGCGGACACATGGCCGCGCGCCACGTGAGCCACGCGAGCACCATGACGACGAGGGCCACGATCGTAGCCATTTTCTGCATGGCCAGAACAACGGCCAGAGGCAGGGTGACGGAACGTGATTCCCTTACGAGACAGCTTGGTTGACGTACAGTCACCCCAACAAGCGCTTCGGGCATATTCCAGCGCGAAGGAGTACTCGTGCGGCATACTGTGCGACGCTCACTCCAGGGAGTCGAACAGACGGGGCTCCTGCGCGCATCCGCCCTGGCGGCAGGGGTGTGCACCACGGCGACCGGCACCGCCCCAGGGGCATCGCCGGCACGGCTCGCGCTCGGAACCACTCGCATCTCACAGACGGTACCCGAGCGACTCCCCGACTCCGGGCCGTGACGGGTCACGGCCCGGACACAACCGTTTTTCACCCTCCGTGATTCCGGTATGCCACGATCCGCGACACCGGGCCCGACGGCCCGCCATCACCGCAGGCCGGCACCCCGATGTCCGGTCCCGGTCGACAGGTCCACCGTCATCGGATCGTCACTCTCCGTAGCGCCGCCGGTGCGACGGGTGCCCACCCGGGCCCGCTTCGGCGACCGGTCGGTGAACGGGTCCGCGCGGTGGTCGAACGCCCCGCCGGCACCGGCTCCTTGGTCCGGGGGAGGTGGGGGCGGTGAAGCGCGCCGCTCGTCGACGGCACGTCGGGAGCGTCCAAGTACCGCCCAGGGGAAGGGTGTTCGGCGGGGAGGGGCCCCGAGGCGGGCGGCCCCCGGGCCGGCCGAGCCGGGTGCGCGGGCGAGTGGGCGAGTGGGCGGGCTACTCCGGCACGGTGAAGTAGCGGGCGAACGCCGGCACGACCTCCGCCTCCCCCACCTTGCCGTCCGCGTCCGTGTCGAGCGCCGCCGCGGCCGCCCGCGCGGTCTCCTCGTTCGCGCCGAGGGCCTTGAGGACGCGGACGGTGTCCTCGATCGTCGCGCGGCCGTCCCCGTCGGCGTCGGCGACGTCCAGCGCGGCGTGCAGGAAGGGGCGGGCGATCTCGGCGAACCGTTCCGGGTTGTCCCGCAGCCGCTTGACGGCGCCGTGGACGAACTCGTCCCGGGTGATGCGCTGGTCGCCGTCCCGGTCCGCGATCCCGGCCATGCCCTGCCAGAAGGCCTCGGCGCCGGCGTACAGGGCCTGCCCCTTGTCCGACCGGGCCGGCGTACCGAACTCGGCGAGCAGCGCCTTGGCCGCGGCGCCGAAGTCCTCACGGTCGATGTAGCCGTTGCCGTCCTGGTCGAAGGTGGCGAACCGGCCGGCGATCCTGCGCTCGTACTCGCTGCTGACCATGTCTCTGAGTCCGCCTTACGTCGTCGCGTCGGGGTGCTTCCGGCAGGGAGCGTACGACGCCGGCGACGCTCCGGCAGCGGGAAGACGGCCGTTGTGCCAAGACCGGGGGAATTTCGGGACAGGCGTGTGGCCGGGCCGTGATGTGATCCACTGCCGGACGCGGCGGGCGGCGACGGGGGAGCTCACAGCGGTGCCGCCCGCCGGGTGCCGCTCGCTCCGGACGACGCTCCCGGCCGCCGCCCCGGTCACGCCGACAGGGGCTCCGTCCCGTCGTCCACGGCCTCCTCGACGTCGCCGTACACGTCGAAGAGCCGGCGCACGCCCAGCGCGCCCAGGACCCGGTTGACGTGGGAGTCCTCCACGACGCCGCGCGCCGGCAGGATCAGGCGCAGGCGGCCCCGGCAGGAACGGATGAGGCGGCGGGCGGCGATCAGGACGCCGACGCCGCTGGAGTCGCAGAAGTACACCTCGGAGAGGTCGAGGACGAGACGGTGACGGCCTTCGGCCACCACGTCGTGCACCCGTTGGCGCAACACGGGCGAGGTCACCAGGTCCAGCTCGCCCGACACCCGGAGCACGGCCCACTCGCCCCGCTCGCCGCCGGTCACTTTGAAGGCCACCACAACGCCCTTCGCTCGCCGTGAACGGAAGCCGTCCCTTCGCTTCCTTGCAGCGCGGCTGCCCAGCGGCGTTGCCCCGAAACACCGCACACAAAACCGGAACTTAAGCAAAGAGGCTTGTTCCAGTCGCATTCAGTCCCGTTCGATCCTTGTCGATCAGGAAGGTTCGAGCCGGAGCCGTCCCGTTCCGCCCCGGCGCCAGGTGACCGGTGCCCCATACCACCGTCCGACGCGCGGGGGGCGCACATTGGCACAAAGGGGCGTGCGTCATCGGACGTGCCGACTACATTCGAGGTGACGGCGGACGCACGCTGGTACACGGGCACGAGCACGGTGAGGGGGCCGTATGGCGGAGAAGGACGCACCGCCCCGCTGGGACCGCAAGATGCAGCAGCGGCTCGCCCGCGGCGAGGCGGCCGCCCTCGGCGAGCTCTACGACCGGTTCGCTTCGCTCGTGCACGGCCTCGCCCACCGCGTGCTCGGGGACGAACGAGCCGCCGACGGCATCACCCGCGAGGTCTTCGCGCAGATCTGGGAGCACCCCGACGCCTACGACCCCGGGCAGGGCCCGCTGCGCACCTGGATGGCCGCCCTGACCCACCGCCTCGCCGTCCAGCGGCTGCGCGCCACCGAGACCGCCGCCCTCGCCCGCGGCGGCCCCGGCACCGCCGAGGAACTGGAGGACAAGGTCCGCCGCGCCTCCGTCGCCGCCCGCGCCGACTACATCGTCCAGTCCCTGCCGACCCCCCTGCGCGCCGCCCTCGAACTGGCCTACTTCCAGCGCCGCGACTACCGCCAGACCGCCGTCGACCTCGGCGTCACCGAGGACGAGGCCCGCCGCCGGCTCCGCCTCGGCCTGCAGCTGCTGGCCACCGCCCACGACGCCGCCGCGCCGGGGGCGCCGCCCGGCTACGGGGGTGCGGCGTGAGCGACGCGGAGCACCTCCGGCCGTACGCGGGGCACGCCGTGCCGTACGGCGACGGACCCGGCGCGTACGGCCCGGTCCCCGGCGGCGGCCGGCGCACCGCCGGGGAGAAGACGACGCCCGCGGACACGCCCTTGCCCGCGCCCCTCCGGCTGGAGCACCCGGTGCTCACGTCGCTGCTGGGCGCGTGGGCGCTGGCCGCCTGCTCGGCCGAGGAGACCGCCGCCGTCGAGGACCACCTCGGCGCCTGCGGCACCTGCGCCGACGAGGCCCGGCGGCTGCGCGAGGCGGTCGGCCTGCTCCAGCGCCCCGAGAGCCTCGACCTGGACCCCGGCCTGCGCACCCGCGTCCTGGCGGGCTGTCTGGACCGGCGCCCGCCCCGCGTCCCGGTGCCCGAGTGGGCGGCGGCGTACGACGCCGAGACCGCGCGCCTGGACGCCCTGCTCCAGGACTTCGGGGACGCCGAGTGGCACGCGCCCGTGCGCCTGCGCTGGTTCCGCGACGAGGGCGGGGCGAGCCGCCGGACGACCGTGGCCGGGGTCATCGCGCACCTGCTGGCGGTGGACGGGCTCGTCGCCGTCGCCCTGGGCCTCGACGACCCGCTGGCCGGGGACGGGCCGGCGGGGACGCCCGCCGAGCGGACGGAGGCGTTCTGGGGGGCCTCGCGCTTCCCGCCGACGCGTTCGGTGCGGGGACCGTGGCGGGAGCAGACCCACGCCGTCGTCCGCACGCTCTCCTTCACGGGCGGCGGCCACGGCACGCTGCCGGTGCCGTACGGCGGGTTCGAGCTGCCGCTGCGGGACGCGCTGCTCGACCGGGCCTTCGAGTGCTGGGTGCACGCCGAGGACATCGCGGAGGCGGTCGACTACCCCTACGCGCCGCCCGCGCCGCGCCACCTCCACGGCATGATCGACCTGGCCGCCCGCATGCTGCCGGGCGTCCTCGCCGAACGCCGTCGCGCGGGGCTCGCCGCACCGGCCGCCGGCCGGCACCTGGCGCCCGCCGGACGGCCCGGCCGCAGCGTGCGGCTGGAGATCGAGGGCCTGGGCGGCGGCGAGTGGCTCATCCCCCTGGACTCCCCCGCCGCGGTGGGCTCCGCCGACCACGAGGTGGCCCATGTCGCCCTGGACGACGTCGAGTTCTGCCGGCTGGCGGCCGGGCACGTGTCGCCGGAGGAGGCCGCGGCGGGCCGGCAGGGCGACCGCGCGGCGATCACCGACGTACTGCTCGCCGCGGCGTCCTTGAGCAGGATGTAGCCGGCCGGCCGGACGCAGGGACGGGCGACGGGCGACGGGTGCTAGGCGAACACGACCGTCCGCCGGCCGTTGAGCAGGATCCTCCGCTCGGCGTGCCACTTCACGGCCCGCGCCAGCGCCTGGCACTCCACGTCCCGCCCGACGGCGACCAGCTGGTCCGGGGTGACGTCGTGGCCCACCCGCTCGACCTCCTGCTCGATGATCGGGCCCTCGTCGAGGTCGGCGGTGACGTAGTGCGCCGTCGCGCCGATCAGCTTCACGCCCCGCGCGTGCGCCTGGTGGTACGGCTTGGCGCCCTTGAAGCTCGGCAGGAAGGAGTGGTGGATGTTGATGATCCGCCCGCTGAGCTGCTTGCAGAGGTCGTCGGAGAGGACCTGCATGTAGCGGGCGAGGACGACCAGCTCGACGTTCTCCCCGCGGACGATCTCCAGGAGCCGGGCCTCGGCCTCGGCCTTGTTGTCCCTCGTCACCGGGATGTGGTGGAAGGGAATGTCGTAGGAGGCCACCAGCTCGGCGAAGTCGGTGTGGTTGGACACCACCGCCGCGATCTCCACCGGAAGCGCGCCGGTACGGGCGCGGAAGAGCAGGTCGTTCAGGCAGTGGCCGAACCTGCTGACCATCAGCACGACGCGCATCTTCTCGTCGGCCCGGTGGATCTGCCAGTCCATGTGGAAGGAGTCGCCGATCGCCGCGAAGCTCGCCCGCAGTTTGTCCACGGTCACCGGCGCCTCGGCCGAGAAGTGGACGCGCATGAAGAACAGACCCGTGTCGTGGTCGCCGAACTGCTGGCTGTCCTCGATGTTGCAGCCGGTCATGAAGAGGTAGCTCGACACGGCGTGCACGATGCCCTGCTTGTCGGGGCAGGAGAGCGTGAGGACGTACTGGTCGGCGGGCGCCGCCGGGGATCGGGTGGACTGCTCAGTCATGCAGCACAGGGTCTCACGCCGGTGCGGGCCCCGGGGAAGTCCGTCCGCAGGACGGACCCTGCGGGCCCCGCCCCCCTGGCCCACGAGCCGCGTACGCGGCCCCGGACCTACGCGGACCGGGTGAGGATCCGCAGCACCTCGAGCGTGCGCGGCGGCGCGTCCGGGTCCTCCCCGTCGGCCGCGGCCATGCGGACGTGGGCGTCGCGGGCCGCCCGCACCGCCTCCGGCCACGCCTGGTGGTCGAGGTAGGCGGAGACCGGCGCGTCCGGGCCGACCTGGTGCATGATCCGCAGCACGCGCAGCACGGCCGTGTCGACGAGCGCCGCCTCCTGCGAGTCGCGGAAGATCGTGCCGACGTACTTCTCGGCGGACCAGTTGTCCAGCCAGGTGTCCTCGACCAGGCGGTACACGGCGTCGGTGACGTCGCCGTACCCGTCGGCGCCGGCCAGCCAGACCTCCCGCTGGAACAGTGGATCGGAGAGCATGTGCAGCGCGGAGCGCACATTGCTGCGCCAGCGCCACCACGGCATGTCGTTGAGTGGCATGCCGCCCATGGTGGAGGAGCGACGGCCGCGACGGGAAGAGTTCTCCGAACCTTGCTGCACGGTCATCGATCGTACGTTCCCCGTTCCGGCGGCCTCACCCGCCCCGGCAATTCACCCGCACGTCACCGTGCGTCCACCGGAGGTCACTCCAGGGTTGGTGATGTGACGGAACCGTGTGTGTCCATGACCGGCGAGCGACACGCGCGAAGCACCTCCCTCCCCAGGTTCCTCCGCGGCACCGGGCCCGTCAGAGCCACCGTCCTGTCGGCGGCGGCGCTGGCGGCCTGTGCGTCGCTCGCCGCCGGATGCGGGATCGTCCCCGGTGCCACGGGGGGCTCCGGGGACGACCCGATCATCGTCATGACCTGGGCGCCCGAGGACACGGCCGCCACCAACAAGCCCGGCATGCCCGCCTTCGCCCGCGCCTACGCCCGCTGGGTCAACGCCAACGGCGGGCTGGGCGGGCGCAAGCTGACGGTGCTGACCTGCAACGACCACAACGACACCGTGAACGCCGCGAAATGCGCCCGGCGCGCGGTCAAGGAGGGCGCGGTCGCCGTCGTCGGCTCGTACAGCCAGCACTCCGAGTCCTTCCTCCCCGCGCTGGAGGGCGCCGGCATCCCCTACATCGGCGGCTACGGCGTCACCAACGCCGAGTTCACCAGCCCGCTGTCCTACCCCGTGAACGGCGGCCAGCCCGCGCTGCTGGCCGGCCTCGGCAAGGAGCTCGCCGCGGTCTGCGGGCCCGTCTCGCTGGTCCGCCCCGACACCATCGCCGGCGACGCCCTGCCCGCCATGCTCGACGCCGGTCTGAAGGCGGGCGGCCACGACGCCTCCGCCGACCAGCTGGCCCCGGAGGACGCCACGGAGTACTCGGCGCAGGCCGAGGCGGCCCTGGAGCGGGCGACCCACGACGACGGCGGCAAGGGCTGCGTGGTGCCCGCGCTCGGCGACCGCACCAGCACCTTCATGGACTCCTTCCGCCGCAACCGCGAGGACCACCCCGCCGTGCGCACCGCGACGGTGCTGGGCAGCGTGGACCAGACGGTCCTCAACTCCACCGGCGGCACGTCGAGCCCGTTCGAGGGGGCGTACGTCACCGGCTGGTACCCGGTGGCGAGCGACTCCCGCTGGGACGCGATGAAGAAGGTCATCAGCGAGCAGGCCTTCTCCGACACCCGCATCGACGCGGCGGACACCGGTGTGCAGACCACCTGGATCGCGTACCGCGTGTTCCAGCGGGTCGTGGAGTCGCTGGGCGGCGGCCGGGTGACCGCCGACAGCGTGCGCGGCGCGCTGGACGACGGGCTCGAGATCAGCACGGGCGGGCTGACGCCGACCCTGCGCTGGGGGTTCTCCGACAAGCTGGCCGCCATCGGCTACCCGCGCCTGGTCAACGCCGACGTAACGTTGCAGACCGTGAAGCAGGGCCGGCTGGCGGCCGCCAAGGCCGGCTTCGTCGACGTGACGCAGACGCTGGAGAACGCGGACGTCGAGTGAGCCCGCGGGGCACCGGGGAGCCCGGCGCGCCGGGGCCGCGGACGGCCCGGGACCGCGGACGCCCCGGGCGGCCGGCTCAGAGCTGGGTCGGCTGGCGCTCCGTCAGGCCGTACTTCTTCGCGATCTCGTTCCACACCTTGGCGGCCTTGCTCTTCTGGGTGCTGGCGGTGCCGCTCGCCCGGTTGCCGGCCTGCGTCTCCTGCGTGGTGCGGGCGGTGCCCTTCTTGCAGTTCTGCTTCTTGTTGCCGGCGACCTGGTCGGCCCAGGCGGCGTAGTGGTCGTCGGCGGACGCCGAGGCCTGCCACGCCTTGGTGAGGGCGGTGGTCAGCTCGGTGTGGTTCGGCAGCTTGTCGACGCCCAGGCCGGACAGCTTGGTCACCAGCTCGTTGCGCTGCTTCGCCGCGTCCCGCAGGTCGGAGGCGGCCTGCGCGAGGTCGGTGCACGCCTTCACGTCGGCCACCGCGCTGATCACCGTGGCCCGGCTGCTGCCGCTGTCCGCGAGCAGCTCGTCCAGCGCGGCCGCCTGCTGCTCGGCCGGATCGGCGGACGCCGAGGCGGACTGCTCGCCGGCGGGCACGGACGCGGCGACGGTCTTGCCGTCGTCGCCCTCGTCGCCGCCGCCCCCGCCCGCGAGCAGCGCGCCCGCGCCGATCCCGACGACGGCGATGGCCACGCCGACCGCGGCGAACAACGGCAGCCGCGACCCGGTACGGCCGCCTCGGCCGCCCCCGTGGTCGTCGTCCCGCACACCGCGTCGGCCCGCGCCGGTGCCGGGCGGGGAGTAGGAGGGCCGGTCGGCGGAGTAGCCGTGTCCGGCGCCGTGACCGCCGTGGCCGCCGTGCCCGCCGGGGGCCTCCGGCTCCGAGAACCGCGGCATCTGCGCCGTGGACGCGGCCGGGCCGTCGTCCCCCGGACCGCCGCGGAACAGGTTCTCGAACTCGGCCGGCGGCTGCCGGTCCGCGCCTCCCCCGCCGTACGGCGCCTGGCCGGTCACCGGCGGGATGTACTGCGTGGCCTCGGCGTCCGGGTGGGGAGCGCCGGGCGGGGCTCCCGCGCCCGGCACGGGGCCGGCGCCCGGCATCGGCTCCGGACCGTTCCGCGGGGCGTGGCCCAGGAAGTGGGTCGACTCCGACGGGGTCTCCGGCGGCAGGGCGCCCGGCGCCACCGGGGGCAGGTACTGGGTCGCGCCCTCGTCCACGGGGGCGGCGGCCGCGACCGGCGGCAGGTACTGCGTGGCGCCCTCGTCCACCGGGGCGGACGGAACGGGCGGTATGTACTGGGTGGCGCCCTCGTCGGCCGGCGGCAGCGGCGCGGACGGTACGCCGTAGCCGTACGACGGGGCCGGGGCGCCCTCGGGGGGCAGCGGGGCGGCGGGGCCGGACGGGCCGCCCCACGCGTCGGGCGCCGTCTGCCGCTGGGCGTCCCACTGCTGGTCCGCCGGCGGCGGCCAGCCCTGGCCGGCCGGCTGCTGCTGTTCGGGACCCCACGGCCCGCCCCAGGTCTGCCCGCCCGTCGGCGCGGCCGCCGACGGGTCCTGCTGTCCGTACTGCGGCCCGCCGCCGTAGGCGTTGTGCGTCGTGCCCGGCAGCAGGGGCTCCCCGCCGTCGGAGGGCAGCACGATGCCTTCGCGCGCGGGCCGCGCCGAGGGCTCCTCGCCCTGTCCGCTCTGCGTCACCGGGACTCCTACGAATGGGGGACCTTCGGAATCGTCGGCTCACGCTACCGGGTCCGCGGAACCCCGTGCCACGCAGCTCAGGACGTGACCTCCCTCCCAACGGGGTGAGAGGGGGAACGGAAGCGCCGCGCGCCGCGTCCGCCGCCCGCCGCGCGACGGCGTTCCGCCGCCCGGCCGTCGGAATCCGGCGCCCCGTCCGGTCAGGCGGCGGCCTGCAGATCCAGGCGCGCCCCGAACTCCCTGACCACCGGCTCCTCCCGGAACGGCTCCAGCCGCTGCTGGAGGTCCTCCAGGTACTCCGCGCCCCGGTTGGAGCGGAGCGTCTCCAGCAGCTCCACCGCCTTCGTGCCGGTGGTGCAGGCCTGTTCCACCTCGCGTTGCTGGACCTGCGCCGTGGCCAACAGCACATATCCGATGGCCCGCCGCCGCGCCCGGCTCTCCGGGTGCCCGGCCAGGGACTGCTCCGCGTACCGCGCCGCCGCCTCGGCCTGCCCCAGGTCGCGGTGACAGTGCGCCAACTCGTCGGCCAGGTAGGCCTCGTCGAAGTGCGCGATCCACGCCGGGTCGTCCCCGGCGGAGGCGTCGGACGCCTCCAGCGCCGACACCGCCCGCCCGGCCGCCGCCTGCGTCGCCCGTACGTCGCCCATGAGGGCGTGTCCGCGCGCCTCGGCCGCGTGGAACATCGCCTCCGCGCGCGGTGTCACGCGCCCCCGTGCTCCCTCCTGCGCCGCCCGCGCCAACTGGGCGATCTCGCGCGGGTTCCCGAGCTGGGCGGCGAGGTGGCTCATGGAGGCGGCGAGGACGTAGCCGCCGTAGCCGCGGTCACCGGCCGCCTGGGCGAGGCGCAGCGCCTGGATGTAGTAGCGCTGGGCGAGGCCCGGTTGTCCGGTGTCCACGGCCATGTAGCCGGCCAGTTCCGTCAACCGGGCCACCGAGGCGAAGAGTTCGCGTCCCACCGCTTCCCGGTAGGAGCCGGCGAGCAGGCCGGAGACGACGCTGTTGAGGTAGTGCACGACGACCGGACGCACGTGCCCGCTGCCGTGCTGGTGGTCGAGGTCGACCAGCGCCCGCGTCATCGCGTTCACGGCCGCCACGTCGGACAGGCCCACCCGGGGGCCCGCCGAACGCGCCACCTGCGCGTCGGGCGAGGAGATCAGCCAGTCGCGGCTCGGCTCGACCAGCGCCGAGGCGGCCACGGACGACCCGGTGAGGAAGTCCCGGCGGCCCACGTCGCTGCGCCACAGCTCGCAGACCTGCTCGATGGCCCCCAGCACCGTCGGCGAGAACTGGAGACCGACGCCCGACGCGAGGTTCTTGCCGTTGGCCATGCCGATCTCGTCGATCGTGACCGTACGGCCGAGCTTGCGGCCCAGGGCCTCGGCGATGATCGCCGGGGCGCGTCCCCGTGGCTGCTGTCCGCGCAGCCAACGGGCCACGGACGTCTTGTCGTAGCGCAGGTCGAGGCCGTGCTCGGCGCCGCACATGTTGACGCGGCGGGCGAGTCCGGCGTTCGAGCAACCCGCTTCCTGGATGAGCGCCTGCAGCCGTTCGTTCGGCTGCCGCGCGACGAGAGGCCTCGCGGCCATGGGCAGTACCCCCTTGTCCTGGCGGCTCGCCTTCGGCTCGCCCGCCGTGTGGCTGCGGTGCCTTCCCACGCACCGAGTCGACGTGTCTTCCACCGGGAAGTTCCGGCCGTGAAGATCAATGCCCCGCGGATACGACGAGAATGCGAGGCATGCGAGGATTGCCGGGGTAAAGGCGGAAGCCGACCCCCAAGCGTGACTACCCGCTGCCGCGCCCCTTCTCCCTGCGCGCCCCCTCCCGTGCACCCATGCGCCCCGGACCCGGAACCGGTGCTCCTCCCCCGCGCACGCGGGCGGGCGTAACCCCTGGTGACGCCCGGAGTTGTGTTCATCGTGGAAGAGACCATCGCGGGCACCGAAGCCGCCCAGATCCCGAAGCAGCGCGGAGAATCCCTGCTGGAGACCGCTGTTCGCTACGTCGAGGAACGTCACTGGGACGTCTTCCCCGGCACCTGGCTGGAAGCCGTCGACGGGGTGCAGCGGTGCTCCTGCGGCGACGCGGCGTGTCCGGAGCCCGGCGCCCATCCCGCGCTGCCGGACCGGGCGACGCGGGCGACGGGCAGTGCGGCCGTCGCGCGCCGGATGTGGCAGGCGCAGCCGACGGCGTCGATCCTGCTGCCCACCGGCCGGACGTTCGACGCGATCTCCGTGCCGGAGACGGCGGGGTGCCTGGCGCTGGCGCGGATGGAACGGATGGAGTCGACGCTGGGGCCGGTGACGCTGACACCGGACCGCCGGATGCGGTTCTTCGTGCTGCCGGGTGCGTCGGTGAAGGCGCCGGAGCTGATCCGCAGGCTCGGCTGGTCCCCGGGGTCGCTCGATCTCGTCGCGCTGGGCGAGGGCGCGTACGTGGCCGCGCCGCCCACGCGGTTCGGGTCGCGGGGGGCCGTGCAGTGGGTCTGCCGGCCCACCGCGGCGAACCGGTGGCTGCCGGACGCGGAGGAGTTGATCCCACCGCTCGCCTACGCGTGCGGGCGGGACCGGTAGGGGCGCGTCCCGCCGGGTCGCCGTCCGGCGCGGGCGGGCGCGGGCGTCGGCGCGGCCGGTCGCGCCGACGCGGCGGAGCCACGCGTCCGGGGCGGTCGCGCGCCCGTCGAGGTCGGCTGTCGTCCCGCGGGGTTCGCGCACGACCTCTGATGCGGCCGTCGCCGCCGTCCGCGTGCGTGCGGCGGCTCGGGAGGCGGTTCGGCCGGCGGGCCGCCGGCGGCGGCGCCGGTCCCGGCCCGCCCATGGGGGATGTTCGACGGGCTCGTCGGGTCCCACGGGGCCGGGGGGACGACCGCTTCGTCGACGGCGACCGGGTCGGGCCGGGCCGCGAAGGGACGCGGTGCCCGGCGCGGGGCTCCGCGGCACCGCGACGGGGCGCGGGGAACCGCGCGCGGCCCCGGCCACGGCCGCAGCCGCCGACGAGCCGCGGCCACGCGGACGCGGGGGCGCCCGCCCGTGGCCTCACGCCGTGGCCCTCACCGCGTGAGCGCGCCCTCCAGGAACGGCTCGATCGCCGCCCGCCAGGCCTCCGGCTGGTCGTAGTGGACGAAGTGGCCGGCGTCGGCGACCTCGGCGTACTCACCGCGCGGGAGGACGCGGACCATCTCCTGGGCCTCGGCGCGGCCGAGTTCGCCGTCGAGGCCGCGCACCACCAGGGCGGGGCAGCGGACTTGGGCGAGCTCCTCCCAGTGCGCGTCGTGGACCCAGGTCTCGCGGGACTTCAGCATCTGCTCGGGATCGAAGACGGGGCGCCAGCCGTCGGCGGACTCCTGCATCACCTCGGCGTAGAACGCGCCGCGCGCCGGGTTCGGGCGCTCCACCCACGGGTCGTCCTCGCCGAACCACTTGCGGACGTCGGCGAGGGTGGCGAAGGGAACGGGCCAGGACGCGAACCAGTCGGCCCACTCGCGCTGCGAGGCCGCGCCGAGGGGGGAGGCCCGCATGTCGCAGATGACCACGCCGGAGACCAGGTCGGGGCGCTTGGCGGCGAGCTGCCAGGCGGTCAGGGCGCCCATGGCGTGGCCGACGAGGACGGCGGGGGCGAGGCCGAGCTGTTCGAGGGCGGCCTCGGCGTCCTCGACGTAGGCCTCGCGCGTGAAGGCGGCCTGTGGGGGTTTCTCGCTCTGGCCGTGGCCGCGCTGGTCGAGGGCGACCGCGCGGTACCGTCCGGAGAGCCAGCGGGCGGTGGACGCCCAGTGCGAGGCCCGGCCCATCAGGCCGTGCAGTAACAGGACGCCGGCGGTCCGGTCGGGGTCGGCGGGCCCGGACGGCGTCGCCCGCGCCCCGGACGACTGCGCCGGAATCGTGGGTTCCGACCCGTTCTCCGACGGGTCGCCCTTGGGCGGGTCGCCGAACTCCCAGGCGGCCAGGCGCACTCCGCCCACCCCGGTCACGTCGATGCGTCGCGCCACAGGTCCTGGCACCCCCCTTCGCTCCGCCCGGACCCCTCGCTCCCGCTCGGGCCGGCCGGTCCGGTCACGCGTCGTGTCTGCCGTCGTACCGCTGTGCTGCCCACTGCCTTCGCTCATCGCATGCCCTCAAGGGGGTCCGTCACCCACGCGGTCCGTCACCCGCGCGCACTGCCACGCGCACGATCCGTCATACCGCACTTCGCCGCCCACGGGGCGCCGTCACACGCAGGCTATCGAATGCCTATTCGAAAAAACGCGCGTCCGCCGCCAACACCCCTCGTTCGAGTGACCATGCGCGAGGAATGATCGCCGCCGCCGAGGGGAGATCTTCAGCAGGAGGCGGACCGCTCGGGGAAACCGGTCCGAGGGGAATGACCCTGAGAGCTCGGGGCTCCGGGTCAGCACAGGGGAGGACAGGCCCCGGCGCCGTGCGGCGCCGGGGCCCTTCCCTTGTCCGCGGCACACCATCCCGCCCCCTCAGGTCATATGCCTCACGCGACAGACTGGCACGCGAAGCGCCGGAGCGCTGCGATTCGAGGCACGGAATCCCCGATCCGACGACACCGGCGAACACCTCGACGACACCGGCGGTCAGGGGAGTCGAACGACGCCCGGCGTCCGGCCGGCGCCGCGCTCAACGCTTGGCGACGAACACGTGCGAGGCGACGTCCGACTCCAGCTCGGCCGCCTCACCGCCGCTGCCCACCAGCACCCCGCCGGCCGACTCCGTGACGCTCACCACCGAACCGGGCTGCACTCCCGCCCGGCGCAGCGAGTACATCAACTGCGCGTCCGTCTGGATCGGCTCGCCGATGCGGCGGACGACCACCGTCTTGCCCTCCGCACCCGGATCGAGGTCGGCGAGCGACACCATGCCCTCGTCCAGGAACGGGTCCGCGCCGTCCTTCTCGCCCAACTCCTCCAGGCCCGGGATCGGATTGCCGTACGGCGACTCGGTGGGGTGACGCAGCAGCTCCAGGACGCGGCGCTCCACGGCCTCGCTCATCACGTGCTCCCAGCGACACGCCTCGGCGTGCACCTGCTCCCACTCCAGGCCGATCACGTCCACGAGGAGACACTCGGCGAGGCGGTGCTTGCGCATCACGCGCGTCGCCAGCCGGCGGCCCTCGTCCGTGAGTTCCAGGTGCCGGTCGCTGGCCACGGCGACCAGGCCGTCCCGCTCCATGCGCGCCACCGTCTGGCTGACCGTCGGCCCGCTCTGGTCGAGCCGCTCGGCGATCCGGGCGCGCATGGGGACCACACCTTCCTCCTCCAGCTCGAGGATGGTGCGGAGATACATCTCCGTGGTGTCGATCAGTCCGGACATACGTGCCCCTCGATGAGATGTGCCGAAGGCTCGACGGCTCTCCGGCGCGTGCGCTGGCCCTGGCCTCAATTCTGCCGGATACCACCGACAAGCGTGCCGCGCCGCCCGAACACCGCGGTCACGTCGCGCCCGGGCGGCGCCGGAGCACCGCCCTCCCCCGGCCGCGGCGCCGTATTGACAGCGCGCTGGTCCAGACCGCACGGTGATCCGCGACATGGACACCGGACAGGCAAAGGGGCCCTTCGGATGAGCGACCGCACGCCCGCCGGGCAGTTCTTCGACGCCGCGATCGGCCTGCTGCACCGGGTCCGCGAGGAGGAGGCCGGGGCCATCGAGGCCGCGGGCGCCCTGCTCGCCGACACCGTGGTCCGCGGGGGCCGCCTCTTCGCCTTCGGCGCCGGCCACTCCTCCCTGGCCGCCCAGGACGTCGTCTACCGGGCCGGCGGGCTCGCCCTGATGAACCTGCTCGCCGTTCCCGGCACCGTCGGCGTCGACGTCGTGCCCGCCACCCTCGGCTCCGCCCTCGAGCGCGTCGAGGGTCTGGCGGGCGCCGTCCTGGAGACCTCCCCGGTCCGCGCCGGCGACGCCCTCGTGATCGTCTCCCTGTCCGGCCGCAACGCCCTGCCCGTGGAGATGGCCCGCACGGCACGCGCCCTGGGCCTGAAGGTCATCGGCGTGACGTCGGTGGCCTACGCGACGGAGACGACCTCCCGGCACGCCTCGGGAACGTTCCTCAAGGACCACTGCGACCTCGTCCTGGACTCCAAGATCTCCGTCGGCGACGCCGAGCTGACCCTCGACACCGTCCCGGCGCCCTTCGCCCCCGCCTCCACGGTCGTCACCACCGCCCTGCTCCAGGCCGTCATGGCCACCGCCGCCGCCTCCCTCGCCGACCGCGGCGTCGAGCCCCCGCTGCTGCGCTCCGGCAACGTGGACGGCGGACACGAGTGGAACGGACGGATCATGGAGGAGTACGGGGACCGGATCTTCTACCGGCGCTGAGCCGTACGGCACCGCGCCCGCGCCGGCACGGTCCACCCCGCCCCTCGCCCCCCGGCTCGCTCGCGCCCCCTCAATCGCACGGGACGCCCTCGCCCGCTCCCGGCGGCCCCGCCAGGTCCAGGGCCGCCGCGATGCGGACGGCGACGTCCTCGGCGTACGTCGCGTCGGACCGTTCGAACGCGGTGCGGGCGGCGCCGCGCAGGAACGTCACGACACCGAGCGTGCGGCCACGGCTGCGCAGGACGGCGCACAGGGCGTGCACGGTGTCCTCGGGCCACTGACGCACGCGCGCCCACTCACCGGCCTGATCCGGCGCCGCCGTGCCCGACGAGGCGCGCACGGAACCGGCGCGGGCCACGCACTGCAGGGCCGGATGCCCCTCGGCATAGCGCACGGGCAGCCCCGCGTGGCCGGTGAGCGCGCTGGGCCCGGGGCCGCCCGAGGGCGTGGCCGCCGCCCGGACCAGCCGCACCGGCGCACCGGCGTCGCCGTCCGCCGCCGGGGGGCCCGCGACCCGGTCGATCACGGCGTGGTCGGCGAACCCGGCGAGCGCGAAGTCGAGGTGCACGGTGGCCGCCTCGGCCGGGTCCTCGCACTCGGCGGCCGCCCGGGAGGCCCGGTGCAGCTGGTTGGCGCGGAAACGCAGCAGCGCGGCCTCCTGCTCGCCCCGCTTGGCCTCCGTGACGTCCTGGAACAGCCAGCCGACGCCGAGCGGCACCGGCTCCTCGGCCAGCGGCGAGGCCAGCCGCACGAAGCCGCTGCGCCAGCAGCGCCGCTTCTCCCCGTCCGGGGTGCGCACCCCCACCCACATCTCGGCGGGCGCCGGCGGGGCGCCCTCGGCCAGGACGTGCGTCAGCGCGTTCTCCAGGTCCTCGACGCCCCGGGTGAGCAGCTCGCCCAGCGGGCGGCCCAGGACGGCCGTGCGGCCGGTGCCGAGCGCACGGGCCGCGTGCGCGTTGACCACGGCGGGGCGCAGGTCGGCGTCGACGAGCACCACCCCCCAGGAGGCGTCCTCGAACAGGGCCTCGCTGAGCGCGATGGAGCGCTCCAGGTCGATCTGGGCGTGCACCTCGCTGAAGGCGCAGTACAGGCCGGCCGCCCTGCCGTCGGGGCCGCGCACGGCGGCGGACTGGGTCCGCACGAGCACCCGGCCGCCGTCCTTCGTGACCAGGGCGAACTCGTGCACCTGCCGGCCCGGCGCGTGCATGGCGGACATCAGGCGGCCCTCGACCTCCCCGGCGTCCGCCTCGCGCGCCGCCCACCCGGCGAAGCCACGACGGCCCACGGCCTCCTCTGCGGCCCAGCCGAGGATGCGCTCCGCCTCACGGTTCCAGTGGGTGACCACGCCCTCCGCGTCGAAGGCGCACAGGGCGGCGTCCATCCCGTCGAGCAGCGCGGCGAGCAGGTCCGCCCCGTCCGGGCCGACCGGACCGGGGCCGGGCCGCTCGGGCTCGTCCGGCCCCAGCTCGTCGGTGGCCCCACTACGCCGGGAAGCACTCACCTGGACCCCCTGCAGGTTCGCTCACTTGCCCTTATTCAACTCGAACGTGACGCAGCCCACATAGGGTTCCCGCAAGATTGCAGAGGAATCGCCACGGCACCGGCGGAGCCCGTCAGGCGGCCGCGAGCCGCAGGTCGGCCCGCAGATCGCTCCCGCCGTCCCGCACGTACCGCCCGGCCTCCACGAAGCCGCGCGCCACCGCGAACCGCAGGCCGCCCCCGCTCGCGGCCGGCACGCACGTCTCGATCCCGCGGGCGCCCGGCACCCGCGCGTGCGCGAGGCCGCGGTCACCCGCCCCGGCGCGGGACGGGCTCATGTCGCGGACCGACCACGACGGCCGGCATCTCGAAAAAAGGGCTTGAGCCACCGCAGATCGCTTCTTAAGGTAGCGAGCACACGAGAAGGGAGGTGGTTCGGCAGATGTATGAAAACCGGACGCGTGAGGTGACTGCGGGCTAGCGGCTCGCCACCACACCCAGTGCGGTGCCGGACCAGCGCGTGAGAGTCGCGTGCAGCCGGCCCAATCCCCAGCAGTCACCCGACCCGCGAGTCGCCGGTACGTCCGGCCGGCCCCTCCTTTGGAGGACCAGGCTCGCGGGTCGTCTGCGTTTCCCGGGGCCTTCTCCGCCCGCCCCGCAGATCTTCCGGCGCGTGATCCCCGGCACGTACGGATCTTCCGGCAAGCAGTACGCTGAGGGCATGCTTTCGCTCGTTCGGCGCCGCCACGTGGACTACGTCCGCGTCACGAGCACGGGCTGTCGACGCTCCGTCTGAGCCGTCCGGCCGCTTCTCGCGTTCTCCGCGGCTCACCGCCGCCCGCGTTTCCCCTCCCCCGCCCACTTGGCACCCGTGCGCCGCCCCACCCATGGCGGTGGCCGGTCCCCGTACACCTGCGGACACACCATGACGAACCCGTCGTACCAGCAACTGCCGATCATCGACCTCTCCGCCGCCGACCGCGGGCCGCAGGCCCGGGCGCTGCTGCACGCCCAGCTGCACAGCGCGGCGCACGACGTGGGGTTCTTCCAGCTCGTGGGGCACGGGGTGACCGAGCGGGAGACCGCGGGCCTGCTGTCCGCCATGCGGAGGTTCTTCGCCCTGCCGGAGGCCGAGCGGCTCGCCCTCGACAACGTGAACTCGCCGCACTTCCGCGGGTACACCAGGACCGGTGACGAGCGGACCGGGGGACGGCGGGACTGGCGGGACCAGCTGGACATCGGGGCGGAGCGGCCGGCGCGCGCGCCGGGGGCGGGCGAGCCCGCGTACTGGTGGCTGGAGGGGCCCAACCAGTGGCCGGCCGGGCTCCCCGAGCTGCGGGTCGCCGCGCTCGGGTGGATCGAGCGGCTGAGCGCCGTCGCCGGGAAGCTGCTGCACGAGCTGCTCGCCTCGATCGGCGCGCCCGCCGACTTCTACGACCCGGTCTTCGGGGAGCGGGCGCATCCGCACCTGAAGCTGGTGCGGTATCCGGGGAGCGCGGGGGACGGCGCCGACCAGGGCGTGGGGGCCCACAAGGACTACGGGTTCCTGACGCTGCTGCTCCAGGACCGGGTGGGCGGGCTCCAGGTGCAGCGGGAGGACGGGCTGTTCCACGACGTGCCGCCGCTGGACGGGGCGTTCGTCGTCAATCTCGGGGAGCTGCTGGAGGTGGCGACGAACGGGTACCTGGTGGCCACCAACCACCGGGTGGTGTCGCCGCCGAGTGCGGTGGAGCGGTTCTCCGTGCCGTTCTTCTACAACCCGCGGCTGGACGCGCGCGTGGAGCCGCTGCCGTTCCCGCACGCCTCCGCCGCGCCCGGCGTCACCGACGACCCGGCGAACCCGCTGTTCGCGGAGTACGGCTACAACGAGCTGAAGGGCAAGCTGCGGGCGCATCCGCTGGTGGCGGAGCGGCATCACGCGGAGCTGCTCAGCCCCGCGTGATCAGCGGCGGCGCCCGGGCCGACGGCACCTGAGCCGTCGGCCCGGGGCGTCGTCGGTCAGTGGGCGATGTCGCCGTAGCCCTCGATCTCCCGGGGGTTGCGGGGGCCGGGGCCGATGTAGCGGGCGGAGGGGCGGACGAGACGGCCGGTGCGCTTCTGTTCCAGGACGTGCGCCGACCAGCCGGCCGTGCGGGCGCAGGTGAACATGGACGTGAACATGTGCGCCGGGACTTCGGCGAAGTCCAGGACGATGGCCGCCCAGAACTCGACGTTCGTGGCCAGGACGCGGTCCGGGCGGCGGGCGTGGAGTTCCGCCAGGGCGGCCTTCTCCAGGGCTTCGGCGACCTCGAAGCGGGGTGCGCCCAGCTCGCGGGCGGTGCGGCGCAGGACGCGGGCGCGGGGGTCCTCGGCGCGGTAGACGCGGTGGCCGAAGCCCATGAGGCGTTCGCCCTTGTCGAGGGCCTGCTTGACGTAGGCCTCGGCGTCGCCGGTCCGTTCGATCTCCTCGATCATGCCGAGCACGCGGGAGGGGGCGCCGCCGTGCAGGGGGCCGGACATGGCTCCCACGGCGCCGGAGAGGGCGGCGGCCACGTCGGCGCCGGTGGAGGCGATGACGCGGGCGGTGAACGTGGACGCGTTCATGCCGTGTTCGGCGGCGCTGGTCCAGTAGGCGTCGACCGCGGCCACGTGCTTGGGGTCGGGTTCGCCGCGCCAGCGGATCATGAAGCGTTCGACGACGGACTGCGCCTTGTCGATCTCGCGCTGGGGGACCATGGGGC
Source organism: Streptomyces sp. NPDC017936 (assembly GCF_044328485.1). NCBI lineage: Bacteria > Bacillati > Actinomycetota > Actinomycetes > Kitasatosporales > Streptomycetaceae > Streptomyces > Streptomyces sp. NPDC017936. The sequence goes on along the minus strand of NZ_JBIRHK010000005.1, from coordinate 191,121 downwards.
GGCCCTGGCCGCGGGCGGACTGGGCGACGTAGGACAGGGCCATGACGGCGGCGCGGGCGAGGTCCTCGCGGGCCTGTTCGGCGTCGATGTCGAGGAGCGGCTTCAGGCCCCAGACGGGTGCGAGCATGGCGAGGGCGGACTGGACGTCGACGCGGATGTCGCCGGAGTGGACGGGGATGGGGAAGGGCTCGGCGGGCGGCAGGCCGGGGTTGAAGGCGCCGTCGACGAGGAGGCCCCAGACGTTGCCGAAGGAGACGTGGCCGACCAGGTCCTCGATGTCGACGCCCCGGTACCGGAGCGCACCGCCTTCCTTGTCCGGTTCGGCGATCTCCGTCTCGAACGCGACGACTCCTTCGAGCCCGGGTACGAAGTCGGACATCAGGCGGCTCCTCGGGGTGTGGGCGGCGGGTGCTGTGTCGTGGGTCGGGCCAGGGGTTCTGGGGACTCTCCCGGCGAACAGCACTCCCGGCGGGTGTTCTGGCAGCTCTTGTGGCGGTGCTCCGGTGGATGGCGCCGGTGGCTCCGCGGTCCGTGGGGACTCGCGGTCCTGGGCGGTCATCCCTGTGATGCCCCGTGCGGCGGGGGGTCACCCCACCGGGGATCTCCCCAGCACCATATCCCCGAGTGCCACCTTTGGGGAGCCCTTGCGGCACTCAGTGCCACCCTTCGACGCGTGGCTTCCATACGGCAAGATGACCGCGTGAACCCCACCGACTCCGTCCCGCCGGACCCCGCCTCCATGCGCAAGCAGTACCGGGCCGAGGGCCTCTCCGAGTCCGATCTGGCCGCGACGCCCCTGGAGCAGTTCGCGCGCTGGTTCAAGCAGGCCGCGGCGGAGGCCCACCTGTTCGAGCCGAACGCCATGGTCGTCGCCACGGCGGACGCCGAGGGGCGGCCCAGCTCCCGTACGGTGCTGCTGAAGCACTTCGACGAGCGGGGCTTCGTCTTCTACACCAACTACGGCTCCCGCAAGGCCCGTGACCTCGCGGAGAACCCGTACGTCTCCCTGCTCTTCCCGTGGCATCCGATGGCCCGGCAGGTCATCGTGCAGGGGGTGGCCCGGCGTACCGGCCGGGACGAGACGGCCGCGTACTTCCGCACCCGGCCGCACGGCTCGCAGCTCGGCGCGTGGGCCAGTGACCAGTCCGCGGTCGTCACCACCCGGGCCGACCTGGACGCCTCGTACGCGGAGCTGTCGGCCCGCTACCCGGAGGGCGAGCGGGTGCCGGTGCCGCCGCACTGGGGCGGGTTCCGGGTGGCGCCGCAGTCGGTGGAGTTCTGGCAGGGGCGGGAGAACCGGCTGCACGACCGGCTGCGGTACGTGGCGGAGGCGGACGGGAGCTGGCGGGTGGAGCGGCTGAGTCCCTGAGGGGACCGTGGCGGCGTCGACCGCGGTGTCGGCGGGGTCCTGGGGGACGGGGTGCCGGGGTGTCCGGGGTGCCCTCACACCTTGCCCGGCAGGAAGGCGGTGCGGTGTCCCGGCAGGAACTCCGCCACCCGGGCGCGGAAGTCGTCGCTGAGCCAGGGCCAGTTCCAGAACTCGAAGCCGAGGTGGACGAACGCGAGGTGGTCGTCCGCCCAGTTCCAGGCGGGCAACGGGACCGTCTCGGCGCAGGCGGGGCAGTCGACGTCGGCCTCGCCCGTCTCGTGCCACCGGTCGGCCGCGGCGGAGAAGAGCGACTCGTCGGCGCCCCGGCCGCAGCGGGGGCAGGTCACCGGCGCCGCCGTCCCGAGGTCGTGGAAGTTGCTCCAGAAGACGTGGTGCTCGGTGTACACGGCGACGCCCTCGGGGGCGCCCCAGCGGGCGTCCCGCACGGCCTTGTGCCAGTGCGGGCCGGGAGGATGGGCGGGGTGGTCGCCCAGGGCCCAGCCCGGTTCGGCCCCGGCGAGCACGATGCCCTCGGCGACGAGCCAGTCCACCACGGTCCGCGCGAGGCGGACCGCGTCCCGAGGGCTCGCGTCACGGTCGACGATCGTCTGGAATGTGTCTCCCATGGCCGCACCGTAGATGACCCCGCCGACAGCGCCCGGGGCCCGGCCGGCGACGGGTGGTCCCCGGCCGGTGGCGGGGCCGGTCAGCCCAGCGTCTCGTCCAGCAGGCTCGCCCACTGGGCCACCACCCGCTCGCGGCGCCCTCCGTCGTCCGTGAGGAGGTTGGCCAGACCCAGGCCGCGGGCCATGTCGAGCAGTCCCTGGACGGTCTCGCGGACGCCGGGGCGGGACTCGTCGGCGCCGAGGAGGTCGACGGCTATCCGGTGGGTCTCGCGGCCCACGCGGGCCTCCAGCTCGGTCACGCGCGGGCGCAGCTGCTCCTCGTCGGAGGCGGCGACCCACAGGTGCAGGGCCGCGCGGAAGAGGGGGCCGGTGTAGAGGTCGACGAGCGCGGACACCACCGCGTGGCGGTCGGCACCGCCTTCGGGGAACAGGGCGCGCAGGGCGAGGGAGCGTTCCTCGGCGACGTACTCGACGGCCGCGGTGAACAGGTCCTCGCGGGTGGGGAAGTGGTGCTGGGCGGCGCCGCGGGAGACGCCCGCGCGTTCGGCGACGACGGAGACCGTGGAGCCCGCCCAGCCGTGTTCGGCGAGGCAGGCCACGGCGGCTTCCAGGAGCCGCTGCCGGGTGGCCCGGCTGCGGTCCTGTTTGGGGGCACGGTCGCCGGAGGTCCGGTCGGCCGCGGTCACAGCGCCCATGAGGGATCCCGTCGTTCGAGGAAGGCCGTCATCCCTTCGCGTGCCTGCGGGGAGGAGAACAGCCGGGCCGAGAGCGCGGTGAGGTGGGCCGCGTCCCGGTCGAAGGTCTCCAGCACCCTAGCCGTGAGCAGCCGTTTCGTCTCGGCCAGGCCCTGGGGGGCGGATCTGCGCAGTCCGTCGAGGACGGGGGCGAGCACGGCGTCGACGTCGTCGCCGGCCGTGGTGAGCAGGCCGATGCGGACGGCCTCGGGGGCGTCGAAGCGTTCGCCGGTGAGGTAGTAGCGGGACAGGGACCGCGGGTCGGTGCGGGGGAGCAGCGGCAGTGAGATCACCGCGGGGGCGACCCCGATGCGCACTTCGGTGAACGCGAAGCTCGACCCGGTGGACGCGGCCGTGATGTCGCAGGCGGCCAGCAGGCCGAGGCCGCCGGCGCGGACGTGTCCGGTGACGCGGGCGACGACCGGTGTGGACAGCTCGACGATCTGCCGCAGCAGGCCGACGAACGCGTCCGGGTCGGGCGGGTCGCGCAGGTCGGCGCCCGCGCTGAAGGTGGTGCCGGTGTGGGTGAGGACGACGGCGCGTACGCCGGGGTCCTCCCCGCACTGCTTCAGCGCGTCCGCCAGCTCGGCCACGAGCGCCCGCGACAGGGCGTTGCGGGTGTCCGGCGAGTCGAGGCTGAGGGTCTCGACGCCCCGTGCGCGGGTGCGGCCGATCAGTGAGGTCATGTGCGGTCCTTCCTGAGCTGCCGGCGCAGGATCTTGCCGGTGGCGGCGCGGGGCACGGCGTCGATGAAGGTGACGCGGCGGACGCGTTTGTAGGGGGCGACCCGTTCGGCGACGTAGAGGGCGACCTCGCCCTCGGTGAGGCCGGGGGCGGTGGGCTGGCGGACCACGTGGGCGTGCGGCACTTCGTTGCCGTCGTCGTCGTACTCGCCGATGACGGCGGCGTCCGCTATGCCGGGGTGGGTGAGCAGCAGCGCCTCCAGTTCGGCGGGGGCCACCTGGAATCCCTTGTACTTGATGAGTTCCTTGACGCGGTCGACGACGAAGAGCCAGCCGTCGGCGTCGACGCGGCCGATGTCGCCGGTGTGCAGCCAGCCGTCGGCGTCGATCATGGCGGCGGTGGCGTCGGGGCGGCCCAGGTAGCCCTTCATGACCTGCGGGCCGCGGATGAGGATCTCGCCGGTCTCGCCGGCGCCGAGGTCCTTGCCGGGGTCGTCGAGGGAGACGATGCGCATCTCGGTGCCGGCGATGAGTCTGCCGACGGTGCCGGCGGGGGCGTGGGCCATGGCGTGCAGGGGCACGACGTGGGTGCCCGGGGACAGTTCCGTCATGCCGTAGGCCTGGCCGACGGGCGGCAGGCCCAGACGCCGGGAGCAGGCGGCGGCGGTGTCGGCGTCCAGGGGCGCGGCGGCGCTGATGACGTACTGGAGGGAGGAGAGGTCGTACCGGGCGACGGCCGGGTGCTTGGCGAGGGCCAGCACGATCGGCGGGGCCACGTACAGGCCGGTGATGCGGTGCTTCTGGACGGCCGCGAGGAAGGTCTCCAGGTCGAAGCGGGGCAGGACGACGACGGTGGCGCCCTTGCGCAGGGGCGCGTTCATGAGGGCGGTCAGGCCGTAGATGTGGAAGAAGGGCAGGACGGCCAGGATGCGGTCCTGGGGGCCGGCCGGGATCGCCGGTTCCAGTTGGGCGAGGTTGGTGGCGATCTGCCGGTGGGTGAGCATCACGCCCTTGGGGATACCGGTGGTGCCGGAGGAGTAGGGCAGGGCCGCCACGTCGTCGGCCGGGTCGACGGCGATCTCCGGTTCGGGTGCGGCCGAGGCGAGCATGTCGATGAGGGAGCGGTGGCCGGGGGCGCTGTCGCAGACGAAGACCTCCTGGACGCCGCCGGCGAGTTCGGCGGCCCGGCGGGCCGTCTCCAGCAGCGGGGAGACGGTGACGATCCAGCGGGTGGCCGAGTCGCGGAGCTGTTTGGCGAACTCCTCGGCCGTGGAGAGCGGGTGCACGGTGGTGACGGTGGCTCCCGCGCGCGTGGCCGCGTAGAACGCGGGCGGGAAGGCGACGGTGTTGGGGCTGTGCAGGGCGAGCACGTCGCCCTTGCGGACGCCGGCCTCGGCGAGACCGGCGGCGATCCGCCGGTGGAACCGGTCCACCTGTTCGTAGGTGAGGGTGGTGCCGTCGGTGCCGTCGACGAGGGCGGGCCGGTCGCCGAAGTCGGCGGCGTGTCCCAGGACGGCCTCGTGGATGGGGAGTTCTACCGGCGGGACGTCTGCGTACTCGCTGCGGAACACGGTTCCTCCTCGCGCGACGGGCACAACGCTGTGCCGTTCAGTACGACTTGGGCAGACCCAGGGTCTGGTGGGAGACGTAGTTGAGAATCATCTCCCGGCTCACCGGGGCAATACGAGACACGCGCGCGGCCGTTATCAGCCGGGCGAGGCCGAACTCGCGCGTGAGGCCGTTGCCGCCGAGGGTGTGCACGGCCTGGTCGACCGCCTTCACACAGGCCTCCCCGGCCGCGTACTTCGCCATGTTGGCGGCTTCGCCGGCCCCGACGTCGTCCCCGGCGTCGTACAGGTGGGCCGCCTTCTGCATCATCAGGCGGGCCAGCTCCAGGTCGATGTGGGCCTGCGCCAGGGGGTGGGCGATCGCCTGGTGGGCGCCGATCGGGGTCCTCCAGACGGTGCGGTCGCGCGCGTACGCGACGGCTTTCGCGAGGGCGTGGCGGCCCATGCCGATCGCGAAGGCGGCCGTCATGATCCGTTCCGGGTTGAGGCCGGCGAACAGCTGGAGCAGGCCCGCGTCCTCTCCCCCACCGACGAGCGCGTCGGCGGGCAGCCGCACGTCGTCCAGGACCAGCTCGAACTGCTTCTCCACGCTGTGCAGTTCCATGTCGATGCGGTGACGGGAGAAGCCCGCCGCGTCGCGCGGGACGATGAACAGGCAGGGCTTGAGGCGGCCCGTGCGGGAGTCCTCGGTGCGGCCGACGATCAGGGTGGCGTCGGCGATGTCGACGCCGGAGACGAAGACCTTGCGGCCGGTCAGCAGCCAGTCGACGCCGTCGCGACGGGCGGTGGTGGTGATGCGGTGGCTGTTGGAGCCGGCGTCGGGCTCCGTGATGCCGAAGGCCATGAGGCGGGAGCCGTCGGCCAGCGCGGGGAGCCATTCCCGCTTCTGGGCCTCGGTACCGAAGCGGGCGATCACCGTGCCGCAGATCGCCGGGGAGACGATCATCATGAGGAGGGGGTTGCCGGCGGCGCCCATCTCCTCCAGCACGATGGAGAGTTCGGCGATGCCGCCGCCTCCGCCGCCGTACGCCTCCGGCAGGTTGACGCCGATGTAGCCGAGCTTGGCGGCTTCCTGCCAGAGGGTCCTGGAGTCGTGGTCATGGCTCTTCGCGAAGGAGGAGACCGCTTCGCGGAGTGCCGTGTGCTCGTCGGATTCGATGAGGGTGGTCAAGGTGGCTCCTTCGGGTGCGGCGTCGTCGTGGTCGGTCGCGCAGTTCCCCGCGCCCCTAGGTGGCTTGCACCACCGCCAGCAGCATTCCGACCGTCACTTGCTGTCCTTCCGTCACCGGGAGCGCCGTCAGCGTCCCCGTCACCGGGGCGGAAATGCGGTGTTGCATCTTCATCGCTTCGAGCCAGAGCAGCGGTTCACCCGCCTGGACACCCGATCCGGTGACGACACCGTCCGCGATCCTGACGACGGTGCCCGGCATCGGGGCCAGCAGGGAGCCGGGGGCGTGCTGGGCCACCGGGTCGGGGAAGCGGGGCAGGGCGGTGAGGGTGGTGGTATTGACGTGGACGCGGTCGCCGTAGCGGGCGACCTCGAAACGGCGCCGGACGCCGTCGATCTCCAGGACGACCAGGTCCGGGTCCGCGTGCACGACCCGGACGCCGTCGGCGGTCGGGCCGGTGCGCCCGTACGAGTAGGCGACCTCGATCTCCTCGCCGCCCACCGCGTACCGCTTCACCTGCGGCTGGGAGGGCAGGTTGCGCCAGCCGCCGAAGCGGGAGCGGGGGCCGGTGCGCGCGTCGGCGAGGGCCGCCGCCAGCGGGGCGTGCGGGTCGGGGGCCGGCGCGGTGAGCGAGGCGAGGTGGCGGTCGTAGAAGCCCGTGGTCATGCGCGCCGCGGTGAACTCCTCGTGGCGCAGCGACCGGACCAGGAGGTCGCGGTTGGTCACCGGGCCGTGGACCGCGGCCCTCTCCAGTGCGCCCGCGAGCCGGCGGGCCGCCTCCGCGCGCGTGGGGGCGTGGGCGACGACCTTCGCGAGCAGGGGGTCGTAGTGGACGCCGATCTCGTCGCCGTCGGCGTAGCCGGTGTCCAGGCGGACGCCTTCGGGGACCGAGAGGCGGTGCAGGGTGCCCGTCTGGGGGGTCCAGCCGTTCGCCGGGTCCTCGGCGTAGAGGCGGGCCTCGATGGCGTGACCCCGCGCGCGGGGGGGTTCCGGGGCCAGGGCGTGGCCCTCCGCGACGCGGATCTGCTCGGCGACCAGGTCGAGGCCGAAGACGGCCTCGGTGACGGGGTGCTCGACCTGGAGGCGGGTGTTCATCTCCAGGAAGTGCGCCCGGCCGTCGGCGACGAGGAACTCGACGGTGCCCGCGCCGACGTACGCGACGGCACGGGCGGCGCGCACGGCCAGCTCGCACAGCTGCGCCGTGAGGTCCTCGGGGAGCGCGGGCGCCGGCGCCTCCTCGACGACCTTCTGGTGGCGCCGCTGGAGGGAGCAGTCGCGGGTGCCGAGCGCCCACACGGTGCCGTGGGTGTCGGCGAGCACCTGCACCTCGACGTGGCGTCCGTTCTCGACGTAGGGCTCGACGAACACCTCGCCGTCGCCGAAGGCGCTCGCGGCCTCCGCGCGGGCGGCCTCCAGCGCGGCGGGCAGGTCCGCCAGGCGGCGTACGACGCGCATGCCGCGCCCCCCGCCGCCCGCGGCCGCCTTCACCAGGACCGGCAGGTCCGCTTCGGTCAGCTCGTCGGGGGACAGCGGTGCGAGCCCCATCAGCTGCTTGGCGCGCGTCTTGGAGGCCATCGCCTCGATCGCCTCGGGCGGCGGTCCGATCCAGACCAGGCCGGCGTCCAGGACGGCCCGCGCGAAGTCGGCGTTCTCGGAGAGGAAGCCGTAGCCGGGGTGCACGGCGTCGGCGCCGGCGCCGACGGCGGCCTTCACCAGGAGATCGGCCCGCAGGTAGGTGTCCGCGGGCGCGGCACCCGGCAGGCGGACGGCCGTGTCGGCCACGCGCGTGTGCAGGGCGTTCTCGTCGGCGTCCGAGTGCACGGCGACCGTCCGGATACCCAGTTCGCGGCAGGTGCGGACGATGCGGCAGGCGATCTCGCCGCGGTTCGCCACCAGTACGGAAGTCACCATGAGCCTCACATCCGGAAGACGCCGAAACCGCCGCGCGCACCCTCGTACGGCGCGGTGTGGATGGCCGACAGGCACAGTCCGAGGACCGTGCGGGTGTCGCGCGGGTCGATGACGCCGTCGTCGTAGAGCCGCCCGGACAGGAACATCGGCAGCGACTCGGACTCGATCTGCTGCTCGACCATGGCGCGCAGGGCGGCGTCGGCGTCCTCGTCGTAGGGCCGCCCCTTGGCGACGGCCGACTGGCGGGCGACGATGGACAGGACGCCCGCGAGCTGCTGCGGGCCCATGACGGCGGACTTGGCGCCGGGCCAGGCGAACAGGAAGCGGGGGTCGTAGGCGCGCCCGCACATGCCGTAGTGGCCGGCCCCGTACGAGGCGCCCATCAGCACGGACAGGTGCGGCACGCGGCTGTTGCTCACCGCGTTGATCATCATCGCGCCGTGCTTGATGATCCCGCCCTGCTCGTACTCCTTGCCGACCATGTAGCCGGTGGTGTTGTGCAGGAAGACCAGCGGGATGTCGCGCTGGTTGGCGAGCTGGATGAACTGGGCGGCCTTCTGGGACTCCGCGCTGAAGAGCACGCCCCGGGCGTTGGCCAGCACCCCCACCGGGTAGCCGTGCAGGGTCGCCCAGCCGGTCGTCAGGCTCGTCCCGTACAGGGGCTTGAACTCGTCGAAGTCGGAGGCGTCGACGATCCGGGCGATCACCTCGCGCGGGTCGAAGGGGACCTTCAGGTCGCCCGGGACGATGCCCAGCAGCTCCTCCGCGTCGTACTTGGGCGGCTCGGCGGGGCCCGGATCGCCGTACGCCTTGCGGTGGTTGAGCCGGGCGACCACGCGCCGCGCCTGGCGCAGCGCGTCCTGCTCGTCGACGGCGAAGTAGTCGGCGAGCCCGGACACGCGCGCGTGCATCTCCGCGCCGCCCAGGGACTCGTCGTCGCTCTCCTCGCCGGTGGCCATCTTCACCAGGGGCGGCCCGCCGAGGAACACCTTCGCGCGCTCCTTGACCATGATCACGTGGTCGGACATGCCGGGGACGTACGCGCCGCCGGCGGTGGAGTTGCCGAAGACGACCGCGACCGTCGGGATGCCGGCGGCGGACAGACGGGTCAGGTCCCGGAAGATCGCGCCGCCCGGGATGAAGATCTCCTTCTGGGAGGGCAGGTCGGCGCCGCCCGACTCCACCAGGCTGATGCAGGGCAGCCGGTTGGCGAGCGCGATGTCGTTGGCGCGCAGGGCCTTCCTCAGCGACCACGGGTTGCTGGCGCCGCCGCGCACGGTCGGGTCGTTGGCGGTGATCAGGCACTCCACGCCCTCGACCACGCCGATCCCGGTGACGAGGGAGGCGCCGACCGTGTACTCGCTGCCCCAGGCGGCCAGCGGCGACAGCTCCAGGAACGGCGTGTCGGGGTCGAGGAGCAGTTCGACGCGTTCACGGGCGAGCAGCTTGCCGCGCCCCCGGTGCCGGGCGACGTACTTCTCGCCGCCGCCCGCGAGCGCCTTCGCGTGCTCGGCGTCGAGGTCGGCGAGCTTGGCGAGCATGGCCTCGCGGTGCGCGCGGTAGTCGGGGCCGCCCGTGTCCAGGGCCGACGGCAGGACGGTCACAGCAGGACCTCCGGGATGTCCAGGTGGCGGGAGCGCAGCCATTCGCCGAGCGCCTTGGCCTGCGGGTCGAAGCGGTGCCGGGAGGCGACGCCGGCGCCGAGGAGGCCCTCGACGACGAAGTTCAGGGCGCGAAGGCCCGGCAGGACGTGCCGGGTGACCGTCAGCCCCTGTGTTTCGGGCAGGAGTTCGCGGAGCCTGTCGACGGTGAGGGTGTGGGCGAGCCAGCGCCACGCCTCGTCGGTGCGCGTCCACACCCCCACGTTGGCGTCGCCGCCCTTGTCCCCGCTGCGGGCGCCCGCCACGAGCCCGAGGGGCGCGCGGCGGACCGGCCCGGGCGGGAGCGGCTCGGGCAGCTCCGCTTCCGGGAGGTCCCGCGGGACGAGGGTGCCGGCGGCCGGGGGCACCGGGACGCGGCGCCCGTCGTCGAGGACGGCGACGTGCCCGACGTCCTCCCGGGGGACGTACGCGGTCTCGAAGACGCCGTACGGGGAACCCTTGCCGGGTGGGGCGAGGACGTGGAAGCCGGGGTAGCTCGCCAGCGCGAGTTCCACGGCCGCGCCGGTCAACGCCCGTCCCACGGTCGCCTGGTCGGGGTCCCGTACGACCAGCCGCAGCAGCGCGCTCGCGGTCTCCTCGGTGCCGGCGTCGGGCCGGTCGGTCCGCACGAGGTCCCAGCGCGCCTCGGCCGGGCGGGACGCGGCGAGCGCCTCCGCCATCTGCTCGCGCACCAGTGCCGCCTTGGCCTCGACGTCGAGTCCGGTGAGGACGAAGACGACCTCGTTGCGGAAGCCGCCGAGGCGGGTGCGGCCGACCTTGAGCGTGGGCGGCGGGGCCTCCCCGCGCACCCCGGTGATCCGCACGCGGTCCGGCCCCTCCTGGGTGAGCCGTACGGTGTCCAGGCGGGCGGTGACGTCCGGTCCCGCGTACCGGGCGCCGCCCGTCTCGTACAGCAGCTGGGCGGTCACCGTGCCGACGTCGACGAAGCCGCCCGTGCCCGGGTGCTTGGTGATGACGCAGGTGCCGTCGGCGTGGAGCTCGGCGAGCGGGAAGCCGGGGCGGCGGACGTCGCCCTCCCGGAAGAAGGCGTAGTTGCCGCCGGTGGCCTGCGTCCCGCACTCCAGGACGTGCCCGGCGACGACGGCTCCCGCCAGCCGGTCGTGGTCGGCGGGGCCCCAGCCGAAGTGGGCGGCGGCGGGCCCGGTGACGAGGGCCGCGTCCGTGACCCGCCCGGTGACGACGACGTCGGCGCCCTCCCGCAGGCAGGCGGCGATGCCGAAACCGCCGAGGTAGGCGTGGGCGGTGAGGCTGCCGGGGTACCGGGGGCCGAGGTCGTCGCCCTCGACGTGGGCGACGCGTACGGGGACGCCGAGCCGGCCGGCCAGCTCGCGCACGGCGTCGGCGAGTCCGGCCGGGTGGAGGCCGCCGGCGTTGGTGACGATACGGACGCCGCGGTCGTGGGCGAGGCCGAGGCACTCCTCCAGCTGGCGCAGGAAGGTGCGGGCGTATCCGGCGGACGGGTCCTTCAGCCGGTCCCGGCCGAGGATCAGCATGGTCAGTTCGGCGAGGTAGTCGCCGGTGAGGACGTCGAGGTCGCCGCCGGTGAGCATCTCGCGCAGGGCGTCGAAGCGGTCGCCGTAGAAGCCGGAGGCGTTGCCCACGCGCAGCGCGGTCACCGCGTGGGCCCCTCGCCGGCGTCCCGCCCCGCCCCCTCCGGCGGCCGGCCGGCGCCGGGCGGGCCCGCGAAGGCCTGGGCGATGTCCAGCCAGCGGTCGGCGCCGGGGCCCTCGGCGCGCAGGGCGAGGTCGGCGCGGTGGGCGCGCTGGGTGACCAGGAGGCAGAAGTCGAGGGCGGGCCCGGTGACGCGGTCCGCGGCGTCCTCCGGGCCGTACGTCCACGTCTCGCCGGAGGGGGCGCGCAGTTCCACGCGGAACTCCTCGAACGGCGCGGGCAGTCCGTGCACGCCGTGGGCGAAGTCGCGGGTGCGGACGCCGAGGCGGACGATGTGCCGGATCCGGTCGGTGGGCGCGCGGGTCACGCCCAGCGCGTCGGCGACGTCCTGGCCGTGGGCCCAGGTCTCCATGAGCCGGGCGGTGGCCATCGAGGCGGCGGACATGGGCGGCCCGTACCAGGGGAACCGCGCCCCGGCGGGGGCCGCGCGCAGGGCGTCCTGGAGCGCGTCGCGCCCGGCCCGCCAGTCCGCGAGCACCTGCCCGGGCGGCTTCCCGGCCCCTTCCTCGGCACCCTCGTCCACGAAGTCGCCGGGCGCGGCCAGCGCCTTCTCGACCTCACAGGCGAAGGCGTCCCGGTCGGTCACGGCCAGCACGGAGGACCGGTCGGTCCACGCGAGGTGCGCGATCTGGTGGGCGATCGTCCAGCCGGGGGCGGGGGTCGGGAGCGTCCACTGCCGGGGGGTCAACTCGGCGACGAGACCGTCGAGTTCGTCGCTTTCGGCACGCAGGTCGTCGAGGACGGGCGTCGGGTCGGCCATGGGGAGGAGCATGGCAGCGGGCCCAGAAACAAGCAAGCATGCTTGCATGAATTTGTGTCCGGACGCGGGGACCGGACGTCACCCGGCGGGGAAGCGAGGCAGTCGGCGCGTCCCGGGAGTCGGCGCGTCCCGCCTCCGGGCGGCCCGTGGACCCCTTCTCAGGCCTCCGGGCCGCCCGCGGACCTTCCTCAGGCCTCCGGGACCGCCGTCTTCGCCCGCCCCACCTGGGTCCGCACCGCACCCATGCTCGCCGCGACGACGAGGGCGATCGCGGCCGCCTCCATGACGGACAGGGCCTGGCCGAGGACGAGGAAGCCGGCCGTGGCGGCGATGGCGGGCTCCAGGCTCATGAGGATCGCGAAGGTGGAGGCGGGCAGCCGGCGCAGGGCGAGGAGTTCCAGCGTGTAGGGGAGGACCGAGGACAGCAGCGCCACCGACGCGCCCAGGCCCAGCGTCACCGGGTCGGCCAGCTTCGCGCCCGACTCGGCGAGGCCCAGGGGCAGGAAGAGCAGCGCGCCCACCGCCATGGCGAGGGCGAGCCCGTCGGCCTGCGGGAAACGGCGGCCCGTCCGGGCGCTGAAGACGATGTACGCCGCCCACATCGCGCCCGCCCCCAGGGCGAACGCGGCCCCCGCCGGGTCGAGGTCGCCGAATCCCCCGCCGCCGAGCAGGAAGACGCCGACGAGGGCCAGCCCGGCCCAGACCAGGTTGACCGCCCGGCGCGAGGCCAGGACGGACAGGGCGAGGGGGCCGAGCACCTCCAGCGTGACCGCCGGGCCCAGCGGGATGCGGGCGACGGCCTGGTAGAAGAGGCCGTTCATGGCGGCCATGGTGACGCCGAAGACGACGACGGTGCCCCAGTCGGCCCGCGAGTGCCCGCGCAGCCGGGGCCGGCAGACGACGAGGAGGACGACGGCCGCGACCAGCAGCCGCAGGGCCACCACCCCCAGCGCGCCCGCCCTCGGCATCAGCGTCACCGCGAGAGCCCCGCCGAACTGCACCGAGACGCCTCCGGCGAGCACCAGGCCGACGGGGCCGAGGGAGCCCCGGCGGCCGGGGGCGGAGCCCGTACCGGTCGCCGCGGCCAAGCGGGTGGGGGTGGCGGTGTCGGGGGTGCTCACGGGCGGTCCTGGGGCTCGAGGGCGGTACAGACGACGGTACGTTCATCAAGGTGTACCAGTGGGTCCACAGTAATGGACTCCCGTCAGCACTGTGAAGCCCCGATGCGACTGTCGAGGCGACATCTCACATGGCGGAACGGTCGCCGTGGGCGCCTGAGCGAGGCCCTCCGGTGGCGAGGTCCCGGGCGCGGGCCCGTGCGTCTCAGCGCCGGCGCGCCATGTACACATCCAGCGCCTTGTGCAGGAGCCGGTTCAGCGGGAAGTCCCACTCCCCCAGGTACTCCACGGCCCGCCCGCCCGTGCCGACCTTGAAGCGGAGCAGGCCGAGGAGGTGGTTCGAGTCCTCCAGGGTGTCGGTGATGCCCCGCAGGTCGTAGACGGAGGCGCCGAGCGCGTGGGCGTCGCTCATCATGCGCCACTGCAGGGCGTTGTTGGGCTGGACCTCGCGCCGGCGGCTGGTGGAGGCGCCGTAGGAGTACCAGACGTGCCGGCCGACGGTGAGCATGGTGGCCGCGGCGAGGACCTCGCCGTCGTGGTGGGCGAGGTAGAGCCGCATGCGGTCGGGGTGCTCGGCGTTCAGCGCGGTCCACATGCGCTGGAAGTAGGCGAGCGGGCGCGGGACGAAGCGGTCGCGCGCGGCGGTCTCGGTGTAGAGGGTGTGGAAGGCCTGGAGGTCCTCGGGGCCGCCCCGGACCACCTTCACGCCCGCCTTCTCCGCCTTCTTGATGTTGCGCCGCCACTGCTGGTTGAGACCGCGGTGGATCTCCTCCAGCGTGCGGCCCTCGTACGGCACCTGGAAGACGTAGCGGGGCTGCCCGGCCGCGAAGCCCTCCTCGCCGCCGGGGTCGGTCTGCCGCCACCCGGCCCGGCGCAGACGGCCGGCGACGTCGAGGGCGCGCTGTTCGGTCGAGGTGGCCTCGGCGTCCCGCAGGCGACGGGTCGCGGGATCGGCGATCGCGGCCTTGACGGCGTCGGCGCTCCAGCGCCGTACGACGACGGGCGGGCCCATCTTGACCGAGAACGCCCCGCGCGCCTCGAGGTGGGCCAGCATCGGCGCCAGCCAGCGCTCGACGAGATCCGGCGCGTACCAGTCGACGAGCGGCCCCTCGGGCAGGTACGCGAGGTACTTCCGCAGCTTCGGCAGCGGCCGCAGCAGCACCAGGCCCGCTCCGACGAGCCGGTCCCCCTCGTCGAACCAGCCCAGGCTCTCCGCCCGCCAGTCCGGCTTCACGTCACCCCACGCGGGGATCTGCGTATGGCTGGCCGAGGGCAGGCCCGCGACGTACGCCAGGTGCTCGTCCCGGCTGATCGGCTGGATTCGCAGGCTCATGCGGGGCTCCTCTCGACAGCCGCTCCCTTGCGGTGATCTTGCAGACTACGCGTCCGCGGTCGTCGCGGCGGGCATGCGCGACGCCTGTCGCGCACCGGTCACCGGACAGGCCGTCGGGCGGAAGGCGGAAGGCGGAAAGCGGACGCCCGAGGACGGGGGCTCGCCGTCACCGGTGCGCCGACGGGTCGTCGGGCAGCGCCTCGGCCAGGACTTCCGCCAGGTGCCGTCCGCGCACCCCCGCCAGCTGCTCCAGCTGCGTCCGGCAGGAGAATCCGTCCGCCAGGACCACCGCGTCCCGCGGCGCCTCCCGCACGGCCGGCAGGAGCTGTTCCTCCGCGCACGCCCTGGACACCTCGAAGTGCCCCTTCTCGAAGCCGAAGTCGCCGGCGAGGCCGCAGCAGCCGCCGCTCAGGTCGCCGGTGAGGCCGGCGGCCTCGCGCAGCCGGCGGTCGGCGCCGTCGCCCAGGACCGCGTGCTGGTGGCAGTGGGTCTGGCCGGCCGCCGGGCGGTCCAGGCGCGGCGGGCGCCAGTCGGGGGCGTGCCGCTGAAGGGTCTCCGCGAAGGTCAGGACCCGGGCGGCGAGGCGGGCCGCGCGCGGGTCGTCGGGCAGCAGCCCGGGCAGGTCGCCGCGCAGGGCGGCCGCGCAGCTCGGCTCCAGCACGACCACCGGCACGTCGGTCTCCAGCACCGGCTCCATGAGGTCGAGGGTGCAGCGCAGCACCGCGCGCGCGTGATCGAGCTGGCCGGTGGAGAGGTACGTCAGGCCGCAGCAGACCCGGCCGCGGCGGGCCGTCAGCAGCGCGGCCGCGGACCTCGACCGGCCGTCCGCGACCGGGCGTCCCCGCATCAGCAGGGTCGGCGGGAGCGCCACCCGCAGCCCGGCCGCCTCCAGCACGCGGACGGCCGCCCGGCCGACGGACGGCGCGAGGTGCTCGGTGAAGGTGTCGGGCCACAGCACGACCAGCGCACCGGCACCCGCACCGGCGGCCCGCGCCTCCGGCCCGGCGGGGCTCGGCGCACCGGCGTCCGCGCCCACACCCGTACCCGCGGCCCGGACCTCCGGCCCGACGGACCCCGGCACACCGGCACCCGCACCGGCACCCCCGGCCTGCGCCTCCGGCCCACCGGCACCCGACGACCCACCGGAACCCGGCAGCACGCCGGCACCCGACAACCCGCCGGAACCCGGCAGCACGCCGGCACCCGACAACCCGCCGGAACCCGACGGCCCGCCCGGACGCGGCGGCCCGCCCGGACGCGGCGGCCCGCCCCCCTCAGCCGTCCCGCCCCGCCCCCGCCGGCGCCACCACGCGCTGAACGTCTCCCGGGCCAGTCGGGGGATCTCCCGCTCGGGGGCGATGCCGCCCAGCCGTTTCGCGGCGGCGGCCAGGGGACGGACCGAGGCCAGCGCGTTGATCACGGCCACCGCGCGGGTGCGGCTCGCCCAGCGCAGCCACACCGGCAGGCGGCCCATGCTGTAGTGGGCGGCGGGGCGGCGGCGTCCCGCCCAGTGGTGGTGGAGGAACTCCGCCTTGTACGTGGCCATGTCGACCCCGACCGGGCAGTCGGAGCGGCAGCCCTTGCAGGCCAGGCACAGGTCGAGGGCGTCGCGGACCTCCGTGGAGCGCCAGCCGTCGGTGACCAGCTCGCCCGCCAGCATCTCGTGCAGCAGGCGGGCCCGGCCGCGCGTGGAGTGCCGCTCCTCCCCGGTGACCCGGAACGACGGGCACATCACGGCCGGCCCGGCCGCCGTCGTCGTACGGCACTTGGCGACGCCGACGCAGCGGCGGACCGCGGCGGAGAAGTCGCCGCCATCGCCGGGGTAGCCGAAGGCCACGTCGACGGGTCCGCGGGGCAGGACGGAGAAGCGGAGGTTGCCGTCCAGGGGCGCGGGGCGGACCAGCATGCCGGGGTTGAGCAGGTCGTCCGGGTCCCAGACGCCCTTGGCCCGCTCGAAGAGGCGGACCAGGTCCTCGCCGTACATCACCGGCAGGAGCTCCGCGCGGGCCTGCCCGTCGCCGTGCTCCCCGGACAGGGAGCCGCCGTGCGACGTGACCAGGCCGGCCAGGTCCTCCGAGAAGCGGCGGAAGCGGCCGACGCCCGCCTCGGTGAGCAGGTCGAAGTCGATGCGGACGTGGACGCAGCCGTCGCCGAAGTGGCCGTACGGGGAGCCGCGCAGGCCGTGGGCGGTCAGCAGGGCGCGGAAGTCGCGCAGGTAGGCGCCGAGCCGGGCGGGCGGGACCGCGCAGTCCTCCCAGCCGGGCCAGGCCTCGGAGCCGTCCGGCATCCGGGTCGCCGTCCCGCTGGCGTCCTCGCGGATGCGCCACAGGGCCCGTTGTCCGGCCGGATCGCTCACCACGGCCGCGTCGACGACGTCCGCCGCCCGCGCGATCTCCCGCGCACGCGCGCGTGCCTCCCCCGCCGTGTTCCCGCCCGTCTCCACGAACAGCCAGGCGGCGCCCCGCGGCAGCCCCGCCGCCGACGGCACCAGGTCGGCCGCCATCCCCTCGACCGTCAGCGGCGCGTACCGCAGCAGCCCGGCCGCGGCCTCGGCGGCGGCGGCCTCGTCGGCGTAGCCCAGGACGGCCAGCGCACGCGCGGGGGGCGCCTCGACGAGGTCGACGACCGCCTCCGTCAGCACGCCCAGCGTGCCCTCCGAACCGCAGAAGGACCGGGCGACGTCGGCGCCCCGCTCGGGCAGCAGCGCGTCCAGCGCGTACCCGGAGATACGGCGGGGCAGGTCGGGGAAGCCGGTGCGCAGCGGCGCGAGCCCGCCCTCGACCAGGTCCCGCAGCCCGTCCGGCGCGCCCGCCCAGTCCCGCCCGAGCCGCAGCCGCCGCCCGCGCGCGGTGACGACGTCCAGCTCCCGGACGTTGTCCGCGGTCGTCCCCCAGGCCACCGAGTGCGACCCGCAGGAGTTGTTGCCGATCATGCCGCCGAGGGTGCACCGGCTGTGCGTGGAGGGGTCGGGGCCGAAGCGGAGCCCGTGCGCGGCGGCGGCCTCCTGGAGCCGGTCGAGGACCAGCCCCGGCTGGACGACGGCGGTCCGCGACCCCGGATCCAAGGTGACCAACCGGTTCAAGTGGCGGGTGAGGTCCAGCACCACGCCCGTGCCCGTCGCCTGCCCGGCGATGGACGTGCCGCCGCCGCGCGCCACCACCGGCACTCCGCGTGTCCGGCACACCTCGAGCACCGCCGCCACGTCGTCGGCGTCCCGCGGTGCGACGACGCCCAGCGGCACCCGTCGGTAGTTCGACGCGTCCATGGTCACCAGGGCCCGGGAGGTGACGTCGAAGCCCACCTCGCCCCGGACCGCCCGGCGCAGCTCCCCCTCGAGATCCGTCATGCCTCCAGCATGCACCCCGTCACTGACAGTGACCGAAACGCCCGGCCGTCCCGTAGGTCCGCACAGCTCCGAACTCCGGATATCTCGTCTCATCGAACGGACACGTTCCCGCACCGTTTCCTCCAGGGGATACGCTCCGGCCGTGGCTGAGATCCAGATTCCTGCTGACATCAAGCCCGCCGACGGTCGATTCGGTGCGGGCCCCTCCAAGGTGCGGGTGGAGGCGCTGGACGCCCTGGCCGCCACCGGCACGTCCCTCCTCGGGACCTCCCACCGCCAGGCCCCGGTCAAGAACCTGGTCGGCAAGGTGCGCGAGGGCATCGCCGAGCTGTTCCGGATCCCGGACGGCTACGAGGTGATCCTCGGCAACGGCGGCTCCACCGCGTTCTGGGACGTCGCGACCCACGGCCTGATCGAGAACAAGTCGCAGCACCTCACCTTCGGCGAGTTCAGCTCCAAGTTCGCCAAGGCCGCCAAGCTCGCCCCCTGGCTCGCCGAGCCCACCGTCGTCTCCTCCGACCCGGGCACGCACCCCGAGGCGCGGGCCGAGGCGGGCGTGGACGTCTACGCGTTCACCCACAACGAGACCTCCACCGGCGTCGCCATGCCGCTCCGGCGGGTGGCCGGCGCCGACGAGGGCTCCCTGGTCCTGGTCGACGCCACCTCCGGCGCCGGCGGCCTCCCCGTCGACATCGCCGAGACCGACGTCTACTACTTCGCCCCGCAGAAGTCCTTCGCCTCCGACGGCGGCCTGTGGATCGGCGTCTTCTCCCCGGCCGCGATCGAGCGCGCCGAGCGGATCCACGCCTCCGGCCGTCACGTCCCGGAGTTCTTCTCGCTCCCCACGGCGATCGACAACTCCCGCAAGAACCAGACGTACAACACCCCGGCGCTGGCCACCCTCTTCCTGCTGAACCAGCAGCTGGAGTGGCTCAACGGCCAGGGCGGCCTCGACTGGGCGGTGCGCCGCACCGCCACCTCCGCCCGCACCCTGTACGGCTGGGCCGAGGACGTCAAGTACGCCAACCCCTTCGTCGCCGACCCGGCCAAGCGCTCCCAGGTCATCGGCACGATCGACTTCAGCGACGAGGTCGACGCGGCGGCCGTCGCCAAGGTCCTGCGCGCCAACGGCATCGTCGACACCGAGCCCTACCGCAAGCTCGGCCGCAACCAGCTGCGCGTCGCCATGTTCCCGGCGATCGATCCAGCGGACGTCGAGGCGCTGACCAAGTGCGTCGACTACGTGATCGAGAAGCTCTGATCACTCCCGTACGGCACGGAAGGGCGCCCGGTGTACACCGGGCGCCCTTCCGTCGTCTCCGCGGTCCTCTCCCCCTTCCCCGGCGAGAGGCTGGGAGCCATGGCGGACGAGAAGGACCTGGCCGACGCCCAGCGCGCCCACCGGCAGGACACGTACGCCGCGCACCCCGGGATGTACGGCGAACGGCCCTCCGACCCCGCGGTGCACGCCGCCGCCCTGTTCCGCGCGGCCGGCGCGGACGACGTCCTGGAGCTCGGCGCCGGGCACGGCCGCGACGCCCTCTTCTTCGCGCGCGAGGGCTTCACCGTGCGGGCCACCGACTTCAGCGCCACCGGCCTCGCCCGACTGCGCCGCGCGGCCGGGGAGCAGGGCGTCACCGAGCGCGTCACCACCCTCGTGCACGACGTCCGCGACCCGCTTCCGCTGCCGGACGACTCGGTGGACGCGGTCTTCGCCCACATGCTGCTGTGCATGGCGCTGTCGACCCCGCGGATCCACGCCCTCGTCGGTGAGATCCGCCGTGTCCTGCGCCCGGGAGGGGTCTTCGTCCACACCGTGCGCCACACCGGCGACGCCCACTACGGCACCGGCCTCGCCCACGGCGACGACATCCACGAGCACGGAGGCTTCGCCGTCCACTTCTCCCCCCGCGCCCTGGTGGACGCCCTGGCGCACGGCTGGACGCTGGAGGAGGTGGTCCCCTTCGAGGAGGGGGAGCTGCCCCGGCGGTTGTGGCGCGTGACGCAGCGGGCGCCCGGGTGAGCGCGGGGCGCCCGGTGGTGCCGGGCGCCCCGGCCCGGTGACGTCACCGGCGGCTAGGCCGCCGTGCAGCTCACGCTCGGCACGCCCGCGCCGCCGGGCGCGCCCCCGAACCCGAAGCCCGCCGAACCGCCGGGCTGGATCGTCCCGTTGTGCGCGGCGTTCGTCGCGGTCACCGTCGCCCCGGTCTGGGTGTACGACGCGTTCCACATGCTGGTGACCTTCTGGGAGCCGGGCCAGGTCCAGGTCACCTTCCAGGAACCGATCGCCGTCGTCCCGGTGTTGGTCACCTTCACGTCGGCGTTGAAGCCGCCGCCCCAGTCGCTGCTGACGGTGTAGGCGGCGGAGCAGGCGGCCGTCCCGCCGCCCGGGTCGCCCGGGTCACCGGGATCGCCGGACCCGGTCCCCGGCGGGAAGCCCGGCGCCTTGATGCTCGCCAGGTAGCCGTCCTTCACCGTGTCCACCGTCGTCCAGTCGTCCTTGAGGATGCCGCCGGTGTCCCCGGAGTTGGGGTTCCAGGACCAGAAGGTCCAGTGGAAGGAGTCGGAGCCGTACGCCGACGTCGAGCGCAGGTAGGAGACCAGCGCCGCCAGCCACTTCTGGTCGGTCGTCGACTGGAGCGTGGTGCCGAACTCGCCGAGCCAGACGGGCGCGATGTTCTGCTGGAAGATGTAGCCCCAGTACTTGTCCCAGATGCCGGGCATGTTCGCGGGGAACGACGGGTCGCTGAACCAGCTCTGCTGGGCGACGCTGGTCGCGTAGTCGTGGGCGGAGTACACCAGCCGGCCGGGGACGTCCAGGCGGACGGGGTACTGGGCGACGCCCATCAGGTTGCCGCCCCACCAGCCGGAGACGCCGTTGAAGGACTGCACGCCCTCCACGAAGACCAGCAGGTCGGGGTTGACGGAGAGGACCGCGTTGCCGGCCCGTTCGGCGGCCAGCCGCCAGTCCCTCGTGGTGTCGCCGCAGCCCCAGCAGGCCGGGTCGTGGGGCTCGTTGTGGAGGTCGATGCCCACGACGGTGGGGTTGCCCCGGTAACGGCCGGCCAGCGCCTTGAGGTTGGCGATCCAGGTCGACTCGGGGACCGCCGAGGTGTACCAGAGCGCCGACTGCCCGGCCGCGTCCGGGCGGTGGCGGTCCAGGATGACCTTCAGGCCGTCCTGGCCGGCGTACGCCACGATCCGGTCCAGGACCTGCAGCGAGGTGAGCCCCTGCAGGTCGGCGTTCTTGCCGCCGTCGAAGCTGATGCTGTCCGGCAGGGTGCCGCTCTTGAGGATGTCGTCGCTGAACGGCAGCCGGAGGGTGTTGTAGCCCAGCGACTTCATCTGGTCGATCATGCTCTTGTAGTCGCGGGACCAGAGGCCGTGGACGACGTGGTTGGAGGTCTCGAAGCCGAACCAGTTGATGCCCGCGACCCGGACCGGCTGTCCGGCCGCGTCCAGGATCCGGCGGCCGCTGGTGTGCCAGTAGCCCGCGCCGGCGTCCGCCGCGCGCACGTCGTCATCGGCCGCGCGGGCGGTCTGCGCGCCCGCCGCCAGCGGTAACAGGAGCGCGGCGACCGCCGCGCACAGCGCTCTTCGCAAGCTGCGGAACATGTGCCTGCTTCCTCTCGGGAGGCGCGGACCGGAACGAGTGGGAGCGCTCCCACCCCGCACCCACCATTGGACGCAGACCACATGAGCACGTCAAGACTTCCGGCGTCACCGGCTCACCCGAGCGACCCCGGGCCGACACCGCGGGCCGACACCCCGGGCCGACGCCACGGGCCGGGCGACGCCACGGGCCGGGCGACGCCACGGGCCTGGCGACCCCGCGGGCGGGCCGGCCTCAGCCCCGCCGGAACAGCCGCCGGAAGCCGAAGAGCACCGCGCACACGGCGGCCAGGGCGAGGGCGCCCGTCTTCACGTTCCCGCTCACCCCCGGACCGCCGTCGCCACCGTCCGAAGCCTGCGAACTCGCGCTCCCCGACGGCGCCCCGGAGCCGTCCGAGGCGCCGGGCGCGTCCTCCGCCCGCACCCCGCTGCCGGTGCCCTCGGTGCCGTACATCAGCTTCGAGCCGTCGGCCGAGTACGTCACGGACTCGCCCTGCTGCTGCAACGGCACGTCGAGCCGCTCCAGCCGCTTCGGCCGGCCGTCGTTCCAGTCGTAGAGGATGCCGCCGAAGTAGCCGCGGACGGCGAGGCGCCGGCCGTCCGGGGAGAAGGCGGCGTCGGTGGCCCACAGGTCGACGGGGGCGACGGGCTCGAAGACGTTCGTGCCGGAGGCGGAGAGCGTGGCCGGGCCCGCGTAGAGGTGCCCGCCGTCCTCCTGCTTGTCGATGATGTAGACCCGCCCGGTCTCCGGGTGCACGACGAGCGACTCGGCGTCGCGGGAGCCGTCCGCGTACCTCACGACGTACTGGGTGGCGCGGACCGCCTGGTCCTTCAGCGTCTTCGGCTCGGGCAGCCGGTAGACCCACACGTGGTCCCAGGCGACGCCGTCGTTGTCCCCGATGTCGCCGACGTAGAGCTGGTCGTCCGGGCCGACGGCGATCGCCTCGACGTCGCGCGGGGTGCCCACGCCGGTCAGGGTGATCGTGGCCACGGTCCGGCCGGTGGCGCTGTCGACCGCGTAGAGGTAGGCGCCGGTGTCCTGGTCGTTGTGCGTCCAGTAGACGCCGGGGTGCTGCCGGCTGGCGGCCAGGCCGCTGGACTCGGTGATCCGGGGGTCCTCGATCGTGAAGCTCCTGTCGCCGTCGGCGGCGGAGGCGGGCGCCGCGAGGGCGGCCGCGAGCAGGGCCCCGGCGAGCAGGGCGAACGGTCGGCGCATGCCCCAAGACTGCCATCCCGCCCGGGTTTTCCGGGTGTCGTGGCAGGTCTCACACCCCACACGTCACAGTGATCCCTCATGATGAGCGGATGCTCAGGTTCATGCCCGTCGGTGACTCCATGACGATCGGCAGCGCCGGTGAACACACCTGGCGTTACCGGCTGTGGCAGCACCTGTGCGCGACGTACGGCGGCCCCTTCACGCTCGTCGGCCCCCGCGAGACGCTGTACGACAAGGCCGCGGACGCCCCCGCGTCGTACGCCTACGCCGAGCCGGACTTCCCCCGCGCCCACCTGGCCGGCTGGGGCGAGGGCTGGCAGCACATGGCCCCGCTGATCGGCGAGGCGGTGCGCGGGAACCGGGCGGACGTCCTGCTGGTCTCCCTGGGCCTGATCGACCTGGGCTTCTACACCAACGCCGAGCAGACCGCGGAGAACGCCCGCGCCTTCGTCGCCGCGGCCCGCGCGGCCAACCCCCGGGTGCGCATGGTCTGGCTGCCGGTGATCCCGAACGTCCGCGCCGCGAACGACGCCCCCTTCGCCGCCGAGGTCGCCGCCTTCAACGTGCTCCTCGAGAAGACCGCGGCCGACCTGGACGACCGCACGTCCCCGGTCCTCCTGGCCTCGGTCCCGGAGACCTGGGACATCCACACCGACACCTACGACGGCACCCACCCCAACGCGAGCGGCGAGCACAAACTGGCGGGGGCGTTCGCGGACGCCATGCACGAGGCGTGGGGGCTGGGCGGGGCGTACGAGGGCTGAGGCGCGCCGCCTGGCACATGCACCCGAGCCCGCGGCCTCGTCACCGTGCGTATCGTTGTACCGCGCGGCTGCACTCGTCCCTGAGGGCAGCCGGGGAGGAGCGCCGGATGACCGTCCTGGAAGACAGGATCGGGATCGCGGTGGCCGATGAGAACACCAAGCGCTTGGACGAGTGGTTCGAGCGGCTTGAGCGACTGCCCGTCCCCGAGGGACACAAGGCCGAGATCGTCGGGGGCTACGTCTGCATGGCTCCGCAGCGGGACCTCCACTGGGAAACCATCCGCGAGATCCCCTGGGCTTTGGAGGACCATTTCGGAAGGCGGCGCGCACGGGTCTTCTCGGACGTCCGGATCGGCTTTCCCGGCCACCAGGACGGCTTCTGCCCCGACGTGGCGAAGCTCCGCGACGGCGCGACGAAGGACGAAGAGGGTCGCTGGCGGTACCAGGACGTCGAGTTCGTCGCGGAGGTCGTCTCGCAGGGGACGGCGCCCAACGACTACGGCCCCGAGAAAACGGCCTACGCGGTCGCCGAGGTCCCGGTGTGCCTCATCGCCGATCCCTACCGGCGCGGGTGCACCGTCCGCACCGAGCCCAAGGACGGCGACTACACGTGTGAGCTCCGCGTCGCCTACGGAACCGACGTCGACATGACCACCCCCCCTCGGCCTCACTCTCGAGACCGACGTGTTCCCCCGCGACTGACCGGACCCGCTTGCCTGGAGCGCACTCGAAGACGTTGGCTTGAGTGCCATGAAGTACACGCAGCTCGGACGCACGGGACTCAAGGTCAGCCGACTGGTCCTCGGGACCATGAACTTCGGACCGCAGACGGACGAAGCCGACAGCCACCGGATCATGGACGCGGCGCTGGACGCCGGCATCAACTTCTTCGACACGGCCAACGTCTACGGGTGGGGCGAGAACAAGGGCCGTACCGAGGAGATCATCGGCACCTGGTTCGCGAAGGGCGGCGACCGGCGCGACAAGGTCGTCCTCGCCACCAAGGTCTACGGGAACATGGGGGCCGACGGCGAGGCCTGGCCCAACCACGACAAGCTGTCCGCGGTGAACATCCGGCGGGCGGTCGACGCGTCGCTCCAGCGGCTGCGGACCGACCACATCGACCTGTACCAGTTCCACCACGTCGACCGCAGCACCCCCTTCGAGGAGATCTGGCAGGCCGTCGACGTCCTCGTCCAGCAGGGCAAGATCCTCTACGCCGGGTCCTCCAACTTCCCCGGCTACAAGATCGCCCAGGCCAACGAGGCCGCCGCCCGGCGCGGGTCGTACGGCCTGGTCAGCGAGCAGTGCCTCTACAACCTCGCCGAGCGGCGCGCCGAGATGGAGGTCATCCCGGCCGCGCAGGACTACGGGCTCGGGGTCATCCCCTGGTCGCCGCTGCACGGCGGGCTGCTCGGCGGTGTGATCAAGAAGCAGGCCGAGGGCGGGCGCCGCGCCTCCGGGCGGGCCGCCGACTCCCTCGCGAACACGACCGTCCGCGCCCAGGTCCAGGCCTACGAGGACCTCCTCGACAAGCACGGGGTGGAGCCCGGCGAGGCCGCGCTGGCCTGGCTGCTCACCCGGCCCGGCGTGACCGGCCCGATCGTCGGCCCGCGCACCGCCGAGCAGCTCGACTCCGCCCTGCGCGCGGTGGAGCTGGAGCTGGGCGAGGAACTCCTGGCGGGCCTGGACGAGGTCTTCCCCGGCCCGGGCCCGTCCCCGGAGGCCTTCGCCTGGTAACGCCTCGAAAGGCACCCCCTCAGGGGCGTGGGGCTCCCGGCGACACGGCGAGCACCACCCCTTGAGGGGCGCGGGGAACCGCGCGACGAGCCACCGGCGACCCGCGGCCGGCCGGCGACGCGCGGTCCCCGGTCCACCGCGCGGCCCACGGAGTCACAGCGCCGCGGCCACCGCCACGACGACGAACATCAGCACCAGCACGGCGGCCATGATCCGGTTCCGGGTTTTCGGGTCCACACCCCGAGCCTAACCGGCCCCGCCGAGCGCCCAGCGACCGACCGGCTCGTACCGGGGCTGCTCCCCCGGTCTCCCGGACCTCGGCAGGTTGCTGCGGACCAGCACCAGCTCGTCCACCGTCCACGTCCGGCTCGCGAAGTCGGCGAGGTTCTCGACGTACGGCCTCACGTCCACGGCGTCCCGGCTGCGGGCCACCGTCAGGTGGGCCTTGTAGCGGCGGTGCTCCCCCATGTCCAGGCCGGCCTTGCGCGCCGCCGCCTCCGCCCGGTCGGCCAGCAGCCGCAGCGCCGTCACGTCTCCCGCGGCCCCCGTCCACAGCGCCCGGCCGTGCCCGAACTGTCCCCCGCCCCGCAGCGCCAGCTCGAAGGGCTCCCCGCGGTGCGCGGCCCGCTCCAGCCGTGCCGACAGGTCCGGTACGAGGTCCTCGGCGACCTCCCCGTAGAAGGCGAGCGTGAAGTGCCAGCCGGGACGGCCGGTCCAGCGCAGCCCGTCCGCACCGGGCAGCTTGCGCAGCCCGGCCACGCGGGCGGCGAGCTCGCGGACGACGTCGTCCGGCGGGAGCACGGCGGCGAAGAGTCTCATGCGGCCAGTCTCCCCCCGGCCCCCGCACCCTCGCGCGTGTCCCGGGGGCCGTGGGTAGCGTCGTACCGCGCGGCTGTGCCTGCGGAAGGACAGCCGGGAGGAACGCCACCATGACCGTCCTGGACGACAGGAGCGAGAGGGCCGACCCGGTCCGGCATCACGCGGTCGCGGCCAGCTCCTCCCGTCGTTCCCGCGGCACGAACCGCACCCGCGGATGGCCCTCGTGCCAGCCCACCGACAGCCGCAGGCCGCCGACGCGGGCCAGGACCAGGCCGATGGTCACGGCCGCCGCCGCGGCGATCGCGCCGCCCACCGCGAGGCCCGCCCGGACGCCGTACGCGTCCGTGATCCAGCCGGCGATCGGCGCGCCCACCGGGGAGCCGCCCAGGAAGACCATCATGTAGAGGGCCATGACGCGGCCGCGCATGGCCGGGTCGGTGCCCATCTGGATGCTGGTGTTCGCGGTGACGTTGACCGTCATGCCGAACATGCCGATCGGGGCCATCAGCAGCGCGAACAGCCACAGCGAGGGAGCGACGGCGGCCACCAGCTCCACCAGGCCGAACGCCACCGCCGCCGCGACCAGCACCCGCATCCGGGCCGTGCCGCGGCGGGCCGCCAGCAGCGCGCCGACCAGCGAGCCCACCGCCATCAGCGTGTTGAAGAGGCTGTAGGAGCCCGCGCCCGCGTGGAAGACGTCGTCGGCGAAGGCGGAGAGGTAGACGGGGAAGTTGAAGCCGAAGGTGCCGACGAAACCGACCAGGACGATCGTCCAGATCAGGTCCGGGCGGCCGGCCACGTAGTGCAGCCCCTCCCGCAGCTGGCCCTTGCCGCGCGGGGCGCGCTCGACGACGTGCAGTTCGCGGGCGCGCATCAGCAGCAGGCCGGCGATGGGCGCGACGAAGGACAGGCCGTTGCACAGGAACGCCCAGCCGGTGCCCACGCCGGTGATCATCAGACCGGCGACGGCCGGGCCGACCAGGCGGGCGGACTGGAAGTTCGCGGAGTTCAGGCTGACCGCGTTCTGGAGCTGGCCGGGGCCGACCATCTCGGAGACGAAGGACTGGCGGGCCGGGTTGTCGACGACGGTCGCGAGACCGACGGCGAAGGCGGCGACGTAGACGTGCCAGACCTGGACGTGTCCGGAGAGGGTGAGCAGCGCGAGCGCGATGCCGGTGACGGCCATCGCCGTCTGGGTGAACAGGAGCGCGCGGCGCTTGGGCAGGCGGTCGACGAGGACGCCGCCGTACAGGCCGAACAGCAGCATCGGCAGGAACTGCAGGGCCGTGGTGACGCCCACGGCGGTGGCGGAGCCGGTGAGGCTGAGCACCAGCCAGTCCTGGGCGATGCGCTGCATCCAGGTGCCGATGTTGGACACGACCTGGCCCAGGAAGAACAGGCGGTAGTTCCTGACCTTCAGGGAGCTGAACATCGAGGATCCGCGGGGCTCGCGGGACGGGGCCTGCGGGGTGACCGCGGTGTTCCGGGGGGACCGGGTGTCGTGGGTGGTCGGGGTGTCGTGGGTGGCCGGTGCGGGGGCGGAGTCTGCTCCGGGTCCCGTACTCAAAAGTGTTCGCCTCCTCGTGGACTGCCTACAGGTGTGCGAGCTTCTCCAGCACGGGGGCGGCGGCGCGCAGCTTGGCCCACTCGTCCTCGTCGAGGCCGTCGACCAGGGAGGCGAGGAACGCGTTCCGCTTGCGGCGGCTCTCCTCGAGCATGGTCTCGGCCTGCTCGGTCCTGGTGACGACCTTCTGGCGCCGGTCGTCCGGGTGCGGCTCCAGCCGGACCAGGCCCTTGGCCTCCAGCAGCGCGACGATGCGGGTCATCGACGGCGGCTGCACGTGCTCCTTGCGGGCGAGCTCCCCCGGGGTGGCGCTGCCGCACAGGGAGAGGGTGCCGAGCACCGACATCTCGGTCGGGCTCAGCGACTCGTCGACCCGCTGGTGCTTGAGCCGACGGGACAGCCGCATCACGGCGGATCGCAGGGAGTTCACGGCGGCGGCATCGTCGCCATGGCTAAGGTCCGGCATGTTCTTTAGCGTAACTCATTACCCTCGCTAAGGACCAGCGTGGAGGTGCCCCGCTGCCCGTGACGCGCGCCACTGAACCGCACCCCCACCCGAATATCACTCATACGGGTGATAGGCAGGCGGAACGTCACTCACCGCCCCGAACCGTGCAGCGACCCTCGTACCCATGGGGACCAGCGTGCTCAGCCTGCGAATAGACCACGACCTGCTCGAACGGCTGCGGCACCACGCCGCCAAACGGGGAATGAGCGTCCAGGACTATGTCGTCCGGACGCTCATTCGGGATGACTTCGACCAGCGGTTCCAGACCGCCGTCGAGGAGACGGAGAAGTTCTACGGGCTCACGTGAGGCGTCCCCGGCCGGGGACCGCGGCTCAGGTGAGGCCGAGGGCCGGCATCAGGTAGTAGAAGGCGAACACGGCGGAGACCACGTACATCGGCGCCGGCACCTCCCGGCCGCGCCCGGCCGCCAGGCGCAGGACCACGAAGGTGATGAAGCCCATGCCGATGCCGTTGGTGATCGAGTACGTGAACGGCATCATCACCATCGTGATGAAGGCCGGCATGGCGATCGTGTAGTCGGCCCAGTCGATCTCCTTGACGGAGTTCGCCAGGATCAGGAAGCCCACCGCGAGCAGGGCGGGGGTGGCGGCCTGGGCCGGGACCATCGTGGCGACCGGGGTCAGGAAGAGGGCGACGGCGAAGAGACCGCCGGTGACGAGGTTCGCGAGGCCGGTGCGGGCGCCCTCGCCGACGCCGGCGGTGGACTCGACGAAGGCGGTGGTGGCGGAGGAGGAGCTGGCGCCGCCCGCGGCGACGGCGAGGCCGTCGACGAACAGGACCTTGTTGATGCCGGGCATCTCGCCCTTGGCGTTGGTCAGCTTGGCCTCGTCGGAGACGCCCATGATCGTGCCCATCGCGTCGAAGAAGCACGACAGCAGGACCGTGAAGACGAAGAGGACACCGGTCAGCACGCCGACCTTGCCGAACCCGCCGAAGAGGCTGACCTCGCCGATCAGGCCGAAGTCGGGGGTGTCGAGGGGGTTGCCGGGCCACTCCGGAGTGGTGAGGCCCCAGCTCGGCACGTCGGCGACGGCGTTGACGACCAGCCCCAGGACGGTCATCGCGACGATCGAGATGAGGATCGCGCCGGGGACCTTGCGGACGATCAGCGCCAGGGTGAGCAGCGCGCCCAGCACGAAGACCAGCACCGGCCAGCCGTTGAGGTGGCCGTCGGCGCCGAGCTGGAGCGGGACGGTGGTGTGGGCGGCGTCCGGGATGCGGGAGACGAACCCGGAGTCCACGAGCCCGATCAGCATGATGAACAGGCCGATGCCGATGGAGATCGCCTTGCGCAGCCCGAACGGCACGGCGTTCATGACGCGCTCGCGCAGACCGGTGGCGACCAGGAGCATGACCACGAAGCCGGCCAGCACCACCATGCCCATCGCGTCCGCCCAGGACATCCGGGGCGCGAGCTGGAGGGCGACGACGGAGTTGACGCCGAGACCGGCGGCCAGCGCGATCGGCACGTTGCCGATGACGCCCATCAGCAGCGTCGTGAACGCCGCGGACACACAGGTCGCGGTGACCAGCTGGCCGTTGTCGAGCTGGTGCCCGTACATGTCCTTCGCGCTGCCGAGGATGATCGGGTTCAGCACGATGATGTACGCCATCGCGAAGAAGGTGGCGAAACCGCCGCGGACCTCACGGGCCAGGGTGCTGCCCCGCTCGGAGATCTTGAAATAGCGGTCGAGCGCGCCGTACGCGGGCGCGCCGCCCGGCTCTTCGGGCGCGGGAACCTTGGCGGGGGCCGAGGTGGACATGCGGAACCTCAATCACCGGCGGACTTCCCCCAGCCGCTTCGGTGCTTCCTACGAAGATAAGTGGTCAGATACAAACGGTTTCAGTATGAACATATGAGGACCAGAACGCTATCTCCGCGCGTAGACACCGGCGGCCCGTGTCGCGGCCGGCGCGCCTCGTAAGCTGTGCCCATGGCGAAGTGGACCCCCCAGCACGAGGCGCCGGAGCCCCTGGAGGGCCCCGTGGTCGCCACCATCACCGGCGGCACGATCCTCTGGTTCGTGCTGTTCCTCGTGCAGCTCCCCTTCTACGGCTGGTTCGACGACCACGGCCACCTGTGGTGGCTGTGGACCTGCCTGGCCGGCGCGGGCCTCGGGCTCATCGGCATCTGGTACGTCCGCAAGCGGGACGCGGCGCTCAGGCGGGCGGCCGCCGGGGAGCGGGAAGCGGGACCGAGCAGGGACGGGGTCCGGACCGAGTAGGGGCCGGGCGGGCGGCCCGTGGTACCACCGCACGACGTCCCTCCTTCCCAGGTCGGATCTTCCCGGCATCCGGCGGGTGAACGCCCCCGTCCGCACGTACCGTCGATTCCATGACCCATACCGACGCCACCGCCCCGGCGCTCCCGGCGACCGGTCTCACCACCGCCGAGGTCGCGGAGCGCGTCGCGCGCGGTCAGGTCAACGACGTGCCCGTCCGCAGCAGCCGCGGCGTCGGCGAGATCGTCCGGGCCAACGTCTTCACCCGGTTCAACGCCATCATCGGCGTGCTCTGGCTGATCATGCTGTTCGTCGCGCCGATCCAGGACGGCCTGTTCGGGTTCGTCATCCTCGCCAACACCGGCATCGGCATCATCCAGGAGTGGCGGGCCAAGAAGACCCTCGACTCCCTGGCCGTGATCGGCGAGGCCCGGCCCACCGTCCGCCGCGACGGCATCGCCGTCGTGGTCGGCACCTCCGCCCTCGTCCTGGACGACCTCATCGAGGTCGGACCCGGCGACAAGATCGTCGTGGACGGCGTCTGCGTCGAGGCCGACGGCCTGGAGATCGACGAGTCCCTGCTGACCGGCGAGGCCGACCCCGTCGTCAAACGGCCCGGGGAGGAGGTCCTGTCCGGCAGCTTCGTCGTCGCCGGCGGCGGCGCCTTCCGCGCCACGAAGGTCGGCCGCGAGGCCTACGCCGCCCAGCTCGCCGAGGAGGCCTCCCGGTTCACCCTCGTCCACTCCGAGCTGCGCTCCGGCATCTCCACGATCCTCAAGTACGTGACGTGGATGATGGTCCCGGCCGCGCTCGGGCTGGTCGTCACCCAGCTCGTCGTCAAGGAGAACGACCTCAAGGACTCCGTCGCGCGCACCGTCGGCGGCATCGTCCCGATGGTCCCGGAGGGGCTGGTCCTGCTCACCTCCGTCGCCTTCGCCATCGGCGTCATCCGCCTCGGCCGCCGGCAGTGCCTCGTCCAGGAGCTCCCGGCGATCGAGGGCCTCGCCCGCGTCGACACCGTCTGCCTGGACAAGACCGGCACCCTCACCGAGGGCGGCATGGACGTCACCGAGGTGCGCCCCCTGGGCGGCAGCGACGCCGGCTACGTACGGCGGGTCCTCGGGGCGCTCGGCGAGTCCGACCCGCGCCCCAACGCCTCGCTCCAGGCGATCATCGACGCCTTCCCGGACGCCGACGACTGGCGCTGCACCGAGTCGCTCCCCTTTTCCTCGGCCCGCAAGTACAGCGGCGCCGCCTTCAGCGAGGGCGACGGCGAGACCAGCACCTGGCTGCTCGGCGCCCCCGACGTGCTGCTGCCCGCCGGCGACCCCGCCCTCGCCGACACCGAGCGGCTCAACGAGCAGGGCCTGCGCGTGCTGCTGCTCGCCCGTGCCGCCCGCGACCTCGACGACCCCGAGGTCGCCCGCGGGGCCCGCGCCACCGCCCTCGTCGTCCTGGAGCAGCGGCTGCGCCCCGACGCCGCCGACACCCTGCGCTACTTCGCCGAGCAGGACGTGCGGGCCAAGGTCATCTCCGGCGACAACGCGGTCTCGGTCGGCGCCGTCGCCACCAAGCTGGGCCTCCGGGCCCGTACGGTCGACGCGCGCCGGCTGCCGGCCGAACGGGACGGCATGGGCCGGGCCCTCGACGAGGGCACCGTCTTCGGACGGGTCACCCCGCAGCAGAAGCGGGACATGGTCGGCGCCCTCCAGGCGCGCGGGCACACGGTGGCGATGACCGGGGACGGCGTCAACGACGTCCTCGCGCTGAAGGACGCGGACATCGGCGTGGCGATGGGCTCGGGCTCCGAGGCGACCCGGGCCGTGGCGCAGATCGTGCTGCTGGACAACAGCTTCGCCACCCTGCCGTCGGTGGTGGCGGAGGGCCGGCGGGTCATCGGCAACATCACCCGGGTGGCGACCCTGTTCCTGGTGAAGACGGTCTACTCGGTGCTGCTGGCGCTGCTGGTGGTGTGCTGGCAGGTGGAGTACCCCTTCCTGCCCCGCCACCTGACCCTGCTCTCCACCCTCACCATCGGCGTCCCGGCCTTCTTCCTCGCCCTGGCCCCCAACAACGAACGGGCCCGGCCCCACTTCGTGCGCCGGGTCATGCGGTACGCGATCCCGGGCGGGATCGTGGCGGGGGTGGCGACCTTCGTGACCTATCTGATCGCCGGCCGCCACTACACGGGCGAGGGCGCGCTGGACGCCGAGACGAGCGCCGCGACGCTCACGCTGTTCCTGGTCTCGATGTGGGTGCTGGCGGTCGTCGCCCGCCCCTACACCTGGTGGCGGATCGCGCTGGTGGCGGCGATGGGCGGGTGCTTCCTGGTCGTGCTGGTGGTGCCGTGGCTCCAGGAGTTCTTCGCGCTGCGGCTGGTCGGGGTGACGATGCCGTGGATCGCGGTGGGCGTCGCGGTGGTGGCGTCCGCAGCCCTGGAACTCCTGTGGAAGTGGGTCGACCGCCGCTTCCCCGCCTAGGGTCCGGCGGGGAAGCGGCGGGGCCGGCGGACACGCGAAGGCCCGGTCCCCGCCGGCTGCGGGGACCGGGCCTCCCGGGCCGGCCAGGGCCCGGTGACGTCAGCGCACGTCGATGAAGTCACCCGCGGCGGCGACCGCCGGGGCGGTCGTGGTGCCCACGAAGTTGTAGCGGTAGTAGCCGTCCACCGAGGCCGTGACGGTGGTGGACAGACCGCCGGTGGAGGTGGTCTTGACGCTCTTGACCGTGGAGTAGGTCGAGGAGCCGTTCTTGCGGAACTGGAGCTGCGCGTAGACGCCGGAGTACCCGGTGTACGTGTCGGTGTCCCAGTTGGCGCGGGACAGCTTGCCCGTGACGGTGATGGTCTTGCCCTTCTTCACCGGCTCGGGGGCGGCGTTGGCCGTCAGCGTGGTGTGGCGCTGGAGCCGGGCGGTGGCGAGGCCGTCCTGCTCGGCGTAGCCGACCTTGTTCAGGTCGATGTCGTCGGAGGTCGGGTCCTCGCCGTTGTAGGCGATCGCGTAGCCGCCCGCCTTCCAGGTGGTGGCGTCGACGTTGTCCAGCTCGTCGGCCGAGTAGATGTCGACGTAGCCCTTGCACGTGGCGGTGGTGGCCGTCTTCACCGTGCAGGTGGGCCAGGTGTCGCCCCAGAGCAGGTTGTCGATGTTCTGGTAGGACGCGCCGCGGTAGAGCTCCACGTCCAGGAAGAAGTCGTCCGCGGTGATGTCGACGTCCGCGGCGTGGGTGACCGTGAACGCCACGGGGACGTGGGCGTGGTTGGTGGGGCCCACCACGATCGGCTTGCCGCCGTTGACCGTGACGCCGGAGAACTTCAGGTTCAGCGCGTAGGGGGTACCGGTGTCGCTGCCGGTGTACGCGGTCTTGCCGGAGGCGGCCCGGTGCGCGGCCGCGGAGATGTCGGCCTTGCTCGGCGAGCCGTCGACGGCCTGCGCGGCCGGCACGGCGAAGGCGGAGAGGGCCAGGGCGCCGGTGACGGCGGCCACGGTGGCACGAATGCGCATGCATGTCCCAAGTGGAGAAGGGGCCGACCGGGCGGATGCCCGCGGTGAGCCCGAGTGGACGCGAGCCTGTCGGCTCGCACGATCAGATCCCTGACGAGGGGAAAGGGTTGTACGGGGGCCGCCGGTCCGCGTCACGTCGACGAAGTCCCTTGCGGGCGCCCCGGTTTCCGGAGGTGTCCGGGGCCGCGCCGCCGGCCGGCACGGTGCCGGCCGGGGCGCCGCGGGTGACGGCGGCGGTGGCGCGAAGGCGCATGGATGTCCCCCCGTGGCCCCGCGGGGTCGTCACCGTCCCGCGGAGCCCAAGTGTGCGATGAACAGAGCGAGTCCCCGGCGGCTGCCGCGCTCGGTCGCCGCCTCACCCGGCGGTTCCCTCACCCGGCTGTCGCCGCGCTCGCGGACTCGCCGAGTGAGACTCGCACGCGCGCTCGATGGTTGCGTGTTCTACGAAGAAAAAGTGAGGAGATGCGAAGGGCCCGTGAAGGACGTGCCGGGCCGTCAGTCGAACCAGCGGTCCCGCGCCAGCTCCCGCGTCCGGGACGGGTCCTCCAGCAGTGCCGCCACCTCGAAGCGGCGCGGCCACTGCCCGGCCGCCCAGGCGAGGCCCGCGGCGACCCCCTCCAGGGTGGCGGCGTGCAGGACGCCGTCGTCCGTCAGCCGCCAGTCGATCTCCACGCCGTCGACGACGAGTTCGTCGTGCTCCACGTAGCTGTCCGGGGTCCGCGGTCCGAGCAGCACGCGCACCGGCTCCGGCACGTCGTGCTCGGCGCCCTCGGAGTCGACCTGGCCCGTCACGGACTCGCTCAGCCGCCGCACCTGGAAGAGTTCGGCCAGCTCGGCGGCGCGCGCGGGCCGTACCGGCAGCAGCGGGACGCCCTCGGTGAACGGCAGCAGGTCGGGCGAGTCCACGACGACGGCGTCGGCCGCGTCGACGACCTCCACCCGCCCGTCGACGACGGCCCGCAGCTCGTCCGGCAGCGTCACCTGCTCCGGGTCCAGCTCCGCCAGCGCCCCGTACAGGCCGTGCAGCTGCGCCGCGGTGACCGGCCGGTCCGGGTCGGCCAGCCGGTCCAGCAGCTCGGCGGCGCCGCCCGGCTCGTCGAGCAGCGCGGCCACGGACGTGCGGACTCCGAGCGCCCGCAGCACCTGCTCGTCGTCGAAGCCGGTGGCGTCGGCCTCGTCGTACAGCCCGCGCAGGAGGGGGTCGCCGCCGGAGGCGAGCAGGCCCGCCGGGCGCCGGCCGTCGAGCACCGGGTGCCCGCGCAGCCACCAGGCCGTGTAGGGCCGGACGACCTCGTGCGTGCCGTCCGGCAGCAGGACGCGCACCGGCTGGGTGAGGGCGTCGCGCAGGGGCGGCTGGGCCAGCAGGGCGAGCGCCTGCGGCCAGCGGTCGTCGTCGACGAGGTCGAGGTCGCGGACGGCGACCAGTTCGGTGGCGACGGGCGGGACCGGTGAGTCGGGGAAACGGTCGAGGACGTCCTCGCACCAGACGTCCACGGCGTCCAGCAGGCCCGCGTCGTCGGGCTCGGCGAAGTCGCCCTCGCGGGGCTCCAGTTCGTCCGGGTCGAGGACGACGTCGGTGGCGCGGACCAGCGCGAAGCCGGCGAGGACCCCGCACGCGGCGAGCGGCTGCTCGCCCCACCGCTCGGCCAGTTCCGCGTCCACGGCGGCGAGTTCGCCGTCGCGGATGACGCGCGCGAACGGGCTGCCGGGAAGGACGAGTTCACCGGCCGGGGCGAGCTCGCCGTCCTCGTCGGGCAGCGCGAGCGCCCCGAGCCAGGGCTCCTCGCCCGGCTCCAGACCGGCGTCCCGCACGAGCGCGAGGACGGTGTCGGCGAGCTCCTCCGCGTCCGGGGTGTCCTCCTCCCAGGCCCCGCCGTCCTCGTCCAGGGAGGCGGCGACGGCGGCCCGCACCTGCGGAGTGGTCAGCACGGCACGCGGCGTCGCGGGCAGCGCCCCCAGCTTCTCCAGCAGCGGGTGCGCGGCGTCCGCGTGGGCGACCTTGAGGCCGAGCCGGCCGAGGACGTCGGCGTCGACGCTCGCCGCCTCCGGCGTGGGCAGCAGCACCTGCCGCGGCCCGATCGTCGTCCGGCCGTCGGTGAGCGGCACGGGCAGGCCGGACAGCCGGTCCGGGTCGACGCCGGCGAGGCTGTCGTAGAGCCGGTGCCACCAGTCCGGGTCCTTCTCCAGGCCGGCCAGCCGGTCGATCGCGTCGGCGAGCGGGATCCGGGCGACGCCGAGCGTGCGCAGCTCCGCGCGCCGTTCCAGACCGGCGGGCAGGAGGGTCGGCAGCACCTCCGCCAGCACCCGTACGGTGTCGGCGCCCGCCCCCTCCACGATCTCCGCGTCGCGCGGCCGCAGCGCCTCGGGCAGTTCGTCCTCCGGCGCGGCCTCGACGGCGGGCGGCAGGAAGGCCGTGCGGGGCAGCCGCTCCAGGATCGCCCGGCGCAGGGCGCCGTCCAGCTCGCCCTTGCCCAGCGGGCCGGGCACCAGGTCGATGATCCCGGCGCCGACCGGCCGCCAGCCGGCGAGCAGCCCGGCGTACGCGTCGGCGGCGCGCTGCACCAGGAAGTCGGTCAGCGGGCCGGGCGCGGCGTGCCGGCGCGTGGTGTCCAGCGGGAGGGAGGCGATGAACAGCGCGGGCACGCCGAGCGGCTCGTCGCTCGGGGTGGGCGCGTGCACGACGGGGCTCGTGCGGGGGTGCGCCGGGCCGCCGTCGTCGTCCACGGGCACGGCCCAGGTCACCGACCAGTGGGGCCGCAGCCGCTCCTCCACCGGCCGGTCGGCGAGCAGGTCCGCCGTGAGCGGCCCGTTCGCGGCGGCGGTACGCCAGCGGGTGGTGCCGTCCCGGGAGTCCTCGACGACGGTCAGGTCGCCGTCGGCGCGGCGGCGCAGGGTGCGCGGCGCCTGGTCGCGCACCTCCACGACGACCTCCTCGAGACCCGGCAGGGCCAGGAGCAGGGCGTCGTCCACGGCGGTCAGGAGCCGCTCGACGAGGTCGGCGGCGGCCGGGTCCCGCAGCGGCAGGATGACGGCCGTGTCGTACGGGTCCGGGGCGGTGCCCTCGGCGGCGAACGGCAGCCGGAGCAGGGGGACGTGCCCGTCGCGGCGGCGGATCTCGTCGCCCAGCCCCGGGCTGTGCCGGGCGGTCTCCGTGGCCAGCACGCGGGCCTCCGCCAGCGACCAGCGGACCCCGCCGTGCCGGCCGACGACGGCGGGTTCGTCGGTGACGGCGAGCACGGCGGCGAAACCGACGCCGAACCGTCCGACGGACACCTGCTGCGTGTCCCGTTTGGCGGACGCCCGGAGGGTGGCGAGCGACTCGACGCCGGCCGCGTCCAGCGGGGCGCCCGTGTTCGCGGCGACGAGGACGTCCTCGCGGAGCGTGAGGCGCAGCCGCCCGGGGACGCCGGCCCGCGCCGCCGCGTCGGCCGCGTTCTGCGCCAGCTCGACGACGAGGCGGTCCCGGTAGCCGCCGAGGACGAGGTCCTCCTCGGCGTTGGCGTCCTCCCGGAAACGGGCGGGACTGGTCGCCCAGGCGTCCAGCACCCCGCGGCGCAGACGGGCCGTGCCGAAGGGGTCCGCGCCCTCGGGCGCCGGCCGCACGAACTTGCTCACGTTGACTCTCCTCATCGGCCCTCGTCGGCGTGAGGAGAAGGTATCGCGCGGCGGTGACGGTCAGCTTCCGGAGGCGTACGGGAGGAAGCCGGACCAGGCGGCGGGGGCGGGGGTCGGCGTCGGCCGGCATGGCCTGAAGCGTCCCGCAGGACGACCGCCCCGGCTCCGGCAGCCGTTCGCGCCGCGGCCGCGCAAGACGGTGCGGGCGGAAATCCGTCTGTCACCGGAACCCGAAAACGCGCGCCCCGGTGACACGGGCGATCCCTTCCGGACAAAAACCGGGGAGAAAAACCCCGCCGAGTCCCACCCCTCCCGCCCGCGGCGCCCGGTCACCCGGGTGGGTGAACATCACCGGCTCAGCCGGATTTTCGAATCCCCGGCACCCCTGCGCTCAGCGCACACAACCGCAAAAAGACTTCGGCCCCCGCCGGGACGGCAATCCCCGTGCGGGGATCTGACCACCAAGGAACAATCCGACCCGTTCGCGTCACCGCACCGGCGGCGTCATCCACGAGAACACCCGCCACACCACTCATTTCGTGGTGATCGGCAACCACCTCACCCGGCACGCCGAGCTGTCGCTGCTCGCGATCGGCCTCGGCTGCCACGTCCCGTCGCCGCCCACCGGCGCCCCCGTGGACGTCAAGAGCCTCGCCGCCCGCTTCGAGGAAGGCACCACCCGCGTCTCCGCCGCGCTGCGCGAGCTGAAGACCCACGGACACCCGCGCCGCGACCGGCGCCCGGTCACCCCGCCGCCCCCGCCGCGGGATCCGCGCCCGCCACCGGGAAGCGTGAGCGCGCGGCACCGTCCCGCAAGCGGCTCCCGGACGTCCCGCGCCCCGCCGTCCCCTCCCCCGCACCGCTCCAGCGGGCCACCGGCCTCCTGGCCCACCGCCTCACCGCGCGGCCGCCCGTCCTCACCGGCATCCGCTCCGCTCCCGACGGCCCGCGTGACGCGACCCGCGAGGACTTCGTGCACGGGGAGGACGTCACCATCGGCGACCGGACGATCCCGGCGGACGCCCTGCCCCTCCACCGGGACGAGGACGCCCGGCCGCGGCCGGGACGCCGACGGCTCAGGAGTGTCCCAGCTCCGCCGACTCCTCGTCCGCCACCGCCGGCACCGAACCCGAGTCCGGGGCCGGGCGCAGCGGGAAGGGGTCCACCCTCGTCTCGTCGATGACCGGCGGAGCCGGCTGCGGCGGCTTCGGCATGACGGCGGCCTCGGAGTGGCCGCCGCAGCCGTAGGCCAGGGAGACGACGCGGCCGTCGGCGGGGGAGAACTCGTTGGCGCAGACGCCGAAGGCCTGACCGAGGGAGCCGCCGACGGGGAGGAGGAAGGCGCAGGTGACGCAGGAGGCGGGGGCCGCCTGGGCCATGGGCGTCTTGGCGCCGAAGGACTCCTCCCAGCGGTCGGCCGCGGTGTGCAGGCCGTAGCGCGACAGGACGCGGGCACGGCGCATGCCCAGTTCCTCCGCGACCGCGGCGATCGAGCCGCGCGACGGCGCCGTCGGGAGCTTCGCCGGCGGGCCGGCGGTCACTTCCGCGTCCTCCGCCTCCACGAGGTCGGCCATCTCCTCCGAGACGGCCGAGTTCGGCGGCGGGGTGTCCTCGGCGGTGTAGCCGGGCTCCAGGCGCAGGTCCTCCGCCTCCGTCGGCAGCAGATCGCCGGGACCCAGGTCGCCGGGGCGCAGGCGCTCGCTCCACGGCACCCACTCCGGTGCCAGCACCGCGTCCGGACCGGGCAGCAGCACGACCTCGTCCAGGGTGACGATCTTCGCCCGCGAGGCCCGCGCGACGGTCACCGCCCAGCGCCAGCCCCGGTAGCCGAGCTCACGGCACTCGAAGAAGTGCGTCACCACGCGGTCGCCCTCGGAGAGCACGCCGACGTGCTCCCCGACCACGCCGGGCGCGGCGGCCTCCTCTGCCGCGGTGCGGGCGAGGTCGACGGCCTCGGCGCACAGGCGGTCGGGGGTGCGGCTTCGCGTGCTCGCTGCGCTCACAGGTATCGCTTCTCTCCTACGCCGTCTCTCGGGTGCGGTTGCCTCCGGCGGCGGCGCGGACGGAGCGGACCTGGGGGCCGCGTCGACGTCAGCGTCCGATCGCGCTCGGGCGCACCTGTGCCATCCATTGTGCGGGATGGCTGAGATACGCACGCTACCTGTTCGCGCGCTCTCAGCCCACACCGACGGTGCTTCTGCGGACCTTCGAACCGTGTCCGGCCCTCCGGTCCCGCCCCGGTCCGTGTCCCCGTCGGCCGGACAGTACACGGACATACGCGCGGTAACCGCACTACGCACGGCCTTCTCGGGGCACTATGACGGGGTGGCAACCGCGAGGACACCCCAGGGCGCCACCGGGACAGGTGCGGCCACGGGGAACAAGGGGAGGAGCCGGGTGAGCGGTTCGGACCGTGTGCACGGATCCGTCCGCGCGATCGGTCGTGCCCTGCGGCTTCCGTTCACGGCCGCCGCCCGCGGGATCCGCAGGGCCACGCACGCGCACGGCGCCGGCGAGTCCGGGCTCGGCAAGCTGATCGAGCTGCACGGTGTGAACGGCGCGGGGGACATGATGGTCACGGTCGCCCTCGCGTCCACGGTCTTCTTCTCGGTCCCCACGGACGAGGCCCGCGGCCGCGTCGCGCTGTACCTGGCGATCACGATGGCGCCGTTCACGGTCCTCGCCCCGGTGATCGGCCCGCTCCTGGACAAGCTGCCGCACGGCCGCCGGGCCGCCATGGCGGGCGCGATGCTCGCCCGCGCGCTCCTCGCGCTCGTCCTCTCCGGCGCGGTCGTCACCGGCAGCATCGAGATGTACCCGGCCGCCCTCGGCGTCCTGGTCGCGTCGAAGGCGTACGGCGTGGTCAGGAGCGCCGTGGTGCCCCGCCTGCTGCCGCCCCGCTTCTCCCTGGTGAAGGCGAACTCCCGGGTCACGCTCGGCGGTCTGCTGGCCACCGGGATCGCCGCCCCCGTGGCGGCGGGCCTCCAGGTCCTCGGCCCGCGCTATCCGCTCTACGGCGCCTTCCTGATCTTCGTGGCGGGAACGTTCCTGTCGTTCTCCCTCCCCCGGAAGGTCGACTCGGCGAAGGGCGAGGACACGGCGCTGCTCGCGGCGGACGAGCAGCACCTGCACGGCCCGCACCGCCGGCCGGTCAAGCGCCCCGGTCTCAGGACGGTCGGCATCGCCGTCACCCACGCCCTGGGCGCGAACGCGTCCCTGCGCTGGCTGTCCGGGTTCCTGACCTTCTTCCTGGCGTTCCTGCTGCGCGAGCACCCGCTGACCGGCCAGAGCGCGGCGGTGTCGCTGGGCATGGTGGCGGTCGCGGCGGGCGCGGGCAACGCGCTGGGCACGGCGGTGGGGGCGGGGCTGCGCTCCCGGGCGCCGGAGCTGATCATCGTGACGGTGGTGGCGGTCGTGCTGGGCGCGGCGATCACGGCGGCCGTGTTCTTCGGGGCGTTCCTGGTGGCGTGCCTGACGGCGTTCGCGGGCTTCTCGCAGGCGCTGTCCAAGCTGTCCCTGGACGCGCTGATCCAGCGGGACGTGCCGGAGCCGGTGCGGGCGTCGGCGTTCGCGCGCTCGGAGACGCTGCTGCAGATGTCCTGGGTGTTCGGCGGCGCGGTCGGCATCGTGATGCCGCTGAACGGCCCGCTGGGCCTGTCGGTGGCGGCGGTCGTCGTGGCGGTCGGCTGGGGCACCACCGTCCGCGGCCTG
This sequence comes from Streptomyces sp. NPDC017936, assembly GCF_044328485.1. NCBI lineage: Bacteria > Bacillati > Actinomycetota > Actinomycetes > Kitasatosporales > Streptomycetaceae > Streptomyces > Streptomyces sp. NPDC017936. The sequence continues at coordinate 149,883 of NZ_JBIRHK010000005.1, read as the reverse complement.
CTCCGCTCGGCCCGCCACGGCGGCCCCGCACGGCCCGGCCCGGTCTGAGCGGCCGGACGACGGGGTGCACCCCGTGGCGTGACACCCGGCCACGCCGCCCCCCACGTAGAGAGACCTCCGGGCGTGCCCGATAGCCTTCGGACATGACCACGCTGCCCCGCGGCGAAGCCGCTGATGTACACCGCGCCGTGCGACGCCGCCGCGCCGTCGCCGCCGCCGGCGCCGTTTCCGCCGGACTGCTCGTCCTGTCGGCCTGCGACAGCCCGACGCCCCTGTCCACGATCACCGTCGGCCAGACCTCGGTCAGCGAGGAGGCCACCTGCGGCGGCGAGGGCAAGGCCCTCGGGCAGGCGCAGCTCACGAAGTGCCTGGCGGACAAGGACATCAAGTCGATCAGCGTCGACCCGGACGAGACCGTCCGCTTCGGCGTCGACCCCGACGTCGCCGAGAAGCGCTGGACGATCCTGATGAACGGTCAGCCGCTCACCGAGGACAGCGACAAGACGTACCGCACGATCCCGGGCAGCGTGTTCTTCAACGCGCAGTACGGCGCCCAGGGCGACTCGACCCTGGTCTCCATCAAGGCGGGCGACGGCAAGAAGGACAGCCAGACGGTCACCGGCCTGTGGTCCTTCAAGCTCGAGAAGGACGACTGACCACGTCCGCCGCCGTACCCCCGCCACGCGTCCTCGTGGCCACCGCCGTCCCGGCCGAACGCGACGCGGTGGCGCGGGCGTTCCCGGAGCCCGGCCGGCCGGTGCACGGGCCCGGTGTGTCCCTGCACCGCACCGGCGGGACCCTCGACCTGCTCGCCGCCGGCGTCGGGCCGGCCCTCGCCGCCGCGTCCGTCGCCGCCGCGCTGACCGCCGCCGGGCTCCGGGGCACGCCGTACGGCCTGGTCGTCTCGGCCGGCATCGGGGGCGGGTTCCTCCCCGAGGCCCCCGTCGGCTCCCTGGTCGTCTCCGACCGGATCACCGCCGCCGACCTGGGCGCGGAGACCCCCGACGGCTTCCTGCCGGTCACCGAGCTGGGCTTCGGCAGGATCACCCACGTTCCGCCCCGGTCCCTGGTGCGGGAGGCCGTGGCCGCCACCGGCGCCCGCGCCGGCACGGTCCTGACCGTCTCCACGGTCACCGGCACCGCCGCCCGGGCCGCCGCCCTGCGCGAGCGCCACCCCCGCGCCCTCGCCGAGGCCATGGAGGGCTTCGGGGTCGCCGAGGCGTGCGCCGCGCACGGCGCGGCCGTCCTGGAGGTCCGCGCGGTCTCCAATCCCGTGGGCCCGCGCGACCGCGCCGCCTGGCGCATCGGCGACGCGCTGGCCGCCCTGACGACGGCCTTCGGGAAGCTCGCACCCGTCCTGGAGAGTTGGAATTCGCATGACCACCCGTGAGCAGCCGCTGCGCACCGCGTACTCCCCCTGCCCGAACGACACCTTCGTCTTCGACGCCCTCGCCCACGGCCGCGTCCCGGACGCGCCCGCCCTCGACGTGACGTTCGCGGACATCGACGTCACCAACGGCATGGCGGAGCGCGCCGAGCACGACGTGCTGAAGGTGTCGTACGCGGTGCTGCCGTACGTCCTCGACACGTACGCGCTGCTGCCGTGCGGGGGCGCGCTGGGCCGGGGCTGCGGCCCCCTGGTGCTCACGCGCGAGCCGGGCGCCGGTCTCGTCGGCGCCACGGTCGCCGTGCCGAGCGAGAGGTCGACGGCGTACCTGCTCTTCCGCCTGTGGGCCGCGGACACGGTCCCCGGCGGGGTGGGCGAGATCGTGGTCATGCCGTTCCACGAGATCATGCCGGCCGTGCGGGACGGGAAGGTCGACGCGGGACTGGTCATCCACGAGGCGCGCTTCACGTACCGGAACTACGGCCTGCACAAGCTCGCGGACATGGGCGAGCACTGGGAGTCCACGACGGGCCTGCCGATCCCGCTGGGCGCGATCATCGCGAAGCGGTCGCTGGGCGCGGAGCGGCTGCGCCGGCTCGCCGACGCGATCCGGACGTCCGTCCGGGCGGCCTGGGGCGATCCCGAGCTGTCCCGCCCCTACGTGATGGAACACGCCCAGGAGATGGACCCGTCCGTCGCCGACCAGCACATCGGCCTGTACGTCAACGAGTTCACGGCGGACCTCGGCGAGGCCGGTTACGCGGCCGTACGCGGCCTGCTCACGCGCGCGGCGGCCGAGGGGCTGCTGCCGCCCCTCGACCCGCGGGCGCTCGCCTTCCCGTGAATCCGGGTCACACGTCCAGCTGGTCGGCGACCGCGCGCAGCAGGCCGGCGATCTTCTTTCCGGAGACCTTGTCGGGGTAGCGGCCCTGCTCGAGCGACGGGGTGATGCTCTCGAGGAGGGTCGTCAGGTCCTGCACGATCGAGGCCAGCTCGTCCGGCTTCTTGCGCTGGGCGGCCGCGACCGAGGGGGTCGGCTCGAGGAGGACGACGGAGAGGGCCTGGTCGCCGCGCTGTCCGGCCACGACGCCGAACTCCACGCGCTGTCCCGGCTTCAGTGTCTCGACTCCGGCGGGGAGGACCGAGGAATGGACGAAGACGTCACCGCCGTCGTCGCGGGAGAGAAAGCCGAAGCCCTTCTCACTGTTGAACCACTTGACCTTGCCGGTAGGCACGTCTGTCCTCGTCCTCGTATCGTCGGAAAACTGCTTCGGAAAACAGCTCTTGATAGCACTACAGCGGGTCCACCATGACCCGCCGGTACCAAGGCTAATGGTCTTCGGGCGGGTGACAAGACGTCGCCCGGTTGTTCCTTCGCGCTGGGAACTACCCTGGTCCGGTGCGTGACAAAACCCAAACGAATTCCGCCGCGCCCGGTGACCGACTGATCCGCGCCGGTGCCGTCGTGTTCTTCATCGGTGCCGTGGCCACTCTCGTCACCGTGGCCCCGCTGCTGCTCGGGACGACGCCTTTCCCGACGTACATGTTCGGATTGAGCATGTTCATGGGCGTCGGCTTCCTCATCGCGGGCGCGGGTGTTCTCCGGTCGATCGCGGCGGGACGCCGGCGGGCGCGAACGGCCGGAAGTCGGCCCTCGCGGTGAGCCGCCGCGCCCGGTGAGTCAGCCGGCGTGGCCGGCGAACCACTCCCCGAACCGCGTCAGGTCGTCGAGGACGACGTCCGCCCCCGCCTCGGTCAGCTCGGCGGGGCTGCACGGGCCCGTGGCCACGGCCACCGAGAAGGCCCCGGCGCGCCGGGCGCCGCGCACGTCCCCGACGTGGTCGCCGACGTAGACGCCGGCGCCGTGCTCGCGCAGGGCCACCGCCTTCTGCTCCGCCCACAGGTTGCCGATCACCGCGTCCGGTGCCATGCCCAGGTGCTTCATGTGCAGCTCGGCGTTGGGCCCCCACTTGGCGGTGACGACGACGGCGCGCCCGCCGGCCGCCTGCACGGCCGCGATCGCCTCGCGGGCGCCGGGCATCGCGAGGGTCCCGGTGATGGCGTACTCGGGGTAGAGCTCGCGGTAGAGGTCGGCCGTCGCCGGTATCTCCTCCGCCGCGAACCAGTACGCCATCTCCTCCTCCAGCGGCGGCCCCAGCCGCGACACCACCAGGTCGGCGTCGACGTACGTCCCCGTCCGCGCGGACAGCTCCACCCAGCAGGCGCGGATGCCCGGGCGGGAGTCGATCAGGGTCATGTCGAGGTCGAAGCCGACGGTGAGGGCGGGGGCGGGGGCGGAGCTCGTGGGGGCCATGGACGCCATTCTGCCCGCCCACCCCGACCGCTCCGGCCGCCCCGGACGCTCAGGCCAGCCCAGACGCCCTGGCCACCCTGGCCGCCCCGGACGCCCCGGACGCCCCGGCCGCTCCGGACGCCCTGGCCACCCCGGCCACCCCGGCCGCTCCGGCCACCCTGGCCGCCCCGGACGCTCAGGCCACTCCAGACGCCCTGGCCGCCCCGGACGCTCAGGCCAGCCCGGACGCTCAGGCCAGCCCAGACGCCCTGGCCGCCCCGGCCGCTCCGGACGCCCTGGCCACCCCGGCCACCCCGGCCACCCCGGCCGCCCCGGACGCTCAGGCCAGCCCAGACGCCCTGGCCGCCGGTTCCGGCGCGGACCCCTCCGGCGCGGACCCCTCCGGCGCGGACCCCTCCGGCATGGGCCTCTCCCGCACGGTCGCGGCCAACGCGGGTCCGGTCCTGGCCGACGCGGGCCCGGTCGGCACGGGCCCGGCCGGCACGGGCCCGGCCGGGTGGGCCTACTTCTTCCGCTGCGACCGCCACAGCAGGAACAGCGCCGACGCCACGGCCGCGCCCCGCACCACCCACGGCACGGTCGCGCCGACGGCGTCGTTCAGCTGTCCCTCGGCGATGGGGTCGCCCCAGCGTCCCTCGCCGCGCCCCCACAGCCAGACGACGCCGGCCCCGGCCGCGAGCCCGGGGAGCACCACGACCGCCCACTTCGTCTCCCGTTCGGTCAGCCGGCGGGAGGCGTAGGCGATGAGCCAGCCCGCGGCCATCACGAGCCACTCCCCGATCACCGCGCCGACCACGAGGCAGCCGGCGGCGGCCAGGAGGAGGGGGTTGGTCCAGCGGCGGCGGCCGCCGAGGAAGGGCAGGAACCGGCCGCGGGCCGGCGCCTCCGCCTTCTCCGCGCCCGCCGCGTCCCCGGCCGCGCCTGCCACGTCCTCCTTCGCCGGGCCCTCCGGGCCCCTGGCGGGCGGGGGCTTGAGCATGTCCGGGATCTCGATGCCGCCGACGAACCCCGGCACCTCGTCACCGAGTCCGAGGGGGTCGGGTCCGCGCCGCCACCAGTCGGGGCTCTGCGCGGAGTCGCCGAGTTCGTGCGCCCCGGCCCGGTGCGGCGGGGACGGTACGTCCGAGGCGGCGGGCGGGGGCGCGTCGGACCGCGGACGCGGCACGCTCCACCAGTTCCCCTTCGCCTTCCTGCCCCCGTCGGCCCGCTCCCCCTCGCCGTCCCGCTGCACCGGTACGGACGGCGCCCGCGTCTCCGGCACGACGGGCCGCTCGCCGGACGCGGCCGTGACGACCTCGTCCGGGGTGCCGAGGCGGGAGAGGATGCGGCGCACGGTGGCGGGACTGTCGACGGGCGCCCTGGCCCGGCGCCGGTCGATCTCGTTCCGCAGGTCCGCGACGAGCCGCATCCGCGTGGCCGACGACAGCTGCCGCTGCTGCGCCACGTCCCCGACGCGGCTCAGATACTCGTAGACGACCTGGTCGCTCTCGATCCCCACGGGGAGACGCTACCGCGCGTCCCGCACGGAGAACCGTGCTCACCACCACCGACCCGGGCCTCCCGGCCCGCCCGGCGCCGGAGGGCGAGGCCCGCCCGGAACCGGAGCACGGCCCGGGGGGGGGCGGCAGGCCCGCGTCCGCACCGGCGCGGGCGCGGCAGGCCCCCGGCCCGGACCCGGCCCCCGCCCGTCCGCGCGGCCGGCCGCCGGACTTCCGCTCGGTCCCCCGGAAGCGACCCGCTACCGTGGGTCAGATGAGCACCGAGGACCATCCGGCCCCCCGGTCCCTCGCGGAAGCGCTCCGCGTACGGGACGACGCCTCCCTGGCCGCTCTCCTGCGGCGTCGCCCCGACCTCATCACGCCGGTCCCCACGGACCTCACGCAGCTCGCCACCCGCGCCGGCACCCGTGCCTCCGTCGTGCGGGCGCTGGAGCGGCTGGACCGGTTCACGCTGCAGACGGCGGAGGCGCTGGCCGTGGCCGGGGACCCGGCGACGTACAGCGAACTGCTCGGACTGATGGCGGGGGACGCGGCCGACCCGGCCGTGGCCCGCGCGCTGCCCGGCGCCGTGGCCGCCCTGCGGGAGCAGGCCCTCGTCTGGGGCGCCGACGACCGGCTGCGGCTGGTCCGCACCGCCCGTGAGCTGCTGGCGCCGTCCCCGCAGCACCCGTCCCCGACGGGTCTCGGCCCGTCCGTGCAGGAGGCCACCGCGGGGATGTCGCCGGGCCGGATCCAGGACATCGTGGCGGCGGCCGGGCTGCCGTCGACCCACGACTCGGTCTCGGCGGTCGCCGCGCTGACCGCCCTGTTCACCGACCGCGAGAAGATGGGCGCCCTGCTCGACGGGGCCCCCGCCGACTCCCGCGAGGTGCTGGACCGGCTCGTCTGGGGACCGCCGTACGGGCAGGTCACCGCCGACCCGGCGCCCCGGCTGCGGTGGCTGCTCGACCGGGGCCTGCTGCTGCCGACCGCTCCGGGCACCGTGGTGCTGCCCCGCGAGGTCGCCCTGCACCTGCGGGCCGGCCGCGCGCACCGTGCGCCCGAGCCGGTCCCGCCCGCCGTCGAGCCGGCCGCCGCCCACCGCCCGCAGGTGGTGGACACGACCGCGGCCGGGCAGGCGTACACGGCGCTGTCGACCGTCGAGGAGCTGCTGAAGGACTGGGACGAGGGCGGCCCGGCGGTGCTGCGGGCCGGCGGGCTCAGCGTCCGCGACCTCAAGCGGACCGCCGTCGCCCTCGACGTCTCCGAGCCGGTCGCCGCCTTCTGGGTCGAGCTGGCGTACGCCGCCGGGCTGCTCGCCTCGGACGGGGAGGCCGACGAGCGGTACGCGGCGACCCCGGCGTACGACGAGTGGCGGGAGCGTCCGGCGGCCGAGCGGTGGGCGCTGCTGGCCGAGGCGTGGCTGACGGCGACCCGCACGTCGGGGGTGGTCGGCGGGCGGGACGCGAAGGACCGGACGCTGTCGGCGCTGGGCCCGGGTCTTGACCGCTCGGCGGCGCCGGAGGTGCGCCACCGGGTGCTGACGCTGCTGGCCGCGCTGCCGGAGGGCGGCGCGCCGGACGCGGAGGCGGTGCTGGACCGGCTGCGCTGGGAGCGGCCGCTGCGCGCCCCGCAGGGCCCCCGGGAGGCCCGCGGCGAGGACGACCTGCGCACCCGGCTGGCCCGCTGGACGCTGACGGAGGCCGAGCTGCTGGGCGTGACCGGCCGGGGCGCGCTGTCGGCGCACGGCCGGGCGCTGCTCGGCGCGCCCGTGGTCCACCGGGCCCAGGAGGAGCCGAAGGGGCCGGGCGACAAGCTCCCCGTCCACCACCGTCCCTCGGCCCCCGTGCCGCTCTCCCCGCCCGAGCAGGCCGTCGCCACCGCGGCCGCCGCCCGCCTGCTCGCCCCGCTGCTGCCCGAACCGCTGGACCACGTCCTGCTCCAGGCGGACCTGACGGCCGTGGCCCCCGGCCCGCTGCGACGCCCGCTCGCCGACGTGCTGGGCGTCCTCGCGGACGTCGAGTCGAAGGGCGGCGCGACCGTCTACCGCTTCACCCCGGCCTCCGTGCGCCGCGCCCTGGACGCCGGCCGCACCGCCTCCGACCTGCACGCCTTCCTCGCCGAGCACTCCCGTACGCCGGTCCCGCAGCCGCTGGCGTACCTGATCGACGACGTGGCCCGCCGGCACGGCCGGCTGCGGGTGGGCGCGGCCTCGGCGTACGTCCGCTGCGACGACGACGCCCTGCTGAACGAGATCCTCGCCGACCGACGGGCCGCCGCCCTGCGGCTGCGCCGGCTCGCGCCGACGGTGCTGGCCGCGCAGGCCGACCCGGCGGCCCTCCTCGACGGGCTGCGCGCGATGGGGTACGCGCCGGCCGCCGAGTCCGCCGAGGGCGACGTCCTGATCACCCGCGCGCAGGCCCACCGCACCCCGCCGCGCTCGGCGCCCGAGCCGGTGCCCGAGGGCCCGCCGGTCCCCGACGCCACCCTCCTGACGGCGGCGATCCGCGCGATCCGGGCGGGCGACCTGGCCTCCACCACCCCCCGCAAGCCCACCGACTCCGCCCCGCTCGCCCCCGGCGAGCTGCCCCGCACCAGCCCGGCGGAGACCCTCGCCACCGTGCAGGCCGCCGTCCTCACCGGTGAGGCCCTGTGGATCGGCTACGTCAACGCCGAGGGCGGCGCCAGCCAGCGCGTCATCGCCCCGGTCCGGGTGGAGGGCGGCTTCGTGACGGCGTACGACCACACGGCGGACGAGGTGCGGACGTATCCGCTGCACCGGATCACCGGGGTGGCCGAGCTGGCCGACGACCGGGAGTGACCGCCGCCCGGTGAGGCACACTGGACGTTTGGCCGTGCGGAAGGGATGTGCGTACGTGAACGGACCGCTGATCGTCCAGTCGGACAAGACCCTGCTCCTGGAGGTGGACCACGAGCAGGCCGACGACTGCCGTCGTGCCATCGCGCCCTTCGCGGAGCTGGAGCGGGCGCCGGAGCACATCCACACCTACCGGGTGACCCCGCTCGGCCTGTGGAACGCGCGCGCGGCGGGCCACGACGCCGAGCAGGTCGTGGACGCGCTGGTGCAGTACAGCCGCTATCCGGTGCCGCACGCGCTGCTCGTCGACGTCGCCGAGACGATGGACCGCTACGGCCGGCTCACCCTGTCCAAGCACCCGGCGCACGGGCTGGTCCTGACGACCACCGACCGGCCGGTCCTGGAGGAGATCCTGCGCTCCAAGCGGATCGCCCCGCTGGTGGGCGCCCGCATCGACCCGGACACGGTCGTCGTGCACCCCTCCGAGCGCGGGCAGATCAAGCAGACGCTGCTGAAGCTGGGCTGGCCCGCCGAGGACCTGGCCGGATACGTCGACGGCGAGGCGCACCCGATCGAGCTGGCCGAGGACGGCTGGGCGCTCCGGCCGTACCAGAAGCAGGCCGTGGAGAACTTCTGGCACGGCGGCAGCGGGGTCGTCGTCCTGCCCTGCGGCGCGGGCAAGACGCTGGTCGGCGCCGGGTCGATGGCGCAGGCGAAGTCCACGACGCTGATCCTCGTCACGAACACGGTCTCCGCCCGGCAGTGGAAGCACGAGCTGGTGAAGCGGACGTCGCTGACCGAGGACGAGATCGGCGAGTACAGCGGGACGAAGAAGGAGATCCGGCCCGTCACGATCGCCACGTACCAGGTGCTGACGACGCGGCGGAAGGGCGTCTACCCGCACCTGGAGCTGTTCGACTCCCGGGACTGGGGGCTGATCGTCTACGACGAGGTGCACCTGCTGCCGGCGCCCGTCTTCAAGTTCACCGCCGACCTCCAGGCCCGGCGGCGGCTGGGGCTGACCGCGACGCTCGTCCGCGAGGACGGCCGCGAGTCGGACGTGTTCTCGCTCATCGGCCCGAAGCGGTTCGACGCGCCCTGGAAGGAGATCGAGGCGCAGGGCTACATCGCGCCCGCCGACTGCGTCGAGGTCCGGGTGAACCTCACGGACTCGGAGCGGCTGGCGTACGCGACCGCCGAGGCGGAGGAGAAGTACCGCTTCTGCGCGACGACCGCGACGAAGCGGAAGGTGACGGAGGCGATCGTCCGCCGCTTCGCCGGGCAGCAGATCCTCGTCATCGGCCAGTACATCGACCAGCTGGACGAGCTGGGCGAGCACCTGAACGCGCCGGTCATCAAGGGCGAGACCTCCAACGCCCAGCGCGAGAAGCTCTTCGACGCCTTCCGGGAGGGCGAGATCAGCGTGCTGGTGGTCTCCAAGGTCGCGAACTTCTCGATCGACCTGCCGGAGGCGACGGTCGCCATCCAGGTGTCGGGCACCTTCGGCTCCCGCCAGGAGGAGGCCCAGCGCCTGGGCCGCGTCCTGCGGCCGAAGGCCGACGGCCACCAGGCCCACTTCTACTCCGTGGTCGCCCGCGACACCATCGACCAGGACTTCGCCGCGCACCGGCAGCGGTTCCTGGCGGAGCAGGGGTACGCGTACCGGATCGTGGACGCGGACGAGCTGCTCGCGGAGAGCTGAGCCGGCCGTCGGGAGGAGGGGGCGTCACCGGTGGCGGACGCCCGCCTCCTCGCCGTACTCGCCGAGGACGATCACGTCGAAGGCGGCGCCGGCGAAGACCCGCACGGCGCGCAGGGCGTCGCCGAGACGGTGACGGTGGTGGGCGCCGGTGAGCGGGGTCGCGCCGGGCGGGCGACCTGGTGCCGGGGTGAGGGTCGCTGTACTCATGTCTCCATGATGGGAGCCGGGGCCGGGAGTGGCATCGGCCCCAGGTCCCGGACCGCGTACCCCGTTCGTACGCCTCGGGAGGGACCGCTTCCCCCGGGGAGCGGTCCGTCGTCCCCTAGGGGTCGCGCAGGAGTCGCGGCCTCGGGCCGGGGGCGGGGCGTCCCGGTGCGTCCTGGCGCGCGCGAAATCCATTGGCCTCTCCCGGCCCCCTCACCTAAAATCTCCGCTCTTGCCCGCCTCCTCGACGGAGTGCCGTCGTCCGGACGGAAACCGGACGGCATCCCGCAGCGCCCTTCCCGCAGGTCCCCTCCGGAGGCACCCCCTTGTCCACGCCCGTCCACGACTCCCTCGACGGCCCGTACGACGGCCCCCTCGGCTCCGCCCCCGACGACCCCCTCGCCCGTGAGCGCGCCCACCTGAGCGCCTCCCGCTCCGCGCTGCGCGCCATGCGCGAGGACGTCGAGGCCCTCGACATCAGCGACGTCACCGCGAACTGGGTCAACGCCCAGATCCTGGAGCGCCAGATCGGGGAGCGCATCAAGGCGCTCGCCGACCTCAGCGACACCCCGCTGTTCTTCGGCCGGCTGGACTACCTGCACGCTCCGGGCGCCGAGCGGGCGGAGGGCGCGGAGGGGGAGCGGTTCTACATCGGGCGTCGGCACGTGCACGACGCCGACGGCGACCCGATGGTCATCGACTGGCGCGCGCCGGTGTCGCAGCCGTTCTACCGGGCGTCCAAGAAGGACCCGATGGACGTCGCGCTGCGCCGCCGCTTCGGTTACACGGGCGGCGACCTCACCGCGTACGAGGACGAGCACCTGTCGGACCCGGCCGAGGCGGCGACCACCAGCAAGCTGCTCCAGCAGGAGATCGAGCGTCCGCGTGTCGGCCCGATGCGCGACATCGTGGCGACCATCCAGCCGGAGCAGGACGAGATCGTGCGCTCCGGGCTCTCGGGCTCCGTCTGCGTCCAGGGCGGCCCCGGCACCGGGAAGACGGCGGTCGGCCTGCACCGGGTGGCGTACCTGCTCTACGCCCACCGCGAGCGGCTCGCCCGCACCGGGACGCTGGTCATCGGGCCGAACCGTTCCTTCCTCCACTACATCGAGCAGGTGCTGCCCGCGCTGGGCGAGCTGGCGGTGCGGCAGGCCACGGTGGACGACCTCGTCGCCCGGGTGGAGGTGCGCGGGACGGACGACGCGGCGGCCGCCGTGGTCAAGGGCGACGCGCGGATGGCCCAGGTGCTCCGCCGGGCCCTCTACTCCCACGTCACGCTGCCCACCGAGCCGGTGGTGGTCGTGCGCGGCTCCCGCCGCTGGCGCGTCCCGGCGTACGAACTGGAGGACATCGTCCGGGAGCTGCTCGACCGGGACATCCGCTACGGCGCCGCCCGGGACGCCCTGCCGCAGCGCATCGCGCACGCCGTGCTGGTGCAGATGGAGCGGTCCGGGGAGGCCCCGGACGACCGGGTGCAGGACGCGGTGGCCCGCAACAGCGCGGTCAAGGCGGCGGTCAAGGCGGTCTGGCCGGCGGTGGATCCCGCCAAGCTCGTGCTGCGCCTGCTCACGGACGCGGACTTCCTCGCCGCGCACGCGGAGGGCGTCCTCACCGAGGACGAGCAGAAGACGATCCTGTGGGCGAAGCAGGTGCGGTCGGTGAAGTCCGCCAGGTGGTCGGCCGCCGACGCGGTGCTGATCGACGAGGCGGCCGACCTGGTGGAGCGCACCCACTCGCTCGGGCACGTGGTGCTGGACGAGGCGCAGGACCTCTCCCCCATGCAGTACCGGGCCGTCGGCCGCCGCTGCTCCACCGGCAGCGCGACCGTCCTCGGCGACCTGGCGCAGGGCACCACGCCGTGGGCGACGCGCAGTTGGCGGGAGGCGCTGGCGCACCTCGGCAAGCCGGAGGCGGCAATCGAGGAGCTGACGGCCGGTTTCCGCGTCCCGACGGACGTCATCGCCTACGCCTCCCGCCTGCTGCCGCACATCGCGCCGGGCCTGACGCCGGTGGCGTCGGTCCGCGAGAACCCGGGCTTCTTCGCCCTGCGCCCGGTCGAGGACGTCGCGGACGTCGTCGCCGCCTGCGCGGAACTGCTGCGCAACGAGGGCTCCACGGGCCTGATCGCGGCCGACGCCCGCGTCCCCGCCCTGGCCGAGGCGCTCGCCGCGGCGGGCGTCCCGTACCTGGCCCCCGGCGAGGAGACCACCCGCGACACCCGCCTGACCCTGGTCCCGGCCTCCCTGGCCAAGGGCCTGGAGTACGACTACGTGGTCCTCGACGAGCCCCGGGCGGTCGTCGACGGCGAACCCGACGAACGCACCGGCCTGCGGCGCCTGTACGTGGCGCTGACCCGAGCGGTGTCGGGCCTGATCGTGACGCACACGGCCCCGCTGCCGGAGCAGCTGGGCTGACCGTGACCGGCGGCCGGACGCGGGTCCGGCCGCCGGTCACGGTCGGTCGCCGTGTCCGTCGCCGTCCACCGCCGCGCGCCACTGCGCGACGGCCCGCGCCGAGACGGGCCCGTCCCAGCCGTCCGGCCTGGCCGCCCCTCCGATGTGGAAGCCGTCGAGGCCCGCCTCCAGCAGCGGGGGCACGTGCTCCAGGCGCAGACCACCGCCCACCAGCAGCTGCTGCTCGTAGCCGGGCTCGCCGCGTCGGCCCGCCTCGGCGCACAGCGTGGGGAGCCCGTCGTCGACGCCGGCGGCGGAGCCGGCCGTGAGGTAGGTGTCGAGGCCGGGCAGCCCGTCGAGCTGCTTGCGCAGGGCGTCCCGGTCGGCGGCACGGTCGATCGCGCGGTGGAAGGTCCACCGGCAGCCGTCCAGCTCGCCGACGATCCGCTCGACCGCGTCGAGGTCCACCCCGCCGTCCGCGGCGAGGAACCCGAGCACGAACTCCTCCGCCCCGGCCGCGCGCATCTCGCACGCGGCGCCCACCAGCCGGTCGACGTCGCCCGCCGCGAACCCGTCCGCCAGCCGCAGCATCACCCGCAGCGGGAGGTCGACGGCCCCGCGGATCCCGGCGACGGTGGCGGCCGACGGGGTGAGCCCGTCGGCCGCCATGTCGGTGACCAGCTCGAGGCGGTCCGCACCTCCCGCCTGGGCGGCGACCGCGTCCTCGGTGTCGAGGGCGATCACCTCCAGGACTGCACGCTTGCTCATGGGGCCCCATTCATCGGCGTTCGTCGGCGTTCACCGGCATCGGCGACGGCTCTACAGGTCTAGTCCAATCCCAGCCTACGCCCGCGCCCCCGGGATCCGCGCCCCCACGGTCGCGTCCGGGCCCCGCCTCACCCGCCGAAGATGTTCAGCTCCGCCGCCTCCGCCCCGGCCAGCTCGTACCCGGCGCCGTCCACCGGCCGCCCCGCGTACAGCCGCACGAGCGTCGGCCCGTCCCCGATGTAGCGCGCCGGGGGCCGTTCCCCCGAGGCGTCGCCCAGCCGCAGCGGTTCGTCGGCGTCGTCGAGGTCGGCGTGCAGCGGCAGGTGGCCCTTCAGGGCGGTGACCTGGGCCAGCAGGGCGAGCGCGTGCGGCAGCCCCGCGCCCGCGTACGCGCCCGGCTCGCCGAGCGCCTCGCGCACGTCCCCGGCGTGCACCCACTCCCCCAGCGCGAGCACGTCCAGCGCCCCGCCCGCCTTCGCGATCACCGGCCCGGCCCCGGTCATCCCGCGCTCCAGCTCGTCGAGGACCCGGGCGTTCGTCCAGTCGGCCCGCTCGGCGATGTCCCGGTCGTTGGACCCGGGCGAGAACACCCCCTCCTCGAACCGGCGCTCCAGGACCCGGGTGAACGCGGCCGAGCAGTGCGCCAGCACGTCCCGCACCGTCCACCCCGGACACGCCGCCACCGGCAGCGCGAAGTCGGCCCCGTCCCGCCCCCGCAGCAGCGGGATCAGCGCGTCCCGCTCGACGGCCAGCAGCCGCCCGGGCAGTTCGGGGTCACGTACGTTCTGCACATCCGCAGGAGTCGTCATGGACACCACGCTAGTGCGGAGGAGGGCCCCTCGGCCCGGAACACGTCCTGGGGGGAGGAGGCGCCTCCCCGCCGGGTTCCCTACACCGTGCTCGGCAGTCCCCCGCCGTCCGCCTGCTGCGCGGGGATGACCGCCCCGGGAACGGTCCTCCCCGCTCCGAACATCAGGCTCGACGGCCGCGCGGTCCGCCGGTCGGACACCACGATCCCGCCGCGCCACTTGCCCGCCGGGTCCCGGTACCGGAACTGGAGCTTCTTCAGCCGCTCCCCGAACTCCTCCCTCAGCGGGCGGTACGCGTCGTCGCAGTGCACGTTCCACGTCACGTCGCCCAGGTAGGCGTGACAGGCGATGGGGAACAGCAGGGAGGAGACGACGAGGTCCGCGAGCTGGAGCAGCGTGTGGGTGTCGCTGTGCCCGAAGACCGGCGACTCGATGACGCCCTTGAGGAGGTCGCCGCCCGCGCGGTACTTGCGCGTCGTGACGCAGTGCACGTTCGGCGCGTTCTTGGACTTGGTCCGGCTGTCGAGGACCATGACGCCCCGCGCATGACAGTCCAGCAGCTGGGCCTGGAAGGTCTCGGTGAGGCTCCCCACCGAGGTGCTGTACACGCCGGTCTCGTCGAAGGCGCGGCCCTCCTGCTTCACCCACACGCGGGCCAGGAGGCGTGCGTCGCAGCGCTCCAGCAGGCCGAGGACCGAGTCCACGAGGTGTATCGCCGCCCGGCGCCGGTCCCGGTTCCCGACGCGGACGTCCTTGCGGACGTCGGAGCCCTTGATCTCCGTGCGGACCACCTCGGAGAGGTGCGGGGCGCGGAGCAGCTGCGGCCGGTACTTCTTCTTGACGCCGAGGAAGTCCCAGGTCAACCGCTTGATGTGGGAGTCGTGGACGGTGAAGCCACCGACGACGAGGACCGGCGGGGCGTCCGGTCTGGCGGGGCCGAGCGTCTGGCCGTTGCCCGCCTCGTCGATGTAGCACAGGTACAACGATCCCTCCGGAAAACACTCGGGCCGCTCCCGAAGGAGCGGCCCCAGGACCTGGTGCAGCCATATGCACCACGCTGTGTTTGCTACCGCCGATACTGCCAAATCCGACGGAAGCGGGTCAAGCCGAATGTCACGCTGCGTTGACGCGCCTTCTCTTTCGGTGAGCGCGGCGTGCGGGGGGCGAGGACGGCGGACCGGGCGGCGGGACCAGCGCGAAGGCGCCCCGGCCGGTGTTCCCGGAGTCGCCCGGAGCGGGCTCCCGCGGAGCCACGGAACGGGCGCGCACCGGCGAGAATGGCGGCATGGCCGACACCGAAGCCCTGCGTGCCCGTTTCGTCCGCGCCCTGGAAGGGGCCCGCGGCTCCGGGGACGGTCCCGACCCCGTTCTCTACGCCGACGACCTCCTCGCCCGCTGGCGCGAACCGCAGCGGCACTACCACACGCTCACGCACCTCACCGCGGTCCTGGACCACGTCGACGCCCTGGCGGAGTACGCCGACGACCCGGACGCCGTCCGGCTGGCCGCCTGGTTCCACGACGCGGTCTACCTGCCCGACCGCTCCGAGAACGAGGAGCGCTCCGCCCGCCTCGCCGAACGCGCCCTGCCCGAGGCCGGCCTCCCCGACGCGAGGACCGCCGAGGTCGCCCGGCTGGTCCGGCTCACCGTCACCCACGACCCCGCCGACGACGACCGCGACGGCCAGGTCCTGTGCGACGCCGACCTCGCGATCCTGGCCGCGCCGCCGTCCGCGTACGCCGCGTACACGGCCGCGGTCCGCGAGGAGTACCACTTCGTCCCGAACGAGGCCTTCCGCGAGGGCCGGGCCGACGTGCTGCGGCAACTCCTCGCCCTGCCGCGCCTGTTCCGTACGCCGTACGGACGGGAGCACTGGGAGGCCACGGCGCGCTACAACCTGCGCGGCGAACTGGACCTGCTGACGGCGTGACCGCACCGCCCGGCGAACCCCTGGCCAAAGCGAGGAGCGGTACGCGCATGCGCCGCTCCGCCCCCCTCGACCTGGCGTAGGCGGAGCCGATCTTCACCGTTTCGCCTCGCCCGCCCCCCGCGTCCTTCCGAATAATATCCGACACGACCGCGCCGCGCGCGGGCCGTGTACGCCGGGGGAAGCGGGGGAGCGTCATGAGCACCGATCCGTCCACGCCGCCGACGCCGGACCCCGACCACACCTGGGCCCGGCGGGGCGTGCGCTGGACCATCGTCAGCCTGGTGATCAGCACGGTGATCGCCCTGGTCAGCCTGTACGTGCAGGCATCGCAGTCCTCGGACGACACCTCGGAGTCGGACACCACGTCCAGCAGCGGCGAGGTCGTCGGCGCGGGCGGCACGGAGGGCACCGGCGACGACCCGTCCCCCACGCCCGACGACGACACGTCGGACAGCCCCGCGCCGGACCCCGACCCCTCCACCGAGGACACCTCCGGCACCACGGACACGACCGGCACGAGCGACGGCCTCACCGGCGCCGAGCACACCCTGCGCGACTCGCTCAACGCCGGCCAGTGGTCCCGCGACAGCTGCACGCGCGCCCTGTGGCCCGGCTCGGACGCCGCCCTGTTCTGCACGGTGACCACCACCGACGACTACGGCATCGCGCACACCGGCAAGGCGAGCGTGGTGGCGTACGCGACGAAGAGCGCCCGGGACGCCGTCTTCCAGCAGTACGCCTCCCGCGTGCAGACGGGCGACTGCGAGACGCAGACCAACGTGTACGGCAGCTGGGCCGAGAACGGCAGTCCGGACGAGGCCGCCGGCGACGTGGTCTGCTACGTGGCGACCTCGGGGCAGTACGTCTTCCTGTGCAGTTACTACGACCGTCCCGCGCTCGTGCAGATCGCCGGCCCCGACCGGGCGGGCCTCACCGCCTGGTGGCACACGATGGAGCCGGTGTTCACCGGCTGACGCGGTCCGCCGCCGGCCGGCACCGTCCGGGAGCGCCGGCGGCACCGTCCGCGGTCAACGGCCGACGCCCTCCGCCCGTCCGCCGCGCTTGCGGCGGCGCAGTCCCGCCCCGTGCAGCAGCCGCACCACCTCCCGGCTGCTCACCTCGACCGCGCCGGCGAGCACCGCGTCCGCGTACCGGTGCGCCGGGAGGTCGTAGTGGTCCCGCTCGAAGGCCCGTCCGGGGACGCCCAACTCCTGGGCGAAGAGGTGCAGTTCGTCGTAGGAGACGTCGCTGACGAGGTGGGACCACATGCGTCCGTGCCCCGGCCACTGCGGCGGGTCGATGTAGATCGTCACGTGCGTCGCCTCACGAGGACGGCTCTGTGTCGGTCGCCGAGCCGAGCGCCCCCACCGCGGCGACCTTCACGCCCGCCTTGTGGCACACCCAGTGCGGATCGGGCCCGAGGTCCGGCTCGACGTCGAGGGCGTGCGGGTCGCCGGAGCGGCAGACCGGGCACAACGGCCAGCGCCCGTACCGCTCCAGCAGCGCGTCCTGCACGTCCTGCGCCACCAGCCCGGCGACGAAGGCGGCGCCGTCCGGCCACTGCTCGACCCACCACCGCCGCTGCGCCACGGAGTCCTCCACCAGGGACACCACGTCCGCCGCGGCCACCTCGCCCGCGGTCAGATCGGCGAGGACGAGGGCGCGCGCGGCGTGCAACGCCTGTTCCAGGGAGTTGACGGAGCTGCCGGAGGGATCCATGTCCCCATTGTGCGCACTCTTGACCCCGGGGCCGAGCTGAAAATATTTTTCACCCATGCCCCGGGACCTGAAGGAAACCTTCAGCGGCGCCGCGGCCCCGGCCCTCGCCGCCAAGGTCCGCACGCTCGCCCCGTCCATGACCCGTTCCGTGCAGCGCGTCGCCGAGGCCGTCGCGAGCGACCCCGCCGGCTGCGCCGCCCTCACCGTCACCGGCCTCGCCGAACGCACCGGCACCAGCGAGGCCACCGTCGTGCGCACCGCCCGGCTCCTCGGCTACCCCGGCTACCGCGACCTGCGCCTGGCCCTCGCCGGCCTCGCGGCCCAGCAGCAGTCCGGCCGCGCGCCCGTCCTCACCACCGACATCGCCGTCGACGACCCCCTCGCCGACGTCGTCGCCAAACTCGCCCACGACGAGCGGCAGACCCTCGCCGACACCGCCGCCGGCCTCGACATCGCCCAACTCGCGGCGGTCGTCGACGCGGTGGCCGCCGCCCGCCGCACCGACGTCTACGGCATCGGCGCGTCCGGCCTGGTCGCCCAGGACCTCGTCCAGAAGCTGCTGCGGATCGGGCTCGTCGCCCACGCCCACGGCGACCCGCACCTCGCCGTGACGAACGCCGTGCAACTGCGGGCGGGCGACGTCGCCGTGGCCGTCACGCACTCCGGGTCGACCGGGGACGTCATCGAGCCGCTGCGGGTGGCGTTCGAGCGGGGCGCGACGACCGTCGCGGTCACCGGGCGGCCGGGCGGGGCGGTCGCGCAGTACGCGGACCACGTGCTGACGACGTCCACGGCGCGGGAGAGCGAGCTGCGGCCGGCGGCGATGTCGTCGCGGACGGGACAGCTGCTGGTGGTGGACTGCCTGTTCGTGGGGGTGGCGCAGCGGACGTACGAGACGGCGGCGCCCGCGCTGGCTGCGAGCTACGAGGCGTTGGCCCACCGGCACCGCACCGGTAGGCCGTAGGGCTGATCGTCCGTCGGTGACCGCGGGCAGGGCGTGGCTGGTCGCGCCCGCGCGGCGCCGCCGCGTATCGATGGAGTCCCGCGCCCCTTCATGCATGCTGCACCGCCCCCGTTCCGAAGGCACCGGAGAAAGCCGCTTCCCATGACTTCCGCCTCCCGCCCCGATCGTCTCCTCTCCCAGCTCTCCTCCCTCACCACCGAGGCCTTCCGGCCCGAGCTCGCCGAGATCGACCGGTTGCCCACGATCGAGATCGCCCGGCTGATGAACGGCGAGGACGCGGGCGTCCCCCGGGCCGTGGCCGGGGTGCTGCCGCAGATCGCGGCCGTCGTCGACGCCGTCACCGAACGGATGGCGCGGGGCGGACGGCTGATCTACGCCGGGGCGGGCACGGCCGGCCGGCTCGGCGTCCTCGACGCCTCCGAGTGCCCGCCCACCTTCAGCACCGCCCCCGGGCAGGTCGTCGGGGTCATCGCGGGCGGGCCGGAGGCCATGACCAGCTCGGTCGAGGGCGCCGAGGACTCGCGGGAGCTGGCCCGGGCCGATCTCGCCCGGCTCGCGCCGACCCCCGACGACACGGTGGTCGGCGTCTCCGCCTCGGGGCGCACCCCGTACGCGCTCGGCGCCGTGGAGTACGCCCGCTCGCGCGGCGCGCTGACCGTCGGCCTGGCCTGCAACGCCGGCAGTGCGCTGGCGGCGGCCGCCGAGCACGGCATCGAGGTCGTCGTGGGTCCGGAGCTGCTCACCGGGTCCACCCGGCTCAAGGCGGGCACGGCCCAGAAGCTGGTGCTCAACATGCTGTCGACGATCACGATGATCCGGCTGGGCAAGACGTACGGGAACCTGATGGTCGACGTCCGCGCCTCCAACGAGAAGCTGCGCGCCCGCTCGCGGCGGATCCTGTCCCTCGCGACGGGCGCGGGCGACGCCGAGATCGAGGACGCCCTCGCGGCCACCGGCGGCGAGGTGAAACCCGCGGTCCTGGTGCTGCTCGCGGGGGTGGACGGGCCGACGGCCACCCGCCTTCTGGAGGAGTCCGGCGGCCGTCTGCGTGCCGCGCTCGCCGCGGCGCGCCCCTGAGCCGCACGCTCGGGGGGTGACTGTTGATCCCCTTGCCACGGCCGGCGCGCTCCTCCCCCTGGTCGGCGGTCCCGCGAACGTCGTCTCCGTCGCCCACTGCATGACCCGGCTGCGGCTGGGCCTGGCCGACGCGTCCCGGGTGGACGAGGACGCGCTGCGGGCGCTGCCCGGTGTGCTCGGGGTGGTGGTGGCCGACGGCACGTACCAGGTGGTGCTCGGGCCGGGCGTGGTGACGAGGGTGACGGCCGCGTTCGAGGAACTCGCGGGCCGGTCGCCGGCCGGCGGGGACCCGGCGGCGCGGGAAGCGGGACAGCCGGCTCCACGGGGAACGGCCGCGGAACTGGCCGCGCGGGGAGCGGCGTTGAAGGAGGAGCGGCGGCGGCGCAACGCCACGCCGGTCAGGACCGCCCTCCGCCGCGTCGCCGCCGTCTTCGTCCCCCTCATCCCCGCCCTCATCGGCTGCGGCGTCCTCGCCGGCGTGAACGGCCTGCTGGTCAACGCCGGTCTGCTGCCGTGGCTGACGCCCGCGCTGGCCGCCGTCGCCTCCGGCTTCATGGCGCTGATCGCCGTCTTCGTCGGGCACAACACGGCCCGGGAGTTCGGCGGCACGCCGGTGCTGGGCGGCGCCGTCGCGGCGGTCGTCGTGTACCCGGGCGTCGCGAAGGTCACCGCGTTCGGGGTGACGCTCGCCCCGGGCCAGGGCGGGGTCCTCGGCGCGCTGGCGGCCGCGCTGCTGGCGACGTACGTGGAGCGGTGGTGCCGCGGCCGGGTCCCGGACGCCCTGGACGTCCTGCTGACCCCGACCCTGACCGTCCTGGTCGCGGGCCTCGCCACGCTGTACGGCCTCATGTACGCGGCCGGCGCGGTGTCCTCCGCCGTCGGCACGGCCGCGAACCTGCTGCTCGAGACGACGGGCGCGTTCGCCGGGCTCGTCCTCGGCGGCCTGTTCCTGCCGCTCGTGATGCTGGGCCTGCACCAGGCCCTCATCCCGATCCACACCACCCTCATCGAACAGCAGGGGTACACCGTGCTGCTCCCGATCCTGGCCATGGCGGGCGCGGGCCAGGTCGGCGCGTCCCTCGCGGTCTACGTGCGTCTGCGGCACGACGCGTCGCTGCGGACGACGATCAGGTCGGCGCTCCCGGCGGGCCTGCTGGGCGTGGGCGAGCCGCTGATCTACGGCGTCTCCCTCCCCCTGGGCCGGCCCTTCCTCACGGCCTGCGCGGGCGGGGCGGCCGGCGGGGCCTTCGTCGGCTTCTTCGCGATGCTCGGCGACCGGGTGGGGGCCACGGCCATCGGCCCGTCCGGCTGGGCCCTGTTCCCCCTGCTCGCCGGGGACCGGGGCTGGGGGACCCTGCTCGCGGTCTACGCGGGCGGCCTGCTGACGGGCTACGCGGTCGGCTTCGCCGTGACGTACGCGGTCGGCGTCCCCGCCCGCGCGGCGGCGCCGGCCGCGGCGCGGAGCGACGGCGGGGCGCCGCCGGCGTGATGCGCCGCACCCTCCGGGGCGGCCGCGCTGTCCGTGGCGTGTGCGACGGTGGTGTCGTGGGGGTCCGGCACCCCACGGTCACGGAAAGCACGCAGCAGGACGGAGACGCCCGCCATGAACCACGCCCAGCTCACCCACCTGGGTCGTGCCCTGCGCCTCCTCGGTGAGCACGGCGAGGCCCTCACCGCGGACACCCCCGACGCCAGGCTCCAGGAGGTCAGGGCCGACCTGCGGCGGGCCCTGGAACTGCTGGACGAGAGCGGCGTGGGCACCGCCCCGGCGACCCGCTGCGCGGAACATCCGAACGGCCCGGTCGACGAGGCCGCCCCCGACCGCTGCCTGCTGTGCGAGACCCGGCGCCGGGCGGCCCGCCGCGCCGAGTTCAACGGCCCCGCCCCGCAGGGCCGGGCCCCCGCCTCCGCCCCCTCGCGCTACGGCACCCGCGCCGACCGCCCGCAGCCCCAGCAGCGCTGGCTCCCGGAGCTGTGGAACGGCCAGGAGTGGCAGCTGTGCGGCACCCCCCGCCGGGACCGCCGGGAGGCCGAGCTGTACCTCGCCGCCCTGCGCCGCGGCCCCCGTCCCGCCATGGCCTACCGCCTGGTCCACGAGTTCACCGACTACGAGGTCCTGCGCATATGGGGCACCCCCGTACGGGTCGACATCGAGCCCCTCGGCAACCTCTAGCGGCCGCCCCGGGGGGCCGGGAGACGGAAGGCGCTCGTCTCCCGGACCCACCGGGCGTGTCGACGGTCAGCTGAGGGTCTTCAAGGCGGACGCGTCGTACGGCTTCAGCTCGTCGAACCGGCCGGCGAGGACCTTCGCCGCCCACTGCGGGTCCTGGAGCAGGGCGCGGCCCACCGCCACCAGGTCGAACTCGTCGCGCTCCAGGCGGTCGAGGAGGTCGTCGAGGCCCCTGACCGGGGAACCCTCGCCCGCGAAGCCTCGGATGAAGTCGCCGTCGAGGCCGATGGAGCCGACGGTGATGGCCTGCTTGCCGGTGAGCTTCTTGGTCCAGCCCGCGAGGTTGAGGTCGGAGCCGTCGAACTCGGGCAGCCAGTAGCGGCGGGTGGAGGCGTGGAAGGCGTCGACGCCGGCGGCGGCCAGCGGGGCCAGGATCGCCTCCAGCTCCTGCGGGGTCTCGGCGAGCCGGGCGTCGTAGGCCTCCTGCTTCCACTGCGAGTAGCGGAAGACGACCGGGAACTCCGGCGAGACGGTCTCGCGGACGGCGGCGACGATCTCGGCGCCGAACTTCGTGCGGGCCACGGGGTCACCGCCGTAGGCGTCCGTGCGCCGGTTGGTGTGCGCCCACAGGAACTGGTCGACGAGGTAGCCGTGGGCGCCGTGGATCTCGACGCCGTCGAAGCCGATGCGCTCGGCGGCGGCCGCCGCCTCGGCGAACGCGCCGATGACGTCGTCCAGGTCGCGCCGGGTCATCGCCTTGCCGGTGGCCTCGGTGCCGTCGACGCGGATGCCGGAGGGGCCGACGGCCGGGGCGTCCGCGAAGGGCGGCTCGCCCTGGTTGCGGACCATGCCGATGTGCCACAGCTGCGGCACGATCGTCCCGCCCGCCGCGTGCACCGCCTCGGCGACCTTCGCCCAGCCGGCCAGCTGCTCCGCACCGTGGAACCGGGGCACGCGGTCGCTCTGCCCCGCGGACTCGTGACCGACGTACGTCCCCTCGGTGACGATCAGCCCCACGCCGGCGGCGGCGCGGCGGGAGTAGTACGAGACCACGTCCTCGCCGGGGACGCCGCCCGGGGAGAACATGCGCGTCATCGGGGCCATCGCGATGCGGTTCGGGACGGTCAGGCCGTTGATCGAGACCGGCCGGGACAGGATCTCGGCGGCGCGGGTCGGAGTCGGCGGGACGAGGCTCACGTGGGGCTCCTCACGGTGGGGGGTCCGGGCGGTATGTGCACACGCATCGAATGCCTGCGGACCGTTCAACCGCCCCGTCCGCCGCGGTCATTCCGCCCCCGCCCGCCCCGCCCTGTGATCCCGCCCACGTCCACTCCGGGCGCCCGCGCCCCGCGCACCCCCAACTCCCCTGCGGTTCCACGGTCGTTCGCCGTCCGTTCAGCGAAGTTTCCCCCGTTGTTCCCCATATTCTCCGCGTCTTCCCGCATGGACCAGCACCGGTGGGCACGCGCGCGCCGACCGCCCAAAGCTCGTGGTGCACCTCACCGAAAAACCCCGGAAAGGCGCCACACCCATGCTCAGACGCACCTGTGTCACGACGTCCGCCGCCCTCGCCCTGTCGGTGGCGGCGCTCGCCCCCGCGGCCCGCGCGGAGCCCGCCGCCCCGCTCGTCATCGGCCATCGCGGAGCCGCCGGACTGGCCCCCGAGAACACCCTGGAAGCCGTCGAACGGGCCCACCGGGCGGGCACCTCCTGGGTGGAGGCGGACGTGCAGCGCAGCAAGGACGGGGTGCTCGTCCTCATGCACGACCAGGACCTGGCGCGCACGACCGACGCCGAGGAGGTCTTCCCGCGCCGGGCGCCCTGGAAGGTGGGCGACTTCACCTACGCGGAACTGAACAGACTGCGCGCCGGAGCCTCCCCCCGGTGGAAGGGCTCCCGGTACGAGACGGCCCGCGTCCCCACCCTCGGGCAGCTCCTCGACCGGCTCGACCGCACCGGCCAGGGCCTGCTCCTGGAACTGAAGTGGCCGGGCGGCCACCCCGGCGTCGTCCGGGACACGCTGCGGGTCCTGGGCCGCAAGGGCTGGCTGGACGCCCACCACGTCCACCACCGGCTGTACGTGATCAGCTTCCTGCCCGCCGCCCTGAGATCCGTCCGCGAGGAGCGGCCGGACATCAGGCTCGGCATCTGCGACGAGCGGGTGTCACCCGGCGAGCTGGCGTCGTACGCGCGGTTCGCCGACTCGGTCAACCCCGAACACACGGCCACCACCGGCGACTTCGTGCGCCGCGCCCACGCCCTCGAGGGCCCGCACGGCACGCCCCTGAAGGTGTGGCCGTACACGGTGAACACCGCCGGCCAGGCACGCCGCCTCCGCGACCTGCGCGTGGACGGCTTCACCACCGACGTCCCGGACGCGATGCGGCGCGCTCTCGGGCGCTGACCGCGTGACACGGCCCGCGCGCACGGGAGAACGCCCGAGGGCGGCACCCCCTGCCGGAACAGGGAGTGCCGCCCTCGGTACCGCGGACGCGTCCGATCCTCGAAGAGGATCAGAAGTCCATGTCACCGCCCGGCATGCCGCCGCCGGCCGGGGCAGCGGCCTTCTCCGGCTTGTCGGCGATGACGGCCTCGGTGGTGAGGAACAGCGCGGCGATCGACGCGGCGTTCTGCAGCGCGGAGCGCGTCACCTTGGCCGGGTCGATGATGCCCTCGGCGACCAGGTCGACGTACTCGCCGGTCGCGGCGTTCAGGCCGTGGCCCGGGGTCAGGTTGCGCACCTTCTCCACCACGACGCCGCCCTCGAGGCCGGCGTTGACCGCGATCTGCTTCAGCGGGGCCTCGAGCGCCAGCTTGACGGCGGCGGCACCGGTGGCCTCGTCGCCCTCGAGCTCCAGCTTCTCGAACACCTGGGAGGCCTGGAGCAGGGCCACGCCGCCACCGGCGACGATGCCCTCCTCGACGGCCGCCTTCGCGTTGCGGACGGCGTCCTCGATGCGGTGCTTGCGCTCCTTGAGCTCGACCTCGGTGGCGGCACCGGCCTTGATGACGGCCACGCCGCCCGCGAGCTTGGCCAGGCGCTCCTGGAGCTTCTCGCGGTCGTAGTCGGAGTCGCTGTTCTCGATCTCGGCGCGGATCTGGTTCACGCGGCCCGCGACCTGCTCCGAGGAGCCGGCGCCGTCGACGATGGTGGTCTCGTCCTTGGTGATGACGACCTTGCGGGCCTTGCCGAGCAGGTCGAGGGTCGTGTTCTCGAGCTTGAGACCGACCTCCTCGGAGATGACCTCGCCGCCGGTGAGGATGGCGATGTCGTTCAGCATGGCCTTGCGGCGGTCGCCGAAGCCCGGGGCCTTGACCGCGACGGACTTGAAGGTGCCGCGGATCTTGTTGACGACCAGGGTCGACAGGGCCTCGCCCTCGACGTCCTCGGCGATGATCAGCAGCGGCTTGCCCGACTGCATGACCTTCTCCAGGAGCGGGAGCAGGTCCTTGACGTTGGAGATCTTGGAGTTGGCGATCAGGATGTACGGGTCGTCGAGGACGGCCTCCATACGCTCCATGTCGGTGGCGAAGTACGCCGAGATGTAGCCCTTGTCGAAGCGCATGCCCTCGGTGAGCTCCAGCTCCAGACCGAAGGTCTGGGACTCCTCGACGGTGATGACGCCTTCCTTGCCGACCTTGTCCATGGCCTCGGCGATCAGCTCGCCGATCTGGGTGTCGGCGGCGGAGATGGAGGCCGTGGAGGCGATCTGCTCCTTGGTCTCGACGTCCTTCGCCTGCTCGAGCAGGGCGGCGGAGACGGCCTCGACGGCCTTCTCGATACCGCGCTTCAGGGCCATCGGGTTGGCGCCGGCGGCTACGTTGCGCAGGCCCTCCTTGACCAGGGCCTGGGCGAGGACGGTCGCGGTGGTCGTACCGTCACCGGCGACGTCGTCCGTCTTCTTGGCGACTTCCTTGACCAGCTCGGCGCCGATCTTCTCGTACGGGTCCTCGAGCTCGATCTCCTTGGCGATGGAGACACCATCGTTGGTGATCGTGGGGGCGCCCCACTTCTTCTCGAGGACGACGTTGCGGCCCTTGGGGCCGAGCGTCACCTTCACGGCGTCCGCGAGCTGGTTCATGCCGCGCTCGAGGCCGCGCCGCGCCTCCTCGTCGAACGCGATGATCTTGGCCATGTGAAGTGGTCCCTCCAGGACTGGGGGTGATTCCTTCGGACCGCGCCCGCGCCCGCGACGGACGGCTCGCCGGCCTGTGGTTCCTTGCCCCACCTGGCCTGCGGGCCTCACCGACCCGGTCCTTCTTTGTCACTCTCACCTTCAGAGTGCTAACGCAATGATTAGCACTCGGGCACCTCGAGTGCAAGGCGCACCCGCGAAGCGGGTCGGCCGGGGAGGCGGCCGGACGGCGGGCGCGGGCGGGCGGGCAGGGCGAAGGGCCCGCACCCTGCGCCGGGTGCGGGCCCTTCGTGGACGTGGCGTTGCTGAACGTTCAGGCGGTGACGCGAACCATGTCGGCCTGCGGGCCTTTCTGACCCTGCGAGATCTCGAACTCGACCCGCTGGCCCTCTTCCAGGGTGCGGTAGCCGTCCATCTGAATCGCGCTGTAGTGGACGAAGACGTCCGCACCACCGTCGACCGCGATGAAGCCGTACCCCTTCTCCGCGTTGAACCACTTGACGGTGCCCTGAGCCATGCCTAACTCCCCTATTACTGGCCCTTGCACAGATCCACACTTCGCGGATCCGGGTCAGACCTCACCCCCCAGACTGGTTGGGGGCGTGCGCCGGAACGCGTCGACCGCGGCTGAATGTATCTGTCCAACTGCCGTCTGCAACAGGTCGATCGGACGAGAATTCTGGACGTGGGCGGCCCGAAATATGGCGAGAATTCCCCCGCACTCAGGGCAAGTCGGGCCTCACATAGGGAACGAAAGGCGCAAAACAGCTGCACACTTTGGCTACTTCTCACCGCACGCGAAGCCGGAACTCCTCTGCGTTCGGCGTGCGAATGGCGGCGAGTTCCCCAACTGTACCGCGCTCAACCACACTGAATTGCCCCCTCCGCTTCTCTCACGGAGGGGGCAATTCGATGAACGCACGGTCATCGCTCTTACCGACGGTTACTACCGGCGGGTACCGACCGGGGATCAGCCACCGGCGACGGCGGGGATGATCGAGACGCCGGCGCCGGCGGGGGTCGCCGTCTCCAGCCCCTGCTCGAACCGCACGTCGTCGTCGTTCACGTACACGTTGACGAACCGTCGGAGCTTGCCCTGGTCGTCCAGGACGCGCGCGGCGATGCCGGTGTGGTTCTTCTCCAGGTCCTCGATGACCTCGGCGAGGGTCGCCCCCTCGGCGGACACCTCGGCCTGGCCGCCGGTGTAGGTGCGCAGGATGGTGGGGATGCGGACGGTGACGCTCATGTGCTGCTGACCTCCGGTCAGGTGATTCGGCGGGTCCTGCCTACGCGAGGCCGGCTTCACGGAACGAGTCCAGGGTGGGGCGGATGGTCGCGGTGAGCCCCGTGCCGGCCACCGCGTCCAGCGTCTTCAGCCCGTCGCCGGTGTTGAGCACGACGGTCGTGAGGCTCGGGTCCAGCAGACCGTTCTCGATCAGCTTCCTGGTGACGCCGACCGTCACGCCACCCGCCGTCTCGGCGAAGACGCCCTCCGTCCGGGCGAGCAGCTTGATCGCGTCGACGATCTGCTCGTCGGTCACGTCCTCCACCGCACCGCCGGTGCGCCGCGCGATGTCGAGGACGTACGGGCCGTCCGCCGGGTTGCCGATGGCGAGCGACTTGGCGATGGTGTCCGGCTTCTGGGGGCGCACGACGTCGTGACCGGCCTTGTAGGCGGTGGACACCGGCGAGCAGCCCTCGGCCTGGGCGCCGAAGATCTTGTACGGCCTGTCCTCGACGAGGCCGAGCTTGATCAGCTCCTGCAGACCCTTGTCGATCTTCGTGAGCTGCGAGCCGGAGGCGATGGGGACGACCAGCTGGTCCGGGAGCCGCCAGCCGAGCTGCTCGCAGATCTCGTACGCCAGCGTCTTGGAGCCCTCGGCGTAGTACGGCCGCAGGTTGACGTTGACGAAGCCCCAGCCCTCGCCCGCCGGGTCGCCGATGAGCTCGGAGCAGAAGCGGTTGACGTCGTCGTAGTTGCCCTCGATGCCGACGAGTTCGCCGCCGTAGATCGCGGCCATGACGACCTTGCCCTGCTCCAGGTCGTGCGGGATGAACACGCAGGAGCGGAAGCCGGCCCGGGCGGCGGCGGCGCCGACGGCGCCGGCCAGGTTGCCGGTGGAGGAGCAGGAGAGGGTGGTGAAGCCGAAGGCGCGGGCGGCCTCCAGGGCCTGGGCGACCACCCGGTCCTTGAAGGAGTGGGTCGGGTTGCCGGAGTCGTCCTTCACGTACAGCCCGCCGGTCACGCCCAGTTCGCGCGCCAGGTTGTCGGCCTTGACGAGCTTGGTCCAGCCGGGGTTGAGGTTCGGCTTGTCCGCCACGTCGGCCGGGACGGGCAGCAGCGGCGCGTAGCGCCAGATGTTCGCGGGTCCCGCCTCGATGCGCTTGCGGAGCTCCTCCGGGTCGTAGGAGGAGAAGTCGTACGCGATCTCGAGCGGGCCGAAACACTCCTCGCACGCGAAGACCGGACCGAGGGGCACCCGGTGACCGCACTCGCGACAGGAGAGGGCGGCGGCGGGACCGAGGTCGACGGTGCTCGCGGAGTCGGTGGTGGTGGCAACTGTCTGCGCAGCCATGTGAGGGGAGGCCCTTTCTCCTCATCTTCCTCACGACGCATCTCGCCGTGAGACGGATTTGGCACCTTCCCTAGCCGGGAGCCTCACCACGACGACGTGGTGGACCGGCTGGAGGGTTGCCGGGGCTTCATCGGGCCGTGTCCCTCTGCCCCTCTGGATGAGCGGTATGCGGTTGTTGAACTCAGGGACGCGGAACGACCCCGGACATGCGATGGTCACCCGCGTTGCTCAAGACTGTAACCGAAGGCCTGGACAGTTGAGACAGACGTCCGAACCGCGAGATGGATCACAGGGTCACCGCCCGTGCACCCCGCGTGATCCCGACAGTGAGGAGCCGCAGACCGTGCTGGAAGAAGTCGAGCGCTGGTTGGTCACCCGCTCCTGGTCGGTGACCGACCGCCCGCTCCACAGGATCCTGGCCGCCAAGCGCGCCTCGGGCCAGTCGGTGTCCGTGGTGCTGCCCGCGCTGAACGAGGAGGAGACGGTCGGCGACATCGTCGCGGTCATCCGTCACGACCTCATGCAGCAGGTCCCGCTCGTCGACGAGCTCGTCGTCGTCGACTCGGGATCCACCGACCGCACCTCGCAGGTCGCCGCGGCGGCCGGCGCGCGGGTCGTCCACCGGGACACGATCCTCCCGCGCCTGCCGGCCGTGCCCGGCAAGGGCGAGGTGCTGTGGCGCTCCCTGCTGGCCACCACCGGGGACATCGTGTGCTTCGTCGACGCCGACCTGAAGGAGTTCTCCTCCGACTTCGTCTCGGGGATCGTGGGCCCGCTGCTCACCGACCCGGGCGTCGAACTGGTGAAGGCCATGTACGACCGTCCGCTGGGCACCGAGTCGGACGGGCCCGCCTCCGGCAGGTCCGCCGGCCAGGGCGGCCGGGTGACGGAGCTGATGGCCCGCCCCCTGCTCAACCTGCACTGGCCGCGGCTGGCCGGCTTCGTGCAGCCGCTGGGCGGCGAGTACGCGGCCCGCCGCACCCTGCTGGAACAGCTGCCCTTCCCCGTCGGCTACGGCGTGGAGCTGGGCATGCTGGTCGACGCCCTGCACCTGGTGGGCCTCGACGCCCTCGCCCAGGTCGACGTGGGCGTGCGCAAGCACCGCCACCAGGACGGGCAGGCGCTCGGCCGGATGGCGGCGGCGATATACCGCACGGCCCAGCTGCGGCTGGCCCGGGGGCACCTGGTCCGGCCCTCCCTCACCCAGTTCGAGCGGGGCCCGGACGGCTTCGAGCCGCGCACCTACCCGGTGGACACGGAGGAGCGGCCCCCGATGGCGCAGATCGCGGAGTACGCGGCCCGCAAGGCCGCGTGACCGTCCGGTGACCGGGGCCGTGCCGTCCGCGCGACGGGTCGTATACGGCCGGATACGACCCGTTCCGACAGCGCGTCCGTACGTTTGAGCGGATCAGGACCGGGCTAGGTTGAGGCGTATGGCTTCCACGCACGGTCCTGCTGCTCAGGGCGCCCGGGGCGCCCAGGTGCTGGTCGCGTCCAACCGCGGCCCGGTCTCCTACACGGTCCGCGACGACGGCTCGCTGCACGCCAGGAGGGGCGGCGGCGGGCTGGTCTCCGGGCTGTCGGCGATCGGCCCCGACGCGGGGGCCCTGTGGGTGTGCTCGGCCCTGTCCGAGGGCGACCGGGAGGCGGTCCGGCGCGGGGTCGGCGAGGAGGGCGTGCGGATGCTGCCCGTCCCGGCCGACGTGCACGCCGACGCGTACAACGGCATCGCCAACTCCGTGCTCTGGTTCCTCCACCACCTGCTGTACCAGACCCCGCTGGAGCCGGTCTTCGACGCGGAGTTCCGGCGCCAGTGGGCGTCGTACGAGACCTACAACCGGGCCTTCGCCGAGGCACTGGCGCAGGAGGCGGCCGAGGGCGCGGCGGTCCTGGTGCAGGACTACCACCTGTGCCTGGTCCCCGGCATGCTCCGCGAACTCCGCCCCGACCTGCGCATCGGCCACTTCTCGCACACGCCGTGGGCGCCGGTGGACTACTTCGGCCTGCTGCCCGCCGACATCCGCGTCCAGCTGCTGCGGGGCATGCTCGGCGCGGACCGCGTGGGCTTCCTGACCCACCGCTGGGCGGACGCGTTCACCGCGTGCTGCGCGGAGTTCGCGGGGGGCCTCGACGGGACCCTGGTCGGGGTGCACGGCCTCGGCGCCGACGCCGACTTCCTGCGCGCCCGCTCCCACGAGGCGGACGTCGAGGAACGCCTCCCGGTCCTGCGCGCGGAGATCGGCACGGCCCCCGACGGCGGCCCGCGCAGGACGATCGTCCGCGTCGACCGCACCGAACTCTCGAAGAACATCGTGCGCGGCCTGCTGGCGTACCGGCAGCTGCTCGACGACCACCCGGAGTGGCACGAGCGGGTCGTCCACGTCGCCTTCGCCTACCCCTCCCGCCAGGACCTCGCCGTCTACCGCGAGTACACCGCCGAGGTGCAGCGGGTGGCGCGGGAGATCAACGACCGGTACCGCACCGCGGACTGGACCCCGGTCGTCCTGCACGTCAAGGACGACTTCGCCCGCTCCCTGGCCGCCTACCGCCTCGCGGACGTGGCCCTGGTCAACCCCATCCGGGACGGCATGAACCTGGTCGCCAAGGAGGTGCCGGTCGTCTCCGACCGGGGCTGCGCGCTGGTGCTGTCCCGGGAGGCGGGGGCGTACTGGGAGCTGGGCGAGGACGCGCTGGTGGTGAACCCCTACGACGTCCTGGAGACCGCCCGCGCCCTGCACGAGGCGCTGTCCATGGGGCCGGAGGAGCGGGCGGAGCGCACCAAGAGGCTGGCCGCGGCCGCCACCGCGCTGCCCCCGGCCCAGTGGTTCCTGGACCAGTTGCAGGCGCTGCGGGACCTTCAGCCCAGCTGATCCGCGAGCGCCCGCAGCAGCCGTACGACGCCGGCGGGCCCGTCGACGACGAGGTCCGCGCGTTCGGCGAGCTGCGTCACCTCGGCGCTGCCGCTGGCCACGAGGAGACCGGGCACGCCGTCGGAGCGGAGCTTCTCGACGGCGGCGAAGGCGGGGAGGTCGCCGAGGTCGTCGCCGGCGAAGAGGACCGCCCCGGCGCCGGTCTCACGGACGTACTCCGTCAGCGCCACGCCCTTGTCCACCCCCGGGGGCCGCAGCTCCAGCACCATCCGGCCGGGCTCGACGATCAGTCCGTGCCGGGTGGCGAGGTCGGCCAGGGGCTGCCGCAGGGCCTCGAAGGCGGCCTGCGGGTCCTCCGCCCTCCGGGTGTGCACGGCGACGGCCCGCCCCTTGTCCTCCACCCCGATCCCCGGCGTGCCGCCGGCCGCGGCCAGCACGCCCGGCAGCTCGGCCTGGACGGCCGCGACGCCCGGGTGGGGGGCCGGCGCGCTGACCGTGCCGGTCCTGGCGTCCCAGCGCTCGGCCCCGTAGTGCCCGAGCACGGTGAGGTGCTCCAGGCCCGGCACCCCGGCGAACCCGCCGTTGCGCACGGCCACGGCGGCGGGGCGGCCGGTGATCACGGCGACGGAGGCGATCTTGGGCGCGAGTCCGGCGAGCACCGGCACGGCGTCGGGGTGCGCCCGGGCCTCGTCCGGGTTCTCGACGATCGGCGCGAGGGTGCCGTCGAAGTCGAGCGCGACGAGCGTGGTGCCGGGGCGCTCCAGGATCGCGCGGAGGGCGTCCTGGCCGGCGGCGGTGACGGGGGTCGGAAGACCGGGTTCCGCGGAGTACGTCTCTTGGGTGCCCATAGAGCGACCATAACCGCGGGGTGCGCCTCCGCAGCGCCGGCACCGGCGATCCGGCCCGTCCGGCGTTCGCGGACGAGGCCCGTTCAGGGCCGGAGCGGGGATCCGGGGGCGGCGGTCCCCGGGGAGGGGAAGGGCGGGGGCGGGATCCCCTCGGCGGCCCCGCAACTCACCGTCCGCCCCGCCGGGCCTCCCGCACCCTCCGCAGCCGGTTCACCGTCACCGGGTCGTGGGCCAGCGCCCGCGGATCGTCCAGCAGCGCGTTCAGCAGCTGGTAGTAGCGGACCGGCGACAGGTCCAGCTCCTCGCGGACGGCCCGCTCCTTCGCTCCCGGCCCGGAGAACCCGCGCCGCTCCAGGGCGAGGATGTCCCGCTCCCTCGCCCCCAGCCCTGCTGCCTCTGGCCGCTCCATCCCCGCACCGTAACCCAACGGCTCAGCCGACGGAGGCGCTCTCCGCGGTGGTGGCCGTCGCCTGCAGCTGCCCGAGGACGCCGGCCGGGCTGCCGGACGACGTCACGGCCTGGCCGATCCGCTTCTTGATGTCCGCGCTGACCGCCGCCCACGAGGTCCGCCCCACCGGGTACAGCTCGGACAGCGGGAGCTGGTCCAGGAACGGCTTGAGGTCCGCGTCCTGCGCGGCCGCGCTCATCGTCTGGGACGCGGAGGTGGTGACCGGCAGCAGGTCGTACTCGCGGGAGAAGGCGAGGACGTTCTTCTCGCTGTAGACGAAGTCGAGGAAGCCCTTGATCTGCTCGGCGTGCCCGTTCTGCTTGAAGGCGGTCATCCAGTCGGCGACGCCCATGGAGACCTTGGTGGCGCCGTCGACGCCGGGCATCGGCACCATGCCGACCTGCACGCCCTTCTCGCGGGCCGCCTTCAGCAGCGACGGATGCCCGTTGAGCATGCCGACCTGTCCGGCGGCGAACGCCGCGAACGCGTCGGCCCGGTTGAGCTTGCCCGGTGCGACCGGCCCGGTCAGCCCCTTGCCGACCAGTTCGTTCTTCAGCCAGGAGAAGGTCTCGACGTTCTCGGTGGAGTCGAGGCTGTAGCCGGTGGCGGTCGCGGTGTAGCCGCCCCCGCCGCTGAGCAGCCACTGCATGGTCTCGGCCTGCGCCTCCTCGGGCCCGAGGGGCAGCGCGTACGGGTACTTCACGCCCTCCTCCTCGAGCGCCCGCGCGTCGTCGGCGAGCTCGGCCCAGGTGGTGGGCGGGGTGATCCCGGCCTTGTCGAAGAGGGTCTTGTTGTAGAAGAGCAGCCGCGTCGAGGCGGCGAACGGCATGCCGTACTGCACGCCCCGCACCTCGCCCGCGTCGGCGAGCTGCGGCACGAAGTCGGCCTGGACGGGGATGGAGAGGACGTCGCCCGCCTTGTAGAGCAGGTCGGCGGCGGCGTAGTCGGAGTACGCGCCGATCTGCGCCATGTCGGGCGCCTCGCCCGCGTCGACCATCTCCTTGACCTCGCGGTCGACGTCGTTCCAGGAGTGGACGGTGACCTCGACGGTGACGTCGGGGTGGTCCTTCTCGTACGCCTCGACCAGCGCGTCCCAGTACTTCTGGGAGCTGTTGGCGGAGCTGTCGCCGTAGTCGGCGGCGACGAGTCTGAGGGTGACGTCGCCGGAGTCGCCGCCGAGCCCGCACCCGGCGAGCACCGCCGTCATGCCGAGGGCGGAGACCACCGCGATCGTTCCTGACCTGCCTGCCCGCCGCTGCACTGCGCTTCTCCCGCTCTCCCTGGGCCCGCGGGCCCCCGACCACCGGGCCGGACGCCCGGGTCGATGATTGTTCCGACCAATTAAACCGTTATTCGAACGCAGGTCTAATCCACGCAAGTGGACTAGACCTCTTACGGGTCCTCGGGCCACACTGTCCCCGTGAGACATGTCATCGCCCTCGACGTGGGCGGCACCGGGATGAAGGCCGCTCTGGTCGGGGCGGACGGCGCGCTGCTGCACCGGGCCCGCCGCGCCACCGGCCGTGAGCACGGCCCCGACGCCGTCGTCGCCGGCGTCCTCGACTTCGCCGCCGAGCTGCGCGCCCACGGCGCCGAACACCTCGGCGAACCCGCGGCCGCCGCCGGAGTCGCCGTCCCCGGCATCGTCGACGAGACCCGTGGCGTCGCCGTCTACGCCGCCAACCTCGGCTGGCGGGACGTCCCCCTGCGCGACCTGCTCGGCGCGGAGCTGGGCATCCCGGTCGCCCTGGGCCACGACGTGCGCACCGGCGGCCTCGCGGAGGGCCGTGTCGGCGCCGGCCGGGGCGCCGACCGCTTCCTGTTCGTGGCGCTCGGCACCGGCATCGCGGGCGCGATCGGCGTCGGCGGCCGGGTCGAGGCGGGCGCGCACGGCTCCGCGGGCGAGATCGGCCACGTCGTCGTACGGCCCGGCGGCACCCCCTGCCCGTGCGGACAGCGCGGGTGCCTGGAGCGGTTCGCGTCCGCGGCCGCGGTCGGCGAGGCGTGGGCGCGGGCCTGCGGCGACCCGGAGGCCGATGCGGCGGACTGCGCGAAGGCCGTCGCGTCCGGCGACCCGAACGCCGTCCGGGTCTGGCAGCAGGCGGTCGACGCGCTCGCGGACGGCCTGGTCACCGCCCTCACCCTGCTGGACCCCCGCACGCTCGTCATCGGTGGCGGACTCGCGGAGGCAGGAGAAACCTTGTTCACACCGCTGCGGAACGCCGTCCGGCAGCGGATCACCTTCCAGAAGCTGCCGGAGATCGTCCCCGCGGCCCTCGGGGACGCGGCCGGATGCCTGGGCGCGGGGCTCCTGGCCTGGGATCTCCTGGAAGCGACCGACCGTACGGAGGTAACGCGCTGATGGCCACCCCCCTAGGGGCGCGGGACAGCGCCGACACGCGGCCCGGCCGCGGGGCACGACCAGCCACGACGCACCCGGAGCCCGCGGGCGGCGGACGCACGACGGTGCTGGCCGGCGCCCGGGTGGTGCTGCCGACCGGCACGGTGCCCGACGGCAGGATCGGCGTCACCGGCACCCGCATCTCCGATGCGACCCCGGCGGACGCCCGGGTCGTCGACGTGCGGGGCCACTGGCTGGTCCCCGGCTTCGTCGACATCCACAACCACGGCGGCGGCGGGGCCTCCTTCTCCGGCACGGCCGAGGACGCCCTGCGGGCCGTCCGCGCCCACCGCCGCCACGGCACCACCACCCTCGTCGCCTCCACCGTCACCGACGACATGGACGTCCTGGTGCGGCAGGCCGGACTGCTGTCCGAGCTGGCCGAGCAGGGCGACCTCGCCGGGATCCACTTCGAGGGCCCGTTCATCTCCCCGTGCCGCAAGGGCGCGCACTCCGAGAAGCTGCTGCGCGACCCGGACCCGGCGGAGGTCCGCAAGCTGATCGACGCGGCACGCGGCCGGGCCAGGATGGTCACGCTGGCCACGGAACTCCCGGGCGGCCTCGCCTCCGTCCGGCTGCTCGCCGAGCACGGCGTGATCGCGGCCGTCGGCCACACCGACGCCACCTACGAGCAGACCGTCGAGGCCGTCGAGGCGGGCGCCACGGTCGCCACCCACCTCTTCAACGCGATGCCCGCCCTCGGTCACCGCACCCCCGGCCCGATCGCCGCGCTGCTGGAGGACGAGCGCGTCACGGTCGAGCTGATCAACGACGGCGTCCACCTCCACCCGGCCGCCCTGGAGCTGGCGTTCCGTCACGCCGGCCCGCACCGCGTGGCGTTCATCACCGACGCGATGGACGCCGCCGGCGCCGGCGACGGCCGCTACCTGCTCGGTCCGCTGGAGGTCGAGGTCAGCGAGGGCGTGGCCCGTCTGGTGGAGGGCGGCTCGATCGCCGGCTCCACCCTCACCCTGGACCGCGCCTTCCAGCGCGCGGTGACGGTCGACCGCCTCCCCGTCGAGGACGTGGTCGCCGCCCTCTCCGCCAACCCGGCCCGCCTGCTGGGCATGGACGACCGCGTGGGCTCCCTGGAGCCCGGCAAGGACGCCGACCTGGTCCTCCTGGACGAGGACTTCGCCCTCAAGGGCGTGATGCGGCGCGGGGAATGGGTGATCGATCCCCAACTCTCCTGAAACGTCCGCCCGCAGGGAGACGGTGGCCGACCCGAGGGCTGGGCCGTCCGCCGTCTCTTTGGCATGATCGAACCTCCGGGCACCCGGAAACCCGGCGACGGAAACCGGGATCACGAGAACACGAGGCGAACGCCAGCTATCGGGGGAGGTCGGCCCAGGTGATCCTCACGGTCACGCTGAACTCCGCTCTCGACGTCACCTACCGCGTCCCGGCGCTGCGCCCGCACGCCACGCACCGGGTGACCGCCGTGACGGAACGCCCCGGCGGCAAGGGCCTGAACGTGGCGCGCGTCCTGGCCGCCCTCGGCCACGAGGTCACGGTCACCGGCTTCGCGGGCGGCGCCACCGGCCGGGTCGTCCGCGACCGCCTCCCGGACGTCACCGACGCCCTCGTCCAGGTCTCCGGCACCACCCGCCGCACCATCGCCGTCGTCGACGAACGCACCGGCGACACCACCCGGTTGAACGAGCCGGGCCCCGTCATCACGCCCGCCGAGTGGTCCGCCTTCCAGGAGGCGTACACGGATCTGGTGGCCGGCGCCCAGGCGGTGGCCCTGTGCGGCAGCCTGCCGCCGGGGGTGCCGGTGGGCGCGTACGCCGGACTGGTGCGCACCGCCCGCGCCGCCGGCGTACCCGTGCTGCTGGACACCCGGGGCGAGCCGCTGCGCCGCGCGGTCGCCGCCCGCCCGGACCTGATCAAGCCCAGCGCGGACGAACTGGCCGAACTGACCGGCTCCCACGAGCCGCTGCGCGCCACCCTGGACGCCCGTCGGCGCGGCGCCCGGGCCGTGGTGGCCTCCCTGGGCCCGGAGGGCCTCGTCGCCGCGACCCCGGAGGGCCGCTGGCGGGCCACACCGCCGGCCCGGCTGCGCGGCAATCCGGCGGGCGCCGGCGACTCCGCCTCCGCCGGCCTGCTGTCGGGCCTGGTCGACCGCCTCCCCTGGCCCCAGCGCCTGGCCCGCGCGGTCGCCCTGTCGGCGGCGACGGTCCTGTCCCCGGCGGCCGGCGAGTTCGACCGGTCCGTCTACGAGGAGCTGGTGGGCCGGGTGGCGGTGACCGGGGAGGCCAGCGCGGCCTGAGGGCCCACCGGCCCTCCTACTCCTTGACCTGGCCCTTCTTGAGCCGGAACTGGTCGAGGAGGATGTTGCACTTGTCGCCGTCCTGGCAGGACAGCTGGATGGTGTTGGTGCCCTTGGTCAGCGTCGGGTAGGCGTACGTCTCGGTCCAGCCCTTCGCGAAGTCGCCGTCCGCGGCGTGCGCGAAGTTGCTCAGGTTGAACTTGCTGCCGAACGTCTTGCCGTTGATCGTCAACGTCATCGACTGGTCCTCGCCGGCCGTGCTGTAGTGCGCGAACAGCGTGTAGGACCCGTCCTCGGGGATGCCGTCGACGCTCCAGGTGACGGAGTTGCCGACCTGGTTGAGGTTGCCGACGTAGATGCCGCCGGCGGCCTGCGCGCCCTGGACGTCCGAGGCCAGTGCGGCGGTGCCGCCGAGCCGGAGGGCCTTGGCGTCGATCGTCGGCAGCTCGGCCTCCTGGGCCTCTTCGTCACCGCCGGACTCGCTGGGCGAGGCGCTCGCGGAGACGCTGGACGAGGCGGAGACCTGGCCGCCGCTCTGGTTGTCGTCGGGGTCGGAGTCGCCCTGCGACATCACCACGGCGATGCCGACCACGACCGCGGCGACGACCGCGACGGCGCCGATCAGCAGACCCTTGGTGTTGGGGCCGCGGCCCCGGCCGCCGCCGGACGCCTGCTGGCGGGTGCCGGTGGACGCGCCGCCGGACCCGGGCGCGGCGTGGTGGGCGTTCGGCTGGCCGTACGCACCCTGCTGCGGCACCGTCGGCTGTCCGTACTGCGCGGTCTGCTGCGGCGGCTGCTGTCCGTACTGCCGCTCGCCGACCGTACGCACGCGGCTGACCGAGTTCGGATAGCCGTAACCGCCGGAGGGGGGCTGGGCTCCGTTGGCCTGGCCGTCGGCGTAGAGGTAGCCGAACGGGTCGTCGTCCTCGGGCGAGCTCGCGCCGTTGTTGCCGGGCGTCATCCCTTCGATCTCCTCAACAGGTGCGGGGCTGATGCGATGCAAGGGTCAGATGGGCGAGCCTACCCGCTCTCGGTGCCCCGAACGGGTGACTCGGACCGCACCGCCGCGGCGAAAACGCCTCCGACCTGGCGTTCTGCCCGGGATTCAGCCGGCCCGTCGGTGCTGTTTGGGACGAGATCGTTTCTCGACGTACATCCGTTCGTCGGCCGACTTCAGGACTTCGTCGGCGGTCATCCCGCAGTGGGCCCAGCCGATGCCGAAGCTGGCGCCCACGCGGACGGCCCGGCCCTCGGCGCGGATCGGCTGGATGATCTCGTTGCGCAGGCGCACGGCGAGGTCCTGGGCGTCGGCGCGGCCGAGGCCGTCCGCGAGGATGACGAACTCGTCGCCGCCGAGCCGGGCGACGGTGTCGCCGTCGCGGACGCCGCTCGAGAGCCGCCGGGCGACCTCGATGAGGACCGCGTCACCGGCGTTGTGCCCGAACCGGTCGTTGATCGACTTGAAGCCGTCGAGGTCGCAGAAGAGGACGGCGAGCCCCTTGGTGCCGTCGTCGCGGCCGGTGTCCTCGGGGGCGACGGTGTGCACGTGGTGGTCGTAGGCGTCGTAGGCCTCGCCGCCGGGCAGGTGGTCGAAGCCGTGGCCGCCCGTGTCGAAGGCGGCGTGGTCGTAGGCCGCGTCCATCGCGTCGACGTCGGTGGGACGGGTGGACTGCGGGCGCCGGCAGAGCCGGGAGGAGAGGCGGGAGCGCAGCTCGGCGGAGTTCGGCAGGCCGGTGAGGGAGTCGTGCGAGGCGCGGTGGGCGAGCTGGAGCTCGCGGCGCTTGCGCTCCTCGATGTCCTCGACGTGGGTGAGGAGGAAGCGGGGGCCGTCCGCGGCGTCGGCGACGACGGAGTTGCGCAGGGACACCCAGACGTAGCTGCCGTCCCGGCGGGCGAGGCGCAGCTCGGCGCGGCCGCCCTCCGCGGACGTGCGGAGCAGGGTGCCTATGTCCTCGGGGTGGACGAGGTCGGAGAAGGAGTAGCGGCGCATC
This sequence comes from Streptomyces sp. NPDC017936, assembly GCF_044328485.1. NCBI lineage: Bacteria > Bacillati > Actinomycetota > Actinomycetes > Kitasatosporales > Streptomycetaceae > Streptomyces > Streptomyces sp. NPDC017936. The sequence goes on along the minus strand of NZ_JBIRHK010000005.1, from coordinate 110,608 downwards.
GCGGAGGCGGGGCGGCCCAGCAAGCGGCACAGGGCGTCGTTGGTGCGCAGGATCCGGCCGTGCTGGTCGCCGCCCATCTCGGCGATGGCCATGCCGGAGGGGGCGTACTCGAAGGCCTGCCGGAAGCTTTCCTCGCTGGCGCGCAGGGCCTGCTGCTCGCGTTCGAGCCGGACCAGGGCGCGCTGCATGTTCGCCCGCAGACGCGCGTTGCTGATGGCGATGGCGGCCTGGAAGGCGTACATCTGGAGCGCCTCGCGGCCCCAGGCGCCGGGCCGCCGGCCGTTGCGCGGCCGGTCCACGGACAGCACGCCGATCAGTTCGCCGCTGGAGCCGCCCGGCAGCGCGGGCGTGTACATGGGCGCGAAGAGCCGGTCGGAGGGGTGCCACTCGTCCTCGAAGCGGGGCGCGGGCCCGTCGGTGTACCACTGCGGGACGTCGTCGTCGTCGAGGATCCAGCCCTCGGTGTGCGGTATGAAGATCAGGTCGCCCCAGTTCTCCCCCATGGCCAGGCGCCGCTCCCAGGACTCGCGGGAGCCGACCCGGCCGGTGATGAGGGCCTCCGCGGCGGGGTTGCCGGAGAAGGCGGCGACGACCAGGTCGCCGTCCTGGCGCACGAGGTTGACGCACGCCAGCTCGTAGCCGAGCGCGGTGACCACGCCGTCGGCGACGGTCTGCAGTGTGTCGGCCAGGCTCCGGGCCGTGTTCATGTCGGCCATGACCTGGTGCAGCTGTCGCAGGGACGCAAGACGGACGTAGGGCTCCGACTCGGTCTCCATGCTCGCCCTCCCCCCGAGACTTCGCAGCGAATCAAGGGTTGTCTTCGGCGTAACGTCGTTATCTGTCGTTCCGTCGGCCGTTGTTCTGTCGTGGGTCTGAACCAGTGACGCCTCCGCCACTGAATCACAGCGTGCTGCCCACTCGGTACACAGGGTCAACAATTAACGGCTCTTGTGACTCAAGTCACATAAGAACGTGAACAATTGAGTGGAGTTTCCGCGTTCTCCCTGTGTGTTTACTGAGCGTATGGCGCCGCACGGCCGAGCGTACGCGAATCCGACCGCGGACCTACGACCGCACTCGGGCGGAGGTCCGATGCGGGCCGCGCCGGGCGGACACTAACGTGCAGGAGTGTCTTCAGACGTACTCCGGCAGTTGTCCGTACCCGCCCCTTCCCCCGCCCCTGCGGCCGCTTCCGGGCATGCTGAGGGGGTGACCCACGACGAGTTCCGCGCCGCGATGTCCCGGCTCGCCGGCGGCGTGGTCCTGGTGACCGCGCAGGAACCGGCGCTGGACCCGGACGACCCGCTGGCGCCGCAGGGCGAGTACGCCGGCATGACGGCGACCGCCTTCCTGTCCGTGTCCCTGGACCCGCCCCTGGTCCTGGTCAGCCTGCGTACCGGCTCCCGCATGGACGACCTGCTCGACGAGCAGCCCCTGTGGGGCGTGTCGGTGCTGGCCGAGAGCCAGCGCCACATCGCCGGCCGCTTCGCGATGAAGGGCCGGCTCAGCGACCGGCTCCTCTTCGAGGACATTCCGTACGCCCGCGGCGAGGCCACCGGCGCGCCCCTGGTCGGCGGCGCGCTGGCCGTCCTGGAGTGCCGCACCGAGCAGCGGGTGGAGGCGGGCGACCACACCCTGGTGATCGGCCGCGTGCTGCGCGCCCGGGTACCGAGCGCGGAGGGCGGTCCGCTGGTCTATTTCAAGGGCCGTTACCGGCAGTTGGGCTGACGGACTGAACGGCAATTCAGTGGTTCGCCGGTGATCCACCGCCCTATGGTGCCCGGATGACGACAACCGCCCCGCGCACGACAGCGGGAACTCCGGAGCCGGGAACGGCACCGGGAACTCCGGAGTCGGGGACTTCCCTCGGACTCGAAGAAATCACCCGCGCAAATATCGAGACCGCGCTCGCCATTCGGGTCCGGCCCGAGCAGGAATTCGCGGTCTCCCCCGTGGTGAAGTCCCTCGCCGAGGCGTACGTCCACCCCGGCGTCGCCTGGCCGCGCCTGATCGTCGACGGCGACCGGGCCGTCGGCTTCCTCATGGCCTTCTTCGACATCGACTGGGACCCCGGCGCCGGCCTCGTCCGCTCCGGCCTGTGGCGCCTGAACATCGCCGCGGGCGAACAGGGCCGCGGCTACGGCCGGTTCGCCGTCGAGTCCGTCGCCGCGGAGATCCGCCGCCGCGGCGGCACGGAGCTCCACGTGACCTGGCATCCCGGCGAGCACGGCCCCGAGGGCTTCTACCGGGGCCTGGGCTTCCGGGACACCGGCGAGCGGAGCGAGGGGGAGACCGTGGGGGTCCTGGCGCTGTAGGCGGGCGGCGCGCCTCCCGGCCGGAGCGGCTCCAGCGCTGTCCAGGCCGGCCGCTCCGGGTCCGTCGCGGTGCCGTTCGCGGCGATCCGGTCGTGTACGACCGTGAAGGCCGGTTCGCGGGCCGGCCGCCCGTCGGCGCGGACGGCGGGGCCGGTCGCGCCGTCGGCCGGGGGCGGGGGTGCGACGGCGCGGCGGCGGGGGCCCGGGGTCAGGACCAGTCCTGCCCGGACCTGCCCCGCTTGGTCTGCGACCGCTGCTTCTTCTCCCGCAGCCGGCGCTCGTTGATGCCGCGCGGGACGCGGGTGGGCCTGCGGGGCTTCGGCGGGGGCGCCGTGGCCTGCGCGAGCAGCGCGGCGAGGCGCACGGCCGCGGTCTCGCGGTTGCGCCACTGGGAGCGGTGCTCGGAGGCGCGCACGGTGAGGACGCCGTCGACGAGGCGCCCGGCGAGCCGCTCCAGCGCCCGCGCCTTCCACACCTCGGGCAGCGCCTCGGTGCGAGCCAGGTCGAAGCGGAGCTCCACCTGCGAGTCGGTGGTGTTGACGTGCTGGCCGCCGGGCCCCGACGACCGCGAGAAACGCCACATGAGCTCGGCCTCGGGCAGCGAGACGGAGCCGCGGACGGGATAGGGACCGGACATGCCGTACATGTTCCCGCCCCTGACCGGTCCACGTCACCCGATTAAGCGGCGGCCGCGCGACGGGGCCGTCCGTGGGGCCGACGGTAAAGAAAGTAAAGACACGGGAACCTTCGGCACCCTTCGCCGCGTTCCTAGGGATAGCTGTAGCTTCGTGGCGCACGAAGCCTCTACGCACCGAGGGAAAGGACTCCCCAACCATGGCTGTAAGCCTGTCCAAGGGTGGCAACGTCTCGCTCACCAAGGAGGCTCCGGGCCTGACCGCCGTCACCGTGGGCCTCGGCTGGGACGTCCGCACCACCACCGGCACGGACTTCGACCTCGACGCCTCCGCGATCGCGGTGAACGCCCAGGGCAAGGTCTACTCGGACGCCCACTTCGTCTTCTTCAACAACAAGCAGACCCCCGACAACACCATCGTCCACACCGGTGACAACCGCACCGGCGAGGGCGCGGGCGACGACGAGGCGATCAACGTCAACCTGGCGGCCCTCCCGGCCGACATCGACAAGATCGTCTTCCCGGTCTCCATCTACGACGCGGAGAGCCGCTCGCAGAACTTCGGCCAGGTCCGCAACGCCTACATCCGCATCGTCAACCAGGCCGGCGGCGCCGAGATCGCCCGGTACGACCTCTCGGAGGACGCGGCCACCGAGACGGCCATGGTCTTCGGCGAGCTGTACCGCAACGGCGCGGAGTGGAAGTTCCGCGCGGTCGGCCAGGGCTACGCCTCGGGCCTGGTGGGCATCGCCCAGGACTTCGGCGTGAACGTCTGAGCGGCACCCGCCCCCGTCGGATCCCCCGGACCGGAAGCGGTCCGGGGGCTCCGGCGCGCCGGCGGTAGGTTGCCCGGGTGATCCTCGACGCCCTCCCCCTCACCCCGGACCGCGGCATCCCGGGCCCCCTGCTCAGCGAGCTCACCGCCCTCCACGCCTCGAACCGCGCGTTCCACGCCCTCAGCGGCGACTTCCCCGACCCGGACGGCATCCGCCCGGAGCAGGTGGCGGCCGCCCTCGCGGAGGAGCTGGCCCACCCGGACGTGGAGGTGCTGCTCGCCCGCGGCCGGGGCCGGCTGGCCGGATGCGTCGTCACCCTCGCGCACCATCCCGACCCGGCCGACCCGGACCCGTGGATCGGGCTGCTGATGGTGGACGCGGCCGTGCAGGGGCAGGGGTACGGGCGGCGGATCGCCGAGGCCGTCGAGGAGCGTTTCCGGGCGGCCGGCCGCGACGCCGTACGGCTCGCCGTCCTGGACGCCAACCCCGGCGGCTTCGCCTTCTGGACGGCCCTCGGCTACGAGGTCGTCGACCACCGCCGCGACCTGCAGCGGGACCGCCCCTGCACGGTGCTGCGCAAGCCGCTGCGCACCCCGCGCCGCGCCGCCCGCGCCGCCGTGGTCGACCCGCGGGGCCCGGCGGACTGACGCGGGAGGCGGAGCCGGTGCGCCGGCGGCGCTCGCGTGGCTGCGGGACGCGGGGGAGGCCGGCCGGTCCGGCCGACTCCCCCACCACGCATGCGCCGGCCCGTCCTCCCCCTGCCGGTTCACGGGTGGGCGGGCCTGCCCTCCCCGTACAGCCAGTCGTCCCAGATCGCGTCGAAGTCCTCCTCGGGGGCCTGCTCCTCCACGTACGCCGTGAAGTCGGCGGTGCCGGCGTTGCCGTGCCGGTGGGCGGCGGTCCAGCCCTGGACGAGGTCGTAGAAGGCGTCGTCGTCGGCCAGCGTCCGGCGGATCTTGTGGATGACCATGGCGCCCCGCTGGTAGACGGGCTCGTCGGAGACCTGCACGGCGCTCGGCTGCCTGCCGGGCGGGAAGGACCAGAGGTCCTCGTAGGTGTCCTCGCCGTCGGCGTAGAGCTCCTGGAAGGTCTCCTCGGCGGTGGCGCCGCCCTCGTCCTCCGTCCACAGCCACTCGGCGTAGGTGGCGAAGCCCTCGCTGAGCCACATGTCCTGCCAGGTCCTCGGCGTGACGGAGTCGCCGAACCACTGGTGGGCGATCTCGTGGACGAGCAGCTCGGCACCGGGGGCGCCGGGGAAGACGGGCCGGTTCTGGGTCTCCAGCGCGTACCGGGCGTCGCCCGGGCGGTCGACGATCGCTCCGGCGGAGGAGAAGGGGTACGGGCCGAAGCTGTCCTGCGCCCACTGGAGGACCTCGGGGAGCCGGGTGAGCGCCGTGCGGCCGGCGGCGGCCTGGGTGGGGTCGACGGCGACGTACAGGGGCAGGCCCTCCGGGGTGGTGGAGGACGTGACGTCGTAGCGCCCGACGGCGAGCGTGACGACGTGGCTGGCCATGGGTTCGGCGGTGTGCCAGACGAAGGTGGTGCGCCCGCCGGCGGTGCTCCTGCCGCGCAGTTCCCCGTTGGAGACCGCCGTCAGGCCGGCCGGCACGGTGACGGTGAGGTCGTAGGCCGCCTTGTCGGAGGGGTGGTGGCTGCCGGGGAACCACGCCATGGAGCCGGTCGGCTGGCCGAGCGCCAGGGCGCCGTCCTCGGTGTACAGCCAGCCCTCCTTCGAGCCGTCCGGGTCGGTGACCGTCTGCGGGCGGCCCGCGTAGTCCACCGTCACCTCGAAGGTCTCGCCCCGGTCGAGGCGGTCCTTCGGGCGGACGGTCAGCTCCTGGCCGTCCCGGTCGAAGGAGGCGGCCGCGCCCTCGACGGTGACCTTCCGCACCGTCATGCCCTTCAGGTCGAGGTCGAAGGCGGTCAGGGGGCGGGTGGCGCGGGCGGTGATGCGGGCGGTGCCGGACAGCCGGCGGGCCGCCGGGTCGTAGGCGAGGTCGAGGGCGTAGTGGCGGGCGTCGTAGCCGCCGTTGCCGGCCTTCGGGAAGTACGGGTCTCCGGCGCCCGCGCCGCCGCTCTCCTCCCGCCCGTCCGAGTCGCATGCGGTGAGGACGGCGGGGAGGGCTAACGCCAGGAGGACGGCGGTCGACCGGACAAGGCGCGCGGATCTGGACATGTCAGGGATCCTACGGTCGGCGGGCCGGGGCCGGTCGGCGGCGTGACACCATCGCTACGTGCTCGACATCGGCTACGCCCTCTCCACCCGCTTCCCGGACCCGCCGCAGACGGACTACCGCCGGGCGGACGTCCACGCCCTGCGCCACGACCTGTTCTGCGGGGACGTCTACCTCGCCGACACCAAGGCGGACCGGGAGCTGTCCACGGCCTGGGGATGGGTGCCGGTGCTCGACTTCGCGTGGGCGCTGTGCGACATCGTGGAGCGCGTCGACCGGGACCCGGCCGGCTCCCGCGCCTCCCGCCCCCAGTACGCGGAGCTGGACTTCACCGAGTCGACCGACCGCATGCTCTTCGAGCGCCGCTTCGGCTGGGTGGACATCGAGGCCGACTGGATGCCGGCCGAGGAGCCCCCGCTCACCTTCTCCCACAGCGAACTGCGCCGGGAGGCCCGCGACTTCCTGCACGACCTGATCGCCGACCTGGTCGACCTGCACGAGGACCTGGGCGAGAACCCGGCGATCTGGACCCTCCAGGCCCGCTTCCCCCGGGTGAGCTGACCGGCCCGGCCCCACGTCGCCGTGGGGCGTCCCCACCGTCAGTCCTCCACCCTGATGCCCAGCTCCGCCGCCAGCGCCGGCGCCAGATCGAGCAGCTGGGCCGTGCTGACGACCGCGCCGGACAGGCGGTCCAGGCCGCCCGCGACGCCCAGCTCGGTCGCGCCGCGCAGGTCCACGTCGGCGAGGGCCGCCGCGGTGAAGTCGGCGGCCCTCAGGGCGCAGTCGACGAACTCGACCCGCTCCAGCCGGGCGCCCCCGAAGTCGGGCTCGACCAGGACGCAGCCCTCGAAGACGACGTCCCGCAGCCGGGCCTGCCGCAGATTCAGGTAGTCGATCTTGCCGCCGCGCACCAGGACGCGCTCCAGGACCGCGCCGTGCGCCTGGGTGCCGCCGAGGCGGGCGTCGACGATCTCGACGTCCCGCAGGGTCGCCCCGGCCAGGTCCGTGCCGACGCCCCGGATGCCGGTGAGGACCGAGTCGAGGAACCGGGCGTGCGGCAGCCGCGTCCCGTCCAGCGCGCACGCCCGCAACGCGCAGTCCAGGAAACGCGCCCCCGCGCCGTCCTGGCCGGCGAGGTCGGTCCCCGCGAACTCCACCCCGTCGTAGTCCCCGTCGGGCTCCACCTCCCCGCCCCCGTACGCCTCCAGTGCCGGCAGCCGCACCTCCGGCCGCCGCGCCCCCTTCAGCTTCAGCCTGCCCGAACCCGCACCCGTCCTCGCCATGCCCCCATGCTGCACCCCACCACCGACAATCCCGCCGACCCGCGCGGACGCGCCGGTGCCGGACGGGCGGCGGACGCGGGCGCCACGGCCGCGGGCCCGGCGGGCGGCCTCCGTCCGCACCACGCACCTCGCGCCTCGCGCCTACGTCCCCCGGACGCCGCGGTCTGACGGAACGTGACCGGGCGCGCACGCTCCGAGTCGCGGGGCCACCCGTTCCGTGGTCTTCTGGCCGGGTGAGCGAGACGCGGGCAGAGGAGTCCGTGGCGGGACCCGACCCCCGCCGCTGGTGGAGCCTTGTCTTCATCGCCCTGGCCCAGCTCATGGTCGTCCTCGACTCGACGATCGTGAACATCGCACTGCCCTCCGCGCAGCGCGACCTGGGCATGACGGACGGCAGCCGGCAGTGGGTGATCACGTCCTACTCGCTGGCCTTCGGCGGTCTGCTCCTGCTCGGCGGCCGGATCGCCGACCTGGCGGGCCGCAAACGCACCGTCGTCGTCGCCCTGATCGGCTTCGCCGCGGCCTCCGCGTTCGGCGGCGCGGCGACCACCCCGGGCATGCTGTTCGCCGCCCGCGCCCTCCAGGGCGTCTTCGCCGCCGCCCTGGCCCCGTCCGCGCTGAGCCTGCTGACCACCACCTTCACCGACCCCGAGGAACGGCACCGGGCCTTCGGGATCTTCGGCACGCTCGCCGCCGGCGGCGCCGCGATCGGCTTCGTCGCCGGCGGCCTGGTCAGCGAGTACCTGACCTGGCGCTGGTGCCTGTACGTCAACGTGCCCATCGCGGTCGTCGGCGTGATCGGCGCCCTCGTCTTCCTGCACGACGGCCCCGGCCGCGAGGGCGCCCGCCTCGACGTGCCCGGGGCCCTGCTGGGCTGCGGCGGTGTGGTCCTGATCGTCTACGGGTGCGGCGAGGCCGAGCCGCGCGGCTGGACCGACCCGCTGGTGACGGCCGCGTTCGCGGGCGGCGTCGTGCTGCTCGCGGTGTTCGTGTGGTGGCAGAAGAGGGCACGGGTGCCGCTGCTGCCCCTGCACGTCCTCAAGGACCGCAACCGCGCCGGCTGCTTCCTGACCATGGCCCTGGCGGTCATCGGCATGTTCGGCATGTTCCTGTTCATGACCTACTACCTCCAGGCCGTCCTCGGCTACTCCCCCCTGCGGACGGGCCTCGCGTTCCTCCCCCTGACCGCCTCGATCTTCCTCGGCTCCCAGCAGATCTCGGCCCGTCTGCTGCCGCGCTTCCCACCCCGCGCCCTGATGGTGCCGGGCATGCTCCTCGCGGCCGTCGGCATGCTGATCCTCACCCGCATGACGGTCCACAGCGCGTACGCCACCGAGATCCTCCCCGCCCTGGTCCTGATGGGCCTCGGCATGGGCCTCACCTTCATGCCGGTCTTCTCCACGGCCACCGCCGGAGTCGACCCGCAGGACGCCGGCGTCACCTCGGCGACCGTCAACACCTCCCAGCAGGTGGGCGGCTCCATCGGCACGGCCCTGCTCAACACCGTCGCCACCACGACGGGCGCTGCGTACGTCGACGCCCGCCTCACCGACCCCGGCCGCCCGGCGGACCTCACCGCGCAGGGCACGGTGCACGGCTACACGGTCGCCATCGGATGGGCCGCCGCCATCATGGTGCTGGCGAGCCTGAGCGCGGGCCTGCTGGTCACGGCCGAGCGCCCCCGGCGCGACGCCCCGTCCGAGGAGGCCGTGCCCCAGCCCGCCGTATGACCGGACACCGCCCGCCCCGGCGTGCGGCCGTTGTCGTCGGCGGCGTGATCGACGTTCCGGACGGGTCGGCGCGAGCACAGGCGCGGTACGACGGCGAGGCGGGCCGGGAGGGAAGAGGAGAAGAGCCCCCTGTCGGACTCGAACCGACGACCTTCGCTTTACAAGAGCGGTGCTCTACCAGCTGAGCTAAGGAGGCCTGCACACAGGTGCCCGTGCAGTGTACCCAGCTCGCGGGGGTGCCCTGTCGAAAATTTCCGCGAAGTTCACATGGCCTCGGGTGCTGACAGAGCGGGTGGACGCCAGGTAGCGTCCTGAGCCAGTTCACCCGTGTGGACTACACCAACCACCTTCCTACAACGGATCGTCCGGCACGTTCCTGCCGGTAGAAGGGGGCCCATCACCATGGCCACAGTCACGTTCGACAAGGCGACCCGGATCTACCCGGGTTCCACCAAGCCCGCCGTCGACGCACTCGACATCGAGATCGCGGACGGCGAGTTCCTCGTCCTGGTCGGCCCGTCGGGTTGCGGCAAGTCCACCTCGCTGCGGATGCTCGCGGGGCTCGAGGACGTCAACGGCGGCGCCATCCGCATCGGCGACCGCGACGTCACCCACCTGCCGCCCAAGGACCGGGACATCGCCATGGTGTTCCAGAACTACGCGCTCTACCCGCACATGACCGTCGCCGACAACATGGGCTTCGCGCTCAAGATCGCCGGCGTCAACAAGGCGGAGATCCGGCAGAAGGTCGAGGAGGCCGCGAAGATCCTCGACCTCACCGAGTACCTGGACCGCAAGCCGAAGGCGCTCTCCGGCGGTCAGCGCCAGCGTGTCGCGATGGGCCGCGCCATCGTGCGCGAGCCGCAGGTCTTCCTCATGGACGAGCCGCTGTCCAACCTCGACGCCAAGCTGCGCGTGTCGACGCGTACCCAGATCGCCTCGCTGCAGCGCCGCCTGGGCATCACCACCGTCTACGTCACCCACGACCAGGTCGAGGCCCTGACGATGGGCGACCGCGTGGCGGTCCTCAAGGACGGTCTGCTCCAGCAGGTCGACACCCCGCGCAACATGTACGACAGGCCCGCCAACCTCTTCGTGGCCGGCTTCATCGGCTCCCCGGCGATGAACCTCGTCGAGGTGCCGATCACCGACGGCGGCGTGAAGTTCGGCAACAGCGTGGTGCCGGTGCAGCGTGACGCGCTCACCGCCGCCACCGACAAGACGGTCACCGTCGGTGTCCGCCCCGAGCACTTCGACGTGGCCGGCGCCGACTCCGACCAGGGCGTCGAGGTCACCGTGAACGTCGTCGAGGAGCTCGGCTCCGACGCCTTCGTCTACGGCACCGCCCGGGTCGGCGGCGAGTCGAAGGACCTCGTGGTGCGCGTCGGCGGCCGTGACGTCCCGGAGAAGGGCAGCACGCTGCACGTCGTCCCGCGCGCGGGCGAGACCCACGTGTTCTCGACCTCCACGGGCGCGCGCCTCTCCGACTGAGCGCGAGCGATGTACGGAACCGGGTGAATCCACCCCGGGTCGACGAGAAGGGCCCCGCAGAGCGCTGCGGGGCCCTTCTCGCTGGGGTCGAACCCCCGGCGCAGCGGGACGACCCGGACGACGGGCGTCAACCCCCTACCCAAAAAGAGGCACTCCTTCATCCCCCGACCGGGTGACTGAACGTCGCGAGGGCATCACGCCGCGCTACCCTCACACGCGTGAAGCACTCCGTGAAGCACTCCAGCACCCCACAGACGCGACGCGGCCGGGGCCCCGCCCGGCGGATCGGCCGCTCCCTCGCCCTCGTCCTGCCCGTCGTCATGGTGCTCTCGGGGACCCTCGCGGTCACCCGGGTCAACTGGACGGGGAACCCCTCCTCCGACTCGGTGCTCACCGCCGCCGACGTCTCCACGGCGCACCGCGCCTCCCACGGCGCGGCCCGGGCCCCGCAGGACGTCCTGCGCGACCAGCTGCTGACCGAGCTCCAGGAGAAGGACCCGGGCGTCGCGCTGACCCACCTCCAGGCGGCGGTGAACGGCAAGCCGTCCCTGGCGGAGCACTGCGCCTCCATCGCCCGCGCCCTGGGCCGCGCGGCCGTCCGCGTCTACGGCCCCTCCCGCGCCCAGTCCTACTCGCGCCCCGTCTGCGACACGTCCTTCGCCTCGGGCGTCCTGGCCGCGCACAGCTAGGGCCTCCCTTTCGGATCCTGCCGCGGTCGCGGGGCCCGGCACGCGCATCTGCGGCGTCGTCATCGGTCGCCGGGGCGCTGCCGACGGGTGGTGGCGCCGGGCGGCCGGCGGCGGACGAGGTGACGAAGGTCCGACGCCGCTCCCGCGCCACCACCCACTCCCCCCACCGCCCTCTCCCCGCCGACCCGGCACGCCCACCTCCGCGACCACGGCCCCGCGCCACCCCCTGGTCGGCCCCGACACCATCCCCATCCGGCTCGGCCACTGCCCGGACCTGCCCGGCATCAGCCGACCCCACTCGGCCCGGCCTGCCCGGCACCGGCCCTCTCCGACTCCCCCCGGCATCGGCCGACTCCGGCCGGCCTGGCCGACTCCGGCCGGCCTGGCCGGCCCCGTCCGGCCGCGCCCCCGCACCCCGTCCCGTCCGTGCCGCTCCCCTCCGTCGGGGGAGCCGCGTGCCCGTGATCGGGTGCCGCGTACAGTGCGGGCATGACCCATCCGCACGCCGCGTCCCGCCCCACGCAAGCCGTCGTCCTGGCCGGTGGCCAGGGTTCCCGGCTGCGTCCCTACACCGACGACCGGCCCAAGCCGATGGTCGAGATCCCCGGGACGGGGACGCCGATCATCGGTCACCAGCTCGGCTGGCTCGCCGAGGAGGGCGTGACGGACGTCGTCGTCTCCTGCGGCCACCTCGCCGACGTCCTCCAGCACTGGCTGGACTCCGCCGACCTGCCCCTGAAGGTGATCACGGTCGTCGAGTCCGAGCCCCTCGGCCGCGGCGGCGGCCTGAAGTACGCGGCCGCCCGCCTGCCCCACCCCGACCGGCCCTGGTACGCCACCAACGGCGACATCTGGACCCGGTTCTCGCTGCGCGACATGGCGGACTTCCACACCGAGCGCGACGCCGTCGCGACCCTCGCGCTGGCGCGGCCGCGCATCCCGTGGGGGGCGGTGCAGACGGACGGCTTCGGCCACATCACCGACTTCATCGAGGCCCCGCCGTCGACGTTCGAGATCAACGCGGGCGTCTACGTCTTCTCCCCCGAGTTCGCCGGGCTGCTGCCCGAGCGCGGGGACCACGAGCGGACGACGTTCCCGCACCTCGCGCGTGAGCGGCGGCTCGCGGGGTTCCCGATCCCCCAGGGCGCGTACTGGCGGGCGATCGACACGGCGAAGGACCTGACGGAGGCCGCCAAGGAACTGGCCGCCCTGGGCCGCTGAGAGCCGTTCACGGCCGTACGACGACGGGGTCCCGCACGTTCTCACGTGCGGGACCCCGTCGTCGTGCCGCGGGTGGCCCGGTGCTAGCCCAGGAGGCCGCCGACCAGGCCCGACCGGTCGGAGGACGACGAGCCGCCGCCGTCGGAGCCGCCGGTCGAGCCGCCGGAACCGGTCGAGCCGCCCGAGCCGGTGGAACCGCCGGAGGTGGGGCCGGAACTGGTGCTGGGCTCCTGCTCGACGGGCGTGGACTGCTCCGGCGGGGCCTCGCCGCCCGTGCCCTGGGTCTGGCTGGGCGCGCCGGTGGCGGCGCCCTCGGTGTCCTCGGTGGTGTCCGGAGCGCTCTCTTCCTCCTCCGTCGGCGCCTGCGAGGTGGCGCCCCGGGTGGGCGAGGTGGACGCGGACGGGTTCTCGCTGGGCCGGCGCTCCTCGGGCTCCTCCGGGAGGGGCGAGCCGGGCAGTTCGTTGCGCGGGGCCTCGCCCGGGCCGGGCACGACCACCCGGTCGGCGTCGCGGACCGCGCCGCCGAGCAGGGAGCCGACGAGCAGGGTGAGTCCGACGACGATCGCGGTGACGAGGGCGCCGCGGCGCAGGACGTGGTAGCGCAGCTCCCACAGGTCGGCGCGCGGGCCGAGCCGGCGCCAGGCGCCGGCGGCGAGACGGCCGTCGACGGAGTAGACGGGCGCGCCCGCGATGATCAGCGGCGACCAGGCGGCGAGGTAGATGATGTCGGGGGTCTCGTAGACCGGGGCGGTCTTCCAGCTGACGGTGACGAGGAGCGCGGCGGAGAGCATCGCGCCGCCGGCCGCGGCGACCCGCTGCCAGCAGCCCAGGACCGTGAGGACGCCCACGACGACCTGGAGGAAGGCGATGACGAGCCCGGAGCCGACGGGGTGGTGCAGGGCGAACTGGCGCAGCGGCTCGGCGACTTCCCAGGGGTGCAGGGTGTTGAGCCACTTCACCATGGAGCCGCGCTCGCCGCCGTCGAAGTACAGGGGGTCGCACAGCTTGCCCATGCCGGCGTAGACGGAGATGCAGCCGAGCAGGACGCGCAGCGGCAGCAGGACCCCGCCGAGGTTCATCCGGCGGCCCGGGAAGTAGGCGTGCCGGGCGGGGTCGTCGCCGTGCCGCCTGGCGCGCGGGGCGGTCTCCGCGGCGACGGCCTCGCCGAAGTCCTCGAAGCGGGCGTCGTGGCCGGACCGGTCGTAGCCGGGCCCGTCGTGGTCCTGCCGGTCGTAGTCCTGCTGGTCGTAGCCGGGTTCGTCGTAGGCGCTGCCGGCCGTGCGCAGGGGCGGCAGGAGCCGCTGTTCGCCGGCGCCGGGGCCGCGCGGGTGGCCGACGACCGGGGTCTCGACGGTCTGCGCGGTGGGGTCGCCGCCGTAGCCGTCGCCGACCGTGACCCGCGGGATGACCTGGGTGGCGCCGGCGTCCGCGGTGGGCGCGTCGCCGCCGTGGCCGACGCTGCCCGCCCGCACGGCCTGGAGCAGCCGGTGGGCGCCGGTGTCGTCCGGGGCCGACCTGCCGCTCCAGACGACGGGCCGGCGACGGGCCGCGGCCGCCGCGGCGGCCGCCCCCGCTCTGCCCGCCGCCGCGGCGCCGGGCATGCGCGCGGTGTTCTGGCCGGCACTCGGCTGCCGGGCGATCCGCGGAGACTGGCTGCGCCGTGCGGACGCTCCCAACTGCACGCGGAAACTCGCGTGGTTGACGATGATCTGCGCCGGATCGCTCGGCACCTTCACCATGCTCAGCGCGGGAGCGTCGTCGAATCCCGACGAGCGGTCCCCCGTGGGTGTGCGGGGTGTTCTGGTGTCCACACTCATCTAACCGAGTGACGTGTGATTAGGACACTGCCTTGACCCGCCGGATCTGTCCGGACCCCGTCAAGGTTGCCCCGCGCGCCGGAATTGACCCGTTCGGGTGAGGCGACGCACGGCTGTTCAGGACCGTCGGCGCGCCGCCTCGTAGAGCACGATCCCCGCGGCCACACCGGCGTTGAGGGACTCGGCCCCGCCCGGCATCGGGATCCGCACCCGGAAGTCGCAGGTTTCGCCGACCAGTCGGGACAGTCCCTTGCCCTCGCTGCCCACCACGACGACGACCGGGCCCTCCAGCGCCTCCAGTTCGCCGATCTCGTGCTCGCCGTCGGCGGCGAGGCCGACGACCGCGATGCCGGCCTTCTTGTAGGCCTCCAGGGCGCGGGTGAGGTTGGTGGCGCGGGCCACCGGCGTACGGGCCGCCGTGCCGGCGGACGTCTTCCAGGCGCCGGCGGTCATCCCGGCCGCGCGCCGCTCGGGGACGACCACGCCGTGGCCGCCGAAGGCGGAGACCGAGCGGACGACGGCACCGAGGTTGCGCGGGTCGGTCACGCCGTCGAGCGCGACGATCAGCGGGTCGGTGCCCTCGTCGTGGGCGGCCTCGACGAGGTCCTCGGGGTGCGCGTACTCGTACGGCGGGACCTGGAGCACCAGGCCCTGGTGGTTGAGGCCGTTCGTCATGCGGTCCAGCTCGGGGCGCGGGGCCTCCATGAGGTTGATGCCGCCGCGCTCGGCCGCGAGCTGGAGCGCCTCGCGCACCCGCTCGTCGTTGTCGATGAACTGCTGGACGTAGAGCGTGGTGGCGGGCACGCCCTCGCGCAGCGCCTCGACGACCGGGTTGCGGCCGACGACCATCTCGGACGTGCCCTTGCCGCCCCGACCGCGCGCCGCGGGACGGCGCTGGGCCTGCTTGGCCTTGGCGGTGGCGATGCGGTTCTTCTTGTGCCCCTTGCGCATCTCGGCGGGCGGGGTCGGGCCCTTGCCCTCCAGGCCCCGGCGCCGCTGGCCGCCACTGCCGACCTGCGCGCCCTTCTTGCCGGACATGCGACGGTTGTTGGCTGCCATGACCTACCTGTTTCCGTTGAGCTGTCGTATGAGCTGTCGTGCGTACGCGTGGTGCGTCTTATGCAGTGTGCCGCCCGGGGGGCCGGGCGGCACAGTCGATCTACGGGGCGCGACTAGCGCGGACCGAGCGTCCAGCGCGGCCCCTGCGGGCTGTCCTCGATGACCAGCCCGGACTGGTTGAGCTGGTCGCGGATCGCGTCCGCGGTCCCCCAGTCCTTCCGCCCGCGGGCCGCCTCCCGCTGGTCCAGGACCAGGCGTACGAGGCTGTCGACCACGCCGTGCAGGTCCTCGCCCCGGTCGGTCTCCCCGGCCCAGTGCGGGTCGAGCGGGTCGAGACCGAGGACGCCGAGCATGGCGCGGACCTCGGCGAGGCGGGCCACGGCGGCTTCCTTGTCGTCGGCGGCCAGCGCGCTGTTGCCCTGCCGGACGGTGGTGTGCACGACGGCGAGCGCCTGCGGGACGCCCAGGTCGTCGTCCATCGCCTCGGCGAAGGCGGGCGGCACCTCGGCGGCCGGCTCGACCGCTCCCCCGGCCTTCTCGACGACGCGCTGCACGAAGCCCTCGATCCGCGCGAACGCCGACTCGGCGTCGCGCAGGGCCTCCACGCTGTACTCGATCATCGAGCGGTAGTGCGGGGTGCCCAGGTAGTAGCGCAGCACGATCGGACGCCACTGCTTGACCATCTCGGAGACGAGGACGCTGTTGCCGAGCGACTTCGACATCTTCTCGCCGCGCATGGTGACCCAGGCGTTGTGCACCCAGTACCGCGCGAAGTCGTCGCCGTAGGCCTTGGCCTGGGCGATCTCGTTCTCGTGGTGCGGGAAGATCAGGTCGAGGCCGCCGCCGTGGATGTCGAAGGCGCTGCCCAGGTACTTGTGGGCCATCGCCGAGCACTCCAGGTGCCAGCCGGGCCGGCCGCGCCCCCACGGCGTCTCCCAGCTGGGCTCGCCCGGCTTGGCCGCCTTCCACATGGCGAAGTCACGGGCGTCCCGCTTCCCGGTCTCGCCCTCGCCCGACGGCTGGAGCAGGTTGTCCAGCTCCTGGTTGGACAGCTGGAGGTACTCGGGGAACGAGCGCACGTCGAAGTAGACGTTGCCGTCGGCCTCGTACGCGTGGCCGCGCTCGATGAGCCCGCGCATCATCTCGATCATCTCGGGCACGTGCCCGGTGGCGCGCGGCTCGTACGTCGGCGGCAGGCACCCGAGGGCCTGGTAGCCGTCGTTGAACGCGCGCTCGTTGTCGTAGCCGATGGACCACCAGGGGCGGTCCTGGTCGTGCGACTTGGCGATGATCTTGTCGTCGATGTCGGTGACGTTGCGGATGAACGTGACGTCGTAGCCGCGGTGCTCGAACCAGCGGCGCATGATGTCGAAGTTCAGACCCGACCGGATGTGCCCGATGTGGGGGGCCGCCTGCACGGTGGCGCCACACAGGTAGATCGAGACACAACCCGGCGTGAGCGGGGCGAAGTCACGGATCTGCCGGGCGCTGGTGTCGTACAGGCGAATAGTCACGCCACCAGGGTAGTGGGCCTCGGGGAGTGCGTGGCGCAAGAGGGCGGTTCCACCGTGGCCGGGCCGAGGCGGCGGGGGCCCGAGGGGGCGCGGAGCCGCGCCCCCTCGGGCCGGCGCCGCCTCGGCCCGGCGCCCTCACGCCTGCCGGACCACCAGCGCGGTGGCCACCGCCATCAGCCCTTCGTCCCGGCCCGGGAAGCCCAGTCCGTCCGTCGTCGCCCCGGACACCGACACCGGCGCCCCCGCCGCCTCCGACAGGATCTTCTGCGCCTCGTCCCGCCGCTTGCCGATCTTCGGCCGGGGGCCCACGACCTGCACGGCGATGTTGCCGATCCGGAAGCCCGCCGCGTTCACGATCCGGGCCGCCTCCGTCAGCAGCGCGACGCCGGAGGCGCCCGACCACTCCGGGCGCCCGGTGCCGAAGTGCCGGCCGAGGTCACCGAGGCCGGCGGCGGAGAACAGGGCGTTGCACGCGGCGTGCGCGACGACGTCCGCGTCCGAGTGGCCGGCCAGCCCCGGGCCCTCGCCCTCCCACTTCAGGCCGGCGCACCACAGCTCGCGGCCTTCCTCGAAGGCGTGGATGTCGGTGCCGATGCCGACCTGGGGCAGCGGCGGGCCGTCCTGCGGCAGCGGGGCGGCGGATGCGTCAGAAGCCATCGTTCAGCCTCCTGCGGGCCAGGACCGCCTCGGCGAGGACCAGGTCGAGCGGGCGGGTGACCTTGAAGGCCTCCTCGTGGCCCGGCACGACCACGACGGTCAGGCCGAGCCGCTCCACCATGCTCGCGTCGTCGGTGACGTCCTCGGTGACCGTCTCGTGGGCGCGCGCCAGCGTGGCCCGGTCGAAGCCCTGGGGCGTCTGGACGGCGCGCAGGCGGGCGCGGTCGGGGGTGGCGGCGACCGGCTCGGGCTCGCCGGCGACGGCGGCCGGCGTGACCTCCTTGACGGTGTCGGCGAGCGGCAGCGCCGGGACGACGGCCGGGGCGCCCTCGCGGACGGCCTCGATCACGGCGTCGACGGTGTCGACGGGCACCAGCGGGCGGGCGGCGTCGTGCACGAGGACGACGTCGTAGCCGGGCGGCAGCGCGTCCAGGCCGAGCCTGACGGACTCCTGCCGGGTGTCGCCGCCGGGGACGACGACGAAGTCGGTCCTCTCGGGCAGCGCGTGCGCGTCGAGCAGCGACCTGACCTCGGCGGCGCCGTCCGGCGGGGCCACCACGACCACGAGGGAGACGGCGCGGGAGGCGGCGAGGGCGCGCACCGCGTGGATGAGCATGGGGGTGCCGCCCAGGGCACGGAGCGCCTTGGGGGCGCCCGGACCCAGGCGTACGCCCCGGCCGGCGGCCGGGATCACCGCGGCCGTGCGGGTGGGGGCGGGTGCGGGAAGCGAATCCTCAGACATCGGTTCCTGTCAGGTTTGTGTGCTCGGCCTACGTGGGTACGGAGACAGCGTGCCGGGCGCGACGCCTTGACCGGACCCTTCCGTGACGCGCCGGTCGAGCCAGCTGCCCGGGCCCGGCATGTCAGGTCGAGGGGTCGGGGGAGTGTCCCCCGAGGGGATCAGGCGTACGGCATCGGACGCGAACATGCCGCAGCGCCCGGCGACAGGAGATACGTCATCGGGCACCGCGGCATTTCAGTGTGCTGAGCTGAAGCAGGCCGGCCTGCGTCGGCGTCAGGACGCGAGGACCTCGTCGAGGAGCGCCTCGGCCTTGTCCTCGTTGGTGTTCTCCGCGAGGGCGAGCTCGCTCACCAGGATCTGGCGGGCCTTGGCGAGCATGCGCTTCTCGCCGGCGGAGAGTCCGCGCTCGCGCTCACGACGCCACAGGTCACGCACGACTTCCGCGACCTTGATGACATCGCCGGAGGCGAGCTTCTCCAGATTTGCCTTGTAGCGACGCGACCAGTTCGTGGGCTCCTCGGCGTACGGCGCGCGCAGCACCTCGAAGACCCGGTCCAGCCCGTCCTGACCGACCACATCACGCACGCCGACGAACTCCGCATTGTCCGCTGGCACACGTACCGTCAGGTCACCCTGGGCGACCTTCAGCACCAAGTAGGTCTTGTCCACGCCTTTGATCTGGCGAGTTTCGATGGCCTCGATCAGCGCGGCCCCGTGATGGGGATAGACCACGGTGTCGCCAACCTTGAACGTCATGTGACAGGTACCCCTTCCGTGGCTATCCAGGGTAACACGGATACGGCGTCTTCTGAATGGCGTTTTCGCAGGTCAGGGCATATCTCGGGGCTTGACAACAGTGACAGGGACGTGCTGCGGACGGGCGGCGGAAGCAGGTATTCGCAGGTCGGAGCGTCTCTCCGAGGGGGACGAAACGCGCACGTCACACACACCCGAAGGTCCCACCGAACGGCCGAACATCCCGATATGTCCGGTTCCGTGTGTGCGACTTACGTTACTCCGTTCGGCGACCGGAGGCGGATCCTCGCCGTTTCCGGAATTGATCACGCCGTCGGCCGAACAGCCGATGATCAATTCTCGGGAGGGTCCCGCATTCCGGCACGGAAAATCCGCGGGCGGCGCCGAGCGGCGCTTATGTGAATGGGGGGCGACGTACCGGCGAGCGGGAAGAAGCCGATGTGACCGACGGGTCACTTGTGGACGTCCGTGGCCTCCGGTGACGTGAGGGAAGAGGAGGCGGCCGGAGCGGCCGGCGGGGCCCGGGAGGGCGTTAGAGGCGGGTCGGGTGCGGCGCCGCGGGAACGGCTCGGTAACCTGAGGCCGCTGACAGACCCTTAGGGCGGCTTTATTGAGGAGAGCTGCCCGCGCGTTCCAAAGGAGTTGCCGCCGCCGTGAGCAGCAGCCTTCGACGCGGCGCCCTCGCCGCCTCCGCCCTCGCGTTCTCGATCGCCACGCTCGCCGCCTGCGGCGCCGGCAACGACGCCCAGACGTTGGAGATCAAGCCGGACAACGCCGCCACCAGCGTCGGTGACATCAAGCTGCAGAACGTCGTCGTCATCACCCAGCCCGACCCGGAGACGCCGGGCCCGGCCGCGGTGTCCGCGACCGTCTTCAACAGCGGCAGCAGCGAGCAGACGCTGGATTCCATCACCGTGGACGGCGTCAGCGAACCCGTCACGATCAAGCCCGCCAAGGGCAGCGGCAAGCTGACCGTCCCGGCCGGCGGCTCGGTCGTCATCGGCGGCGCGAACAACGCCTCCGCCGTGCTGCCCGACGCCGGCGAGGCGGTCGAGGACGGCAACGCCCAGAAGGTCACCTTCACCTTCAGCAAGACCGGCCAGGTCAGCGTGGACGCCTTCGTCGTCCCCGCCGAGAGCTACTTCAGCTCGTGGGGCCCGACCGCGGTCCCGTCCGCCCCCGCGGCCTCCCCCGCCACCTCCCCGGCCACGGGCGAGTCGGCCTCCCCGTCGGGCCGGCCGGGCTCCGAGGACGAGGGCGCGCAGGAGGAGACGGACGGGTCGTCCCCGGCCGGCACGGCCTCCGCGAGCGCCTCGGAGTCGGCGACGACCGGCCACTGAGCCACGGACGCCTGGTCCGTACGACGGAGGGCGGCATCCCGCGCGGGGTGCCGCCCTCCGTCGTACACGCCGGTGCCCGCCGGCCGCCGGCACGGCCGCCGCCGCGCGGGCACCGGAGCGCCGCGCCGGACTCCGTCCGGCGGCCCGGGCGGACCCGGCGGCCTTCGGTCTACGGCTCGAACTTGTAGCCCAGCCCCCGGACCGTCACCAGGTACCGGGGCGCCCCCGGGTCGGGTTCGATCTTGGCGCGCAGGCGCTTGACGTGGACGTCGAGGGTCTTGGTGTCGCCGACGTAGTCGGCGCCCCAGACCCGGTCGATGAGCTGCATGCGGGTCAGGACGCGGCCGGCGTTGCGCAGCAGCATCTCCAGGAGGTCGAACTCCTTCAGCGGCAGGTCGACCTTCGCGCCGGAGACGGTGACGACGTGGCGGTCGACGTCCATGCGGACCGGCCCCGCCTCCAGGGCGGCCGGCGTGACCTCCTCGGGTTCGCCGCGGCGGCGCAGGACGGCCCGGATGCGGGCCACCAGCTCACGCGAGGAGAACGGCTTGGTGACGTAGTCGTCGGCTCCTATCTCCAGGCCGACGACCTTGTCGATCTCGCTGTCCTTCGCGGTCACCATGATCACGGGGACGTTGGAGCGGCCGCGCAGCTGACGGCACACCTCGGTGCCCGGCAGGCCGGGCAGCATCAGGTCGAGGAGGACGAGGTCGGCGCCGTTGCGCTCGAACTCGTCGAGTCCGTCGGGCCCGGTGGTCGCGACGGCGACCTCGAAGCCCTCCTTGCGGAGCATGTACGACAGGGCGTCGGAGAAGGACTCCTCGTCCTCGACGACGAGCACTCGGGTCACGGAAGGACCTCCGGGGCGGAAAGCGTCTGGTACGCGGTTGAATCGGGGGGTGAGGCATGGGGGGTGCCGGCTGCGGGCCCGTCCTCGTCGTCCACTCCGTAGGCGTCGAGATCGGGGTGCTGTGGGGCGCGGTCGCGGGCGGGGCCCGCCTCCGGCAGCCGGAGCGTGAAGGTGGAGCCCTGTCCCTCGGCGCTCCACACCGTGACCTCCCCGCCGTGCGAGGCGGCCACGTGCTTGACGATCGCCAGGCCGAGCCCCGTGCCGCCGGTGGCACGGGAGCGGGCCGGGTCGACCCGGTAGAAGCGCTCGAAGATGCGCTCCTTGTCCTTGTCGGAGATGCCGATGCCCTGGTCGGTCACGGCGATCTCGATGAGGTCCCCGCCGTTCCCGGTCACCCGGCGGGCGGCGATGCCGACGCGGGTGCGGGCGGGCGAGTAGTTGACGGCGTTCTCGACCAGGTTGCCGAGGGCGGCGGCCAACTGGCCGCGGTTGCCCCACACGCGCAGTCCGGCGGTGCCCGTGCGGCTCTCGTCGCCGTCCTCGAAGTGGCCCGCGGCCCCCTGGATCGCGGCGGCCATGGTGATCTGCTTGGCGCCCGCCTGGTGGCGGCAGCGGTCGACGGCCTCGGCGACCAGCTCGTCCACGCGGACCGGCTCGGCGTCCTCGAGGGGGTCGTCGTTCTGGACCCGTGAGAGGTCGATGAGCTCCTGCACCAGATTGGTCAGCCGGGTCGCCTCGATCTGCATGCGGCCGGCGAAGCGCTGCACCGCCTCCGGGTCGTCGGAGGCGTCCATGACGGCCTCGGAGAGCAGGGAGAGCGCGCCGACCGGCGTCTTCAGCTCGTGGCTGACGTTCGCGACGAAGTCGCGCCGCACGGCCTCGATGCGCCGGGCCTCGGTGAGGTCCTCGACGAGGAGGAGGACCAGCCGGGAGCCCAGCGGGGCCACGCGCGCGGAGACCGCGAGGGCCTCGCCGCGCCCGGTCCCCCGCCGCGGGAGGTCCAGCTCGACCTGCCGTATCTCCCCGTCGCGTCTGGTGTCCCGCGCCATCTGGAGCATGGGCTCCACGGCGAGCTTGCCGCCGCGGACGAGTCCGAGGGCGTACGCGGCGGAGCTGGCCTTGACGACGGCGTCGGCCTCGTCGAGGACGACGGCCGAGGAACGGAGGACGGAGAGGACGGTGTCCACGCCGGGGGGGAGCACGGGATCGGTGTGCAAGGAGGTCCTGGTGGGTCGGTTCTGGTCGCGTTCACTCCAACGGAACGCCAGCATGGCGATGACACCGGTGAGCACCCCGGCGATCGCCGCCGCTGCGGCGACCGCCGCGTTCACGTCCATGCGTCCAGGTTAGGCATGCGATCCTGCCTGGCCACAGACGCGGAGGTGGGAGCTCGAACACTCGTCGCCCAGAGTTCACCTGGGAGCCAGAAGTGGTTCATTCGGGATGACGGAAACCGACGCGTACGGGGCGGACCGTGGCACCGTGGGGTTCACAGCGCCGGTTCCAGGCCGGTCCCGGTACCGGTCGACGGCCGGTTCCGGCCCCTTGAGCCCCCCCGAAGGACGAGTACGAGAGGAACCCCCGATGCGGGACGCGTACCACGAGGAACTGGACTCGATCGGCGACGGTCTGGTGGAGATGGCCCGACTGGTCGGGTCGGCCGTCGGGCGCGCCACGACGTCCATCCTCGATGCCGATCTGAAGCTGGCCGAGAGCGTCATCGAGGCCGACAAGAAGATCGACGAGCTCCAGCACGACCTGGAGGCCCGGGCCATAGCCCTGCTGGCGCGGCAGCAGCCGGTGGCGACGGACCTGCGGATCGTCGTCACGTCGCTGCGCATGTCGGCCGACCTGGAGCGCTCCGGCGACCTCGCCCAGCACGTGGCGAAGCTGACCCGGCTGCGCTTCCCCGAGCGGGCGGTGCCGCAGGACCTGCACGCCACCATCCTGGAGATGGGCCAGCTCGCGCAGCGCCTGATGGCCAAGGCGGCCGAGGTGATCATCACCAAGGACGTCGACCTGGCGCTCCAGCTGGAGACGGACGACGACGCGATGGACCTCCTGCACCGCACGCTCTTCCAGCACCTGATCGACGAGCGCTGGAAGCACAGCATCGAGACGGCGGTGGACGTCACCCTGCTCGGCCGCTACTACGAGCGTTTCGCCGACCACGCGGTCGCGGTCGCCAAGCGGGTCGTGTTCCTGGTGACGGGTGAGCACGCGGACGAGATCCAGCAGGACCTGCCGACGGAGATCCAGCCGATCGAGGGGGCGTAGGCGGGTCGCCGGGGAGTGCGCAGGGGGGTGCGCGGACGCCCGGGGCGCGGAGAAGCCACCGTGCGCCGTTGATGCGCCCGGCGGAACGGGCGTGCAATGGGCACAGGCGCCCTAGCCCAGGAGGAACCCATGGCCGAAGCCCTCAGCACCTCCACGCCCGACCCCACCCAGGAACGCCCGACCGAGCAGCCCGCCGAGATCGTGAACCTGACGCTGATCGCCGCGTGCGGCTGCGGCTCCGGGTGCGGCTGCGGATGCCAGTCGGGCAACCCCTGCCAGTGCGGCTGATCCGGTAGGACCACCTGGTACGACGACGAGGGCCCCGGCGGGACGACCGGGGCCCTCGTCGTGTCTGGGGGCGTGTGCCGGGGCGGGGCGCATGCCGGGGTAGGACGCATGCCGGGGCGGGACGACCGGGGCCCTCGTCGCGTCTGGAGGCGCATGCCGAGGGCTGGGCGCGTGTCGGGGCTGGGCGCGTCCCGGGGCTGGGCGCGTGCCGGGGTGGGCGCGGACCCGGCCGTCGGAGGTGGCGGCGGCACGCCGGGAACAGCGGGCGTGAGGCGGCGGCCGCGGCGCTCCGGGGATGCGGGAGCGGAGGCGGAGGTGCGGGAGCGGGGCAGCGGCGCCGACTCCCCCGAACGCCTCGGGACGCTCACCGGCAAGGGTGGTCCGGGCAGGCCGCGGCAGCCGGGCCCGGCCGGCCCGTGTCACACGGCATCCCGGCTCGGAGCGGGCGCGCCGGGCTGGGAGAACGGGCCTTCGCATCGAAGCCGACGGGGCGTCAGGTCGGTTCCGCGGTGCGGGTGTTGCGCCGTTCGGGGGAATCCGCCTCCGAGTGCGGCGCGCCTGACCCCGGAAAAGACTGGGGGCATGCTCTTCCGTCCCGGCTGCCGCCGCTCGTGTGATCGAGGTTCCCGATGACTGCGCACCACGCCACCCGTCCGCCCCACGGGAAGGGGCACGCGCCCGTCCCGCCCGCACCGAGCGGCCCCGTCAGGGCCCGCCTGCGCCGGGAGCGGATACGCATGGCGCTGGCCTCCTCGGCGGCGGGCGTACTGCTCACCGGCTGCTTCGCCGCCGGTCACGGCGCGCCCGACGACCGGGACGGACGCCCCCCGGCGCAGAACCGGGCGCCCGCGGCGACGGAGGACGGCAAGCCGGCCCGGGCGGCGCAGGGCAGCCCCGGCGCACGGACTCCCGACGCGGGGGACGCGGGGGACGTGGGGGGCGTGGGGGACGCGACGGACGCGACGGACGCGAACAGCGTGCTCGCCCGCTCCCTCGAACCGATCCGGAGGAAGGGCGGCACCCGGCTGTCGGTCGCCGTTCTGGAGCCCAGGACCGGCCGACGGGCGGTGTCCGGCTCCCAGACGCACATCACGGCGAGCCTGGCGAAGGTGAACATCCTGGTGACCCTGCTGCTGCAGGCCCAGCGCGAGGGGCGGTCGCTCACCTCGTGGGAGACCTCCACCGCCGCTTCGATGATCCAGAGCAGCGACAACGCCTCCGCGGACGCCCTGTGGCGGCGGATCGGCCGCGGCGCGGGGCTCACGGAGGCCAACAAGACCCTGGGGCTGACCTCCACCCAGGCGGGACCAGGCACCCACTGGGGCCTCACCCGCACCACGGCGGCCGACCAACTGACGCTGCTGACCGCCGTGTTCGCCGACAACTCCCCCCTCAGCGCGTCCTCACGCCGCCTGATCCAGACCTTCATGGGCCGCATCGACGCCGACCAGGACTGGGGCGTGTCCGCGGAAGGCAGCCGATGGCAGCTCAAGAACGGCTGGCTCCAGCGGTCCGTCTCCCAGCGTTGGGCGATCAACAGCATGGGCCGGGTCAAGGCCCACGGGGACACGTACTACCTCGCCGTCCTCTCCCACGGCAGTCCGACCATGTCCCACGGCATATCCGCCGTGGAGCGTGCGGCGCGGTCAGCCGTGCACGCGCTGCGCGGCACTCCCGCTCCCGTGCCCCCGATCATCGGCTGACCCGCGCCGGCCGCGCACCGGCGGAACCGACCGGACACCGGCGCGCCGCCCCGCGCCGCACACGGCGCCGACGGCCCTTCGTCCGCCGATCGGACAACCCGTTCGGCCCATGATGTGCGGGGCGGAACGCGGATGACATAAATGAAGAAACGCTCTCCGCAACGTTTCACTCCGCGCCGGGGTCACTCGTTTGGCGCGCATCTGGATGAGTGGAACAGGCGTTAGCGGGATATGACCAAAGCAAGGTTCCACGGCCTTCCTCACCGTCGTGTGAGGGAGGATAATCCGCCTGCGCCGCGTGATGTGACAGCGGGGAAATGCACGTGCTCGCCCGGTGGCACACATTCGGCGCTTGCGGCACGCGGCACCTCGCACGGGGCCGGTACGCGGGCCGAACTCCAGGTCACCGAACCGCTGTTGCGCGAGTTCCTCACGCTCCTCGAGACGGCCCAGGCGGAACTCGACCGGCGGTGGAGCGGCCGGAAAAGCGCCGCTTGCCACGCCGATCTCGCGTGACGGGGGGCGGATTCCATGAACAACGACTATGCGGATCCGTCCTTCATGCGACATGAATGGTATTCCGACTCGTACGTCTACGGGACGGGCGTCGGCCGGCGCGTCCGCCCTGTCGACACCGCGGACCCGGGAACGCCCCTGGTGCCCCCCGACACGAACTGGGACCCGGTCGAGGAACTCGCCTACCTCCTGCAGGAGGCCGTTCCGGCGGAGCAGGCGGCCACGGTGCCGCCACCGCGCAGCGAGCCGCCGTCCGGCGCCGACTTCTCCGGCGCCGACTTCTCCGGCGCCGACCACTCCCGTACCGACTACTCCGGCGCCGATCACTCCGATCCGATGGAGAACCTGGCGCAGATCACCGCTCAGCTGCCGCCCCTCCGCCGTTCCTCCGCCGGGCACCGGAAGATCCGGGTCCGCAGGTTCCGGTTCAAGTGGCTCCAGGCCGGCAGCTTCGTCATCGTCGCGTTCGTCGCCGTCATCGTGGCGATGGTCAGCGTCTTCTCCGGCGTGGTGGCGTACGGGCCCCTGCAGAACATCCCGTCCGGTTCGCAGGGCGGCGTGATCCCCTGGTGGCCCCTCCTCGTGTACGGCCCCTGGGCAGTGGCCTCCCTCTCCATCCTGCGGACCGCCCTGCACCAGCGCCGGGCCCTGCACTCGTGGTTCATCGTCCTGCTGTTCTCCTCCGTCGCGATGGCGCTGTGCGTGGCCCAGGCCGACAGGACCTTCACCGGTGTCGCCGGCGCCGCCCTGCCCGCCGTCGCGTGCCTGGCCTGTCTCCAGCAGCTCGTCCGGCAGATCACCCTGACCCTGCCCCCGCGCAAGGGCGCGCCCCGGCACCGCCAGTAGCGCCACGGCCCTGGGCCCGGCCCCGCAACCGACCCCGTACCGGGGCGGGGGGCCCCCCCCCGGGGGGGCCCCCCCCCGGGGGGCGCCCCGCCCCCCCCCCCCGCCGGGGGCCCCCCCCCCCCCCCCCCCGGGGCCCCCCCCCCCCCCCCCCCGGCCCCC